>DASYXW010000089.1:0-148521 GCA_035934405.1 Terriglobia bacterium
ATCGAAGACGGCAAGGTCACGGCGCCTGTCAAAGGCGCGACGCTCATCGGCGACGGTCCCACCGTGCTGACGCGCGTCACCGCCGTCGGCAACGACCTTAAGCTCGACGAGGGCATCGGCACCTGCGGCAAAGAGGGCCAAAGCGTGCCGGTGGGCGTGGGACTGCCGACAACCAAGGTCAGCCAGCTCACGGTGGGTGGCACGGCGCCGCGCGGGGCTGCGTCATTCATGTAAGGGGCGCGATGGATTATGTCTGAAGCCCAACTCGAACAAATCGGCCAGGACCTCGTCGGGCGCGCGATGCGCACCGGCGCAACAGCAGTGGATGCGACGGTGCGCGAAGGTGAAGAGTTTTCCGTCACCATCCGTCTGGGCCAGATCGAGAACCTGAAAGAAGCCGCGTCCAAAATTCTTGGCCTGCGCGTCTTTCTCGGCTCGCGCAGCGCCACGTCGTATTCCAGCGACTTCTCGTCTGTCGCGCTCGACCGCCTGGTGGAGCGAACCGTCGCCATGGCGCGGGCGACCTCGGAAGACGAGGCGAGCGGCCTTCCCGACGCCAGTCTCTTGGGACGTCACGCGGGCGACCTCGCCCTCTACTCGGCCGACGTCGCGGCGCTCACCCCCGACGAGCGCATTGGCATGGCGCGGCGCGCCGAGCAAGCCGCGCTGGCGGTTGACCCGCGCATCCGCAATTCCGAAGGCTCGTCGTTCGACTCGGGCTGGGGAGCGAAGGCTTACTCTAACTCGCTCGGGTTCACCGGGAGCTACCGGTCGTCCTACTGCTCGCTCACCGTCATCCCCGTGGCACAGAACGGCAGCGGCTCGATGCAGCGGGATTACTGGTATTCGATCTCGCGCCGCGCCGCCGGACTCGAAAGTCCCGAGTCGGTCGGTCGCAAAGCGGCGGAGCGCGCGCTGCGGCGGCTGGGCGGCCGCAAGGTTCCCACCTGCCAGGCGCCTGTCATCTTCGACCCCGAGACGGCGCCGTCGCTCCTCGGCCATATCTTCGAGGCCGTGCGTGGCGACGCCATTTACCGCGGCGCCTCGTTCCTCACCGGCAAACTCGGCGAGCGGGTAGCGGGCGAAAACGTCATCGTCCTCGACGACGGGTTGCGTCCCGCCGGATTCGGCTCCCGGCCATTTGACGATGAGGGCGTTCCACCCTCGCTCACGCCGGTGATCGAGCAGGGAGTGCTCCGCAATTACCTCCTCAACAGTTACACGGCTCGCCGACTGAAGCTGCGCTCCACCGGCAATGCTTCGCGCGGCGTCGTCGGCCCGCCCGGCGTCGGGCCCAAGAACTTTTATATCGAGCCTGGGACGCAGTCGCCCCAAGAGATGCTGCGCTCGGTGAAGAGCGGCCTCTATGTGACGGAACTCATCGGATCGGGTGTCAACATCGTTACCGGCGACTATTCGCGCGGCGCCGCGGGCATGTGGATTGAAAACGGTGAGCTGACGTTTCCCGTCGAAGAAGTCACCATCGCGGGTAACCTCGCCGAGATGCTGAACCACATCACCGGAATCGGCTCCGACCTCGAATTCCGCGGTTCGATCGCAGCTCCAACGGTGCTCGTCGAGGGTCTTACCGTGGCCGGAACATAAGAATGGTGACGAGTGACAAGTGACGAGTGACGAGCAAGAGCTACGCCGATCGCAATGATCGAAGTCTGTTTCTCACTTGTCCGCCGCTTCTGACTTCTCACTTGCCACTCGCCACTCGTCACTGCACCTGACATGCGGGTTCGCACTTACACTCTGTTGGCTGCAGCCATCCTGGCCGCTCTTCTCGCGCCGATCATCTGGCTTGCCCACTTGAAATCTTCTGTCCCCATCAGGAGAGCGCCGCTCACTGAAGAGGCGAAGGCTTATCAATCCCAGATCGTAGTCTCGGACGCGCGCATGAGCGCCGCCCGGAATTTTCTCGGCGACACGGTTACGTACCTCGATGCGACAGTGGTCAACAACGGAACGCGTGTGGTCCACCAGCTTGACCTCCAGCTCGAGTTTGTGGACATGCTGAACCAGGTGGTCTTGCGCGAGACGGCGCACGCCGTCACCGCGGAGACACCGCCGCTCATGGCCGGCGAGTCTCGGCCGTTCCGCGTGACGTTCGAGCACATGCCGGCAGAGTGGAATCAGGCGCCGCCGGCGGTTACAGTGACCTATGTAGCCTTCTGAGAGTTTGGATCCTTCGCTGGCGCTGAGGATGACGGGCCTAGCGCCCGAATTCCAGCCGCCGAATGAGCGGGTCCGGCAGGCCGGCGCCCTTCATCTTCTCCTGGGTCTTCGCCAGATCGTAAGGTGTGCGGTAGTACTCCACTGCTGTGGCAGCATCGTCGAGGATGGCAAAGGCTGCGCGCCAGTCGCCGTCGCGGGGCTGGCCCACCGAGCCGGGATTGATCAGGTATCGCGCGCCTGGATCGAGCTTTACCGTGCAGGTCACGGTATCACCATCGGCCGCCGCTGCGAAGTCGCCGTAGATCGACTGGAAGCCGCCCGCTGGAGTGAGCATGAAACCGCCTTGCAGGTGCGTATGTCCGAAGAGCACGACCTGCGTGGTAAGGTCCTTGAGCGCCGGCATCGCCGTCTCCGGACCGACGATGTACTCGTCCTCGTCGGCGGGAGCGCCGTGCACGATGTCGAAGCCATTGACATGCGCGGGCCCCTGGGGAAGGTCGCGCAGAAAGGCAAGATGGTCGGGGGTAAGCTGTTGGCGGGTCCACATCGTGGCCACTCGCGCCAGAGGGTTAAAATCCTCGGCGTCGGTGATACCGCAGCAAGCCTTGTCATGGTTGCCCCGGATTGTCACCTCCGCGAGTTCGCGAACCGGATCGATGACGGCATTGGGATCAGGTCCGTAGCCGACTAGGTCGCCGAGGCATAGCGTGCGGTCGTACTTGCCGCGCGCGCCCTCCATGCAGGCCTCGAACGCTTCCAGGTTCGAGTGGATATCGCTCAGAATCAGAAATCGCAATTTTTTCTCCGCCTTAGCGCATTATAGTCCAGTCGGCAGAGGGGAGGAGCTGATAAATGCCCGAAAGGAGAACCGCGCGGGAGGATTGCCGGCCACGCCGCTCTGGCTTCTTTTGACGTTTCAAATCTCTTTTCGCTAAGATAGGGGTTGGCGGGCGCCCGCTTGCCGCAGCGCTCGCGGAACATCGGCCGGTCCCGCGCCAGTGGGTGGAACCCGGCCGTCGCGATGAAATCGCCAGGGCTTTATGCTGAGATTCCAGACGACCGGCGAATCGCACGGACAGGCTTTGTTGGCGGTGCTCTCCGGATTGCCCGCCGGACTCCGCGTTGACTTCAGCTACGTGAATCGCGACTTGAAGCGCCGCATGGGGGGGTATGGTCGCGGCGGCCGCATGAAGATTGAGCGCGACATCGCGCAATTTCTTTCCGGAGTGCGTCACGGCCTAACCATCGGCTCACCGATTACGGTGCTCATTGAGAACCGCGACTGGGCGAACTGGAGTGAGGCGATGGCGGTGGAGGATCAGCCTGAGACGCGCGCCCAATACAAACCGCTTTCGCCGCCGCGGCCGGGTCACGCGGACCTGGCGGGGTGCCTGAAATACAACTTCCGCGACGCGCGCTACGTGCTGGAGCGGGCGAGCGCCCGTGAAACGGCGGCTCGCGTGGCGGTGGGATCCCTCGCCAAGCTCTTTCTGCGGGAGTTTGGCATCGAGATCGCCAGCCACGTTCTGCAGGTGGGACGAGCCGCCCTCGACCGCCCGGTGGCGTTTGACGCCGTACTCGCCTTGCGCGACCGGGAGGAAATCGTTCTGAGCTGTGTTGACCCGGCGGTCGAAGAGCGGATGAAGCAGGAAGTGGACCGCGCGGTGGAGAATCGCGACTCCGTCGGCGGTGTCTTCGAGGTGGTCGCGCGCGGCATGCCGGCAGGCCTGGGTTCGTGCGCCCAATGGGACGAGCGGCTGGACGGCGCGCTGGCTCAGGCCGTGATGTCCATTCAGGCCGTGAAAGGCGTGGAAGTGGGAGACGCCTTTCGCAACGCCGCGTCGCCGGGTTCCGAAGTGCACGATGCCATCGGCTATGACCGTGGCGAGTCGCGCTTCACGCGGCGCTCGAACCGGGCCGGCGGGCTCGAAGGTGGCATTTCCAATGGGCAGGATATCGTCGTGCGAGGCCATCTCAAGCCCATCTCGACGTTGCGGCACCCGCTCGAATCGGTGGATTTCGAGACCCGAGAAACCGTGAAGGCGGCTTACGAGCGCTCGGACGTTTGCGTGGTGCCGGCCGCTGCCGTGGTGGCCGAGGCCATGGTCGCGCTGGTGCTGGCGCGAGCGTTCGTGGAGAAATTCGGCGGCGACTCGATGGGTGAGACGCGGCGGAACTTTGCCGGTTATGCGGAGCAACTACGGCAGTTCTGACAACTGAGAACTGGCAACTGACAACTGCTTATGATCTACCCGATTGTGAAATACGGTGAGACGATCCTCGAACGGGCCGCCGAGCCGGTTTTGGTCTTCGACGCCGAGTTGGAGAAGCTCGTGGCCGACATGTTTGAGACCATGTACGCGGCGCACGGTGTGGGCCTGGCGGCGCCGCAGATTGGAATCCCCAAGCGTCTCTGCGTGATCGATGAGACCGGGGGAGAGGACAAGAGCAAACAGCTCGTGCTTGTGAATCCGGTCATCGTCTCCATCGACGGCAAACAGGAGCAAGAAGAGGGATGCCTATCCCTGCCGGACTTTCGCGCCAACACACCACGCCCGGCGCGCGCCTCGGTCCGAGCTCAGGACGTTCACGGCCAGGAAATCAATCTCAGCGGCGAAGGCTTGCTGGCCCGCGCCTTCGCTCACGAGATCGACCACCTGAACGGCGTCTTGTTCATTCAACATCTCAGCATGTTGAAGCGCGATTCGATCAGACGCAAGGTGAAGAAGATGGCGAAGGCGGGAGAGTGGTAATCAGCCGCCCATTGCTGTCGGGTCAGTTCTCGGCCGTGAAATTCGCGGGAAGTTGGAATAGCGGTCGCGGGCGACGCTTCACGGACGACTGATCCACGATGACTGACGACCGTGAACCTCATTTTCTGCGGCACGCCTGAATTCGCCGTCCCCACCCTCGACCGCCTCATTCGGGAAAAGTTCGCCCTGCAGCTCGTCGTGACCAACCCCGACGAGTCGAGTGGCCGCGGCTATGATCTCAAAGCTCCGTCGGTGAAGAGGAGGGCGATGGAGGCAGGCCTGCCGGTTTTCCAGCCGCGACGGTTGAGGGATGAGGTAGTACGCGCTTTCCTTTCGCAGTATCATCCGGACGCGATGGTCGTCGTAGCCTACGGGCACCTCATTCCGCCCTGGATGATTCGTTTGCCCCGCCTGGGTTGCATCAACCTTCACGCCTCGCTGCTGCCGAAGTATCGCGGCGCCGCGCCGATTCCGTGGGTGATCATTCGCGGCGAGCGGCTGACGGGGTTGACGACGATGATGATCGACGCGGGACTGGACACGGGGGACATTCTGTTACAGCGAGAAACGGCAATCGAAAACGACGATACGACAGAGACCCTCTCGGCGCGCATGAGCGTCGCGGGCGCTGAGCTGATGACCGAAACCTTGGGCCTCCTCGATCGGGGTGAGATTCAGCCTCGACCGCAGGAGCACGCGCGAGCGACGCTGGCGCCGATCTTGAAGAAAAGGGACGGACGGATTGACTGGTCGCTCACCGCAAGAGAAATCGAGAGGCGTGTTCGCGGCTTGTGTCCCTGGCCGGGAACCTACGCATCGTTCCGAGGGAAGAATCTGCACATTTGGAAAGCCCACGTCATTCCGAACCCAACCTCGGGTGAGCGTCACCTTGGTGCGTTGATGATTGAAGCGTCGGGATTGCTGGTGGCCTGCGGCGAGCGGACGCTGCTCGCGCTCGATGAAGTTCAACTCGAAGGCCGAAAGCGGATTTCGGCGCGGGAGTTTGCCAATGGGGCGCGGCTTGCGGCCACGGAAAGACTTGGCTGACCCGGCCCTGGCCATTTCTCCGGCGCGGGACGCCGCTTACCGCATCCTTCGGCGCGTTGAAGCCGGCAGCGCTTTTGCCGTCGATCTGCTCCAGGGCGCGCCGGCGGCTGGGTTGCGCGACGCTGACCGCCGGCTTGCCACCGAGTTGGCGATGGGCGTGCTGCGATGGCGCGGCGAGCTTGACTACCAGTTGGAGCAGCTTTCGGGCAGATCGCTAAGCTACTTTGATCCTGAAGTGGCGGTGATCCTGCGCCTGGGGATCTATCAGATCCGGTTTCTCGAAAAAGTCCCAAAGTCAGCCGCGGTGAACGAGTCCGTGGAGCTCACTCGGGCGGCGCGGAAGCAATCCGCAGCCGGGCTGGTGAATGCCGTGTTGCGCCGGTGTAATCCGCCGCCGTGGGAGGGCTTGGAAGCGCGGCACGAAGGGGCGCCGGATCCCGAGCTCGACGCCGCGGCGCTGCGTTCGTTGCCCGCTTGGCTCCGTAAGCGATGGACGGCGCGGCTGGGTGTCGAAAAAACCGTGGCGCTGGCTCGGGCAAGCGCGTCCACTCCGCGCGTCAGCTTGCGGGTGAGAGCCGAGCGGCGCGACGAAGTCCGGCGCGAGCTTGCTGCTGAGAACGTCGCAACACGGCTTGGAGCTTACTCAGACTCCGCCCTCATTGTTGAGTCTGGAAGGGTGCAAGCTTCCACGGCTTTCCGTGAGGGACGCCTGGCGATTCAAGACGAAGCCTCACAGATCGTCGCCTCTCTCGTCCGGCCTTTGCCGGGCGAGAGCGTGCTCGATCTCTGCGCCGCGCCGGGAAACAAGACGGCGCAACTTGCGGCGGCGCTCGGCCGAGGCCAGCTTGTCGCCTGCGACGTCAGTCTGCGGCGGCTCCAGACGATGCGCCGTCTGCTGGCAGGCCAGTTGCCCGCGGCCACCCAGTTTCTCACCGTCTGCCAGGATGCGACGCAGCCCCTCGCAGTGCGGGGGACTTTCGATCGCATCCTGGTGGACGCTCCCTGCTCGGGAACCGGTACCCTGGCGCGAAATCCCGAAATCAAGCTCCGGCTCCAGCCGAGCGACCTCGACCGGCTGGCCGGCGTCCAGGTGCGCATGTTGCGGACCGCGCTCGAAGCGCTCGCCGGGGCGGGGCGTCTGGTGTACGCCACCTGTTCGCTCGAGCCCGAGGAAAACGAAGAAGTCATCGAGCGGGCGTGCGCCGAGGAGCCCGGATTCCGGCCCCTGAAGGGCGATGAGCTCGCGCGCGAGTTTCCGGCCCTCGCCCCGCTGTTTGATCCACAAGGTTACTTCCGGACCCGACCCGATCGGGACGGCATGGACGGCTTTTTTGCTGCGGTGATCACGCGCCGTAGGAACTGAAGGGGTTACCAATCAGCGCGCCGGAGTTTCCTGCCCTGGCGTTTCCCAAACCGAATACTGCCAGCTTGTCCACAAGGGTTCGAGCCCTGCGATGAGTCCTGTGAGCGCGGCCGCCTGTCCGTCGCGCACCAGAACGAGGAGCGGGGTTGATCGCGCGCGAGCTTCAAGTTGTGCGTCGCTCGTGAAGATTGCGCCGCCCGCGCTCGACTGTTGGTGTTGCAAGCGGTCATAGCGCGAAACGACGTAGTTGCTGGTCGTCTCTGCGCCGTCCGCAGTCACCAGAGTCACCGGCCGCCCGAGATAAAACGGCAGGCCGGTGCGAAAATAGTGGTAGGCGTATACGGGCAGGTCTCTTTCGGAGCTCGCCTGAATGGTTTCGGCCAATTCGCGGCTGGAGTCAGCCGCGGCGTAACTCCGAAGTGGAGCGATCCATCGCAACAGCAGCAAAGGAAAGACCAGCGCAAGGGTCGCGAGAGTGGTCCACCACGCTGTTCGTCCGCGGGTGTGGCGCGCCAAGTGGCGGCCGAGAATGCCCAGAGCCACCAGGATCATTCCGCTGTAAAGGAGCGACGGGGCGAGCATCGCGAGCGTGGCGGGCGGCAGTTTCTCGGCAGCGCGATGCTGGAGCGCCGCCACGCGAAGAAGCTGCGGCGAAGCGGCCGTCAGAAGTCCGAGCAGCATCAGCGCCGCAAAGCCTGCCGTCAGCCAGTCCGGCCGGCGATCGCCTTCGGATACTTCCCGCCACGCCTGCGCCATCAGGATGCTCAGCGGAATCGTCGCAGGCAGAACGTAGCCCGGAAGCTTCGACTGGGAAATCGAAAAGAATAAGAAGATCACTCCAACCCAAGCCAGCAAGAAGACCGTGGGGCGGGAGCCCTCCTGTCGCAGTTCTTTCCAACGCCTCCGCCGGTTCCACGCCACAAACACCAGCAAGAAGCTCCACGGCAAAAAGCCGCCCAGAAAAACCGGAATGTAATAAAACGGACCGCCTCCGCGATGAGCATGACCGGAAGCAAACCGCAAGAGACTCTCGTCCCAAAAGGCGTAGCGGGGAAAATCCGGATGGCGAATGGAGACAGCTAGGAACCACGGGAGCGAAGCGGCGCAGAACACCGCAAGGCCCCGCCCCCAACGCAATTTCTTCAGATCGTGCATCCGGCCGCGTATCGCTTCGTAGGCGAGAATGCTCAGGAACGGCAGAAGGAAACCCACCGGGCCCTTCGTGATGGCCGCGAGGCCCGAGGAGGCGAAGAGAACCAGTTCCAGCCACGGCCGCGTGAAGCGTGACTCCTCCACCAGCCAGAAGCAGGTCATGGCGAGGGTGACGAAGAAAGCGAGCGTCATGTCAAAGATGACTTGGCGTGCGAAGATGACAAAGAGTGGCGAAGCGGCAAGCACGATGCCTGCACCAAGGCTGGCGGCCCTCCCCGACATTCGACGCGCCAGAAACCAGGCAAGCAGCAGCGTGGCGAGAGCTGCGAGCGCCGAGGGCATTCGCGCTGCCCACTCCGAAGCGCCAAACATTCGGAACGATCCCGCGACCAGCCAGAAGTAGAGCGCCGGTTTGTCCAAATAGGGCAGGGAATCGAAGTGTGGTGTGATCCAGTCGCCGCCCACCGCCATTTCGCGCGCCACCTCGGCATTGCGGCCCTCGTCCGGCTCGAGCAGTGGCAGCCGGCCCAGGCCCACAAAAAAAAGGCAAGCGGCGACAACGCCTAACAACAGCAAGTGACGCCACGCGGGCGATGCGGGTTCAGCGGGGGACTTGGAAGAATCGGGCCATTGATTCATCGGGTCATTGAGCCATCTTGTGTCTTTCTGACTCCTGAATCCTGATTCCTGAATCCTGCACTTCAAGCACGCTCTCATAATCAATGCGGTTCCGTTTCATCCAGCGCACGGCCCAGACGTCGCCCAGGCCCTTCACGAGCCTGCCCCACGTCCCATACTTTGTCGTGCCGCGCAGGCGCGGACGGTGCGTGACGGGCGTTTGCGTCACGCGGTAGCCTTGCATCTTCAGTAACGTCGGCAGGAACCGGTGCATGCCGTGGTAGAGTTCCAGCCGCTCCAGGCACTCGCGCCGGTACGCCTTGAGCGTGCAGCCGGTGTCGATGATGCTGTCGCCCGTTGCCCAGTTCCGAAACCCGTTCGCGATACGGGAACTCAGCTTTTTCCAAGCCTTGTCTTCCCGTCGCGCGCGGACGCCGCACACGCAGTCCCAATCCTTCAGCATGGCCGCGAGGCGCGGAATCTCGGCTGGATCGTTTTGCAGGTCACCGTCGATCGTCACCACCGCGCGGCCCTTGGCCAGGTGAAATCCCGCCGCCATGGCCGCCGTCTGCCCCAGGTTGCGGCGGAACCGCGCGATGCGAATCCGCGGGTCGCGCTCCTGCGTCTGCTTGAGCCGCTCGAACGTGCCGTCCGTCGAGCCGTCGTCCACCACCAGGAACTCCACGTTGTCCGCGAACCCATCGAACGCCCGGGCGAGTTCCGTCGCCAGAGGCTGCACGTTCTCCTCTTCGTTATACATGGGAACGACGACGGTGAGCGCAACAGTTTCCATCGCGAAGACTACGGTGAATGTCCAGCACGGATTCTAGCATGGGTCACGCCTCGCGTTCGGTGTCGCTGAATCACTCCCCGCATCGTGACAGAAGACAGCCCGCCCCGAAGACCATTCCCGCGCCAGCGGGAATCCAACGGACGCCACTAATCGATGGACGCGGCAGGAATTGCAAAGCTTACATTCGTGGTATACTTCGCATGTTAAGTTCGGCTCAGGACAAGGAGAGAGGGCCCAAGCGGGAGTAATTCAGCGGTAGAATGCCAGCTTCCCAAGCTGGACGTCGCGGGTTCGATTCCCGTCTCCCGCTCCATCCTTCAATGGAAGGCGGGTGTGCCACTCGGACCGCTTGCCAGCGAACTGCTGCGCCAGGAACTCTGGGCCGCCGAATGAGCTGGATGAGCCGGATGAGAAGGAGCGGCCAGGCCCGGAAGATTCCAGATTTCAAAATATACCAGTACCGTTAACCTGTATTAGTTGCATCATTCGGCCCGAATGCGGTATTCTCGGGCATGTCACGGACATTGCGATTCGGGAGTTGGTTACTGGCCCCGCTGCTTATCATGGCGGTGTTACAGGGGCTGGTTCCCAGCCCGTCTCGGCTCACCGCAGTCGCGCCCGTTCCCGGCGCAAGTCAAGGAACACCGGCGCCCAGCCCGGCTATGTCGGCTGGGACGAAGCGCAAGCGGCCTGTTTGGCTGAGTCACGTTCGTCATCATTTACGGCCGCAAACGAACCATCCGCGGCGGAGCCGGCGCCGCAGGCCGCGTCTCGAAAACCGCTTCGCCCCCTTCAACCCGCCCCTTGACGCTGCTCCGTTCCAACCAGCCGGCGCAGACACTACGAAGTCCGCCTGGCGGCGGCTGCGCTCTGCCCGTTCACCTCCCGTCGTTTAAGAGACCCCGATCAGCGCACATTTTGCCTCATTGAACCGCAGAAGAGGACTGTCTCGCGGGCGAAAGTCAGAGCGTCCCGCAACCGGTCTCGAGGCGCGACGTGTAAATGCCAAGCCCCGCGTGAGCGATCACGCGCGCCCGAGCCAGGCCCTGGCCTCGGTAAGGTTATTTCTTAACCGAACGCAAGTGGAGGAGCGAATGAAGGAAAGAACGCAATCATTTCGAATGGTGGGGTGGAGCCTGGCGATCATCCTGTCGGCGGTCGCAGTGCTTTCGACCGAGGGGTGCTCCCGAGCGGTACGGGCACGCGAACAAGCGGCGGCGGACCCGCCGCCCTCGGTCGCCGTGGTCCGGGTGACGCGAGGGTCAATTTCACGACGCCTGATACTGGAAGCGGAGCTCGAGCCCTTTCAGGAAGTGGACGTCCACGCCAAAGTGGCGGGATATGTCAAGGCGATTTACGTCGACGTGGGGACCCGCGTCCGCCAGGGCCAGCTTCTGGCGGTTCTAGCCATACCTGAGCTCGAGCGCGAACAAGACCAGGCTTCCGCCACGGTGATGCGCCGCAAGGCCGAAGTGGCCCGCGCCGAGGAAGAGCTTAGGCGAGCCGAATCCGTCCATGAGTCGATCCATTTGCAGGCCAGCCGCCTGGCCGCGGTCAGCGACTCGAAGAACAACCTCGTGGCCCAGCAGGAAGTGGACGACGCCGTGAGCAAAGACAAAGCCGCCGAAGCCGAGATCTCCGGGAACCGGGCGGCGCTCGCGGCGGCCCGTGCGGCTCTGGAAGACGCGCAAGCCAATGTCAAAAAGGCTCGCGACATCGTTGAATACTCGCGGATTACAGCCCCTTTCCCCGGTGTGATTGCCAAGCGCTACGCACACACCGGTGCCATGCTGCCGGCCGGGACGTCGACGACCACTCAGGGAATGCCGCTCGTCAAGCTGACCCAGAATGATCCCTTAAGGCTGGTGATCTTCGTGCCGGAGTCCGCGGTTCCCTTTATCCATTCGGGAACGCTGGTCGGCGTGCGCGTCCCCGTCGTTGGCCGGACTTTGGCCGGGACCGTCTCACGATTCGCCGGCGAACTCGACCCTTCAACCCGCACCATGCGCACGGAAGTGGATGTCCCCAACCCGAAACTGGAGCTGGTGCCGGGCGAATACGCCGACGCCGAAATCACCCTCGAACACCGCGAGAACGCTCTCACCGTGCCGCTCCAGGCGGTCCTTTCGCGCGACAACCAGCCTGCCGTGCTGGTAGTCGGCGCCGGAGACGTGGTGGAGAAGCGCGACGTGAGCGTGGGAATCGAGTCGGCAGCCGAAATCGAAATCACGGCCGGCCTCCGGGAAGAGGATCGGGTGATTTCGAGCAACCCGAAGCAGCTTAAGCCGGGCCAGCCAGTGCAGCCGGTGGCGCCATCCGGGAAGGAGGACCGGTAATGTCTCGTTTTGCCATTCGCAAGCCCTATGTGATTGTCGTGGCCAGCCTCATTGTTGCGGTCGTAGGCGCCACGGGACTCGTCCGTATGCCGGTCGACTTGTTTCCAACCATCGATATCCCGGAGGTCGTCGTAGCGACTTTTTACAGTGGCATGCCGCCCGAGGAGGTCGAGGCTGAAATCACCGGCCGCTTCGAGCGGTTTTTTACTTTGGGCAGCGGGATTGAACACATGGAATCGCGTTCGCTGCCGGGTGTGAGCCTGATTAAAATTTACTTTCAGCCCGGAACCAATGCCGACGCGGACGTTACAGAGATTTCCAACCTGGCGATGGCGAACCTGCGGCGGCTGCCTCCGGGGACGCTGCCGCCCGTGGTTCTCAAGTTCGACGCCGCCAGTCTTCCGGTGTGCCTAGTCACTTTCAAAGGCGAAGGGTTGGGCGAGACCCAGTTGCGGGACCTCGCCCAGTACGCCGTCCGGCCGCAGATCGCGAGCGTCCCCGGGGCCACCATCCCCCCTCCTTTCGGCGGTCGTTACCGGCAGATCATGGTCTACGTCGATCCGCTGAAGCTGCAATCCCAACAGCTCAGCCTGACCGACGTGGTCCGAGCGGTGAACAACGCCAACCTGATTCTCCCCGCCGGTGAGGTGAAGATCGGCCAGCGCGAGTATCACATCTACACCAACAGCCAGATTTCCGACGTCAACGACATTAATCTCGTCCCGCTCAAGACCGTGGGTGAGGCCACCGTAACGGTGGGCGACGTGGGAGCCGCCCGGGACGCCGAGGCCATTCAACTCGACGCGGTCCGCGTTGACGGGCAGCCCTCGGTCTACGTGCCCATCATGAAGGAAAGCGGTTCGGCCAACACCATCAAGGTGGTCGAAGGCGTCAAGGCCGCACTCGGACATCTGGTCGGCGTCCCCAAGGAACTGGCGGCTCGGGTGGTGTTTGACCAGTCCCTGGTGGTGAAGCAGTCCGTCAGCACTTTGATTCACGAGGGGCTGGTGGGCCTGGCTCTCACTTCGCTCATCATCCTGGTCTTCCTCGGAAGCCTGCGTGTGACGGCCGCGGCCTTTCTCTGCTTTCCAATTTCGGCGCTGGCCACCTTCATCGCACTCTATTTTGGCGGTAGCTCGCTCAACATCATGGTTCTGGCGGGCGTGGCTTTGGGTTTTTCTCGGCTGATCGCCAATGCCGTGATCGTGCTCGAAAACATTTTCCGTCACCTCGATGGCGGCGAGCCGCCGGAAACCGCTGCGGTGGAGGGCGCGAGAGAAGTCGCCCTTCCGGTCCTGGCCGCCACGCTCACGGCGGCGGTGGTCTTCTTCCCGGTCACCTTCCTGTATGGTGTCAGCAAGTTCCTCTTCTCGGCGCTGGCGCTGGCCGTCGTGCTCTCGGTTTTTGCCTCCTACTTCGTGGCCATGACGGTGGTGCCGCTCTATTGCGCCCGGTTCCTTAAGCCGCGAAATAGGCAAGGCGGAGCGGCGCCGCAGCGCTTTCAGGAGAAATTCAACCGCCAGTTTGAAAAGCTCCTCGCAGCCTATGACCGTCTCGCCGGCCGGGCGCTGGAACGGCCGCGGGCGGTTGTGATTGGCCTGCTGGCGGTTTCGGTTCTCAGCCTTCTGCTCTCTCCGCTCCTGGGCGTCTCCTTCTTCCCCCGCACCGATGCCGGTCAGTTCGTGATTAATCTCAAGGCGCCGAGCGGCACTCGTCTCGAGGTGACGGAGGACGAAGTGCAGAAAGTGGAGCAGATTGTGCGCCAGGTGGTGGGCCCGCGCGATCTTGGGGTCACGGTCTCCAACGTCGGCGTGACGCCGGGATTCTCGGCGATTTATACGAGCAATTCGGCTGCTCACACCGCATTTGTCCAAGTCGGGCTCGAAGAAGGCCATCGCGCCAGCAGCTATGAATATATCCAACGCATCCGGCAGCGGATAGCCTCGGAAGTTCCCGGCCTGAGCGCCTACTTCCAGTCCGGCGGACGAATCGACGCCGTCCTGAACTCCGGCTCCCCCGCCCCGATTGACGTTCAGGTGAGCGGCCCCGACCTTAACGCTAATTTCTCGACCGCGACTGAGCTCGCGGAGCGCATCCGGCGGCTGGCGGGCATAGGTGACGTCTTCGTCCCCCAGGACATCGACTATCCGGCTCTGCGGCTGGATATCGACCGGCGGCGCGCGAGCGAGCTGGGCCTGAGCCAGAAAGAGGTCGTGGACAACGTCATCACCGCCCTGACCTCGAACGGCATGATCAACCCCGGCTATTGGATTGATCCTGCAACCGGCAACGATTACCTGCTCACCGTGCAGTACGCCGAAGACCAGGTCAAGGATGTTGCGGACTTGAAGAACATTCCGCTCCGCGGCGCAGGCCAGCGCTCCACCGTCCTGCTGGACGCGGTGGCCAAAATCCGCCACATCGAATCGCCCACCGAAGTGGACCACTACCAGATTCAGCGCGACGTGGACGTGTACGTGGCGCCGTCGAGCGAGGACCTCGGCAGAGTCGCGAGCGCCATCCGCGGCATCCTGGCAGAGGCTCGTCTGCCCGAAGGCGTCTCGGTCCAGTTGCGCGGCATGGTTCAGGAAATGCGCGACTCGTTCCAAAGTTTTGGTTTCGGCCTCATCCTTTCCCTGGTGTTGCTGTTCCTGTTGCTCACGGCGCAGCTTTCTTCCTTCGCCGATCCCTGGCTGGTCTTGCTGGCGGTGCCGATGGGCCTCATGGGCGCCTTGATCGCCCTGGTCCTGACCGGCACAACCTTGAACATCGTGTCCTTGATGGGTGTGGTGATGCTGGTGGACCTGGTGGCGTTCAACAGCATTCTGATGGTCGAAATGGCCCACCAGCTTCGCCGCGAAGGCCGGCCGGTGCGCGAGGCCGCCATTCTCGCCTGCCGCATCCGGCTGCGACCCATCCTCATGACCTCGCTCGCCACCATCATCGGCCTGCTGCCCATGGCCCTCCGGCTCGGCACCGGCAGCGAGATGTACGCGCCGCTCGCCTGGACCATCATCGGCGGTCTTGCCGTTTCGGTGCCTCTGACCGCCTTTATCGTTCCGGCGGCGTACTTGCTCGTGTACCGCCGCCGGAGCTCTCAGGAACTACCTACACTGAAAACGGAGGCGACGTGATAAGACGCTGCGGCTTGCTGGTAGTCTTCATTTTCTTCGCGATTGCGGTCCGTGCCCAGGCGCCGCAAAAACTCACCCTGGCCGAGGCGCAACAGATTGCCGCCCGCAATCATCCGCAACTCGGCGCCGCCCGCTTCGCGGCCCAGGCAGCCTCGCAGGTGGTCACCGAGACGCAGTCGGCGTATTACCCGTTCGCCTACGGAAGCCTGACCGGGGCCGGCGCCTTGCCCAACAGCCGTATCGCAGCGGGGGCCTTAAACAACCCCATCATCTACAATCGCTATTCCGACGGAGTTGCGGTCAACCAGCTCATCACCGACTTCGGCCGGACGCAAAACCTGGTCCAGAGTTCGCGGTTGCGCTCGCAGGCCGTCCAGGAAAGCGTCCAAGCGACCCGGGAGGATGTTCTGTTCGCGGTCACCCGCGCCTATTTCGGGGCCCTGCGGGCAAAAGCCCTGCTGAAAGTCGCTCAGGAAACTGTCGATGAGCGGCAGTTGGTGGTCGATCAGGTGACCGAACTCGCCCAAAGCAAGCTGCGCTCGGGACTCGATGTGAGTTTTGCCGGCGTCAATCTGGCGGAGGCCAAGCTGCTTTTGGTCCAGGCCGAAGATGACGTCCAAGGCTCATTCGCCACCCTCTCTGAGGCGCTCGGCGACCGCGACCAGCTCGCCTTCGAGCTCTCCGAAGTTCCGTTGCCCGGCCCGCCGCCTCCCGACTTGCCGCTCCTCATTGGGCAGGCGCTCCGCGAGCGTCCCGAACTGGTCAGGCAGCGATTCAACCAACAGGCCACGCAGAAATTTGCCCGCGCCGAGCGCGACCTCTGGTTTCCAACCGTCAGTTCGGTCGGCGCTGCTGGGCTTACGCCGTACCATCAGAAGTCCCTGACGGACCGCTACGCAGCCGCGGGCGTGAATATCAACATCCCCATTTTCAACGGCCGCTTGTTCTCTGCCCGGCGCGCTGAAGCCGACTTCCGGGCCCAGGCTGAAGACGAAAACCTCAGGACTCTGGAGGACCAGGTGGCGCGTGACGTTCGCATCGCCTGGCTGAATTCCAGGACGCAGTTCGAGCGGCTGGACCTCACCGACCAACTGCTAAAGCAGGCTCGCCTGGCCGTGGAGCTCGCGCAGTCTCGATACAAGCTCGGTCTCGGCTCCATCGTCGAGCTCAGCCAGGCCCAGCTCAATCAGACCCAGGCGCAAATCGAACAAGCCGCGGCCCGGTACGATTATCAGATCTCGAGCGCCGCGCTCCAATATCAACTGGGAGCCCTGCGCTAAAGACCCCTAGCCGGGCGAATTCGTGTCGAGGTCAAGGCCCAGAACCAAAGGCCCGGCCGTCTGTCGGCGTAAGGCAACGCTGTTCAACAGCGTCCTCGGGCGGCCTCCGGTGGGCCGCCCTTTCATTTTTGGCGTCCCGGCGGCTCGCTGCTCAACCACTCGGCGGGCCGCCTGACGCCACGGGTGATCGGCCGGTGGCACCACTTCCGCTTGACCCTCCCCGTCGTCGCCGGGTACAAGCACCTGCGGCCGCGCGTCCCGTTCAGCTCCCTATCCGGCTCTTGACACGCCCCGGTGCGAGGCGTACAAGCAGGGGCGAGATGAAACCATCGGAGCAAGGGGGGAAAGGAGAGCACAATGCATAAGAGTCTTTCGCTTGGCATCGTCCTGCTGACCCTTTGCGGCGCGGCTTCCGCCCAAAGCAATCCGTGCAGCGTTATTAGTCTCGGACAGGGCGGCAGCCTGAACGGCTTCGTTCCCTTTCCGTCCACGAGCCTTTGGAATACGAATATCGCAAACGCGTCCGTGGACCTCAACTCGGACGCCATCATCAACTTCATCGGTTCGACAACCCCGCTGCATCCGGATTTCGGCAGCGGCCTTTACGCCGGGCAGACGATTGGAATTCCGTACATCGTGGTGCCGGGAACGCAGGCGCTGGTGAACATCAATTTCACCGCTTACGGCACTGAAAGCGATCCGGGGCCGATGCCCATTCCCGCCAACGCGCCCATCGAGGGCTATCCGCATCCTGACAGCGGCGACCGTCACGTGCTGGTGATTGACCAGGGCAACTGCTGGCTTTACGAACTCTACAACAGCTACAAGCAGAAGAACGGCAGTTGGAACGCGGCTTCGGCGGCGGTGTGGGACCTGGAGGCGAACGAGCAGCGTCCGTACACATGGACGTCGGCCGATGCCGCCGGTCTGCCCATCTTCCCGGGCCTCGCGCGTTATGACGAGGTTGCCGCCGGGGCCATCAACCACGCGCTGCGGTTCACGCTGCAATACAGCCAGCAGGCGTTCACGCCGCCGGCGTCGCACTGGGCTCCAAACTCTTCCGATTCGCTGGCGGCGCCCATGGGCATGCGCCTGCGGCTGAAAGCAAGCTTCGACATCTCCGGTTACCCGGCCGACGACCAGGTGATCCTGACCGCGCTCAAAAACTACGGCATGATTATGGCTGACAACGGCAGCTCAATGTTCCTCGGCGGCGACCCGGACAATCGCTGGAACAATAACGACCTCGACCTGCTGAAGCAGTTGACCGCTTCCGACTTCGAGGTCCTGCTCATCTCACCGCTTTACACGCCGGCGAATGTGCCCATAGGCCCCAATCCCACCATCACCAGCTTTACCGCCACGGCATCCGGCGGCGCGGGGCAGCCGGTGACGCTCTCCTGGACCGTGACGAACGGCGAGTACTATATCGTGTCGCCCTCAGTCGGAGCGATTCGCGGCACGAGCGTCGTGGTCACGCCAAACGCGACGACAGCCTACACTCTCTATGCGACGAACCAGTACGGGCGGACGACGGCGAAGGTCACGGTGACGGTGCCGTGAGCCGCGGTGATGGTTTACAATGATCGAAGTCTTGGGGGTGACGAGATGACCTTGACGCGAGCTAAGGTGCGGCTGACATCACGGCAGCGGAGAGGTTTGCTTCAACGCGCCCGGCGGCAGGGCACCAGCCTTTCAGCGCAAGTGCGCAAGGCGGCGGATCTGTATCTTGGCCTGTCTTCTGACCGTCGGGCAATGAACGCAGCTACTGCGTCTTGCAGTTCAACAGAGGCTTGAGAATGAGCCAAAAGAAACCTAAGAAAAAAGCCTTGTTCGAGCGAACAAGCGCACGCACAGACACGATGCTCAATTGGTGGGGGCATCCCAGGACCAAGTTTTTCCTATACTCTGAGGCCTTCAAGAAAGCGGCTCAACGACTGCTGGTGGCGACACCGCTGGTTCCAGGCGACGATATTGACGCCTGCCCAGTTGTATTCTTGTACCGTCACGCTCTGGAACTCTCCCTTAAGGACATTATTCTGGCAGGCGACGAGTTGAAGCGCTCGGCCGGAAAACCGCTTTCGGACACAGAAAAGTTGTTCAAAAACCACGATCTGGACGGCATGCTCTCCCAGATAAACCAAATCTTTGCCGAGGTGGGCTGGCACCGCGATTCGGTGATTGAGGACATTGAGAACGCTGTAAGAGAGTTGAACGAGGTCGATCGCGGCTCGGATGCATTTCGGTACCCGGTGAACAAGAAGGGAGAAAGCTCAATATCCCATCGTTTTGCCTTCGACCTCAAGAAGTTTGGTTATCGCATGGACAGTGTTCTGGAGTTCCTGGGTGGTGCGTCCGACGGTCTGAAAGCGGCGGCAGAGGCTTGCCAAGAAGGTTGGCAACACGAATCACCTTGAGCGTGCCTAGGTCGGAAACAGATGCGGGTGGTGCTCGCAGTCAACTCTCACTTATACGCCGGAATGCCTGTCACCCGCTCGCCGATAATCAGCGTATGGATATTGTGCGTTCCCTCGTAGGTGTAGACCGATTCCAGGTTGCACATGTGGCGGAAGATGGGATATTCGTCGGCGACACCATTCGCGCCCAGGATGTCGCGCGCGGCGCGGGCGATATCGAGCGCGATCTTCACGTTGTTGCGCTTGATCATGGAAACGTGGGCGAAATCGGCGCGGCCCTGGTCCTTGAGGCGTCCCACCTGCAAGGCGAGCAATTGCGCCTTGGTGATTTCGGTAATCATGTCGGCGAGCTTCGCCTGCACAAGCTGGTGGCTGGCGATGGGCCGCTCATCGAACTGCTTGCGCGTCTTCGAGTATTCCAGCGCCTCGTTGTAACAAGCCATCGCGGCGCCAATCGCGCCCCAGCCGATGCCGTAGCGCGCCTGGGTGAGGCACGAGAGCGGGCCTTTCATGCCGCGAATGTTCGGGAGCATGGCGCAGGCGGGCACGCGCACGTCCTGGAGTGACAGGCTGCTGGTGACCGAAGCTCGCAACGACCACTTACCCTTGATGTCCTTGGAGGTGAAGCCGGGCGTTCCCTTCTCCACCAGAAAGCCGCGGATACCGTCCTCGGCGCGCGCCCAGACCAGCGCCACGTCGGCAGTGGTGCCCGAGGTAATCCAGGTCTTCTCGCCGTTCAGGATGTAATCGCCGCCGTCCTTCTTCGCCCGTGCCCTCATGCCGGCGGGGTTCGAGCCGAAGTCAGGCTCGGTGAGTCCGAAGCAGCCGATCGCCTTGCCCTGCTGCAGGGCCGGCAGCCACTGCTGCTTCTGCTCGTCGGAGCCGTACTCGTGAATCGGATACATCACGAGCGCCCCTTGCACGGAGACGAAGCTGCGCAGGCCGCTGTCGCCGCGCTCCAGTTCCTGCATGATGAGCCCGTACTGGACGTTGTTCATGCCGGCGCAGCCGTAGCCGTGCAGGTTGGCGCCGAGGTACCCAAGCTCGCCCATCTGCGGAACCAAATGCTTGGGGAACTTCGCCTCGCGGTTCCACTCCTCAATGTGCGGCAGCACTTCCTTGTCCACCCATTCCCGCACGGTGGCCCGCACCAGTTTCTCTTCATCGCTGAAAAGCGAATCGATTTCCATGTAGTCCACGCCGCGAAAGGCAAACATGCAACCTCCGTGATGGGCCAGCGAGTCATTGTACCATCGGGATGGATTGAGTCATTGAGTCATCGGACCCGATGGCCCGATTTCCCTCAATCGAGACAAACTCTTCGTTGTGGTAAGAGGGGGAAACCCCTGTGACGCGCGACTCTATTTAAGGAGCGATGATTTGGGCACTCCCGAGCGGCCCGCCGGGCAACGAGGCACCGGCGAATCGCCTGAGGCAGCGGACGCCAAGCTCGTGGCCGCGATCCTGCGGCGCGACCGCAAGGCAACGGCGGAGTTTGTGGGCCGCTACGCCGACGTGGTCTACGCGTACATTCATTCGCGCCTGACGCCGCGCGCGGATTTGGTTGAAGACCTGGTGCAGGACGTTTTTCTGGCGGCTTGGAAAGGCTTGGCGGGCTTCCAGGGAGTGTCGTCGCTCGAAGCGTGGCTTCTGGGTATAGCGCGGCACAAGGTGGAAGATCATTACCGGTCGCGCCTGTCCGCTCCCGACCCGCTGGACGAGGTCGATCCAGACTCCAGGCATGTCACGCTGGATTCGACCCTTGACGCGCTAATTGACACCGCCCGGCTGAATGAGAAAGCAGCGCGCACACTGGCGGCGCTGCCGGAAGCCTATCGGGTGGCGCTGCTGTGGCGCTATTGGGAGAAAGTTCCGGCGCGGGAGATGGCGGAACGCTCCGGGAAAACCGAGAAGGCAGTGGAACGACTTCTCTACCGGGCGCGCGAGCAGTTCAGGTTGAAATGGGCTGGGATGGCCTGAGATGGAACGATGAGTGATTTTTTCTACAGCGAGAACTTCATGGAGCAGCTTTCGGCCCGGGTCGAGCTGCGCGGCGCAGTGAAAGCTTCGTCGCGGCTGAAATCCCGTGTGTACTCGGCCCTGATGAGGGCCGAGGCCGCTTCCGGGGCGCTGGCCAGCCTTTCGAAATGTCGGGATGCCGGTAGGGCGCTCTGCGTCTGGGAGAAACTGGTTGAGATCGCGCCGGTGGGCGAGCGCGCCAAGAGTTTGAATTTCTGCGGCGTCTGCCACGCCCGGGTACTCGGAGAGCGGTTCGAGAGTCCGCCCATCTACTGGTCCGGCTGCCCCTACGTCGACTTTGGCAAGGCCTGAACTGAGGAGACCATTGCGGAGACACAGAGGCACAGTGAAGAGTCGAATTACAACCCGGACCCCCTCCCGGCGTTGTTCTCCCTCCCGACTTTTGCTGTGTCTCGCTGCCTCCGCAATGGCTCCGATTCACGGGGTCCCTTCCCAGCATCCCAAACATAATTAGTCATTCGTCAGGCTTCCCGCGCGAGGCTGAAAGAACCGGCTCTCGTCCGAACTGCCTCCAGACGTCCACCATCCGGTCGAGTGCCATCCTCGGGACCGCCTCCGTCACGCAGACCAACAAGTGGTCTTTCAACTCAGGATAGAACCTCTCGAGATTCAATCCGCCGATAATTTTCTCCGCGCGCAGCGCCGCCAGCAACTCTTCCGCATCTCCGGGGGCCTTGACCACGAACTCGTTGAAGAGCGGTCCTGCAAACGGCGTCGTTGCGCCGGAGACGGCGCGAAGCTGCTCGGCGGCGTAATGCGCCTTCGCCAGGTTGTGCTCCGCCAGCATCCGAAGGCCCGTCTTGCCCAAGAGACACAGATAAATGGTGGCGTTCAAGGCCATCAGCGACTGGCTGGTGCAGATGTTCGATGTCGCCTTTTCGCGCCGGATGTGCTGCTCGCGCGTGGCAAGCGTCAGAACATAACCGCGGTAGCCTTCGGTGTCCACGGTCTGGCCGACCAGTCGGCCTGGCATCTGACGCACAAACTTTTCCCGCGTCGCGAGGAAGCCAGCGTAGGGTCCGCCGAATGCCACCGGCACGCCGAACGACTGTGCTTCGCCGCAAACGATATCGGCGTCCAGAGGCGGCTTGACGATGGCAAGCGACAGGGGTTCGGCAATCGCCACAACGAGCAGCGCGCCATGACGATGCGTGACTTTCGCAATCTGCGGCACGCGTTCGAGGACGCCGAAGAAATTGGGCGACTGGACGACCACGGCGGCCGTATCGCCGTTGACCGCCGCATCGAGTTGTGACACGTCAACCTGCCCCGAGGGCTCGTAAGCGACCTCGTGGAGCCGCACGCCTTGGTGCTGCAAGTAGGTCTGCGCCACCTGGCGGTACTCCGGATGGACAGTGCGCGCCATCACCACCTGCTGGCGTCCGGTCAGCCGCATGGCCATCAGGACCGCCTCGTTGGTCGCGGTTGAGCCGTCATAGAGCGACGAGTTGGCAATCTCCATGCCGGTCAACTGTGCCACCAGAGTCTGAAACTCAAACATCGCCTGCAGGTTACCCTGGCTGATTTCGGCCTGGTAAGGCGTGTAAGAAGTCAGAAACTCGCCACGAAGGATGAGCGTGTCAATCACCACAGGCCGGTAATGCGAGTAAGCGCCTGCGCCGAGCAGCGACACGTAATCGCGCGCGGTCTCCGATGCCGCCTGCCGGAAAAACTCAAGGATCTCCGGCTCCGAGAGCGGCCCCGGCACGTTCAGAAGTCGGCGCAGTTTCATCTCGTTGGGGATTTGCGCGAAGAGCTCGGTGATGGACTCGTGCCCGGCGGCGCGCAGCATGGCGGCGCGGTCCGAATCGGAGTTCGGGAGGTACCGCATCAGGTGTTACCCCCGCCCGGGCTGGTGGAGGCCGTGTCTTCGTTGACGTAGGCCTCGTACTCGTCCGCGGTCATCAGACCTTCGGTCTCGCGGCGGTCCGCGAGCTTAACGCGCACCAGCCAACCCTCGCCGTGGGGGTCGGTGTTCACCAGGTCGGGGCTGTCCTGCAGCTTCTTGTTGGTGGTCAGCACCTCGCCGGTGGCGGGAGAATAGACGTCGGAGACGGCCTTCACGGACTCGACAGTTCCGAACGATTCGTGCGCAGCCACGTGGTCACCGGCTTTAGGCAGCTCAACAAACACCACGTCTCCCAGTTCCTTCTGCGCATGATCGGTGATGCCGATCGTTCCAATCGTCTCATCCACGCGAATCCACTCGTGTTCTTTGGTGTAAAGCAGTTCTGGAGGATACATAACGCCTCGGAGTTATGAGTTCTGAGTTCTGAATTCTGAGCGCTCACCATTCATAATTCAGAACTCAGAACTCATAATTTGTTTCTCTTGTAAAACGGCAGCGGCGCAAGGCGCGCCGGCACAGCCCGGCCGCGAATCTCAATCTGAATCCCGCGGGCGCCCGCCTCGTTGACTTTTTCCGGCGGCAGGTAGGCAAGCCCGATGTTCTTCTTCAAGAACGGCGCGTAAGAGCCGCTGGTGACTTTGCCGACGCGCTCGCCGCCGATCGAAACCGGATAACTGTCGCGTGCAACGCCGCGGTCGGCCATTTCGAATCCCACCAGCTTCTTGCGAGTGCCAAACTGCTTCTGGGCAGCCAGGGCGTCGCGGCCGAGAAAATCACCCTTGTCGAGTTTCGCAATCCAGCCGAGGCCGGCTTCGAGGAGCGTCGTCTCGCTATCGAGCTCGTGCCCGTAAAGGGGGAACGCCGCTTCGAGCCGCAAGGTGTTTCGCGCGCCCAAACCGGCGGGAATCAAGCCGTCGTCCCTGCCCGCTTCGAGCAACCCGCTCCAAACGCACTCGGACTCCGACGGTGGGAAATAAAACTCAAAACCGTCCTCTCCAGTGTACCCAGTGCGCGCAAGCAACCCTTCGACACCGCAGCACATGGCGCGGGTGAACCAATAGTATTTGATGCCGGCGACGTCGGGTTGGCTCACTCGGGTCAGGATCGTCACAGCGCGCGGGCCCTGGAGCGCGAGCTGAGAGTAGTTAGTCGAAACGTCGCGCACGTCCGCGCCAAAAGAATTGTGGCGCGTAATCCAGGCGAAATCTTTCGCGGTGTTGGCGGCGTTGACACAGAGGAAGTAGTGGTCAGCGGCGAATTTGTGCAGCAGGCAGTCGTCCACCGCGCTGCCCTGCGGGTACATCAGGGCAGTGTACTGCGCCTGGTTGATCTGGAGTTTGGCGGCGTCGTTGGAGGTGACATATTGCACCAGGTCCAGCGCGCGCGAGCCGCGAATCTCGATCTCACCCATGTGGCTGACATCGAACAGGCCAGCCCGTGTCCGCACGGCGACGTGCTCCTGCACGATGCCGGAGTATTCGACCGGCATCTCCCAACCGCCGAACTCCACCATTTTGGCGCCCGCGGCGCGGTGGATGGCGTTGAGGGCCGTGCGCTTTAATTCTATGCCCGCGGTCGCAGTCAAAGCTATCCTCTCAGGCAAGGGCGATGAGGCTTGCGGCAACTTGGGAAGCTAGCACAGTCCCAAAGAAACGGTCAAGGCGGGCGGGCTGAATCAAGGCAGCGGCCATTCCCACGAACGTAGGAATGACTGTTAAAGGAGAGCCTTCTCCCGCCACGCCACGCAAATGACACCCGTACCCACCGCCCCGGAACTTTGACCAATCCTGAATCGCCAGCGATAATGAACGCATGAGTTTGACCCTGCACGCAAAGGCCGAGCGCGCGCCCGCCCAACCCGGCGTCTACCTTTTCAAGGACGCCGAAGGCCGCGCGATTTACGTCGGCAAGGCGAAGTCGCTGCGGCAGCGGCTGCGCTCTTATTTTCAGGAGTCGCGGCCGAGCGACGAGAAGCGCGACTTGATGCTCGAGATGGCGGAAGACCTCGAGACCATTCTCGTGGACAACGAGAAGGAGGCGATGGCGCTCGAGAACAACCTCATCAAGAAATTCAAGCCGCGCTACAACATCCTGCTGCGCGACGATAAGACCTACCCTTACATCAAGCTGACGGCGCAGGAGCGGTTCCCGCGTGTCTACGTCACGCGGCGCCTGAAGAAAGACGGCTCGCTTTATTACGGGCCGTATTTCCCCGCTCATCTCGCCTACCGGATCGTTGACCTGGTGCATCGCCGGTTTCTGGTGCCCTCGTGCAGCGTCGATCTGACCCGTTATCACCCGCGTCCCTGCCTGCAGTATTACATCAAGCGCTGCCAGGGACCGTGCGTCGAGGGCTTGACGACGCCGGAACGGTACGCCGAAGCCGTGCGGCTGGTGCGGATGTTGCTCGCGGGTCGCGAGGGAGACTTGGTTCACGACCTGCGGCGGCAGATGATGTCCGCTTCCGAAGCCGAGCACTACGAAGAGGCGGGCCGCCTGCGGGATCTCATCTCGACGGTGGAGCAACTGCGCGAGCGGCAGAAGATGGCGGCGGCACGGGGCGAAGACGTCGACATTTTCGGTTTTCACCAGGAAAGCGCGCAAGTGGCCGTGAATCTGTTTCACCTGCGCGGCGGCAGAACGGTGGACCGGCGCGAGTTCTTCTGGGAGGACCTGGAGCATTTCGCCGCCGACGAGTTTTTCTCGTCGCTAGTCAAGCAGGTGTATCTCGAACAACAATATCTGCCGGACGAGATTCACGTGCCGGTGGATTTTGAAGACCGCGCGCTGGTGGAGGAGTTCCTCGGCGAGAAGCGCGGCCGGGCGGTGCGAATCCTCACGCCGCAGGGTGGCCGCAAGCGCGCCTTGATGGAACTGGTTGCCCGCAACGCTCGCCATTCCTTCGAGCGCCGCTTCCGCGTGATGAAGCCAACGGCACGCGAGATGCTGGAAGGCCTCGCCGAGTCGCTCGATTTGCCCAAGCCTCCGAATCGAATCGAGTGTTTTGACGTCTCCCATATTCAGGGCACGGATATCGTGGCTTCGATGGTGGTTTGGGAGGCGGGCCAGATGAAGAAGAGCGACTACCGCAAGTTCATCGTCAAGAGTGTCCCGCAAAACGACGATTTCGCCAGCATCCGGGAAGTGGTCGGCCGGCGCTACCTTAGGCAGCGCGACGAGAAAAAGCCGCTACCGGATTTGATCCTGATTGACGGCGGCATCGGCCAACTTCACGCGGCGGCGCAGGCGCTTGAAGAACTCCAGGTGATCAACCAGCCGCTGGCGGCGATTGCCAAGAGGGAAGAGATTCTGTACGTACTCGGCCGCGAGGCCGATCCGGTCATGCTCGATCACCACTCCCCGGCGCTCCACTTATTGCAGCAGATTCGCGACGAAGCTCACCGCTTCGCGGTCACGTTTCATCGCGCCCGCCGTTCCAGCCGCCAACGTTCGACTGAGCTCCGTTCGATTCCGGGAGTGGGTGAAAAGACGGCGCGAAAACTTCTGAGCCAGTTCGGAAGCGTCAGCGCGATGAGAGCTCTTTCCGAAGCAGAACTAGGTCAAGTCGTGCGGCCAGGGCAAGCGAAAATAATACATCGCTACTTCGAGGAGCAGCCTGTTAAGAGTTAATAGTCTGACCGGCCTGTTTATCTTCAAGTTGCTAAGAAATGTAAATATTTCTCCATGAATTTTTCATCAATTCGTGCTACTCTGGCCGCTCAGGAGGTGTCAAACATGAGTGGCAACAACAGCGGTTCCAAGCTCGCGATTTTCTTGGCAGGTTTGGGTGCAGGAGCAGCGATCGCTTTGCTGTTTGCACCGCGATCCGGCGAGGAGACCCGTGAGCTCTTGAGCAAGAGAGCAGAACGTGGAAGGAATTACTTGGAGGCCCGTGGGCGAGAGTTTCAAAAACAGACGCGGGGGGTGGCGGAGAAAGCAGCCAGAGACATCATCGGTGTCGGCAAGGATCTCGTTGCCAAAGCGACAAACTGATAAGCCGTCCAGTCTGTCTAAACAGTAATTAGCTTGTTTTAGTGTCATTTAATTCACATAAAACGAGAGTGAGGACCCTGAGATGAGTGATGACAACGTCGGATCAAAGTTCACATTCTTTCTGGCAGGACTGGGAATAGGCGCCGTACTGGCCCTTCTGTTTGCTCCGGGCTCCGGCGAGGAAACGCGACAACTGATCGGCGATAAGGCCGGAGAGGGCAAAGAGTACGTGGCAGCCAAGAGCAGAGAGTTGCGAAAGCAGGCCGAAGAGTTGGTGGATAGGGCGAAGGACTTGGTGAGCCAGCAGAAGGAGCAACTTTCGGCGGCCCTCGAGGCGGGAAAGCAGGCTTACCAGGAAGAAAAGGTCAAGCCGCGGTAGCGCCGGCGAGAGAGTGTGACACTTATGGGCTTGGATTCTGTACTGACCGCATTTGTGGTCATTACCGCGTTGGCGTTCGTGGTCCAGGCGGTCGTGATGGCAGGCATATTCTTTGCGCTGCGCGGTGTTCACAGTCAAATCGAAGACATCCGGCGCGTAGTGGATCAGAGGGTTGAGCCGATGGCTCAAGCGCTGACGGAGATTATAGTCAGCACTCGCGAGCCTATTCAGCGGCTGGCCACAAATTTCAGCGAGATCAGCGAGATCCTGCGCCAGCGAACCGATCAGGCTGACCGGGCGTGCGGCGAACTGCTGGAGAGAAGCCGGCTGCAGATTATTCGCCTCGACGAGCTTGTTTCCTCTCTGATGGGCCGCCTGGATTCGACCGCGGAGGCCCTGCAGCGGAGTGTGACCGCGCCTCTGCGGGAAGTTTCTGCTGTGGCGGCCGGGGTGCGAGCCGGTCTGGAGTTCCTGCGCTCGCGGCGTACCGCCACTCGGGTCCGGGAGGCCACCCAGGACGAGGAGATGTTTATCTAAGGCACCGGCGCACGTTCCTCCTTCCGTCGCCCGCAGATTCGGAACCGACCTGATTGTCCCGACCCCTCCATCCTGAAACCGGTCCCGCCCGGGGCGGGGCGATCGCGGTCTTCGCCCGGGCGCCGCTGGCCGGCCAGGCGAAGACTCGCTTGATCCCCTTGCTCGGCGCTGGAGGCGCGGCGGCTTTTCAGGCAGCCCTCCTCGCCGATACGCTGCGCACGGTCGCGGCGCGGCCCGACGCGACACGTTACCTCTTTCTGACCGGTGGCCGTTCGGACGTTGCCGCGAGCGCCCGGTTCGTCACTCTCCCGCAGCACGGCGTGGACTTGGGCGAACGCCTGGAGCATGTTTTTCGGCTACTCCTCCGGCGCCACCGGCACGCCGTGGTGATCGCCACGGACTCACCCGCGCTTCGCCCGGCTGCGCTACGACTGGCGCTCCGCGAATTACGTGTCTGCGACGCTGTCCTCGGACCCTGTCCGGACGGTGGCTATTACCTGATTGGCCTGCGGACGTTCGCGGCCGGCATGTTCGACGGCGTGCGCTGGGGAAGCGCCTTCGCGTTTCGTGATACGCTGTACAACCTGACGGCGTGTGGCCTCTCCTGCTCGGTTCTCGAGCCGCTCGAAGACATCGACCGGCCGGCGGATTTCCAGCGTCTGGCCGCGAAACTGCGGCACGCCGACGCGGCGCGCGAGCGGCAGCTGGCACCGGCCGTGTGGCGCTTCATCAAGAGTCACGGTAGCCATGTAGCCTAGAGATAGCTCATTCCACAATGCCACTCAGCAACAACCCTACGCAGTGCTCGGCTACCGAAATGGCCGCCATGATTCGCAACAGGGCGATTTCCCCGATTGAACTGATCGAGGCGCACCTCGGTCGAATCGAAGATCTTAATCCACTCCTCAACGCCTTCGAGTGCCTGGATGCCAAGGGGGCGCTCGAGCAGGCTAGGGCCGCGCAACACGCGCTCGCCGACGGCCGCGCCGTGGGACCCCTGCACGGCGTTCCCATCACGATCAAGAGTTCGATTGACGTGGCCGGCCTGCCGACTCCGAGCGGAAGCCGTCTGCGCGCCGGGCACGTGGCCGCGGCTGACGCGCCGCTGGTTGCGCGCCTTAAGGCGGCAGGCGCGATCGTGCTGGGCAATACGAACGCGCCTGAAATGCTGATGGCGTACGAGACTGACAACCTGCTGCAGGGCCGCACCAACAATCCGTGGGCGCTCGATCGCACGCCCGGCGGCTCGAGCGGCGGCGAGTCTGCGGCCATTGCCGCCGGACTTTCAGCGGCCGGGGTGGGCAGCGACGGCGGCGGGTCGATTCGAGTTCCCGCGCACTATACCGGCATCTGCGGACTGAAGCCGACGCCGGGGCGCATACCAGGCACCGGCCACTATCCGCCTCCGGTGGGGCCGTTCGCGCTCATTGGCGTCGTCGGACCGATGGCGCGCACGGTGGCTGATCTCAAGCTGATGTTCGAAGTGATGGCCGGGCCTGACGACGGTGATTCCATGGCGGCGCCTGCGCCGGTCCGGCAGGTGGGCGAATCCGAGTTGCGCGGACTGTGCGTCGGGTACTTCGAGGACGACGGTCATACGCCGGTCACCCCGGAGACGCGCGCTGCGGTGCGCGCCGCCGCCGCCGCGCTCACCGAGGCCGGACTGCGCGTGCAGCCATTTCGGCCCGACGGCCTCGAGCGCGCCCGCCAGTTCTGGTGGGTTTTCTTCGGGCTCGCCGGCGCCTTCGTGCTCGGTCCCGCGCTCGCGGGCCACGAAGAGGAGCTGAGCCCCATCCTGAAGGAGTTCACCGGCATCGTCGCCGCCGAGCCACCACTGACGGCCGAGCGCCTGATGAACGCCTGGATCGCGCGCGACGAGCTGCGGGCTAGATTCCTGGCCCAGATGAGCGAGTTCCCCGTGTTGGTCTGTCCCGTCTGCTCCATCCCCGCCTTCCGCCACGGCGAGCGCGAGTGGCGGGTGGAAGGGCGCGCCGTCCGCTACCTCCGCGACCCGGACGTGTTCACCTACTCGCAGTGGTTCAACCTGCTCGGCAATCCGGCGGTGGTGGTGCCGGTGGGAAGGTCGAGCGAAGGACTGCCGATTGGAGTCCAGGTGGTCGGCCGGCCCTATGAGGAAGAATTGATTCTTGCGGTCGCTGCGGAGATTGAAAAGCGATGCGGTGGCTGGCAGGCTCCGCCCCTTAGTGTGCAGCGATCTCAGTGACGCAAAGGCCGTCCCTGAGCGTCCGGCAGCTTGTCGGTGGCAATCAACACCACGTCAATAATCCACCAGATGCCGCAGCCGCCGGCGGTGAGCAACTTCACGATCCCGAGGCCGACATAACCGAGGTAGAAGCGGTCCACGCCGAGAGTCCCGAGCAGAATGGAAAGCAACAACGCGACCAGGAACTCCTTCTGCTGGCCGGCCTGACCGGCAGGCACGCCGCCCAAGCGCACGCCGCACTTGACGCAGATCTCGGCGAGCGGCTGCGCCTCGGCCCCACAGGACCAGCAGTAGCGATTACCGAGCATGGGACGCTGGCCGCAGGCGGTGCAGAACTCAGCTTGGTCAGGCATCTGGTGAGCGCAGTTGCGGCAGAACATAGGTGCGGCCTCGCGAAGCGGTGAAGGTACTTGCCTCGAACGGGGCTATCTATACCGGCGGGCGGAGGAAAAGTCAAAGGAATTTTCTGCTGGTCGGCACAATGGGCTCCAGGGTCGCATGGCCGCCCTTGGGCACATCGGGTGCCGGCGTCAAAACCAAGCTTGCACTACGCTCGCTTTCAAGTAAGATACTTCGCAGCAACAGCGAAGAGTGAATGGACACACTCAGGCAAGACTTACGGTTCGCCGTGCGGACACTCGCGAGGAACCCTCGCGTGACGGTGATCCTCATCTTCACGCTGGCGTTGGGGATCGGGTCCACGACTGCCATCTTCAGCATGGTGAACGCCGTCCTGCTGCGGGGGCTGCCGTTCAAGGACCCTGATCGCCTGGTCACGGTTTGGCTGAACAATCTGCCGCAGGGTTACAAAGAGTTCTACCTCTCGGCGCCGGATTTCGTTGACTTCAGGGATCAGAACCGGGTTTTTGAGGCGGCGTCCGTCTTCATCACGCGCGACTTCACTTTGACCGGCCAGGGTGAGCCCATGCAGATTACCGCATCGCTAATCTCGGCGAATTTCTTCTCGCTGCTGGGCAGCAAGGCCATCCTGGGCCGGACCTTTCTCGCCGGCGATGATGAGCCGGGACATGACCACGTGGTGGTGTTGAGCTACGGCCTGTGGCAGAGCCGCTTCGGGTCGGACCCGAGTATGGTGGGGAAAGCCCTCACGCTGAACGATACGATCTATACGGTGGTGGGCGTGATGCCGCAAGGTTTCGATTTTCCCCCGTACTTTGATCTGCAGGGCGGCATCATCCCCTGGCAACTCGGAGTCTGGGTGCCGCTGGACGTCAAAGCGCGGTTCTCCGGCGACCTCGACCTCGCCAACCGCGGCGCCCTCAGCTTTATCATGCTGGCGCGGTTGAAACCCGGCACGACGCTCGAGGCGGCGCAGTCCAATCTGGACGCCATTGACGCGGGGATACAGCAACGGTACCCGGAATCGAGCAAGGGCTGGGGCGTGGCGGTGGTACCGCTCGCCGAGCAGATGGCAGGAAGTGTGCGCCGAGCCTTGTTGATGCTGCTCGGAGCGGTAGGCTTGCTGTTGCTCATTGCGTGCGGTAACGCCGCCAGCCTTCTTTTAGCCAAGGCTTCCGGGCGCGAGAAAGAGATCGCGATTCGTGCCGCGCTGGGCGCCCGAAGATCGCGCATTCTCCGGCAACTGCTCACCGAGAGCGTTGTCACGGGCATTCTGGCAGGCATGCTGGGGCTGGCGATGGCTTACGCTGCGACGCCTCTGCTGGTTGCCGCTGCGCCCGTTACCGTCCCGCGAATCCATGAGGCTCACGTGGATGGCTGGGTGTTGTGTTTTGTGTTGGCAATCTCACTCTTGACCGGCTTGGTGTTTGGGTTGGCGCCGGCGCTTCAGGCCTCCAGGCCCAATATCAGCGGGGCTTTGGTGGAGGGCGGCCGCAGCGGCACCGGCAGTCTGCGCAGCCAACGGTTTCGCGGCGCATTGGTGGTGGGTGAGATTTCATTGGCGCTGGTCTTGCTGGTGGCCGCCGGGCTGATGATGAGGAGTTTTCTGGCCCTCGAAAGCGTCCATCCCGGTTTCAACGTTCACGGCTTGGTTACTCTGCAAATGAGATTCAACAGGATTCGGTATCCGGAGGAGCGCCAGCGAGCGGAGTTCTCCCGGCAACTCCTGCAACGCGTGAAGGCTCTGCCAGGCGTACAGTCCGTCGCCACCATCGACCTGCCGCCCTTGAACGGAGCCATTGCGAGCTGGACATTCAACGTCGAAGGGCAACCGCCGCTGCCGGCGGCGGAGCGTCCCATTGCTGAGTACCACTCCATCAGCCCCGGGTATTTCAAGGTGATGGGTATCCCCTTGCTCAAGGGCCGTGATTTCACCGAAGGGGATACCGGCAACAGCAAGGTGGCGATCATCAATGAAACCTTGGCGCACCGGTTCTTTCCCGGTGAAGATCCGGTCGGGAAGCGCATCAACCTCGTTGATCCACCGGCGGCGCCGGTCTGGCGCGAGATCGTTGGTGTTGCTGGAGACGTGCGCTACACCAGTGTGGACACTTCAGCGAGCTTCGACATCTATGCGCTGAACCAGCAGTCATATTCGGATTTCCCAACGGGCGTTGTCACGCTGGTGATCCGCACCGGCGTGGGCACGGGCAGCGTGGCGGCGGCCGTGCGGAGTCAAGTCCAGGATATCGATAAGGAGCAGGCCATTGCCTTGGTGAGGACGATGGACGAGTACGTGTCGCGGTCGCTCGCCAAGCCCCGGCTGTACGTGGTGCTTCTCGATTTGTTTTCGTTTCTGGCCCTGGCGCTGGCAGCGCTGGGAATCTACGGTGTGGTCTCTTATGTCTCCACCCAGCGTGTGCGCGAAATTGGCATCCGCATGGCGCTGGGCGCCCGGCCACGGGATGTGCTTCGCCTGATTCTCCGCCAGGGCGCTGTGCTCGCCGCGGTCGGTGTCGCTGGGGGGCTACTGGTCTCCTTCGTTTTGACGCGCGTCATGGCCAGCCTTCTCTACGAGGTCAGCAACACAGACCCTCTCGTCTTTACCGCCGTGCCGCTGTTCCTGGCAGCCGTGTCGCTCGCCTCCTGTTACCTGCCGGCGCGCCGGGCGGCCAAAACCAATCCCATGACCGCACTCCGTCACGAATAAGCGACTAGTGCCACAGGCCAGTAACGATCACACGTTCCATCGCCTGACGGACGCTGGCCCAAATCCACCAGCAAATGGTGGATTTCAGCCGCCCGGCGCTGCTTCCGGATTCCTGCCTGCGAGAGTTTTCAGGCACTTGCGAGGGAGAACAATTGGCTGGCTAATTGCACACTCTCTTATGGGCTGTACCCGGAACGGGATGGCTTGGAGGGTTTTATGAGAAAACTGATGATCTTCGCCATATTGCTTGGCTTGGCCAGCACTGGCTTTGCCCAAAGGGGCGGCGGCCACGGTGGATTCGGCGGTGGCGGGCGCGGTGGCGGAGGCTTTCGGGGCGGCGGCTCCGCCGGTCGGGGCGGATTCGGCGGTGGACGAGCTGTCGGCGGCTTTGCGGGCCGGAGTTTCAGCGGCCGCGGCTTTGATGGCAGAAGCTTTAGCAGGCGGGGATTCGGTGGAAGAGGGTTCAGAGGGGGCTTGGGTGGCTTTCGCGGGAGATTCGGTCCGGGCTTCGGCCGCTTCGGCTTTCGCGGCGCCGGCTTTCGTCCATTTGGGTTCGGATTCGGCTTTTCCTACGCCCCGGGGTTTTATGGGTACGGCTACGGACCTTACTGTGATCCTTACTACTACCCCTGCTACCCGCCCGCTTACTATGGCGGAGTCACGTTCGGCGGCGTGGTGGGAGGCTTCAGGGGTGGGCGCGTGATTGTTGGCGGCGGGTGGCGGAGGTTCGGTCCGCGGTAAGGGAGGCAAGATCAAGACCAAGATAATGAGTAAATGAAGTGAGCCTTCGGGAAAGGCACAGCCTTTCCCCACAGCAGGATGGCGGAGCCGCTTACTATTTCCAAATCGCGGCGGCCCGCAGTTCGGCCACGCGGACGACGAGTGACTCGCAGTCTTGGAAGATGGAAATGCCGGCGATGCCAGCGGCTCCGGCTTCGAGGCAGGCCCGGACGCGCTCGACCTTCACGCTCCCCAGGGCAAGAACCGGGATGCACACCCGGGTTGTGACTTCCGCGAGCTTCGTGAGGCCGAGCGGGGGGCCGTACCGAAGCTTGGACAGGGTCTCGAAAACGGGTCCGAGCAGGATGTAATCCGCCCTCGCTCGCTCGGCGGCGAGCGCGTCTTCCAGCGAGTGGCAGGAAACGCCCACCAGAAAACCCGGCGGCGCGGCGGCGCGAACCTCCGCGGCGGGAATGGACCGCGTTCCCAAGTGGACGCCGGCGGCGCCGCAAGCCAGGGCCACGTCAAACCGGTCGTTCACGATTAACCGCGCCGTCCGCGCCGGGCAATCCAGCCCGGCCAGCCCGGACTCGCCTGACAGGCGTCGCCCAAGCTCCACCGACGCCTGAACCAGTTCGGCGAGCGGCCGCGTGGCCAGGTCCTTCTCGCGGATCTGAACTAGGTCAACGCCGGCCCGAATCGCTTCGGCAATGGTTCCCAGCACGGGACGGGATCCGAGTGAGTGGCGGTCAGTGATGTAGCAGAGCCAGGGAGCAGGTCGCATACCGCATACCGTTTCATCCACCTTCTCACTCACGAGGACTTTTGACTGACCCGCGGCGCGCATCACGGAAGGCCGCGTAACGATCGAGCGCGGCGACGCTGCGCGATCTCGTAAATGCCCAGCCACACGTCGGCGAGGCCCGTACCTGAAACGGCGCCGCGGAAGAAATCGTTACGGGCGACTGCCCCGAGCCAGGGATAGTGGATCACGAAGAAATTGCGGGTCCAGAACGGAGTCCAGGGGAAAAAGAAGATCAACAGCCCCACCTCGAAGCACAGGAGAATATAAAGGATGGTCAGCAGCCGGCTCGACAAGGGCCGCGGCCGGGGCGGCCGCTGGCTAATGACCGGCGTAGGGGCCAGGGTGGGAGTCATGAGGGTCTCTGTTGGAGCAGGCGGATTTTCTCCGCCACGTCGCGGTAGTCGATGTTCTGGCTGTATACTTCAAGAAAGCGGTCCAAAGCCGCCCTGGAATCGCCTGCTTGTTCGTAGGCCATGCCCAGATCATACTCCAGCGCGACGCGCGTGTCTTCGCCCACTCCCGGAGATTCGAGCGCGCGCCGGTACCACTTGGCCGCGAGCGCGGGCAGTTGTCGGTCCATGAAGCACACGCCGAGCAAGGTGCAGGCCGGGAGAAACTGAGAACCCGCAGCTCCTGCAGGCGCGAGTTTCACCACCTTCTGAAACTCTCCAATGGCCTCTTCCACCAGCCCCATCTCTCGGAAAGCGATGCCCAGGCCGTAATGAGTTTCCGGATCCTCGGGCGCTTCCTGCTTGGCCTCTTCGTTGAGATCATCCAGCAGGGCGCTGAGCGCGGCTCCAAAATCCTTCGCGGCATTCGCAGTCCGCGGCTTCGCGGCCGCGCGTGGTGAAGGAGGCACGGGCTGGTCGAGCCCCGTCCAGCGCGATTCGAAGTCGGCGGCGAGGCTCTGCAGCAGGTCGTTGCCAGCCGGGATCGGAGACCGCGGCGCAGCCACCAAGCCGGTCGGAGGAGCGTGCGCCTGCCCCGGCTCTATCGGGGCCTGCTCCTCAACTTGCCGCCGCAGCTCCGCCACCTGCGGATGTCCGGGAAACTTCTCTTCGAGCGCCTGGATGGCCCGGCGCGCTTCCTCGGCGAGGCCGGCAGAGAGATAGAACTCGACTTCGGCGCGGCTCTCCTCCTCGCTGAAAAGTGGAAGGTCCGCAGTGGCGGTCGGGCCCGCCGCCAGTGCTTCCCATTCGCCTGAGAGATCAAACTCCGGCGCCGAAGCCAACGGCGGCACCGGGGCCATGCTGGGAGCCTCCGATAAAAACTCGCCGGTCTTTCCCGCGACGGAATCCGGGGCGGCGAGTGTCCGGGAAGGGAAGTCCGGGGAAGCGATGGAGGAGGGTTCACTTTCGCCGGCCTCCACCAACTCAGGCACCGGCGCAGCTTCCAACTCGGTAATCAGCGTCTCGACTCTCGCCACAGGTTCCGGCGGCAGCTCAAGAACAGGCGCGGCGGGCAGCGTTTCGGGCGGACTGTCTGGTACTCGGTCAGCGGCCGCCGCCGGCAAAGCTTCGGTTCCGGGGAGGCCGGCCACGGACCGATCGAGTTCTTGAGCCTTGGCGAGCAGGCCCGAAGCGGCATCGCGATCATTGCGCCGTCCGGCCGCCTCCGCCGCTTCGACGTACACGCGCGCCGCTTCCGCATGGCGCCCCGCGGCCTCGCAGCACTCTGCCAGCCGCAGGCGATGAGCCTCGTTCTCGGGGTCGGCAGCCACGATCCGGCGCATGATGTCGAGCGCCTCGCCGGTCTGGTTCGCTCTCTCGGCCGATTGCAGCGCCTCGGCGTAGAGCCTTAGCGTCTCGCGGCCGAGGCCCTGCGCCGCGTAAAGCTCTGCCAGCTTCAACAAGGGCTCGATCGAGTTGGGGTCGAGTTTGGTGATCTTGCGGTAGATGGCGATCGCCTTGAGCGTAAAGCCTTCGCGCGCGTAGGCGTCGGCCAGCCGGCGGAAGAGCCGGAGGGCCTCTGGAATGTTCCGGTCGCGGACGCAAAGGTCGCCGGCGGTGTTCAGCAGTGGCAGGTCGCCGGGGTCATTCTCGATGATCGCCAGGTACTGTCGGATCGCTTGGGCGAGCTTCCCCTGTGCAACCGACTGTTCTGCCTCCTGCAACGCTCTGGCCTTGTTGAAAGCCATTCCTGAACTCCACTTGCTACCAAACCCGGATCAGCGGCTCGGTCCTCGGCACCGCCTCGCCGATTTCCTGCGCCGGAATGTTTCGGTTGCGGAGGGCGGCGAGTAATCCTGGCGCATCGCCCGGGGCCACCGCCAGAAGCAGCCCGCCGGAAGTCTGAGGATCGTACAGCAGGTTGCGAACCTCCTCCGTGACGCCTTCGGCAAACTCGACACAGCCACTGATGAACTCCACGTTGCGCTTGAGCCCGCCCGGAATGTGCCCGCCGCGCGAGTAGTCCCTGGCCCCTGGCAGAAACTCGACCTGCGAGGAATCAATCGCCAGGCTGACTTTGCTGCCGGCTGCCATCTCCCGCGCATGACCCAGCAAGCCGAACCCGGTGACGTCGGTGGCGGCATGAATCTCAAAGGTCTGAGCAATCTCGCTCGCCTCGCGGTTCAGCACCCTCATGGATTCGACCGCAGCGGCGATTGCAGCCTCGCTGGCCTTACCGTTCTTCAGGGCTGTCGAGATGATTCCAGTCCCGAGGAGTTTGGTGAGCAGCAAACGGTCGCCGGGGCGCGCCGTGGAGTTGGCCCACACGCGGCGCGGGTCAATGAGGCCGGTGACCGCGTACCCGAACTTGATCTCTTCGTCGCCGATCGAGTGCCCTCCGATCACCACGCAGTGGGCCTCTTGCATCTTGGCCAGGCCGCCCAGCATGATGCGTTCGAGCACGCCCACGTCGCACCCCGTGTTGGGAAAGCCGACGATGGAGAGCGCGGAAATCGGCCGCCCCCCCATGGCATAGACGTCGGAGAGCGAATTGGCCGCCGCGATCTGGCCGAACGTGTAAGGGTCGTCCACAATCGGCGTGAAGAAATCCACGGTCTGCACCAAGGCAAGATTCGGCGCCAGGTCCGGCGGCAAACGATACACTCCGGCGTCGTCGGCGGTGTCAAAGCCGATGAGGACGTTGAGGTCGGATTGTTTCGGCAGCTTGGCGAGCACCGAGTCCAAAATACTTGGACTCAACTTAGCCGCTCAACCCGCCGCTTTCACCATCGCGGTCAGCCGCGTGCGGTCGTCCATAGCATCCGTGATTATACGCTTGAGCAATCCTCGTTGCGAATTGCTGCCCGTTCGGGGTGTTCCGGCGACTAGCCAAAACAGCTAACATATTTTATTTTCAGTAACCTGACGGCTTTCCAATCAAAGTGACAGAATAAGATGCTTATTTTCAATATGTTGGCGGCTTTACACGGCTCTGGCTGAAAAATGCACTGATTCTAAAATACATTCAGGGTTTGTTTTTCGAGTGACATCTATTTTCTTCATTGCAACTGGCAGTGAACACCCCCCGCCGGTAGAAGGCGGACTTGGGTGGCACGACTGGCGGAGAGCCGAGCCGGGCGGTCGTGGGCGGCTTGGGTAGGGACATGGATATCTCAATCAAGCGATACCGAAAGACTTATAACATATCAAGTACTAGATGGTCAAGACCTCAAAAGGCTATCTGCTCAGTGACGATTGCGATGGCGCACTCTTGGTCTTGGCTGCTAAGGCGCGCTGGTGGCGAACGGAAAGCAACTCGTGCTGCCGCTTCTTGTACACCCATTGACTGTCCGTATGTGCTTTGAATACTTGATTGCAAACATTCATACCTTCTCTTTCAACTCAACCTCCCTTCGGCATCCTCACAATCGGTTAATCACGCTCGCCAGGTATCCCGCCCCAAAGCCGTTATCAATGTTCACCACAGCGACGTTAGGCGCGCAACTGTTCATCATGCCCAGGAGCGCCGCGAGACCCCGGAAGCTCGCCCCGTAGCCGACGCTGGTGGGCACGGCGATCACCGGCGCGCTGACGAGGCCCCCCACGACACTCGGCAGGGCGCCTTCCATGCCAGCCGCGACGATAATCACGCGGGCGCGGCGCAACTGGCGGCCTTCGCCGAGCAGCCGATGGATGCCAGCCACGCCTGCGTCGTAGAGCGACTGCACGCGGTTGCCCAGGATGCCGGCCGTGACCAGCGCCTCTTCCGCCACCGGAATATCCGACGTGCCGGCGGAGACAACGAGCACCGTGCCCTTGCCGCGAATCTTGCGGTCGTGGCGGACCGTGACGCATCCCGACAAGGCGTGGAGTTTCGCGCGCCGGTCGAGCTTGCGAACGCGCTCATAGACCGCTTCGTTCCCGCGCGTAATCAAAATGTTGTGGCCGCGACCCAGCATGCCGCGCACGATTCCTTCAATTTGCTCCGGGCTCTTGCCAAGGCCGAAAATGATTTCGGGGAACCCCTGGCGCAGAGGACGGTGATGGTCAATGCGGGCGTAGCCGAGGTTCTCGTAAGGCAGGTCGCGCAGGCGCTCGATCGCGTCCTCGACCGGGAGGTGTCCGCGCCGCACCTGCCGCAGCATTTTCGAGATTTCATGCTCCGTCAATCCGGCTTTCACGGTTCCAGTATACTCGACGCCGGCGGGGGACCTGCTCACCGCGGAGAACGCGGAGGACGCCGAGATTTCCGCATCCTGCTAGACCCGGAGCCGCGAATCTGCTATTTTGGCTTTCCGGGGCGATTAACTCAGCGGTAGAGTGCCACCTTCACACGGTGGAAGTCAGAGGTTCGAGTCCTCTATCGCCCACCAGAAAGCAGTCGGCGGAAAGCAGAACACAAAGGCCGCGCAAGACAATTCATCAAACCCATCGTAGCATCAGATCCTCCGCCACTACCTCGCTCGCGGCAGCGGCCGCGCCGCCAGCGCCAGCAGCAATCGCGCCAGCTTGGCGGAGTCGTGCCGGGCCACGTGGTTGCCGCCCCGAAGGTCAGCGCAGACGGGCTCCACGCCGAGGGCGCGGACTTTATCGAGGTCGTTCGCCACGGGCTCGGCGCCTTCGGCGGCGTAACGCCGGCGCATGGCGGGCGAGAACGCTCTGGTATTCAGCACCACGTAATCGAAGAGGTTGCGGCCGGCGTGTTCGCGCACGGCGCGGACATGATCTGCGGCGGTGTAGCCCCGGCTTTCGCCGGGCTGGGTCATCAGGTTGGCCACGAATATCTTGACCGCTCTTGAACGCTGGATGCGCTCCGGAATGCCGCGCACCAGGAGATTGGGGACCAGAGACGTGTAAAGCGAGCCCGGCCCCAAAGTAATCAGGTCCGCCCGGTCAATGGCGCTGAGCGCTTCGGGGAGCGGGCGGCAACGCGCGGGAACCAGATGCAGGCGGCGAACCGGCACGCGGGTCCCGGTGATGCGGGACTCGCCATAGACGGTGCGCCCGCTTTCGAGTTCAGCCTTCAGCCGCACGTCGGAGAGGGTGGATGGGAAAATCTCGCCGCGCACGGCCAGCACTTCGCTCGAGACGCGCACCGCCTTCGAGAAATCGCGCGTCAGGTCGGTGAGCGCCGCGAGAAAAAGATTTCCGAAACTGTGCCCGGCGAGTCCGCGGCCGCCAGTGAAACGGTAGCTGAACAGGCGCGTGATGAGCTGCTCGTCTTCGGCGAGCGCCACCAGGCACTTCCGGATGTCGCCCGACGGCGGAATGCCAAACTCCCGGCGCAGGCGTCCGGAGCTGCCCCCTTCGTCGGTCACGGTGACGATGGCGGTGAGGCGGGAGATGTGCGGCGCAAGCGGGGCAGGCCGGGCGGAATCTGCCACATGCGGCTTAAGCCCGCGCAGCACGGCGGCGAGCCCCGTACCGCCGCCAATCGCTACCACGTTCATGGCCCGCATGAAGTTCTCCGGCTGTGCTTTCGAGCGATTTACAATAACGGCGAGTTTACATCGGGGTGACTTGGACGTAAAGGATTTGTGTACTGAACAAAGGACCCCTCAGCGCGGCCGGGCGTGAGTGACGGCTACGACGACCGAGGCATGCTGTAAACGGCGGCTTGCACCAGAGTTTGGAAACGGGGGTCAGCGGAGAGAAATCGGAAGTCTTCGTCGTGCCGCGCCTGAAAACGGTTTTGAGGCCGCAGCGCGATAGCAGCCTTCAGATGTTCGAGCGCCACCTCGGCGTCGCCCTGGAGGGCGTGGGCCGCGGCCAGCGCATAACGAATTTCCTCCCGCTTGGGCTCCAGATGGTGAGCCTTGCTCAGGTAGGTGACGGCCGCTTCGGCCTGGCCGGCGTTCAGCGCCGAAACGCCCAGCATGTGAAAGTCGTCTGCGGTTTTCGGAGCGGGGCCGGTGCGGCCCAGCCGTTGCTGACAAAGGCGCAGGTGGACGCGGGCGCGGTCCGCCACGTCCGGCGGAGCTGTGACTGCCAGTTTCTCAAACAGCTCACGAGCTTTAACGAAGTTCTGCCGGCGGAAGGAGCGCGCCGCAATCTCGAAGTTCTTGACGGCCGCCGCGTGTTCGGCGTCGCCGAAGGTCCTATCTAACTGTGCGTGCCCGTTCGCGCCGTGAACGACCAGCTTGACAGCGCCGGGTCGTGAAGAGTGGCCGTTCGACGAACCATTGCGAGAACTTGCGGCCACCGTCATCGCGGTGCGACGTTTGCGATCTGGGGCGCTGCCGGCCGACTTCTTTTTTCTGCGGTTAACTCTTCTCATTCCTAAAACCTTGCCGCACTCGCTTCTCTCTATCCAGTTGAATTATAAGGGATTGGCATGGTTCTGTCAACAGGAACTACAGTTATCTATAAAGTATAATAATATCAATAATATAGGAGGTTTCATGCGGGTCCGGCCAAAACCGCTTTTCCCGTTGCGCCTGGTCATTCATAATGGTTGCCGCACATGCGCTTCGCGTTCTTTGTCGCACTGCGTTACCTTAAAGCCAAGCGGCGGCAGGCTGTCGTCTCGGTGATCACTCTGATTTCGGTGCTGGGCGTGATGGCGGGCGTCTGCGCGCTGGTGGTGGCGCTGGCCATCAACAACGGCTTCCGCGAGGACCTGGAACAGCGGCTGTTGGGCGCGACGGCGAACATCAACCTGATCCGCACGAAGAACGACGGCATCCAGAACTACGACCAAGTGGCCGCGCGTTTGGCGCGGCTGCCCCGTGTGGTGGCGGCGGCGCCGGCGCTCTACGAGGAAGTTCTGGTCTCGCACGGCTCGCACTCCGAGGGCGTGATCCTGAAGGGGATTGACCCGGCGCGCGAGCTTAAGGTGGGTGATTTGCTCAAACGTTTGCGCGAGGGATCGCTCGAAGGACTCTCGCAAACTTATCCGGATGCCGATCCCATTATCGTCGGCGCGGACCTGGCGAAATCGCTGGGCGTCTTTGTCGGCGACACGTTGCTCGTGACCAGCCCGCAAGGTTACATGACGCCGCTCGAAATCGTGCCGAAGTTCCGCCATTTCCGCGTGGTCGGTGTCTTCGACTCCGGCCTTTACGACTTTGATGCCGGCTGGGCCTTCACCAATCTCGCCGCCGCGCAACGCCTTTTCGATCTCCAGAGCGTGGTCTCGGTGATCGAGTTCAAGATTGACGACATCTATCAGGCGGACGCTGTGGCTGCCACCATCAAGAGGGCGGCCGGCCGGGGTTTCGACACGACGACGTGGATCGAACAGAACCATTCGCTCTTCAGCGCCCTGCGCCTGGAGCGCCTGGTGACCGTGCTCACCATCGGCCTCATTGTGCTGGTGGCGGCGCTGAACATTTTCATCACCCTGGCCATGATGGTGATGGAGAAAAACCGCGAGATCGCGGTGCTCGTCTCGATGGGAGCGCGGAAGCGTCAGGTGTGGGCAGTATTCACGCTGCACGGTCTGCTGATCGGCGCCTTCGGCACGCTCCTGGGCCTGATTCTCGGTTACGCTGCTTCGTGGGTGGGCAATCGCTACAAGCTGATTCATCTCCAGGCAGACGTTTACTCGCTGCCGTACGTGCCGTTTCACGCCCACCCGTGGGACGGCGTGTGGATTGCGCTCGCGGCGCTCGTCATCAGTTTCCTGGCGACGCTCTACCCATCGCTCGCCGCGGCCAAGCTGAATCCCGTGGAGATTCTTCGGTATGAGTAAGGACGTGAGCCACCGAGACACAGAGGCACAGAGAAAAGCCGGAAATCAGAGATTGGAAATCAGAAAAAAGCCAGAAGCAAGAAGGGGCGTGCCGAAGCGGGTTCTAGCTTCCCATCTTTCTCTGCGTCTCTGTGCCTCTGTGGCTAGAAAGCCTTCGGATGCTGCGCGCTGAAAACCTCACTAAGATCTTCCGCTCCGGCAGTGACGACGTGGTCGTCTTCGCCGATCTCAACTTCGAGATTCACGCCGGCGAGCTGGTGGCGCTGGTGGGCGAGTCCGGCGCCGGCAAAACCACGCTGTTGCACTTGCTCGCCGCTCTGGACACTCCGACGAGCGGTGCGGTATACTTTTCTGGGAAGCGCGTGAGTGAGTTCAGCGCTGCGGAAAGCGCGAATTACCGGAACGCGCGGTTGGGTTACGTCTGGCAAATGCATTACCTGCTGCCGGAGTTCACGGCGCTCGAGAACGTCATGTTCCCGCAGCTCATCGCCGGCCGCGACTTCAGCTCGGCGCGGGCGCGGGCGCGGGAGTTGCTCGCCGAGGTTGGGTTGGCTGCGGCGGGTGAACGACGGGCGGGAGAACTTTCGGGTGGTGAGCAGCAGCGGGTGGCGCTGGCGCGAGCTCTCGGGAACGAACCGGCGATTCTCCTGGCGGATGAACCGACGGGGAATCTCGACCATCGCTCCGCCGAGCACGTGGGCGATTTACTGGAGCGGCTGCACCGGACGCACCTGTTGACTTCGGTCGTGGCCACTCACAATCTGGAGTTGGCGCAGCGCGCCGGCCGAACACTGCGCCTCAGCAACGGTCAGTTGTTGTAGCGCCGCTGAGGGACGATAGAACAGATTGAGGAGTTATGTTCGAAAGGTATACCGAGAAGGCCCGCCGCGTCATCTTCTTCGCCCGTTATGAAGCCAGCCAGTTCGGAAGCCCCTATATCGAAACGGAACACCTTTTGTTGGGTCTCTTGCGCGAAGATAAGGCCCTGACCAACCGCTTCCTCCGCTCGCACACCTCGATTGAATCCATCCGTAAACAAATTGAAGGACGCACCACGCTTCGCGACAAGGTTTCAACCTCGGTGGACCTGCCGCTCAGCCAGGAGTGCAAGCGTGTGCTGGCCTACGCGGCCGAAGAGGCGGAGCGGCTCACCAACAAGCATATTGGGACGGAGCACCTGCTGCTGGGTCTGTTGCGGGAAGAGAAATCGTTTGCGGCAGAGATTCTGCACGAGCGCGGCCTGCGCCTTTCTTCTCTCCGCGAGGAACTCACACGGCAGCAGAGCGAGAGGCCCTCGCGCAGCGCCAAGGAAACGTCGCTGCTTTCGGAGTTCAGCCGCGACCTCACGCAGGCAGCGGTGGAAGGCCAGCTCGACCCGCTGGTGGGGCGCGAGGGCGAGCTCGAGCGCGTGGTGCAGATCCTCTGCCGCCGCACCAAAAACAACCCGGTGCTGATCGGCGAGCCGGGCGTGGGCAAGACGGCCATCGTCGAGGGACTGGCGCAGCGCATCGCCGACGGCAACGTCCCGTCGTTCCTTTCCGACAAGCGCATTCTGGCGCTCGATCTTTCGCTCATCGTGGCCGGCACCAAGTATCGCGGGCAGTTTGAAGAGCGCCTCAAGACCATCATGAAAGAGCTGATGGATTCGCAGAGCGCCATCATCTTCATCGACGAGCTGCACACGCTGGTGGGCGCGGGCTCAGCGGAAGGCTCGCTCGATGCCGCCAATATCCTGAAGCCCGCCCTTTCGCGCGGCGAGATTCAGTGCATCGGCGCCACCACTCCCGCCGAGTACCGGAAGTCGATAGAGAGGGACCGCTCGCTGGAGCGGCGCTTCCAGGCCGTCAAGGTGCCGCCGCCGGACGAAAGCGACGCCATCAAGATTCTGTTCGGGATCAAAGAGCGCTACGAAAAGTTCCACGCCGTCACTTACAACGACGACGCGCTGAGCATGTCGGTGTACCACTCCAGCCGCTATATTCCCGACCGCTTTCTGCCGGATAAAGCGGTGGACCTGATTGATGAAGCCGGAGCCCGCGTCAAGCTGCGGCAGAGCTCGCTGCCCGATGAGATGACCGACGTGCAGAAGCGCATCAAGTTCGTGGTGCATCGCATGGAAAACGCCATTGCCAACAAGGAGTTCGAAAAGGCGCGCTTCTACAACGACGAAGAGCGCAAAGAGCGCGAGAACCTGCGGATGCTGCGCGAGAAGTACAACGTGGACGAGACCGCCATGGGCGCGGTGAGCCGCGAGGACATTGAGGAAGTGGTGGCGCGCTGGACGGGCGTGCCGGTCACCGCCATCAAAGAAGAGGAAATGTCGAAGCTCCTCCGCATCGAGGAGGAGCTGCACAAGCGCATCATCAGCCAGGACCGCGCCATCTCGGCGCTCGCGCGCGCCATTCGCCGCTCGCGCGCCGGCCTTAAAGCGCCGGGGCGGCCGGTGGGGTCGTTCCTCTTCCTCGGCCCGACGGGAGTGGGCAAGACGGAAGTGGCGCGGTCGCTCGCGTCGTTTCTCTTCGGCAGCGACCGGGCGCTGATTCGCTTCGACATGTCGGAGTTCATGGAAAAGCACTCGGTGTCAAAGCTCATCGGCTCGCCGCCGGGTTACGTGGGTTACGAAGAGGGCGGGCAATTGACCGAGCGCGTCCGCCGGTCGCCTTATTCCGTGATTCTGCTCGACGAAATCGAGAAGGCCCATCCCGATCTCTTCAACATCCTGCTGCAGGTCTTCGAAGACGGCCAGCTTACCGACGGCCTGGGCAACACGGTGGATTTCAAGAACACCATCATCATCATGACCTCGAACATCGGCGCCCGCTATCTTGAGAAGCGCGCCAACCTCGGCTTCCAGTCGGCCAGCGAAACCGCCAACGACAAGAAAATCGAAGACCTGGTGATGAGCGAAGTCAAGCGGCTCTTCAACCCGGAGTTCCTGAACCGCCTGGATGAGACGATCGTCTTCAACGCGCTCACCGATCACGACCTGGCGCAGATTGTCGAGTTGCTGGTCGGACTGATGAACCAGAACCTGGCGCACAAGAACATTTCCATCACGCTCTCCCCCGAAGCGGCCCAGTGGATTCTGGAAAAGACCTGCACCGACCGGTCCTACGGCGCCCGTCCGCTGCGGCGGGCGTTGCAAAAGCACGTCGAGGATCCGCTTTCCGAGGCGTTGATCCAGGGAGAAATCCAGCCGCCGACGGTGCTCGAAGTGATCGTGGGGGATGAAGGGCTCTACTACCGGTCGGTGAACGATAAGCTGCTCGCGGCCACGCCGCTTTCGCACTGAAGTCTCGCCGAGGCTGATGCTTTACGACATCACCACGCACAATGAACGTCGAAAAGACCATCGAATTCATGCTGGCGGAGCAGGCGCAATTCCAGGCGCGCTCCGACGCGAGCCAAGCGCGCTTTGACGCGAACTTTGCCCGGGCCGAGAAGCGCCTGGACCGCATCGAGCGCGTACTGACGCAGACTAATCGCATCGTAAGCCGTTTGCCCACCCGCAGCGTGGCAAGTCGCAGCGACATTCGCCGTCACGAGCGGGCGATTGTTCGTCACGAAGAGATGATGGTGGAAATGGATGGCAAGCTCGGCGCCCTGGTCGCCGCCTCCCAGAGGACCGACGGTAAGCTCAACGCCTTGATCGACGTTGTTGACAAGACGGCCCGCAGGAACGGGCGCTAGAAGCTATGCTTGCGGCACTCGCCGCGCCCAGCAGCTCCACCATGAGCGCCAAGAATGAGCCGGGGCTATCGGGCCAACTTCCGGCAGTTTCGTGGCATCCGACGACTCTTAAGCATCAATGAACAGGGGAAACGACTGTCTCCGGCAGGCATGACGAAATCAGGACAGGTGAGGAGAAGCGGCGTCGTCTCGGTGTATCTGGCGCTCGCCGTGGCAGCGGCGTTGATCGCGCCGGCTTCGCTCCGCGCCCAGAACCCGCAAACGCCACCTGGCGCTCCGGCTGCTCAGCCGGGGGCGAATCAACAAGGTGGGCAGCAGGCTAGTCCGCCGAAACCCGCAACCCCACCGCCAAGCTCGCAACAACCGGCTCAACAGGCGAATCCGCCGAGTCCGCCTCCCACCGGGCAACAACTTCAACTGGAAGCGCCGCCGATCGAAAAACGCGTGGCCCCCCCGAAGCCGCCGCAGGGCCAGGCCGAGGCGCCGAAGCAGGTGATCATCGAACGGATTATGTTTCGAGGCAACCGGAGGATTCCGGGTTCGACGTTGCAGGCGCGGATCTTCTCTCACCCGGGCGACCCCTATGACAAGAACGCCCTGGAGCGCGATTTCCTGGCGCTGTGGAACACCGGCTTCTTTGACGACATCCGCCTCGAAGTCTCGGACGGCGAGAAGGGCAAGATTGTCACCTTTTTCGTGCGCGAGAAGAAACTGGTCCGCAGCATCGACTACAAGGGCATGAGCACGGTGAGCCAGTCCGACGTGCTCGATCGTTTCAAGGAGGTCAAGGTCCCGCTGACGATTGACTCGCAGTACGATCCGGTTATCGTCAAGCGCGCGGAAGTGGTGGTGCAGGAACTCCTGGCGGAACACGGCCGGCAGTTTGCCACCGTGCGCGCCCGCACGCGCAACATTCCACCCAATTCCGTGGCGCTCACGTTCATCGTGGTGGAAGGGCCGAAGGTGAAGGTGGGAGCCATTCGCTTCAAGGGCAATTCGGTCTTTTCGTCCGCCCGGCTCATTCGCGCCATGAAGTTGTCGAGGCCGTTTGGCGCCCCGCCCTGGTTCTACTGGTTCCACAAGACCTATGACAAGGATAAGGTGGACGCCGACCTCGAGAAGGTCCGCGAGCTCTATCAGGAGCACGGCTATTTCTTCGCCCTGCCGGAAGAGCCCACCACGCGCACCGTGGATACCCGGCGGCCGCTGCCGCTCTTTTTCCTGGGCCGCGGCCGTGGCAAGCGCGTGGACATCACCATCCCCATCGAAGAAGGGGCGCAATATCGCCTCGGCAAGTTTACCATCCGGGGCAACAAGCTGTTCAAGCAGCAGCCGCTGCAAAGGGTGATTCAGCTCAAGACCGGGGACGTGTTTAATCTCACCCGGGTTCGCAAGAGCCTGGATAACTATAAGAAACTGTACGGGGAGTTCGGCTACATCAATTTTGTCGCCGATCCCGACATCGAACCCGACCGCAAGAAGCACATCATCAACCTGGCTCTCGACTTCGACGAGGGTAGCCAGTACTTTGTGCACCGCATCGAGTTTACCGGCAATACGAAGACGCGCGACAAAGTGATCCGCCGGGAACTCCTGGTGGACGAGGGAAACCTGTTCAACACCGCGCTGTGGGATTACAGCGTGCTGCGCATCAACCAACTCGGCTTCTTCAACAGAATCAAGAAAGAGGACTACGAGATCACGCAGAACAACAAGAACCACACGGTCGATATTGACCTCAAGGTGAAAGAGAAGGGAAAGAACTCCATCGGCTTTTCCGGCGGCGTCAGCGGCATTGCGGGCAATTTCGTGGGCATCAACTATGCCACCAACAACTTCCTGGGCCTGGGCGAGACGTTAAGCCTCGAGGCGCAGGTGGGCACGTTCCAAAAACTATACTCCTTCGGGTTCACCGAACCTTACCTTTTCGACCGGCCCATCACCGCGGGATTCACCATTTTTAAGAGCAACTATCATTTTGACCAGCTCCGGCAGCTCGCCATCTCCCAGAACCTCAACCCGGCCACCGTCTCCAACCCGTTTACCTCAAACCTTTTCCAGAACTTCCAGCAGAACTCCACCGGCTTCACGGTATTTGCCAGCTACCCCTTGCGCCGGCATTTCGCGCGGCTCGGCGTCACCTACAGTTATTCGGTGAGCAGCGTTGAGACCTTCAACGCGTCGACGCAAGCTTTCTACAGCGCGCTGACCTTCGGACAGTTTCAGGGACCGAACCAGTTGAGCGGAATCACCACCAGCCAAATCACGTCGACCTACCTTTACAATACGCTGAACGGCGAGCTCGCTCCCACGCGCGGAAAGTATGTATACGCGGCTCTACAATTCTCGGGGAGCGCCCTCGGCGGCAACGTCAACACCATCGAGCCCATCATTGAAGCCAAATACTTCCACCCCATCAACCACGGGCGAAACGTCCTGGCCTTCCACTTCAAGGGCTCGACGATTTCGGGTTACGGCGGGCGCGTGCCTCCTCCCTTCTCCCGGTTTTATCTCGGAGGCGATTACGATATTCGCGGGTTCGATCCCTACACCATCAGCCCGGCCGGATTCTTTCCCGCTATCGGCCAGGTCTGCAACCGGGACAACGCCGGAAACATTATCCCGCTGATCGGCTCGAACGGCCAACCGCTGGTGGGCCAGTGCGGCTCCACCACCAGCTTTCCCTATTACACCTTGCAGTTTCCCGGCGGCGACACCATGCTGCTCGGCAACTTTGAGTATCGCATCCCGATTGCCGGGCCGGTCACGCTGGCGTACTTTATCGATGCCGGCAGCGCCTTCGTTCTGCGGCCCAATCAGCTCCAGCTCAATTTAACCTCGCCCGGCCTCACCAGCATCGCGCAGCAGTTTCCGAACTTTCCCATTCCGAAGCAGTTGAATCCTCTCGGGACGGATAACTTCCGGCCCCGCAGTTCCACCGGACTCGAGCTGGACGTGGTGTTACCCGTCGTCAACGCTCCCTTCCGGGTTTACTACGCCTATGACTGGCTGCGGCTGAACCAGGTGGTGCTTCCGCCGCAGAATCTGCCCTCGGCATCGCTCTTCCCGAACCAGGCGACGTACAACGACGTCTTGCGGTTCTTTGCGCCCATCCTGCTTCGGGAGCGGCACTCGCTGGTCGGATTTACGGTGGCGCGGCAGTTCTGACCGCCGGAATTGGGTTATAATGCTCTAGCGCCGGTCTCCGACCGGCGTCTTTCGCCGCTTATAGAGCGGCGCTACAGAAAAGGAGTTCGAATGAAGAACCGTTACCTAACGCTTGCCGCACTCTCCGCTCTGCTGCTTGGGGCCCCGGTCGGGCGCTGTCAAGGCGCCGCCGCGGCTTCCACGGGCGGCAAGATCGGCGTGATCAATATCCAGCAGGCGATCGCCGGCACCGCCGAAGGCAAGAAGGCGCTCGCCGCTCTCGACGTGAAGTACGCGCCCAAGCGCGACAAGCTGCAGAAAGATCAAGCCGACATCAGCGCCATCCAGGATCAGTTGCAGAAGCAGGCCGCCACGCTCAGCGACGACGAGCGCGAGCGGCTCACGCGCGAGCTGAGCGATAAGCAGCGGCTGTTCAAACGCGAGCAGGAAGACGACCAGGCGGACTTCCAAGCTGACAGCCAGGATGCCGTGCAGCGCATCGGGCAGCGGATGGTGAAGGTGATTGACGATTACGCGGCGCAGAACGGCTTTGCCGTGGTGCTCGACCCGGTCGCTGTCCAGATGCCGGTCTACTACGTTGGCAAAGGAGTCGACATCACAGATCCGATCGTGAAGCTTTACGATCAGGCGAACCCGGCGACCGGCGCCCCGGCCGCCAAGCCCGCCGCCACCAAGCCCAAGCCATAGCTGTAGCGCCGGTATCCTCACCGGCGTTCTCGGTGCTGAGGACAGCGCCGCTACAGAAGCGCCGTCCTCATTAGTTCAGCGAGCTGAGTTCCTGGCAGAGCACGCAATAGCGCGCCCAGGGAATCGCCTTGAGTCGCGCCGGGGAAATCTCCTCCCCGCAACTCTCGCACAGGCCGTAGCTTCCGCCGTTCACACGCTTCAGAGCGATTTCCACTTCCTTCAGCGTGTTGCTGCGCAGGTCCGCCGTGCGGGCGGCCACGTCCTGCTCCGCCGTCTTGACCGCGAACTCCACCTCGTCCGGGGTCCTGATGTTCGCCGAGAGCCCCTCGGGACGGATGGTACCCAACAGCTCGTTTCGCTTCTTCAATAAGAGCGTTCGATATGAAGCCTTCCGTGGTTTAACTAGTGTCGGCATTGCTCTACCTCTTTTTTTTGACTTTAGGAGACCGCCTTCTCTGTCCCCGTCCTGCATCACCATCCGATGAACCAAAGCACGCACGGGTTGCACGATTTCGTATCACGGCTTGGAGTTTGACGCAATCTCGGCTGTTTGGTTACATACTCACCGCAAAATACTGGTTATTCATTTGTTTTGTGTGGCTTAGCAATAATGGTTTCCTCCATTTGGAGCAAGTCCCGCTTACGCCAGCCCAAACGCACTTTATCGGCAGTTCCGGGCGGGAACTTGAGCGGAAAGTGGGAGACGGCCAGCGCGAGGTCAAACGGCGTAAGTCGGGCATCCGACCTTGAGGGGCCTGTAATTCCTACCCTGTTCTTGTCTCTCATGGCTAAGGCTAAAACCGAAGGCCACGTTGTAAGTATCTGGATGATGGATACTTAGTTGAAAGTACGGTTTTGGCGAGAGTCGTGCACCTATACATGGGCGAGCATGGTTCATGGGTTAGGAGGCTGCCGATGCCTGACCGGAAAACGAGCGAATCAATCGACCGTCAAGACCAGCATGGGAGCGAAGATGGCGTCTACCTGGACGACCTTGCAGACGGCGCCGTGATCGAGCTGGAAACAGCGCATCACCACTATCGTCTTGTGAAGAGCGCCCACGACGAGGCGCGCATCACAGGGCATCCCAAGTTCTGCCCGGAACCCGTCACGGTGGAAATCGATGGGTCGGTCGATGACGACTTCTCGGTCAGGCCCGGATATATCGGCCGCGGATTGCACCTGGTCTTTGAGCACCCGGTGTACCACACCGTGACCACTTCTTGCATCCTGGACGTCCATCGAGTGGCCTAGCCGGAGCCAAGTCGGTCCCCAAAGGTTCTTGGGGCAGCGTGCTTCATTGTGCCTTCGTGAGCGTCGCGTCAACCGTGATGTCGCCCCCGGCGGTGATGGTTACATGCCGCTGCCACTCAAGAAAGCCTGGCTTGGCGATAGCAATCACGTGCTCTCCCGGCGGCAGCTTGAAGGTGGAGGGCGTGCTGCCCACGTAGTTGTTGTCAACCGCGATGTCGGCGCCGCTCGGAGTCGATTTCACGACCACAGTCGAGGCTCCCGCCGATGGCGTGGCCGCCTCTGGCCGCTTCACCGATGGCGGGGCGGGCCGGCGCTCGAGCGTTGGCGAAGTTCTCGGAGCGGGTGTGGGACTCTCCGGCCCTGCGCCCGCCGCTGCGGCCGGACCAGTCACCGTGATCTCGGTGTCGCCGTCCACGTAGGCGTTAAGGCGGGTCCCCGTGCGAAGGTCCAGGTCCCACCCGCGCATGAACAGGGCGCCGGGGCCGTAGACCGCCGTGGCAGCAGCGGTCACCGCCCCATTGCTGCCGCCCTTAAGGTCCGGGCTGCCGCGCAACTTGATGGTCGCACCGCCGGGGATCTTGACGGAGTCCGCGGAAAACCCTAGCTTTCCCGAGCGGCCGACGAAGCCTCTGCGCCCAACATCGAAGACGTGTCCTACTGCCGGCGCCCCTGCTGGGATGACGATGACCTCGCCGACCTTCACGGTCTCCCACACCTTGAAGTGGACCGGGTCACCCGCCTTGTTCGTTTTCGAGCTGAGGTTGTCTTCGAGAGAGATCCGAACCGGCGTGCCATCTGTAAGCTTGAGGGTTCGGGCCGGGGTTTGTTGACCCGTCAGCAGAGGATGGAAGACCGCAGTTGAGGACGCCCACAACCACAGGCACCAATACAGCATGCCGATCTTCAGGAGCAACGACGCCCGCCGCATGGTTCCCCCCGCGCGAGGCTCCGTGGAGCCAGCTCATTCGACCGTAAAGTCGTAACCCTTCCCAAAGATGCCTTTGGTGAAGTCGGCCGAACCGACGACATAAAGAATATACTCGCCGCTCTTCAGCGGGTTCTGAGTCGTCATCATGTAACGGCGGCCGCCGAGGGACTCCGCAGAGGTCTTGACCACGTCCTCCGCCCGCACTCCCTGCTTGGCGCCCACCGCGGTGCCTACCGACCCTACCTCCAACTCACGCCGGTCACCCTTGCCGTTCATCTTTACGAGGATATAGCTGTCGATCGTGTCGCTCGGTGGCAACTCGACCTCGATCTTGGGCTTGGTGCTGGATATTACTGCGGCGTGCTGACCCTGAAGGTAGGCCTTCTCCTTCACCGACTTGATGTGGAAGGTCAGGTCGGAACCCAACCTGCCGCCGGTCTTGGTCTGCCCGAGCGTGTGCAACTCCACCAAGTTCCCGTCAACCTTCACGCGAGCGTTCGTCAGCACATTGCTTTCGAGCATGGCTGCGATGACCTTGGCCGAAACGCCAGCTTTCTTGAGCGCCACCAGGTCTTCGTCGGCAAGAGCGAACTTGGTATGGCTGGTCTTGATCTTGGCGATGATGATGTCGTCGTCCAGGCCCATCTTGGCCATTTGGATCACCCGGTCGTTGGTGATGTCTTCACTCGCGCCTTCCTGGGCCAGGTACCCACGCGCCTGACCGAGGAAAATCCCAAGCAGAATGACAACAACCATCCCGCTAACCGTCGCAGCTCTTCTCATTTTTTCAAGCCCCCTTATGTGTTAAAACGACGACAAGACTCTACATGAATTGCGCACGGCAAAGCAACCGCTCGAAACGGGAACCGGGTCCGCGGACGCTTCGAACTCATGAGATCAAAAAATCAGGGTATTAACTTCGTGATATTATGGGGTATATACTTAGGAATGTGCTGCTTCCAAGAACTGGCGCAAGGATAGGGAAGGCTCCGTTGGTGTGCTAATTTTCCATGTAGCGCTGGGCTTTAGCCCGGCGGATGCCTTAACCCAATCTTAACATTCGATTCATGCCGGATTAATCAGCCGACCTTACTCTTGGGTGTTCACTGTCCCGGGGAGACGGCTTGGGGATCCGCCTTCGGCGAGGGCACGGGGCGCACCGGGACGCGGGGTTCTCAATTCAAGATGATTTAACCGCGTTCTCATTCGGCCGTAACAGAGCTCGTCCAATCTGATCGCGGAGGAGATGGAGATCACGCTGAAGCGTCGGGTTGTTTGGTTCACGCTCATTCTCGTGTCTTGCGCAAGCCTTGGAGTTACCGCCCTCCTAACCCCGACGAGCAAACTCCTCTCCACGGCGCCGGCAGCGCCTTCCCCAGCCCCAACATTAATGAATGCTGCCGGCGCCACCTTCCTTTGCGCGACTCATTCGAAGTGGTCCGGCCACCGCCGTATCAACTCCTGGCTGAGCGGCACGGACGGCCCCGGGGGTGAAATTCGGCAGGGCACCAGGACGAATCCCATCACGGACGGCCCGTTCGAACAGGAATCCGAGTTGACTCCGGCGTGGCGTGTTTTAGACGAAACTCAACAACATCTTTCAAACTAAAGGAGGCAATATGCGAAAGGGCTTACTGATCTTGGCGGTGATGGCGTTGCTGGCAGCGGGCGTGACAATGGCGGCCACGTCGATAACCGGGGCGGGCTCCACCTTCACCTATCCGATCATGTCGAAGTGGACCAATCAGTATTACAAGTTGCATCCCGACGTGCAGATCAACTACCAATCGATCGGGTCGGGCGGGGGCATTAAGCAAGTGACGGAGGGAACGGTGGATTTTGGCGCCACCGACGGGCCGCTGGACAATCAGCAAATAGCTGAATTCAAGGCGAAGAGGGGCAGCAATGTGCTGCATTTCCCCACCGTCCTAGGCGGAGTCGTCCCGATCTACAACATCCCGGGCGTCACCGCCACCTTAAACTTCACGCCGGCAGCCTTGGCTGGGATCTATCTCGGCCATATCACCAAGTGGAACGACGCTGAGATTGCCAAACCCAATCCGGGCGTAAAACTGCCCGACCACGATATCGTGGTGATGCACCGGTCTGAAGGCAGCGGAACCACTTACTGCTGGGCGGATTTTCTCTCCAAAGTCAGCCCGGAATGGAAGGACAAGGTGGGAGTCGGGACCGCAATCTCATGGCCTGTGGGCTTGGGGGGCAAGGGCAGCGAAGGGGTGACCGGCCTGGTCAAACAAACTCCCTATTCCATCGGCTACGTTGAGTTGATCTACTCCATCCAAAACAAGCTCAGTTACGGCAACGTTGAAAACCCATCCGGCAAGTTCATCCATGCGGATTTGGCGAGCGTCACCGAGGCGGCAGCCGGGGCAGCAAAGACCATGCCGGCGGACTTCAGGGTCTCAATTACCAACGCGCCCGGAGCGACAGCTTACCCCATTTCGACGTATACTTGGCTTTTGGTCCCTCAAAAGATACAAGATCCTGCGAAGAAAGCAGCCATCGTAGGCTTCGTGCATTGGGTGCTCACGGACGGGCAAAAGGACGCCGAGCCGCTGGCTTACGCCCCACTGCCCAAATCGGTTCAAGCTAAAGAGTTGAAGGCACTCGCAACCGTACAATAAATGGCCACCGGTCCCGCCACCGCCGACCCGCGTGCCCTCACTCCGCTCAGGAGGGCACGCTCATTTATTCGCCGCGTGTGGACCGGTGATAGCGCCGCCTACCTTCTAACCCTGCTGGCTGCCGCGACGATTTTCCTGATTACGCTGTTGGTTTTCTACGAACTCTACGTTCAGTCCGCGCTTTCCCGGGAAAAGTTCGGATGGCACTTTCTCTTCACCCAGGTCTGGAATCCCGTTGCCAAGAATTTCGGAGCATTGCCCTTCATCTACGGGACCGTGGTCACCTCGGGGATGGCCCTGTTCATTGCCATCCCGCTGGGATTAGGCGCGGCGATTTTTCTGGCGGAAATGGCCCCGCCCCGTGTTTCGGATGCTCTTGCGTTCCTCATCGAGCTGCTGGCAGCGGTGCCCAGCGTGATCTACGGCCTCCTGGGAATCTTCGTGCTGGTGCCGATCCTGGATAATTATGTGGTCCCCGCGCTCAAGGCTTCGCTCGGTTTCTTGCCTTTGTTCCAGGGTGCGTTTTATGGAGTCAGCTATTTCTCCGCCGGCGTCGTGCTTTCCATCATGATCGTTCCCTTCATCGTTTCCGTGTCGCGCGAAGTGCTGCTGGCGGTTCCTTTGGACCAGCGCGAGGCGTCCATGGCGCTGGGCGCCAGCCGGTGGCAAACCACGTCGCGAGTGGTCGTGCCCTTCGCGCTCAAAGGAATCATGGGTTCCATCTTTCTCGCTCTGGCGAGAGCGCTGGGCGAGACCATGGCGGTCACGATGGTGATTGGGAATACTCCCCAAATCAAGGCTTCTTTGCTCGCTTCGGGCTACTCGATTGCCGCCATCATTGCCAACGAATTCACCGAAGCCGCGGGCGATCTTTATCTGAGCGCGCTCATTGAGTTGGGGCTGGTTCTTTTTGCCGTGACGTTCATCATCAACGGATTGGCGCGGCTCCTGATTGTGGCCACCACCAAGCATGGAGCTCATGCATGAACTACTTTGAACTGCGCAAAAAGGCCAGCAACCTGTTGATGTTCACGTTGACGGGCTTGTGCACCTTGCTGACGGCCGGCGTCCTCTTTTTCATCCTGGGATACCTGGTGGTGCATGGGGCCACGGCTCTCAGTTGGTCCTTCTTTACCAAGCTGCCGGTGCCGGTGGGCGAGGCCGGTGGGGGAATGGCTCAGGCCATCGTCGGCAGCGGCAAAGTGCTCCTGCTGGCGACGCTGATTGGGGTTCCTCTCGGTTTTCTTGGCGGCGTCTACATCAACGAATACGCGAGCGGCAGAACGGCATTTGTGATTCGCTACGCCACGGACCTGTTGAACGGTGTTCCTTCCATCGTCATCGGAATCGTGGTCTACATCCTCGTGGTTCATCCTGCCGGACACTTTTCCACCCTTTCGGGCGGCATTGCCCTCGGTGTTATGATGATTCCCATCGCAGTTCGAAGCACCGAGGAGTTTCTGCACGCGGTTCCGAATTCGCTTCGCGAGGCGGCGATGGCGCTCGGGGCCAGCAAATGGATGGCGATCGTGACGGTGGTGATTCCTGCCGCCATCAAGGGCATCATCACCGGAACCATGCTGGATTTCGCTCGCGTGGCGGGGGAAACGGCGCCGCTGTTATTCACCGCGCTGGGCAACGATTTTTGGAGTCCGGGCTGGAACCAGCCTACGGCGACTCTGCCGGTGATGATCTACAATTATGCTGTCTCGCCTTATGATGACTGGCACCGTCAGGCTTGGGCGGCGGGATTTGTTTTGCTCATGCTGGTCTTAGCCTTCAATGTGACGGCAAGGTTGATCGTTTCAAGAGGTTCCTATATGCCTAGAGGCGTGGTCTGAACATGGGCGTGGGCGCCAAGCCGGTGTTGCAAAGCGCTCCGAGCGAAGAGAAGAGGAGCCTCGACCCGATGAGTCTTCAGGACGCCGAAAATCCTCCCAGTCCGTCAAGTGCCGAGACGGTCTCGGAATCCGAGAGCTCCGCGCTGTGGAAACTGAGGGCCTCCGGCCTTAATTTCTACTACGGTTCGTTTCAAGCCCTGCACGACGTCAATCTCGATTTCGCCTCCAACAAGATCACCGCGCTCATCGGCCCCTCGGGGTGCGGAAAATCGACATTCCTGAGATCGTTAAACCGTCTGCATGAGACGGTGCGCGGAGCGCGGCTGGAAGGCACGATTCTTCTGGATGGCCAGGACATCATGATGGAGGAAGTCAGTAATATCCGCCGCCGGGTGGGCATGGTGTTCCAAAAATCGAATCCCTTCCCCAAGACGATCTTCGACAATGTGGCTTATGGTCTGCGAGTCAACGGTATGCGCGGCGGGCGCCACCACACGGCCGAAGTGGTGGAAAAGAGCCTCACTCGCTCGGCGCTCTGGGACGAAGTCAAGGACAAGCTCCATCAGTCGGCGTACGGTTTGTCCGGGGGACAGCAACAGCGGCTCTGTATTGCCCGCGCTCTGGCGGTCGAGCCCGAGGTGCTCCTGCTTGACGAGCCCTGCTCGGCGCTCGACCCCATCGCCACGGCCAAGATTGAGGATCTCCTGTTCAAGCTCAAGGACTCTTGCACCATCGTCATTGTGACGCATAATATGCAACAGGCGGCGCGCGTGGCGGACTTCACGGGATTCTTTCTGCTCGGCAGACTGGTGGAGTTCAACGACACCCGGACCATCTTCAAGAACCCAGCCCGGAAGGAAACCGAGGACTACATCACGGGAAGATTTGGATAGGCCTTCCCGGTATGCCGTATACCGTCTACGATATACTTTCTTATGCGTCACTTTGAAGAACAACTCGACGACCTGAGGAAGCGGCTGCTGGAGATGGGCGGACTGGTGGAATCTGCCATCCACCGCAGCGTTCAGGCCCTGGTGGAAAAGGACGAGGCACTGGCGCGGCAGGTGCAGAAGGACGAGTCGCGCATCAACCAGATGGAAATTGAGATCGACGATCTCGCAACCGGCTTGCTGGCGCTCGAACAGCCCGTCGCCTCCGATCTGCGGTTTATCACCGCCGCCATCAAGATCAACAACGATCTCGAGCGCATGGGCGACAAAGCTGTCAACATCGCCGAGCGCGCGATCGCCCTGATGCCCGAGTCGCAGGTGACGCCGATCGTTGACATCCCTCACCTCGCGAGCCTGGCGGAATCCATGGTGCGCAAGGCGCTGGATGCCTTCGTGAAACGCGACGGCGACCTGGCCCGCAGCGTTCTGGTTTCCGACGACGCGGTGGACGAGTTGCGTGACGCCGCGTTCGGCGAGCTCATCAACCACATGCAGATTGATCCGAGCGTGGTGCGGCAATGTGTCGATCTGATCTTCGTCGCCCGGAGTCTCGAGCGCATCGCCGACCACGCCACCAATATCGCCGAGGACGTCCTCTTCCTGGTAGAAGGGATCGACGTCCGGCACCATCACGCTGAGGCTCGCGAGTAGATCCGCAGGTTTCGCGGATGACGCCGATCAGATTTCCCGCCGGCCTTCGATCGCCTTCAGCATCGTCACCTCGTCGGCGAACTCCAGTTCCGAGCCGACCGGAATCCCCATGGCGATGCGCGTCACTTTCACGCCCAGCGGCTTGATGAGCTTGGAAAGATAGATGGCCGTCGCTTCGCCTTCCACGTTGGGGTTGGTGGCCACGATCAACTCACGAATCTTTCCAGCCTTCAGGCGGTCCAGCAGGCTCTTGAGCTTCAACTGCTCGGGGCCGATGCCTTGGAGCGGCGAGAGCGCGCCGTGCAGGATGTGATAGAGGCCGTGGAACTCATGCGTCCGTTCGACGGCCGTGGCATTGTACGGGGTCTCGACCACGCACACGACCGATTGCTCGCGGGTCGGGTCCGAGCAGATCTCGCAGGGGTCCAGTTCGGTGAGGTTGTTGCAGACGCTGCACAGCCGGAGCTTGTCCTTGGCGTCGATAATCGCGGCCGCCAGTCGCTCGGCATCCTCACGCGAGGCGCGCTCGAGGTGAAAGGCGATCCGCTGCGCGGACTTTTGTCCGATGCCGGGCAGGCGCTTCAACTCGTCAATGAGGCGGGCCAGCGGCCCGGCGTATTCCTTCATAGGGGTCGGGGGGGAGCAGGGGTCAGGGGCCAGGCTCGGGAACGTCCAATAAGACTAGTGGCCGAAGCTAGGCTACATTATTAGCCTAGCGTGGGTTACTGGAGACCGACCGAGAGCGTTGTTCTTCCCTGAACCCTTAGGTTAGCCCAGGGATACTCAATCCGCCCGCCAGGTTCCCTACCCGGCTGGCCATCTGTTCGTCCACCTTGCGGGTGGCCTCATTGACCGCGGCCAGCACCAGATCCTGCACCATTTCCACGTCCTGGGTCGCGAAAACCTCCGGGTCGAGGTGGACGGAAATGAGCTGTTTCTGCCCGTCCATCTTGACGGTGACCATGCCGCCTCCCGCCGAGGCCTCGACCACGAGTTCGGCGAGTTGCTTTTGAAGCTGCTCCTGGAGCTGCTGGACCTGCTGCATCACTTGCTGCATCTGCTGCAGATTCTTCATGGCTCACCCCCGGCTCAAGTCTTTCACTTCCACCCAGGCACATTCGAAGCGCCGCTCGAACTCCCCCACGCGCGGGTCGCGTCCGGCGCGCTCCCGGGCGTTGGGACGCGCTGCTACCGCCTTACCCTCACCTTCATCGAGTGTAACATGGATTTTGACGGGTTGCCCTAGCACCTCGGCGCACGCGGCGCGGAGCGCTTCCTGATTCTCCCGCCCTTTCAACAGATCGGCCCAGACGCTGCCGGAATTGCCCCGCGCGTAAGTGAAGCGGACTTCGCCGTTTTCAAAGCGCCAGCCCGAAACGTGGTCCAGGCAACTGCTGACGAACTTTTTCGACTGGTCGAAAAGCAACGATTTGATGGCCGCGAGCCGCGGGTCGGCGACGACCTCCTGTTCTGAGGCGGAGGAGGGGGCCGCCGGCGATGTTCCTTCGGCCGCGCGGATCACCGCAATTGCCGCCGGGCCATGCGCGGCGCTTTCCAATTTTCTTTCGACCGGTGGGCCAGCCGCGGGGACAGTTCGCGCGGCCGGACCTGGGGTGGCGCGGCTTGCCATCGGGGCCGCTGGGGTTGTTAGGGCCGCCGCCGCTGCCTGTTCACTTTGATTGGCCGCAGTGGCCTGACGCGCGCCCGCTAGTTCGCTCAACAGGCCTTCGAGCGGGGCCAACCGCCGCGCGTGGACCAGCTTCACGAGGCCGAGTTCAAGGTTGAAGCGCGGCTGCAACGAATACCGCAGTTCCGCCTGGGTTCGCAGGAGAATCTGGAAGAATCGCGCCAGGTCTTCTTCTCCGAGGCGTTTCGAGAGCTCGCCGAGCGTTTTGCGCTCGTCGTTGGGAACCTGCAGAAGGGTGCTTTCCGCTCCGCAACTCTTGGCGATCATCAGGTTGCGGATGTAGCGGGTGAACTCCGCACAGAAGGCGCCGATTTCGTAGCCCTCGTTGGCGAGCTCGTTCACCTGTTCGAGCACGCGACTCGCGTCACCGGCGTCGATCGCTTCCACCATCCCGCTGAGAAACCGCGACGGCACCACGCCGAGCAACTGCCGCACGTGGTCTTCGCCCAGGCGCTCGCCGCAGGCGGCAATCACCTGATCGAGCAGCGAGAGCGCGTCGCGGAGGCTGCCTTCCGCCGCCTGGGTGACGGCGGCAAGCGACCCTTCGTCGGCCTCGATCTTTTCCTCGCGGCAAACGTATTCGAGGCGCGAGAAAATCTCGGCGTAATCGAGGAGCCGGAAGGAGAAGTGCTGGCAGCGCGAGAGGATGGTGGGCGGCAGTTTGTGCGGCTCCGTCGTTGCCAGGATGAAGAGCGAGCGCGGCGGCGGCTCTTCGAGAGTTTTCAGAAGGGCGTTGAAGGCCTCGGTGGTGAGCATGTGGACTTCATCAATGATGAAGACCTTGTAGCGGTCGCGCGCCGGCAGGTACCGCACGGTCTCGCGCAGCTCGCGGATCTCGTCAATGCCACGGTTCGAGGCGGCGTCAATCTCAAGCACGTCCACGGAATTGCCGGCGGTGATTTCGCGGCAGGAATCGCACGTGCCGTCCGGCGTGACGGTCGGCCCCTTCGCGCAGTTTACGGCTTTCGCCAGGATGCGCGCCGTGGTGGTTTTGCCCACGCCGCGCGCCCCGGAAAAGATGTAGCCGTGGGCCACGCGATCATGAGTGACGGCGTTCTTCAGGGTGTCGGTGATGAGACGCTGCCCGACGACGTCGTCGAACACCTGCGGCCGGTATTTGCGGGCGATCACCTGGTACGACATAGTGTAGGGGTCGGGGGACAGGGGTCGGTGACCGGGGTTTCACTGACCCCCGAACCCCGACCCCTGACCCCAATTCTGGTCAGACTTCGGGTTGATCTGCGGCACACGGAGAGGTCCGCTACCGTTGCTTCCTTCCGGACCTGGCGGGGTTCACGAACATCCGTCGCACAGAGCCCGAAGTCTGACATGGCCCTTCCTCGGTCAAATGGAACGGCTAACTCGGTCATGGTAGCACGCGGGGTTGCCGGGCGTCGAACCTTTTGTCCGTGCATTCGAAACATCCTCCCTTTGCCAACAGGCGCAGATAAGACCGCAGTCCGGCCATTTGCTCCTTGTCGAGATCAGCTAACCAGCTTTATTTTCAATACGTTGACGGCTTTCCAGGCCGAGACCTCTCATAAGCCGCTTATTTTCAGTACGTTGACGGCTTAGCACGAGCGTCGGTGAAACTCGCACTGATTCGAAAAGAGATTCAGGGTTTGTTTTTCGAAACACTTCTTTTTCTTCCTCAGTGCAACTACCGATGAACGCCCACCAATAGTCTATTGCGATCCCTTCCATCAGCTCCAAATCCTTCTTGTCCTCGGGCGGGTAAGCGAACCGGTCACGGAAGAAGTCAAACCAGAGCGGATTCTCCCCCGAGCTGACGAGCCACTCCCGGAACGACCCGGCGTGCAGGCCCTTTTTTATGGCGTTCCAGCGGACGCGATTCTTGCCGGCTGCGGTGCGCGGTCCGGTGGATTGGGCGGCATTGGCGCGATTGGCGGCCAGCCGGGCCGGGGTCATGGTGGGCGATTTGCGTAACGACATGGCCGTCTCTAATGAAACAGTACCTAGATTTCTATAATATACCCAGTATAAGATTGTCAAGAGTCTGGACCCGAAGGCAGAAGTTCACAAACGGCCCAAGGGAGGTGAGAAATGAAATCTGCGGGAGCGATACTGGGGCTGGTGATCGCTCTGGCTATCGGATACTTCGTTTACAAGGCGGAGTTTGCCCGCGGCCCCGAGGGTGGGGCGCCGCCGCAAGAGCAAATTGATACGGCCGGCGTCACGAGTGACTTGGTGTCGATTGGCCAGGCCGAACGGCTCTACCTCGCCGGCCACGGCAGCTACGCCACGCTTGACCAGTTGCAGCAGGACGGGGACATCACTTTTTCCGGCGCCAATCGGCGCGGCTACAACTACACGGCCGAAGTGGATGACGGCCAGCACTTCAAGGTAACCGCCGTTCCCACTGATCCTGCCAAGGCCGGCTGGCCCACGTTTACCGTGGACGAAACGATGCAGGTCACGCGGCAGTGACTTCAACGGGGCGGTGACTCAGTTTGATGTTTCATGACATTGCCCTCTGAAGTCATCCCCGCGACAGCGGGAATGACGGTAAAGAGAGTTGATTTGACTCGGGCCGTGCGCTTGCTACAATAAGAACGTGGCAAGGTGACGGCCCGTGGCGACGAGGTTCCGGCGTTTCACTCTTACTCTGGTTCGTCCTCTCTTCCTCGCTGTATTTTGCCTCTTATCGGTCGTGACTCCCGCGTTGGCGCGGAAGGCCGGCCCTTCCAACCTGCCGAGCCCTTCCGACAATCCTTCCAACAATCCTCCCAATAACAGCAATCGAAACGGCCGCCTGAACACGCAGGGCCAGATCGAGCTGATCCGCGGTCTTTCGAGCGAAATTGCGGTGGCCAAGGTTGCGCTACCGCGGGGCAAGCACGGCATCTACCTCGATTCGAGCGGACGAGTGGACGAAACGAAGGCACGCCAGGAGATGAAGCAGAACGGCGCCGCCATTACCCCCGGCACCCCGGTGAACATCACCAAGCTCGCCTTCAAGTCCGATGCCCTGGTGTTTGAAATCAACGGCGGCGGCAAGCGCAGCAGGAAGTGGTATCAGCGGATCGAAATCGGCATGGGGAACTCCACCGCGCCCATTGGGGCACAGCCTCCCGTGCTGGCTTACGGCTCTTGGATCACACTGAAGTTCCCGGGCAAGGTGCCGAGCCTGACGGTGCAGAAGACGAAGCAGCTTCTGGCCGCCGTGCTGGATTTTGAGCGCCACGCGCCCACCGTTCTCTATTCGCCTTCCATCCCAGCAAAGTTCAAGGAGGCGATCAAGAAACACCAGGTGGTGACCGGGATGGACACCGACGCCGTGCTTTCGGCCAAAGGCCCGCCGGACCGCAAGGTGCGCACCGATCAACCTGACGGCAGTGAGAAAGAGGACTGGATTTACGGCACCCCGCCTCACGTCCTATTCGTGACCTTTGACGGCGATACCGTGGTCAACGTCCACCAGTACTGATCACCACTCAAACTCAACCCTCGCGCGATAGGTGGCAAACTCGGCGTAGGGCGAGATGCGGAGCTTACGTATGGGACGCGCGTCGTCGCAGTAGGCGAGAACGGCGGTGAGCACGTTCGCCTGCTTCGCATCGAAGACCAGGTAAGGCTCCGGCAGGTAAAAGTCCCTCTGCGGACCGACGGTCGCGTAGCGCCCCACGAATTTCCCGTTGAGGTAGAGCAGCGCGTCGCGGTCTGCCTCGAACGTAACTTTCCACTGTACTGACCATTCTTCGGGTAGCTTCTCCAAACGGAATTCGGCGCGACACCACGTGAAGGACGGGATGATTTCCGCCGAGCCTGCCGGACCGGCGGATTGCCCCAGGGAGGCCGCCCGCCAGGCGCCAGCGGGGAAGTCCGCAGCCAGCTCGCGCCTTCTCTGGAGCTGCCAGGATGGGATGGGCGTGGCGGATGGAGCGTCCGAACCATAGCGCGCCGACTCGATGCCTTTCAGCTCGCCAATCTGATCGCCGAAGTTCGGGTTGCCGAAAAGCTCGTAGGCGATTTCAAGCGTGTTCACTCCGCTGCGTGCGTAAGCGGCCAGCGGAAAGTCCACCTGCTTTTGGGCGCTTGACGCCTCCGCCACCAGCTTGCCGTTGAGGAACACTTTCTTGCCATCATCCGCGAACGCGGATATGAACATCCTGGGTTCGCCGCTGTAGGTGAACTGAGCGCGATACTTCACGTAGCCGTAGGGGAGGGCCCCCAGGTCTTCGAGGGCGCGCGCGGGCGTGGTGAGCCAATCGCCTGAGCTCGGGTCAAATCGCTCGACCGCAATTTCAACTTGATCGAGAGCGATCGGCTGGGCGGGTAACGGCGGAGCGGCGACGCTGAGGCGGGCGGTGAGCCAATGCTTGTCGTATTGGAAATCCGTCAGCAGGCGGTTCACATAGCACTTGACGGGCAGCGGCGGCAGAAGCGCAGCAACCTCGTGCGAGCCGGGAGCAAAATCCAGGTCGGCCCAGGCACTGTTCTTATAGGAGCCGTCGTCCGCCATCAAGGCGCAGTCGGTGATGAACGGGGACAAAATGTGCGGATCATCGGGCTGGCCCTGCGGCACCACAGTCGGCGGGAAGCTCGCGGTCCAGGTTCGCAAGGCGCGATCGCGAGGGAGAACAACGATCTGCAAGTGGCCGTTGAAGAGGAGCATCTTCGCGGCTTTTTCAACGCGCAGCCCAACGACGACCGACTCATACTCCGGATCCCAGTACTGATAGACGGCATCGCCCTCGACGTGCGGCTCTTCTTCGGTGGCGAGCGAGATTTCGACGAGGCGGCCGGGGTCGTCGTAGACCACGAGGTACGGACGGCCGCAGTCGCCGTGGCCGAGCACTTCGGCGGTGGAGTAGCGAAGGTGTCCGCCGGTGATGGGAATCTGCACCGGAAGCATTTTCATTTCGCGCGCGCCGAGCGCCAATTCGCCTTCGCGCGGCGCGGTAATGATGCGGTGCGTGGGACTATTGGGGTCAGGAAAACTTACCTTGTAACGCTGTTCGGCGTTGGCGTTTTCGCGCACCAGGACGACGGCGGTCTTGCCGGTCTGGCGCTGGGTGACGCTGACGTGGTTGTTGGTGGAGCGCGCCCCTTCGACTGCCTCCGCCCGTACCAGCACGCCGCCGAGCAGCCGCAATGATGCTCCGACGCCGCGAGCGGCATAGTACTTGTCCCAGAGGCCGCCCGGCTCGCGCACCGGCGCCGCGTAGTCGTAGGTGGTGGTCAGCGTCTTGGCAGCCCAATCGAAATTGGTGCCGCCGAAGCCCATGTAATAACTGAAGAAGGTCGCGCCCTGCTCGATGGCGGTCTTCGAAAGCATGTTGAGCTGCGCCGCGTCCACGCCCTGCTGATCGACCGAGAGCTTGCCGCCGATTTCGCTGAACCAGCCGCCTTGCAGCTCCACCACGCCGACGGGCGACGCCGGCTGCTCCTTGCGGAGCTTCTCGAGACCAGGGACGACTTCCTGCACGATTTTCCAGCGCGGATAAAAGTTACAAAAATCGGCGATGCGCGCCATGTCGGGGTCCGTGCGCTCGCGGACCTGCTTGGTCCAGCAGGTGATGAGCGGGACGTCAATCCCCGCGTCCCATGCCATGCGCGCGAGAGCGCGGATATACTGGCGCTTGGCGGCGTCACCGAGCGTCCAGTAGTCGTATTCGTTTTCAATCTGCATCAGGATGATCGGGCCGCTGTGCGTCACCAGGTGCCGCTCAATCACGGGCAACACTTCGCCGAACCAGTGCTGCGATGTCCTGATACTCTGGGGGTGGTTGGAGCGCAACGGAAAGCGCTCGGCGATGACCCAGTGTGGGAATCCGCCGGCATCCCACTCGGCGCAGACGTAAGGGCCGGGCCGAACGATCATCCAGAAGTCCATCTTGCCTGCGAGGGTCACGAACTCTTCGAATTCGCTCAGGTCGGCGTGGCCTTCCTCGCGCTCGTGGTAGTTCCAAAAGACGTAGGTTTCGATGGTATTGAATCCGGCGCGCTGCAGCTTCACCAGGCGGTCCCGCCAGAGTTCCCGAGGGCAGCGGGGATAATGGAACGCGGCGCTGAAGATGAACGCGTCGCGGTCGTTGATGGTGAAGCATTGCGAGTCGTAACGGATAAAATGCGGTTGCGGAAATTGCTCCTCGCCGGTCGCCGCTAAGGGCGGACCGGGCAGCAGAACGGGCGACTCCAGCGCCGCCCCGCGGAGGCCGGTAAGCCTGGCCACGAGCGGCGCGGTCAGGGTGGACTCCAGAAATTGTCGGCGCGTTCGTTTCATGGCGGCAATCTGATAGTATTAGCAGCCGGTGACGCAAAATTCAACGACGGGAGTTTGCGATGAAGAAAACAGTTTCATTCTGCGCTGCGGTTATCGCGATGGCGGTGGCCCTGCTTGCCTCGTATAGCGCGCTTCGCGCCCAGGAGACGCCTCAGGAGTCGGGCCCAGACTCGACTGACGTTCTGAAGAACCTCAAGTTTCGCAACCTCGGTCCCGCCGCGGCGGGCGGACGCGTCACGGCCGTCGTGGGAGTCCCCGGCGATCCGAACGTCTATTATGCGGGAGCGGCGGCGGGCGGCGTGTTCAAGTCTACGGACGGCGGAACGACGTGGACCGCCGTGTTCAAGAAAGAAGCCACCGCCTCGATTGGCGACGTGGCGCTCGCGCCCTCCAATCCCAATTTCGTTTGGGTGGGAACGGGCGAGGCGAACATCCGCAACGACATCACCGACGGCGCCGGCGTCTATTTTTCCTCGGACGCCGGGCACTCCTGGAAGTTCATGGGACTGCGCGACGCCGGCCAGATTTCGCGCGTCATTGTGGACCCCGCCGACCCCAATGTGGTGTTCGTGGGCGTTCTCGGGCACGCCTGGGCGCCCAACACCGAGCGCGGCGTGTTCCGCACGACCGATGGCGGCAAGACCTGGAAAAAGGTCCTCTACGTCGACGATTCCACCGGCGTCGCCTCGCTGGCCATCGAGCCCGGCAACGCGCACGTGCTCTACGCTGCGATGTGGCACGTGCGCCGTTATCCCTGGACGCTGGTAGATGGCGGGGATTCGAGCGGCATTTACCGCTCCACCGACGGCGGGGACACGTGGAAGAAGCTCACGGAAGGTCTGCCGGAAGCGCCCCTCGGCCGCATCGCGCTTGCCGTCGCGCCCAGCAATCCGCACCACCTGTACGCTCTGATCGCGGCCAGGAAGGGAATGCTGTGGCAGTCGCTCGACATGGGCGATCACTGGAGCGCGGTCTCCGACAACCACGCGCTTGACGTGCGCCCCTTCTATTTTTCGCGCTTGGAAGTCTCGCCCGATGATGAGAACAAAATCTACTTCCTCTCCTTCGATCTGATGGAATCGACAGATGGCGGTAAGACGGCGCGCGTGGCCGACCATGGCGTCCACCCGGACCATCACGCCATCTGGATTGACCCCAAGGACCCCAGCCGGATCATTCAAGGAAACGACGGCGGCGTGTTCCTTTCGCTCAATGGCGCCAAATCCTGGCGGTTTCTCGACGGCCTGCCCATCGAACAGTTTTATCAGGTCGCCGCGGACTCGAACTCGCCGTACACCCTGTGCGGCGGCCTGCAGGACAACAACGCTTGGTGCGGCCCTTCGAGCAACCTGGGACGGCGCGGCGTGGCCAATGCCGACTGGTACACGGTGGCGGGCGGCGACGGGGAATACGCGGTGCCCGCCCCGAGCGACCCCAATATCGTCTATGCCGATTCGCAGGACGGCTTCGTTCACCGGCTTGACCGGCGAACCCACCTCGCGCACTTCGCGCGCCCCTACCTCGAAACGGTCGAAGAAACCGCGCCCTCGGATCTGAAGTACCGCTTCAACTGGACCACGCCGATCGCCGTTTCTCCCACGGATGCCAACGAGGTGTACCTGGGTGGTAACGTCGTCTTCAAGTCCACCGATGGTGGCCGCAACTGGACTGCAATCAGCCCTGACCTCACGCGCAACGACAAGAGCAAGCAGGTGAACTCGGGCGGCCCGGTGCAGTACGATCTCAGCGGCGCCGAATCCTACGACACCATCCTCTGCATCACCCTCGCTCCGACCGACGCCAAAGTGATCTGGGTGGGAACCGACGACGGACTCGTGCAGGTCACGCGCGACGGCGGCAATCACTGGACGAACGTCGCCGTGAAAGTGCGCGGCGCGCCTCAGTGGGCTCGCGTCTATCAGATCGGGGTCTCGCCTTTCGACGCCGGCACGGCTTACGTCTCTTTCGACGCTCACATGCTCGGCGACCGCCACGCCTACGTTTACAAGACCGGCGATTACGGCCGATCGTGGACCAAGATTTCGGCCGGGCTCCCCGAAGCGCCGGTGTATGTGGTCCGCGAAGACCCCAACCAGCGTGGTTTCCTCGCGCTCGGCAACGACACCGGGCTCTTCTACTCAGCGGACGCAGGCGCAAGCTGGAAGCCGCTCAAAGCCAATTTTCCCACCGTCCCCGTGTGGGATCTCACGTTTGTGAAGAGCCGCCATGACCTGGCCGTCGCCACACACGGACGCGGGCTCTTCGTGCTCGATGATATCCGGCCGGTGGAGAGGCTGAGCGGGCAGGTGGAAGCGGCCGACTTCCGTCTGCTCGCGAGCGCGCCGGGCACACTCTTCCATCACTGGGAGACCGACGAAGGCCAGCGCGTGGGCTACTCGGCACTCAACGCGCCCGAGGGTGCGGTGATTGACTACTTCCTGAAATCCAAGCTGGAGGCAACGCCGGAGGAGAAGAAGGATCACGAAACGCCCGTGAAGATCGTCATCACGGACGCCAGCGGCCGTCCGCTTGCCACCCACTACGGTCCCTCGCTCGCCGGCGTCAACCGCTTTGTATGGGATCTTCATTACGAGGGAGTGCGGCGCCTCGCTTCCGAGATTCCACCTGGCCCGTCGCCGCCCGGCGCTCCGCCTGAAGCGCGATTCTTCACCCGTGGTCCCTCGGTGCTCCCGGGCGAGTATCACGTCGCGGTCACCGTAAAGGGCCACACGGAGCAAACCACGGTTGCGGTCGAGGCGGACCCTAATCTGCACCTCGACCTCGCCGATCTCCGCGCCCAGACCGAAGCGGCGCTCGATGCTCGCAGCCAGGTGAGCGCGCTTAACGAAATGATCGGGCGCATTGACGGCATGGAGCAGCAGATCGCGGCGTTCCAAAAGACCGTCCAAGCCGAGAGTGACCTGAAAGCCAAGTACGCCCCGGTCCTCGACCAGGCCCGTAGCCTCGACGGGAAGCTGAAAAAGCTCAAAGCAACGGTTTATGACCCCAACATCCAGCACAATGTGCCCGAGGACAGCATTCACGCTTTGGCTTCGTTCCATGACCAGCTCGAAGGCATGGCCGGACGCCTCGCCGGCGCCTACGACGAGCCTCCGAACGCTCTCATTAAAGCCAGAATGGCCGAGATCAAGCGGCAATTGGACAAGCACTTGGCAGCGTTCAACGAGCTGCTGAAAACCGACGTGGCCGCATTCAACAACGCGGCCTACTCGGCGGGCGCGCCGACGCTTTTTGCCGGCGGCGCGGTGGAGGTGAAACCGGCCGCGGGCGAGTGACCCGCCTCATTCATCGCGAAAATAGTGCTTGACAGCCTTCCGCGAGTTTAGTTATAGTATTGCTAATTACTGGCAAGTACGAACTGCAGTGGGAGGTTGGTGATGACCCTGACGTTCACGGAAGCCCGGCACTGGGACCGAATCCCGGTGGAGATTCCCGTTACCGTGCTCTTGAAATCCGACCCCTGCAATGTGGCTCACCAGGCGCACACGCTCGATCTTTCGTGGAGCGGCGCCCGGCTTCGCAGCAACGGAATCGCGCTGACGCACGGCCAAGTGCTCGACTTGGTGATGGCCAAAGGTGAAACCATGCTGCGAAAACTGGCCCGCGTGGTGTGGGTAGGCGAGTCTGAGCCAGGCGAGGCCGTTGAGGCGGGGGTTAAGTTTGTGCATCCCGTCGCCGAGGCTTAGCGTCACGGCAATGCCGCCGTTGGCCGTCGCTGGCGAACCATCGCCGGCCGCACGTCGGTGAGTCCACGCCAACCGTCCATCTTAAGACGCTTGCTATTAGCTTTCCATTGACTTTACAAACTAGCTCCGGCTCGGCCAGAATGGCAGGGATGGGCTTACCGGCGGGGCAGTCTGCGGCCCCGTGCCGAGTCCGGCTTTACCGGCGAAGCTGAAAGGGCTAGGCGCGGGGGGCGATTCGGGTTAAAATCTTATGCTGCGATCCGTGAAGTCGAGTTCATCGATATTCGCAATCATGGTTAGGAGGAACAGATGCAGAAGGATTCCAGGGGCTTTTCGTGGGTTGAGCTCCTTTTGATTATCGTCATTGTCGTGCTGTGCCTCGCGATCGCTCTCCCTAGCATCACCAAGTCAAGAGCGGACCTGAATACCATGGAGGCGATGCGGGACCTCCACCGGGTGATGAGCGCCGAGACCAGTTACGCGGGCACCTACAACACAGGATATAGCCCGGCCTTGTCGTCGCTCGGTCCACCGCCGGGCGGCATGCCCACCGCGTCGGCCGCAGGCTTCATCGACAGCGACCTCAGCGCGGGCAGCAAAGAAGGCTACACCTACGTCTACTCGCCCGGCCCCCGCGACTCGGATGGGAAGGTTGGCAGCTTCACCGTCACCGCCAGCCCCACCAAGCTGGGGAGTACGGGAAAGAGTTACTATTTCATGGATCAGACGGGCGTGATTCGCATGAATGGGAACTCCACCGCCAGCGCCTCGGATTCGGCCGTCGGCGGCTAGGCTAGGGTTCCTGCGCGAATTCCTGGGTGATGTAGAACATGCCGTCGGCGCCGCGCACGATGCCCACTCCGACGTGCGTGAACTTCGGATTCAGGATGTTGTGGCGGTGATTGTGCTCGAACCGCGGCTCGTTCATGAAGGCCGCCTCCGCCCGGGTCACGTCGCCGTATTCGGCGATGTTCTCGCCCATCCCCTGCCAGGCAATCCCCGCCCGTGTCACCCGCACGTCGGGCGTTGACCCATCGGGCGAGACGTGGTTAAAGTAACCTCGCTGCGCCATGTCCAGCGAGTGCTCGCGAGCCACCTCGGCCAGCCGGTCGTCCCACTGGAGCGCGAGCGCCTGTCCTCCGGTCTCAGCCTGGGTGTCGGGTTCCAGGCGTTCTTGGTTCACCATTTCCCACATTTTCTTTTCCAGCAGCTCGATTTCCCCGTTGGGCGCGCCGGGCACGCTCGGCCTCGGAGGCGCCGCGGGTTTGAGTGCCTCCGCCGCGAGAGCGCGCGACGCGGTACCCACGAGGCTCGCCAGCAGGAACGCGGCGAGCGACAGGGTAAGCGTCGGCCGGGATCCCCGGAACCCGGCGCGGTTCTCCCTTGCTCCCGGCTTGGGTCGCTTCGCCTCTTCCCGTCTGTATCGATCTCGCACAAACACACCTCCGCGCCGGCGTCAGGCGTCAAGCACCCGCGTCGCAGCCGCTGCCGTTGCGCTGATTGTTCCGCGACTGTCAGTCTTGAATGCAGGTGGTGTGCCAAGAGGGTAGAGCGAGCGCTCACCGGTCGTGCCGAAGCGGGAAAAGGCTCTTCAGGCGCAGATTCCCGCTGCAAAGAGGAGGCTTAGGACGATGCAGAATCGTCACTACGTCACGGCCACGGCTTTTCGAGCCCAGCGTGGAGCCCAGGCCAGTTTCGGGCCGGTTTCATTGTGGGAAGGATTTGAACCAGTACGGTCCATTACGGGACAAGCCGCGCCTCCGGGGTCCCGGCCCCCCGGTTTTGATGGCGCCTTGACAGCAGCTTCAAAGCCCCGTAACCGACGCGTGAGAACTATCGCAGTTGAAGTTTCGTTATCCTGAGAGGAGGGTAAATTGTTAACTTCTTAACCTTTCGACAGCCATCTGTGCCCATCGTGACGAAGCACTCGAAGTCGTTCTCGCTTACTGACGCGATGACGGGTCGATCGCATGCAGGGGAAGATTTCAGGATTGTTGCCGACGCCCGAGCCGCTAACGGCTGCGCCTCCCTGCGCCGGACCCGCCCGTTTGGCTTCGCGAGTCCCCTGTGGTACGCGCGTCCGGCGTGGGGCCGGTCATTAAGCGAACAAAAAGGCGATACAGTCTCTGGGTATCCAGGTCTCTCTGGACGTGCACCAATTGCTCACCCAGTCCGGGGTTGGTGCCGGGGACCCAGCTCAGAGTGTTGCCGTAGCCCGCTCCATGGTCGACGTCCGCATCCATGTAAATCATCTCTTCCTTGGTGATGATGCCGGGATCCACCCACGCCGCCGCCGCCAGCTCATCCCACATGAACCCACCGGTGTAAGCATACTTGGAGACGTACTGCGCCACCGGCGTGCGTGCCCGCGCGATCTCGTCGATCATCGCTCTCGTCACACTGGTCTTGACCGAAATGTCCACCGTGGTGCAAGTCATCTTCGGCCAGGCGCCGTGCAGGACCTTGTGCGTGGCTTCGGGATCGAACCAGAAGTTGAACTCGCGCTGCGGCGAGTGCAGGTATTCCGGGTCAGTGGTGGAAGGATTCATGCTGCCGCCCATCACCACCAGATCCTTCGTCAGCGCGGGAAACTGAGGATCCAGCCCCATGGCCAGCGCCAGGTCAGTGAGCGGGCCGGCGGCATAAATGGTGACCTGGTGTGGATACTTGTGGACCATCCTGACCATGAAATGCGCCGCGTCTTCGTTCGCCGGCTTCGTTGTCGGGCTGCCCTCCTTGAGCGGCGGGACGATAAAAGGATCGTGATATTTCCATCCGGCGTAGTCCACAAACCATGCGCCCATGTAAGGGATCTTTCCGTAACGCTTCTCCCACTGCTCGATTCCCTCCTTGCTGTTGACCAGCGGGAAAACAGCGCCCGGGACCACCGGAATGTCGGTGCGTCCGATGATTTCGAGCATCCGCAAAGTGTGCGCAACCTCCTCGTCGCGCCAACCGTCTCCGGTGACCACGGTGATGCCGAGGGGGTCGACGTCCGGCGATTGGATCAACACCAGAATTGCATCCTGGTCCGTACCGCCCGGGCCCATGGCGTCCTGATCGATAATCACCTTCCGTTTGGCTTGGCCCCAACCGAGAAGGCTGGCCGCCAGCATCCATGAGATGACAAAAACGGAACGAAAACGCTGCATCAGTCGAACTCCTCTCGTGTAGCCGATTACTGCTTCGTGTTCATCGCTCCACCTACGCTCTCGCTCGACCGGGCGCAGGCATTCCGGTTTATCCTGTGCCCGCAAGCCGTGAGATGAAGCTCCCGAAGAAACGCTGCACGCTAAGATCGACGGCGACGTTGGCATTCGGCATGAACGTTTCGCTGAAAACCGCGGAGCTCTCGCTTGCATTCGATGGTGGGGCGGACCCTCGCAGCGGCGCCCGGCGGTAGCCCACCGTCTCGCCGGAGGTGAACTGTCCGGCCGTCTCCACCGCCACGAAGTAGTTCTCGAGCTGCACCACGGACTTGTCCAGGAAAGTAGCCACGGCCAGCGGGTCGTGCATGGCCGGGCCGCTGGTCCAGCCGGCGCGCCGCGCCTGCTCCAGGATGGCGCGTCCAATCCTTGCCGCCGCCCGGCTCACTGCATTCGAGCCGCCTTCAAGAGTCTTCACGTGTGCTTCGGTCAGGATGGCTTTGCGGGTGACGTCGAGGCCGACCATGGTCAAAGGGATGCCTGAGCCGAAGACAATGCTGGCGGCCTCGGGATCGACATAGAGGTTGAACTCCGCGGCCGGCGTGACGTTGCCGCCCGAGAGCGATCCGCCCATCAGAACAATCTCGGCGATCATTTTCTCAAGCGGCGGATAGGCGCGAAGCGCCGTCGCGACGTTGGTCAGCGGACCGATGGCGATGATTGACACTTCACCTGGATGTCTGCTCGCGACTTGGTAAATCAACTCAGCGGCAGACTGCTCCACCGGTTTGGTAGTAGGCTCCGGAAAAACCACGCCCGCCAGTCCATTTTCGCCGTGCGCGTAGGTGGCGGTAACGAGCTTCCGCATTAGCGGCGCGCTGGCGCCGCGGGCAACTGGAATATCCGTCCGCCCGGCAATCTCCACCATCCGCAGGGCATTGGGAAGCGTGAGCGAAAGCGGGACGTTGCCGGCCACCGGCGTAATGGCTTCGATCTTCAACTCCGGCGACCGCATGGCAAAAAGCAGAGCAAAAGCGTCGTCCACGCCGGGGTCAGTGTCGATGATGACGCGGCGCAGCGCGGCGCCCGAAGCGGGGGTGCCGGGCACCGCTTGGGAGAAAGGATCCATCGAGCCGACCCGGCCCGAAAGCCCTCCGAATGCTGCGCCGAGAGCGGAGGTCGCGACAAATTGCCGGCGGCTCAAACGCGGCCGGTCAGGTTTTGAAGTCATTTGCTCCATCCTCCAGTTCGTCTTGAGGTTCCCGAGGATTCCGCTCAATAAACATCTATTCGGCATCCACGACGCAACGAAAGCCGATGGTCGCCGCCCGGTCAAGGCCGGGCGCCATCAGGAGATACTTGCTGTGCTGGTCCAGCCTGTATGCCTGGGGAAAATACCAAAGCGATCCCTGCGGCTGGTAGTAACTGCCGCCCCGCAAAATCGCGGCGCGTGTGTGCTCGTCCTGATACTCATCGGTCCACTGCCAGACGGTTCCCACCAGATCCATCACGCCGAAAGGGCTGGCGCCGGCCGGATACGCTCCAGCCTCCGGCGGCGGGACGGCGCTTGAATCCCACCGATTTCCCCAAGGGTAAAGCCGCCCGTCTGTGCCCTGCGCCGCATACTGCCACTCCCATTCGTGCGGCAGTCGCTTGCCCGCCCAGGCCGCATAAGCGCGGGCGTCTTCGAGCGACACCCAGGTGACCGGCCTCTGAGCCCAGCCCTCGGGATACGTGCCGCCGTGCCAGCCCCGAAGAAAGTTGTGATCGTCCCTGGGGTGATAGTGACTGGCATCGAGGAACTTCCTGAACTGAGCGTTCGTGACTGGCGACCGGTCCATGTAAAACGGCTTGATTTGCATCCGCTCGAAGTGATCGCGGCGAGGCGAGTTTTCCCAGGGCATCTGCACGTCTACCCCAATTTCATTTCCGCCCTCAATCTCCGTGCCACTCACCTTAAAGTCGAAATCACCGCCGGGAATCACGACCATACCTTCGGGCGCTGCCTTCACCGGTTTCGTGGGAGCGGTCTCAACGAGCTGTTGCGGCAGCCAGTGCCACTCGTGCGAAAAGCTGTGGAGAGGCCGGACGGAGAGTCGCTGCATGCGAGCCAGGAGTTGCCGTTCGGCGGAAGAAAGCCGGGGCGCGGCCAGGAGGGCGCCGTAGCCCCGCGGTTCCATCTCAAAGCTCAAAGTCGCTTGCGGGCCAGCGATTTCGGGATCCAGTTCAACACCGTGCCACAAGTCGTAGTAGTGCCAGCCGCGCTCATGGGCGACGCGGATTTCGGCGCCGCTGACAGCGTAACGGTTGCGGTTCACGATCGTCCAAAGAGTCTCGCCGCTGCCGGGGAACTTGCTGCCGAACACGCCCGGTTGCAGCACGGGCGTGTGAGGTTCCCAGTCCCGGCTGATGAGCACCGCGGCGCAAGCTCGCTCGATGGTCGCGATACGGCGCAGCGCCTCGGCGTCGCGGTTATCAATCTGGTTCCAGATGCCCCAGATGTTCTCCCAACTCTCATAGCCAACGCCGTTGAAAAAGGCGTGCTGGAGATCATCGGTCTTGTCGCGGGACCATCGGTCGGTGACGTTGACCATGTGCCGAGGCTCAAGCCACTTGTCAGCGATCACCTGCGGCGCAAAAGGATACTTCCATCTCCGGTCGGTCTGGACAATCCAGTCATTCCAGCTCAGGTTGTCCCAGGCCAGCTCCTCTCCGGGACTGTCGGGCTCCACCTGAGGTTCGAGAGCGAGAGGATGACCCGCCGCGTCGGATGCCGTGCGAAAGGAGCGAGGGAACCAGTCCGTAGTATCGCCGTTCAGGCCGTCGGCCCCAATGGCGGCCATGAGGCGAGCCAGGACCTGCCAGTCGGGCATTGTTTCCGGCCTTGTTCCTCGGTCCCAAGGGTTGTAAGGGAACAACACCCGAACGCCCTGGCGATGGAAGTCGTCAATCATGGCCTTCAATGCCTTGATGCCGCCGGGCAAATCGCGAACCATGTCGAACTGATTGCGGTCATCTATGCCCAGGTTCGGATACGTGGGCCAAATGAGAACGGCGTCAACTCCACCGTAGCGCTTCTTCAAGTCATCCAAGTAGCGGCTCACCGTGTACCGTTCCGTCGCAGGGTCGAAAAAATAGCGCTCCTGCACCATCATCTGGGTCTGGATGAAAGCCTGCTGGGTCCACTTGAGCGGCGCGCGCTGGTATTCTGCCCCGTCGTAGCCGAGACGAATCAAGGTCTCCGTTCGCCAGCTTTCGAGGTCGTTTAGCCAGGAAGCAAAATCAGAAGGCGCCGGAGGTCCGGGAATCAAGCCGTCAACGGGAGCGTACGGTGCGAATTGCGGCCAGGCCCGAGCCGCTCCAGCCAGAAAAAGAGCAAGCAGCAAGGCGATTCCCTTTGGCATGGCCGGGAGTGGACCCGAGAGGAGGCCGGGGCGCTTGTCGCAGCGCCCCGTTTTGTGAGCCGTCCTGGGAGTGGTGCCTGTGCGGGTCAAAAGATCAACTTCAGCGCGAATTGAATCAGCCGAGGGTTGTTGACGGTTGAGAATATCTGTCCGAAGCCGCCCTGGTTGGTTCCTTGAACGACTAACGATGTGCCCGGCAGAGCAAATTGTGGCGTGTTTAACAGATTGAACACTTCAGTACGGAACTCCAGGTTCATCCCCTCTCGCCACGGCAGGGGGAATCTCTTGAACAGCGAGAAATCCACATTCTTAAAAGGCGGACCGAACAAGGGCGTCCGCGTGGAATTTCCGAGCGTGCCGGGAGCCGGGTTGGCAAAACAACTCGTGTTGAACCACTCGTTGACCGTAGGATTGCTCAGGGCGCCGTTGCAGACCCGGTCCGGCCGGTTCCCCAGGCCCGTGCCGGATTCGTCGATGGCCACGCTGAGATACAGCGGAGAGCCCGAGGTAAAGTGGAGGATGCCATTGGTTTGCCATCCTCCCAGCAACGCCTCTGTTACACCGCTTGCGGTGGAGGCCCATTTCTGGCCCCGGCCAAACGGAAGGTCATAAGTGAAGCTCCCGGTGAACTGGTGTGTCAGATCGATGGAATTCAGACCCTTATCGGCGTTATGGCCTTGGTTAAGGGGAAAGTAGTCGATGCCGACAGGAGTGCCGAGATTGTCGCCCAGGCCGTTGTCAAACCCCTTAGCATAGGTATACGAGAGGAGCGCATAGAAGCCGTGATGCGCGCGGCGGGTTTCGGCTTTCAATTGCAATGAGTCGTAGCGGCTCTGCCCGCGGGGAAGGATACCGAAAATGTTGTTGAAGGCGGGATAGGGTCGCCGTTGCTGCAAGGTTGTGAGCGGTCCTGGAGGCGCGATATTGAGGTTGAAGAAGTCAGTCGTCAGGTGGGCGCTTCTCGACGCCGCATAGCCGACGGTAAACAGGAACCCGCCACTCACCTCCCGCTGCACATTAAGGTTCCACTGCTGGATCGTGCCGAGCGGATAGTCAAATGGCCGGTTAAAGGCGTTGCCACCTACAAGAGGGTTGCTGATCAGGCTCTGCGTAGACGGCTGGCTCAGAATAGGAAAGCCCTGCGAAAGCGTCGTGACGGGCGTCACGCCGTTGGCGAAGAAGGCGAAGCTTCCGAAGTAAGGCGGATTTTCCCAGATATCCTGGGAGCCCTGGTTGAAGCCTGAATCGTGGAAAATCCCATAGCCACCGCGAACCGCCGTCTTCGTGCTGCCTCTCGGGCTCCAACTGAATCCAAATCGAGGCTCTAGGCCGCCGTAGTAGGGATTGACTCCGGCTGAGCCACCGGCATTGACCCCGGGAATCAACCAGGTTCCCGTTGCAAAGTCAAAGTTAGACTGGCGGTTGTGGTTCTCAGTGATCGGTGTCGTGTAGTTGTAAGCGAATCCCAAGTTAAGGGTAAGGTCAGGCCGAGCCTTCCAGTCGTCCTCGATATACGGTCGATATTGCTTCCAGCGGTGGCCTCGGGTCACGCCTTGGAACGTTTGATCGTGCTCGCCGAAGGTCGGAATGCCAACCAGCAGGTCAGCGATCGGAGACCCGGTGTTGGGGTCGAAGGCGCTATCAGACGTGAATTCACCGGTGAAGCCCAGGAAGCCCTGCCCGGCTGCGGCCGTCAAAATGTTCAACTGGTTCGCCCAGAATCCTCCACCAATCTGAAAATGGTGATTGCCTCGTATATATTCGAGCGAGTCAGAGACTTGATAAACGTTCGTCCCACCTTGGAACGGCGAAAAGGTGCCTTCCAAGCCCCAGAAGCCATTGCCAAGAATGACGGCGAGCAGGTCCGAGCTGACGTCCGTGCCCAGATTCGACCCGGGTATCCCCAGCTTTTCGGACTCGTTGCTGCCGGTGCCGAAGTCACTAATGAAATCAAACTCGCGGTTATACCCCGCGGTCACCTGATTGATTAAGGTCGGCGAAAACAGATGTGTTTCCGAGATCGCGACGTTGCGATCGTGATTGGTCAGCGTGCGATTGGTGAAGTAACCACCAGGCTGGGCTCCAAAGCCCGGCAGGCCGGAGGGTTCGAACACGCCAGCCTGGTCGTAGCTGAAGTGAGCCCAGGCCGAATCCCTGGAGGAGAAAGTATGGTCAAGACGAATGTCTGCCTGCGGTTCGGCAAATCTCTGGATCGGCTGCGAAACATAGTCTCCGAATAACGTGCCAGGAACATTCGGTAGGGGAAAGAAATTGACAAGAGCCTGGCCAATGGGACTGATACAACTGCCGGACGCAGAGCCCGGTTGACAGGCGGGGATGGTGTTGTTAAAAAACTGCTGCCGTGTCGGGCTGGCAGGATTGAATACCGAAGCTCCGAATTCCGTAAAGACTCCCTGACGCATTAGGGCGGTCGGTACCGTGGCCACGTTGGGAATAGCCTCCACGTATCGTGTGTCCTGAAAATCGAAGAAGAAGAAAGTCTTGTCCTTTTGAATGGGCCCGCCGATCGAACCACCGAAGGTGTTCTCGATATATTTGGGCGTCGAGGTCGCAAAAAAGCTCCGGGCATCCACGGCGTTGTTACGGTGAAACTCAAACAGGGTCCCATGATACTGGTTCGTGCCGTTCTTGAGTGTCACCAGGACGGTGGGGCCGCCGCGTCGGCCATACTCGGCCGAGTAGTTGAAGGTGAGGACGTTGAATTCCTGAATGGCGTCGATGGACGGCAGAATGGAGATCGCGCCCGCACTGAGTTCATTGTTATCCATTCCGTCGAGGCGCCAATCCGTGCTGCTTTCGCGTGACCCGCCCACGGAGAGGGAGTAGGAACCTCGGATGGCCGTCTCACCACCGCCATTACCATTGAAGAAATCCCCAGCGGCGTAGGAGGTGGTGGCGCCAGGCGTCAGGATGGCGAGTTCGACGAAGTCGCGACCGTTCAAGGGCAGGTCCGCCACTTGTTGCTGCGGAATCACTTGCCCTAGCGTCGGCGAAGTTGTGTTCACGGCCACGGGGATGGCCGAGACCTCCACGGACTGCTTGATGTTTGATGGCGTCAGCGTGAAATCGATCTCCCGGTGCTCTTCAAGCTGAAGCACGACATCCTTTTGCTCGGCGGCGTTGAACCCTTGAAAGGTCACGCGCACCGTGTACTGCCCCACCGGCAAGAAGGGAGCCTCGTAGGAACCGGTCGAATCGGTTGGGACCGTTCGCGTCGCACCGGTCTGTTGATTCAGAACCGTGACCTGCGCACCCGGTATAACCGCACCGCTCGCGTCGTGTACGATCCCGAGCAGGGAGGCGGTGGCTTGAGCGTACAGATTGCCGATCGGCAAAGCCAGCAGAACCACCAGAGCAAAGATTCCTGTAATCCATAACCTCTTCATACGTTCCTCCTCTTGGCCCGCCCTTCTGACGGGATTTCGCACAAAACATTTGGAGAAATGGATCGATCCGGTTGTTCGAATCGACCAGCAACCAACCCGGGATATTTCCATGTCTGCGCCAAACTCTCTTCCTTGCGGTCGCAAGATTAATCCATTAACACGTTAGCTTGTCAAGCGAAATCTTTTGCCAACCTTGCAGAAGCCATCTTCACCCTCAAGGATGCCTCTTCGTTTTCGTTGGGGATTTTGTTCGCGCCACAGGCCTCGTAACGTATGTAATTGATATTAGATTACTTCGGCCGCAGCAATGTGCAATACTGAGCACTCATTAGAATACTTCACCGGTGACCAATCGCCTTGACCATCGCCTCGCATTCGTACTAGCATGTCCCGGAGTAAAACGATTTGTATTGAGGCGCGCCCGTGCGAGAAGCGGGCGCGAGCGCATGAGCGCTCAAGGAGGATCAAGGCCATGAGGTGCCGTCGTATTTCGCTGCTGCTGGCGCTTACTTTCGCGGTAACACTCCAGGCCGCCAAGCTCAAGGTGATCGTGGATCAGGATGCTCGCGGACCGGCGACCACGGACATGCAGTCGATCCTGGTTTTCCTTGAGTCCGATCGATTCGAAGTGCTGGGAATCACCACCGTGAGCGGCGATCAGTGGGTTAAGGAAGAAACCGCACACACCCTGCGCCTGCTCGAAATCGCCGGCCGCATCAATGTTCCGGTCATCGAGGGCGCGGAATACCCGTTACTCAACTCTAAGGAAGAGTCGGAGCGGTGGGAGGCGCTCTACGGCAAACTGGGCTACAAGGGTTGCTGGACCGAATGGCCGGCATCCGCCTTGGCCCATCGGCCTGCGGCGTTCAAACCCTATCATCCTCCCGGCGTCGTGCCCCCGCTCGCCGAGGGGGACCCGCACCTCAAGCCGCAGCCAGGCAACGCCGCCGATTTCATTGTTCAGATGGTCCACCGCTACCCCGGCGAGGTGACGATCTGGGCCGGCGGTCCTCTGACCAACATCGCCCTTGCCTTGCGGATCGATCCTTCCGTCGCGCTCCTTGCCCGCCAACTGGTCCTGATGGGAAGTGGAATGTACAGTCAGCAGGGCGGCATCAATACGATCGACGGCCGGCGTGAATTCAATTGGTGGTTTGACCCGGAGGCGGCGCGAATCGTGATGCGGGCGCCCTGGAAGAAAATCACAATTACTCCCATTGACGTTTCCGTGAAGACGCGCCTGACACCGGAAATGATCGCGAAAATTGCGGAAGCCCGGACTCCCGTCGCCCGGTATCTCGCGAAGTACGCCACGCCGGGATACATGTGGGACGAGCTTTCCGCCGCTGCCCTGATCGACCCCTCCCTGATCACGCAAACCGAGCAACTCGATGTGGACATCGACATCGATCACGGGCCCAGTTACGGAGAGACCCTTTTTTGGGCGCCGACTACACGGGTTCCGCCTTACGAACATTTGTCCACGGTTCAGTTCGGCGTTGATGCCCCAAAGTTCTACGAGCTCTTCGTGAAGCTGATGACGGGTAAATCTGTCGTGGGCAGCAGGTAGGCTAATTGTTTAGCCGGTCTTCGAGCTCGCAGGCTCGATGGACCGTCTCCGGCGAGCAGGTGTAAGGTTAATCGATTGATATTGGACGCTGGAGCAGGTAAACTGTCTCATCCAGCACAAAGGTCTTGTCAGGCAAGAGCACGAACTTCTCGGCCCCTGACAGATAAGTGGTCACACTTATGGTTACGATTCGTGACATCGCGATCAGAGCCGGCGTTTCCACCGCCACGGTTTCGCATGTCGTCAATCAAAACTACCCGGTCAGCGTGCAGGTGCGCGAGAGGGTGCTCAGATCGATTCGCGATCTGAACTATCACCCCAATGCCATGGCCCGCGGACTCCGAACCAGCAGAAGCAAGACCGTGGGCATGGTCATTCCCGACATCACCAATCCCTTTTTTCCTGCAGTGGTTCGTGCTGCCGAAGACGTTTTGAATCATGCCGGCTACACTCTGTTTGTCGGAAACTCGGATAACGCCCTGACCAAGCAGGAGTCCTATTATCGGGCCTTCCGCGAGCAACGCGTGGATGGGCTCTTGCTGATCACGTCCGGCAGTAGGTCAACTCCCGAGTACCTCTCCAATCATCAGTCAACAGGAGTCCCTATCGTCCTCATCGATCGCTACTACCCCGGGATGGACGCCGATGCAGTTTTGGCGGACAACCTCCGGGGCAGCTACGAAGCGGTGGACCACCTTCTCGATCATGGGCATCGACGCATCGGAATCATCACCGGCCCATTACAGCTCATCAATGCCCGCCTACGACTCGCAGGCTACAAGAAAGCGCTCGAAGCGAGGCGGGTCGCGCTCAAGGAAGACCTCGTCGCAGAAGGGCGATTCGACATAGAATCCGGATACCAGCAGGCTCGGAACCTTCTCGCTTTGTCACCCCGTCCGACGGCACTGTTCATTTGTAACGGCCTGATGACCGAGGGCTGCCTCCGAGCCATGTCTGAGTTGCGCCTGGTCCATAAGATAGCCTTGGTGAGCTTCGATGACCTCGGTTGGTTTCCATTCGCGAAACCGTCCGTCAGCGCGGTGGCCCAGCCAGCTTACGATTTAGGGGCCGCAGCCGCCAATATCCTGCTGAAGAGAATCTCCGGGAAAATGACCGGCCCCCCCCGGCGGCGACTTCTCAAGACCACCCTCATCGTTCGCGATTCCTCATTGGGGCTACACCGTCGTTGAAGCTGCTCAGCCGGCGCCGGTGGGTAGGCTATTGTCACCCCCACGACCCGCAGAGTGGAGCTTAGAGCCGGTTGACTCCCGTCGGCGCTTTCGGCATTCGCCCAGTGATGCCCCGCTCTGCCAGAGTCGGCACAATCATTCCAGGCGTGTTTGCGGAGGGGATGACAACCTCGTCTTGTGAGCTTGCGAGCGGCCGCCAAACGTGATACAAGAGTGTCGCGTCGGGAAGTTGTGATACCGGTGTTTGGACGCGACTCAATGATTCAATGGCCGATGACGCAATGGTTTGATGGCTCAATCACGCAATCACCCAATCACTCAATATCCCGAGGAGGGGAAAATGAGCAAGCCTAATCAATCCCGCAAAGCTTTGTGGAGTCTCTGCCTGTCGCTGGCCCTGATTGCGATGGTCGCGATCGCTGAGCCCGTCTGGGCCCAGCAGACGTCTGGCTCGATCACCGGCACGGTCACCGATGCTTCGGGCGCGGTCCTTCCCGGTGTCGCCGTGAAGGTCCACAACATCGCGACCGGGCTTGACGCCAGCACCAAGACGAACAGCTCCGGCGATTACAACCTCTTCGGCCTGCCCATCGGCACCTATACAGTCAGCTTCGCCAAGGAAGGCTTCAAGACCGAGACTCACTCCGAGATTATCGTGCAGGCGAACCGCACGACGACCGTCCCCAGCGTGCTGCAACCCGGCACCGTGACCACCACGGTGACGGTGACGGGCACGCCGCTCCTCAACAAGGTGGACACGACGAACGGTTACATCCTCGGTTCCTCCGTCATCCAGGCGATTCCGCTCGGCACCGGCAGCTTCACCCAGCTTGCCATCCTGAGCCCGGGCGTCAATGCCGACCTTCTCGCCGGGGCCGGCACCGACGCGGGGCTTGGCAACCAAAACATCTGGGCCAACGGCCAGCGCGATACCAGCAACAGTTTTTCGTTTAACGGCGTCAACGCTAACAACGTTTTCAACGGCAAGTCCTCGAGCTCGGTTTCGGAAAACCGCTTTGTGTTGAACACCGGCGAAAGTTTTCTGGCCGGCGGGCAGATTCAGACCAACACCACGGTCTACAACGCCATCGGCCAGGGACTCCCCACGCCGCCTCCCGAGACGATGGAAGAACTCCGCGTCAACACCTCGATGTACGACGCCTCCCAGGGCGCCAACAGCGGCGCACACGTCGAAATCATCACGCGGTCCGGCACCAATCAGATTCACGGGCAGCTCTATGGCTATCGCCAGTCCGACGCCTGGAACGCCGCGCCTTTCTTCTTCAACGCTGACCCCGCCATTCCCGCCAACCAGAAGGTTCCCGTGCTCCACCGCGGCACTTTCGGCGCCACTGTCGGCGGGCCCATCAAGCGCGACAAGCTCTTCTTTTTCGCCTCTTACCAGGGCGTGCGGGTCCACGATCAGTCGAACGGCATTTCCGACGCCACCGTGCCGCTGCAACTCACCGATGACCGCAGTCCTGCGGCTCTGGCTGCGGTCGCCAATGCCCAGAATGGAAACGGTGGCGCCACTTTTGGGCCCCCTATCACGGCCGGCCAGCTCGATCCCGCCGCCGTTGCCATCCTGCAAGCCAAACTCCCCAACGGCCAGTTCGTCATCCCTACGCCGACCATTACCGATCCCAACACCGCCACCGCGCTCGGCTTTGACGCTGTGGTCTTCGGCCCGCCCTCGACCTTTGTCGCCGACCAGTTGAACGGTAATATTGATTACGTCGTTTCCGACAAGGATCGCTTGGCTGCCAAATACTATTACCAGAATAATCCCACCACCAGCCCCTTCGCGCAGAGCGCGATCGCTGGATTTCCGCAGCACCTCTCGGCGGGCAGCCAGGTCATTTCGCTCGACAACACCACGCTGCTCAGCCCGACGCTCACCTGGGAGCAGCGCGCGGGCTTCATTCGCGAGCAGGCCTTTGCCACGACCGGACAGCCCTTGACCCCGAGCGCCGCGGGCATCAATTTGTTTGGCAGCACCCATTTCCCCGGCATTTTCATCAGCACGGCCGACAGCGCCCTGTTCAACAGCCTCAACATCGGTCCCCGCGACAACTTCGCCAATGCCGGGGTCTTCCAGAACCAGTGGGAAGGCGTGACCAACCTCAATTGGGTGCGTGGCAAGGAAACCTTCTCCTTCGGCGCCAACTGGGACCGCAATCAACTGAACGTGGTCAATGAGAATAACAACGTGGCTGCGCTCTCCTTCACGAACTTCCCCGACTTTCTCACCGGCACGGTTTCCACCTTCGGAGGCTTTTCGAGGCTCTTCAGTGGCGAGAGTAACCGCTACTACCGGGCCAACCAGATCGGCGCCTTCGCCCAGGACAACGTCAAGGTGTCTCCGGACCTGACCGTGAACCTGGGACTTCGTTTCGATTGGGATGGCCCGCTCTCCGAAGCGCACGGGCTGCTGGCGAACTTCTATCCCCAGCTCTACCAGTACAACGCCTCCACCGACACCATCACCAACAGCGGCCTGGTGATTGCGGGCAACAACGCCCAGTTCCACACGCCCGGCGTCAGCAGCTCCACGCTGACGGGGCGCCAGTGGGGCCTGGGACCCCGCGTCGGCCTGGCCTGGAGCCCGTCCCGGCTCAGGAACGTTGTGGTCCGCGCCGGCTATGGCCTCTATTACGACCGCGGTGAGTTCTTCACGGAGTTCTCGCCCAGCGCCGGCGGCGGCTTCAACGGCCCCTTCGGCGTCACCCTCCAGCCTCCCTTCGTTGTGCCCTTTCTCAGCCCTTCGGGCGCCACTCTCTCACAGCCTTTCGGCGCCACGGCTCCCGCGCCGCCTTCGGGTAACCCTTCCAATTTTGGCGCTCTGCTTCCGAACCTGGCGCAGACCTCCTGCCCGTTTGCGCCCAACAACGGAGGATTTCCGAGCTGCAACAACTTTCCGGCCGGAAACATGTTCGGGCCGTTTCTGTTCGGCGGATACGATCCGGCGAACAAGCTGCCCTACTCTGAGAACTGGCAGTTCGACCTGCAATGGCAGCCGGTCAACAACCTCGTGTTAACCCTGGGTTACGTCGGCAACCACGCCAGTCATCTGGTCCTGCCCATACCCTTCAACCAGCCTGGCATCGCCACACCGCAGAGTCCCATCCACGGTCAGATTTATTCCTACGGCTACAATGCCGTCAACTCGAACACCGGAAACACCCTTGCCACCACGCCCATCAATGGTCTCGACGGCGGCAACACCGATGCGCGCGTGCCTTTCATCGGCTACAGCCCCAACTCGGTGTTTTACGAGGCGGAGGGGATTTCCAATTACAATGCCTTGCAATTCAGCGTTAGCAAGCGGCTGAGCAAGGGACTCCAGGTGAATGGCTCGTACACCTGGTCCCACGCTCTCGATGAGGGCAGCGGCTTGCAGCTCTTTTACAACGGCAACAACCCGCTGCAACCGACCGGCGGTTACGGCACGTCGGGATTTGACCGCACTCACGTTCTCGCCATCAGCTACCTCTATCAGTTTCCCACTTTAGGGAACCTGAACTCGCTGGTCGGAAAATTCGTGAACGGCTGGGGATTTAGCGGCGTCACGGTGCTCGAGAGCGGCCAGCCTTACAGCGTCATTGACTTTTCCGGCGGGGTCGCGAGTATTTTCTATGGGGGCGGCAACGATTTCATCACCAACCCGATTGTCCCCCTGGCGTCAGGACAAACCTCCCAGTCCGTCCAACTGCAAGGCACTACGGGCGTGAACCCCGGCAAGCCCGTGCTCAACCCGGCTGGTTTCACCATCCCCTTACTGCAACCCGGCCAGGGTGGCGTCCCGCCCTGCGGCACCGTGGACGGACAGCAAGTCTGTGACAACTTCGAAACCGGTTACGGGAGCTCAGGCCGCAACATTTTCCGCGGGCCTTTCCAGTCGCGGTTCGATTTCTCGCTGCGGAAGCAGACCAAGCTCACCGAGCGGTTTAACCTCGGCTACAGCGTGGACTTCTTCAACATTTTCAACCACCCCAGCTTCGACACGCCCAACAACAACGTGGAGTTCAATCCCTTTTTCTCGAACCCTCCCACGGACCTTAACAACAACTTTGCGGCCGGTTACACGATCCCGCCGCGCGGACAACTCGGCATCATCCAGCACACACTCGGCAGCCCGCGCTTCATCCAGATGTCGCTGCACCTGGTTTTCTAGCCGGCTCCCATGGTCCGTTGTCAGTTGCCACGCTTCGACGGCAACTGGCAACGGATCTTCCTTCCGTCCCCAATCCTGATACAATCCCGATGAGTCGATACGGCGCTCTGCGCCGCCACCCTAGATTCTGGAGTGGAGGTTGAGAATGAAGCGAGCACAATGGTGGACGTTCGTGCTGGGCCTGACGCTGCTGGCGGGCGCTGGGTACGCAACTGCGCAGACGCCCGAGGAGCGCACCGCCCACCACCTCGACGCCATCCGGCAGCAACCGTCGCTTCTGCTCGATTTTCTGACGCGCATGCCGAAGGGCGGCGACCTGCACAATCACTTGAGCGGCGCGGTGTACGCCGAGAGCTACATCAACTTCGCAGCGCACGACAGCCTGTGCGTGGATGGCTCGACCATGGAGTTGCTTGCGCCTCCCTGCGATGCGGCGAAGGGCCAGGAAGCGGTGTCGAACGCGTTCGGCAATTCCGCGCTTTACAACAGCATGATTGACGCCTGGTCCATGCGCAATTTTCATCCCAGCCCGGGAGATCGTTCCGGTCACGATCACTTCTTCGCCGCCTTCGGCAAGTTCGGCGCCGTGACCGAGGCTCACACCGGCGAGATGGTGGCCGAGGTGGCGTCACGGGCTGCGGCCCAGCACGAATCTTATCTTGAGCTCATGTTCGGCCCCGACCAAGGCCAGGCCGCGCGGCTTGGCAAGAAGCTCGGTTGGGACGACGATTTCGGCAAGATGCGCCAGCGTCTGCTCGCGAACGGCCTCATGGACGCTGTGGCGGCGGGACGGAAGAATCTCGATGAGGATGAGCGCGAGATGCGGCAAACCTTGCATTGCAGTGACGTGCGCGCTGACGCCGGCTGTGGCGTTACCGTGCGTTACCTCTACCAGGTGCTGCGCGGCCTGCCCAAGGAGACCGTGTTCGCGCAGATCCTTTGCGGCTTCGAGATGGCGCGGGCGGATTCACGCGTGGTCGGCTTGAACCTGGTGATGCCGGAGGACAATTACGTTCCCATGCACGATTTCGACCTGCACATGCGGATGCTCGATTATCTGCACAAGCTCTACCCCGAAGTCCACATCAGCCTTCACGCGGGCGAACTCGCTCCCGGCCTGGTGCCGCCGGACGGCTTGAGCTTCCACATCCGCGAGTCGGTGGAAGTGGGCCACGCCGAGCGCATCGGGCACGGCGTGGACGTGATGCAGGAGACGAACCCCGTCGGTTTGCTGAAAGAAATGGCCGAGCGGCACGTGCTGGTGGAAATCTGCCTGACCTCGAACGACCTGATTCTGGGCGTGCGCGGCGCGGAGCATCCGCTCCCGGTGTATCTGCTCTACGGCGTGCCGGTCGCGCTCGCGACCGATGACGAGGGCGTGTCGCGCTCGGAACTGACGTGGGAATACCTGCGGGCGGCGGAGACGTACAAGCTGGGCTACCTCGAGCTCAAGAAAATGGTCCGGGACAGCCTGGACCACAGCTTTCTGGCTGGCGCGAGCCTGTGGGAGGCGCCGGAGAAGTTCCGCCCCGTCGCGGCGTGCGCCGGAGAAGCGTTCAAGGCGCAGCCGGTGTCCGAGGGGTGCCGGAAGTTTCTGGCTGCGAGCGGCAAAGCCCAATTGGAATGGAACGAGGAGGCGGAGTTTAGCCGCTTCGAGAGCGGGTTCTAACGGCGCGTGGCTGTTAGGCTACAACATAGCCTCACAAGGCGCCAGCCGTCATCGCCGCGCGGCGTTGACGGCGTTCGACAAGGCTTGGTACATGTTGCCCGCCACGTAGAGATCCCACTTCTTGGTCCAGCCCTGTTCCAGGTGCAGGTGGGCGTACTGCTGGCCGTTATATGTCTCAGTGTAAATCTGAACTTTCTTCAGCGACCCCAGTTCAACGTTGAACTGATGGCAATTCCCCGTCAGGCTCAGCGGCGATGGGTCTGGCGTGTCACAGTTATAGCTGAGCGCTCCACTCGGCGTGATCGTGAGGTTGCCTGAACAACCGGAATAGCCGCCGCCGCGCAGCAAATGCCGATGGATTGCGCGACTGACAAAGTTGCCGCCGTACGGCTGTTGCGGCGTCTGGACGGAGGGCTGCTGCACCTGCGGCTGCTGGACCGGGGGAGCCGGGGGCGGAGGCTGCTGATTCTGCGCCTGCTCCGGGGGAGGCGCCTCGGCGATAGGCGCCGCCTGTTGTGGCTGTTGTTGCTGGACGCGTTGAACGGGGCGGAAGGGAACTTCGAACTCGGTCGCCACCTTCACGGGCTGTCCGTTTTGAACGTAAGGTTGAAACTGCCAGCTCTCGGCCGCTGCGAGCGCCGCCTGATACAACGCGGGGTTTCCCGAGCGGGGCCGGACCTGCGCCACACGCCCGGTTTCGTCAATCTGCGCGTCCACTACGACCGCGCCGCCAATACCCTGGCTCACCGCCGCCGGCGGGTAGATGGCGGGAATCCTGCGGCGCACCCGTAGTTGATTGAAGGGCACGGCGACGAATTCCGCTGTGGCGCTGGTCTGGGTTGCGGGCGTCGCGGACGCGCCCGGCTCGGTCGAAGCCGATTGGTCCGGCGCCGCCGGGATGACGTGCGTTTCGCCGCTCGGCGTCTCAGGTACGGCGAGACCTCCTCCCGAAGCGCTCGAGGCGCCGCCGTTCGAGGCCTCTTTCGGGCCGACCGGCACCGGCGGCCGCAACATGGCCCAGGCGACGAGCGCCACTACGAGCACCCCGACCCCCGCAACCGCCAGCTTGATTTTCGACGTCCAGAAAACCGGCTTGTGCGGCACGCCGGTCCATTCCGCCTGCGCGCCGGACGGCGAGACGACCGTCGCGCCTGGACCCGAGGGGCTAGCGGAGCCTCCGAGAGAGGTTGCGGCGTAGCCCGCGGTTCCGGGCGAGGTTGGAGCGGACGTGCTGTACGGGACGCCCGGCGGCGGCGTCATCGTGTGCGGCGCGACCGGCGGGGCGTTGGGAACCGGTAGTCGCGCGCCGCCTTCGAGCATCGTTGGCCTCAGGACCGAGGGTGGTGGCGCCCCCTCAGACGCCGCAAATGAAGGCACACGTTCCGGATGATCGAGTGCCGCCCCGAACTCTTCCACCGTCTGAAAGCGGACATCGGGATGCTTGGCGAGCGCCTTCAGCACCACGTTCTCGATGCCTTCTGGAATGTACGGATAGAAGCGGCGCGGCGAGGGCGGTGGCGTGTGGACGTGATCGTGCATGATCTGAAAGTCGCTGTCGGCTTCGAACGGCAGGCGGCCGCTCAGCATTTCGTAAAGGGTGACGCCGAGAGCATAAATGTCGGAGCGGATGTCCACCGGCCGGTTCTGAATCTGCTCCGGCGACATGTAGGCCACCGTCCCCATTTGCGTGCCCGTGCGGGTCATGCCGCGCGTACCCATCACCTTGGCGATGCCGAAGTCCATCACCTTGACGATGCCCTGCCGGTTGAGCATGAGGTTGCTGGGCTTGATGTCGCGGTGAACGATCCCGCAGCGATGCGCCGTGCCGATCCCGAGCAGCGCCTGTTTGAATAGCGGGATCGCTTCCTGGCTGGGAATAGGGCCGCGCCGAGCGATCATCTGCCCGAAGGTTTCGCCGTCAACAAATTCCATCACCATCACGGCGGAGCCTTCCTGTACGAGAAAAGCGTACAGGGTCGCCAGGTTAAAGTGATTCAGATTGGCCTGGGCTTTGGCTTCAGCCTGGAAACGCTGCACCAGTTCCGGATTGCGCACGAGCTCCGTGCTCAGGACTTTGATGGCGACCGCTCGATCGAGTCCGACGTCAATGCCCTTATAGACAACGCCCATGCCGCCTTCGCCCAGCTTCTCGACCACGCGATAGTTGCCGATTTGCGTTCCGATCATGACTGCCCTTCTCGCCACAGAGGCGCTGAGACACCGAGCAGGAGTGAAATCAAAAACCAAAAATCGGGCCCCAGTTTCCGGCATTCCCTTTTCTGCCCGTGGTTTTTCCCGATTTCTAATTTCTGCTTTCTGGTTTTTCTCTGTGCCTCCGTGCCTCTGTGGCCCAAGTTCAATGGCCCTCCACGCGCAGGATCTGAAGCGTGATGTTGTCGTGGCCGCCCCGCGACTTCGCCATTTCGACCAACTGACGGCAAGCTTCTTGCGGAGTGTTACCGGTGACGGCGCTGAGCATCTCGTCGTCACTGACCAGGCCGTGCAGACCGTCGGTGCAGATGAGGAACGTGTCACCGGGCGCGACGGCGATGGGCGCTTCGGGGAACTCTGCCGGCACGGCGCCCTCCATGCCCAGCGCTGAGGTCAGCACGTTGCGCTCGGGGTGCGTGGCGGCTTCCTCGGGCGTGATCAGTCCCTGCTCTAGCAGACGGTTGACGTAAGTCTGGTCCTGGGTGAGACGGGTAATGGCGCCGCTGCGAATCCGGTAGAGGCGGGAATCGCCGACGTGGCCGTAAGAGAGGTGCCCATCGAGGAGCGCCACGGCCGTGCACGTGGTGCCCATGCCGCGCAGCTCCGGGTGTTCCGCGGCGTAATCCTGGATGGCGGCGTGGGCGTTGGCCAGAGCGGCGGCGAGGGAATCCTGAGGGTCACCAGAAGAATCGTGCAGGTAGGTGTCACGCACCACGTCCACCGCGAGGCCGCTTGCGATCTGCCCGCCTTCGTACCCGCCCATGCCGTCCGCCACCACCGCCAGCCGGCCACGGCGGAGGAATTCGCCGTCGTCCTCCGGCTCGGCGTAGCCGTAATAATCTTCGTTTTCCGTCCGGGCACAGCCGATGTCGGTGAGATTTGCGAGCTCGATCCCGGGACGGATCATCATCGGGTTCTTTCGACGAGCACAGCTCGCCGCTACAGTTACAGCGCCTTGAACTTCAGCGTGACTTCGCCCACGCGGACCACATCGTTGTCTTTCAATTCTTCCTTCGAGATTTTCTTCTCATTGATGTAAGTTCCGTTTGAGGAGTCGAGATCGGTAAGGAAGAACTTGCCATCGTCGTAACGCAGGCTGGCGTGCTGCCCCGAAACCGTGGTGTCGCGGAGGACGACCTGCGCTTCAAGTCCGGAGCCGAGCAAGTTCTTGCCCTCCCGGACACGGAAATCTTCGCCCTTCTGATCGCCCGACATCGCGACGAGCCAGCCCAGCACCGGAGGTTTCCGCTTCTCTGAAATCAGGACCGTTTTGCGGCCGCCGCCGGCCGCGCCGGCTTCGCGGGCGACCTCGGTTTCGAGGACTGTCTTCTTGGCGCCACCGCCGGCCGCCACCCCGCCGCGCTGATATCCGGTCGGCTGGCAGTACGGGCACTGGTCCCAAGAGTCTTCCATCTGATGTCCATTGGCACAGAACTTTGCCATCTCACCCTCCTCTCATCGTTGCGCTCTGGCGATCGTGCAAACGGCGATGCCAGACAAAACAACAATCTACCAAAGTGTTTAATATCAATAGTTTGGCTGATTTACAGTCGTAAGATGCCTGTTTTCAATGACGTGACGGCTTTCTATTTCTCCTAAAAATGCCTTTCCTTTGTTTTCAATATGTTGACGGCTTCGTTCGTAACATTTTGCCTTTTTCCACGACACTTTCTTACGGCTTGCGACTACCGCCGCAGGCTTCTCACGAGCTGAAGTATGTGAACACGTTGGCGCCCTTCTTACCAATGTAGATACGGTCCCCGTTTCGCAAGCCCACCTTGCTTACCCGGGGCGAATCCGTGGAATTGACGTAGGTGCCGTTCGACGATCCCTTGTCAATGACCACGACGCCCTCGTTAACCGGCACGATCCAGGCGTGCTCGCCGGATACCGTGTCGTCCGCCAAGACCACTTGGCACTTGGACGAGCGCCCGATGAGCAATCCCTCCTTCGTGACTTTGAAGCTCTTGCCCGAAAGCGCCCCACCAGTTCCCTGAATGCTGCCGTAAGAGGCCAGGGCTGTTCCCACAGGCGGCAGGACCCCAGGCTGGGTGACGGTCACTACGGTTCCGGCGGCCGGGGCGCGAACCACGACGGTTGACTGGCGGGTGCGTATCAGAAGGAAGCCGACCCCCAGCACCACAATCGCAATCACAACGTAGATGACCCAAGGCGAGTCGTCCATGACGCGCTGCACCGGGTTCTCGGCGTCGTAGCAGGCCACCGCCGCCGCCCGGTACTGCTTGGCGTCGGGCAGGTCAGGCATGAAATTGAGCACGTCATCGAAGTCCGCGATGGCGGCGTGGCACTTGCCGCCGGCGTAGTCGTCAAGGGCGTTGGCCCAATGAGCGTTGAACTCACCCACGTCGGGCTGCACGCCGGTCTGCCGCACGAACTCCATGGCGGTATTGATGGGGATGAAGAAGTTGAAGCCCGCCGTTTCGCCTTGTCCCGAATTGGCGGGAGACCCAAAGGTGGTGATGCCGATGGCCTGCCCGGAGGCGTTGAACGCCGGGCCGCCGCTATTGCCGTGAGTGATGGCGACATCGGACTGGATCACCGGCGTACCCGTCTTGCCCATCGTCTTGATGGCCGAGATGTGACCGTCGGTCACGGTGGGAACGAAGGCCGACTCCTCGCTGATCATCGGGTTGCCACCCCAGTCGGAGGCAATGCCGGGGAATCCGATGGCTGTGGTGATGTCCTGAACCTTGACCTGGTCGGAATCACCCAGCGCCACGGTTGGGAGGTTCTTGGCGCCGATCTTCACGATGGCCACGTCTTTGCCTTCACCGACCGGAGGGCTGTACTGGAGGATGTCGCCCGTGTAGTGCTGGCGATTGGCCAGATAAACGGTCAGCGTGGGATCGGCATATGTGATCTGGATGGCGTTGGAGTTGTAAAACTGGACCATTTGGTCCTGGGTTAACGGTGGTTTGCCTTCTTTCTGATTATTGGCGTTAATCTGGCCAAAGACTTCGGTATAGACCTTCCTCTTGAGGTCCTGTTCCAACGCCTCCTTGGCCTGGGGGTCATTGATCTTGGCGTTGGCCACCACGTGGCCGTTAGTGATGAGGTAGCCATCGGAACGGAAGAGAAAGCCGCTGCCGACGTCGTTCAGGTAGGGGTTCTGGAGCTGAATCGGCTGGCCCTTGAAGGAGGCGCCCACCTTGACGGAGACCAGGACCAGCACCACGGCCGGCTTCAACTCGAGCGCGTGCTTCTGCTCGTCGGTCAACTGCGGCGCGGTGCGGCACGCCAGCCCGGATAACATCACCGAAGAAAGCGCTGCAAAAGCAATCCTTCTCATAACCCACCTCCGACCTTAGAGTTCGGCCCCCTTGTGGGCGCACCTGCATCCTGATGGAAACAATCTCGGGACACGGCCAACAGGGGGCGATTCTGGCTCGGGGTAACTGAAATGTCAAGCTTAAAGAACGTCTCCAGCCACGCCAAGGTCTCGCCAGCGTCTCCAAACTGGTTGTGAACCAGCCCTTGATCTGAGCGGCAGACCGCGTGCAGTCACTCTACGACGCGGGAGTGGCCGGAATCCACTTCGGACAATTGCACCAATGAAGAAGTTTCCCTCTATTGTTGTTCTTGAAGGATTGTATCCATTTCCACAATTGTCGTTGGCAGCGTTCCGACGCCCCGGGGCTTCTTTGAGCCAACCCGCGTAACCCCTTCGAAACAAAGACGCGATTCCGCTTGACATCTCAAGTGACATGTGGTAGCCTACTTGCCTAGCTCGAAGGCAAGACAAAATGACCAAACAACATTTATTGGAAACCGCTGACGGCAAATGAATGCAAGTACGATATCGGCATATTTAGTCAATCTGGAAATCAGGAGGAAAAATGAAATTAACAATAGAAAGCAATGACGGAGACTTTTCTGCAAACGTAGTGTCTGCAATCGAGGGATACAATCTCGACGACTATGAAACCCAACTTAACCTATTGTTGAGCATACAATATGCAATTCGACGGGCCAAGGATATAGGAGCAGATGAATCTGAAGAGCCCCTGAGGTACAGGGTTGTTCTGGCGCTGCACGATATCCGCGGGGAACACGACATACGATACCCTACGCTTACCACGGATAATGAAAAGGAAGCTAAGGGCTTACTCGCCGCTCTGTTAGCCGAGGTTGATTTCCGGCGTAGCGTCATTGACGCGCTGCGTCCCCTCGACAACTCAGGGGATACTCGCGTTCAGTAAGATCAATGGCTACCGTGAAGGCAGGACACACCAACGTCTCACACGTCCGCGACCTGCGGGGCGTAATTGACCGCGAGAAGGCCGAAATAGGCGTCCTGATTACGATGGAGCAGCCGACAACAACCGATGCGCTCCGAGGCAGCCTCAGCCGGGTTTTACAAGGCTCCGTGGGGCAAGGAATACCCGCGCATCCAACTGCTAACCGTGGCCGATCTGCTGTCCGGAAAGAGCGCGGCTTTCCCGCGAGAGAGCGTCACTTTCAAGAAGGCTCCCAAGGCGTTAGAGCCTGTCGCGGAAACCGAAGAATTGCCGTTTTGAATGAATCACTTACAAGCAATTACAACGCCATTCAACTTAGGCAGAGTTTCAAACTGTACCACTACCGAACCCTAGATAGTGGCTCAGCTTGACGATTCTCTATCAGTTGATTCCTTTACCGTCGTTCCGGCGAAAGCGGGAATCCACTCTGCAAACGGCGGCCATTTGGAAACATGGATCCCGGCTTCGCGGGGATGATCGCGGCGAACAATGTCAGGAAAATATCAGACTGAGTTGCTATCCAACCGAACTGGGGCGGAAACTCAAGGCGAGTCACGACCAAAACAGTGGAGAGGGTGAAATCATGGGGGCGAAAACACTTCAGCACGGCGCCGGGAAGGCCGGCCCTGGCGCTGCGCGGCCCGGCCCGTTGCCACCGGCGTGGCACGGAAAGCTTGGGGCGGGGCCTGGAATCCTCCGTGCCGCCAACCGTGCGCGCTTAGGCGTCCAACTCGAACTCGAATTCGAAGCCGGGCCCCGCAGACCATCGACGTCGTCCAGCGCCGAGGCTCACCATCGCCGGGCGCTCGGCCCGGATCCGCTCCCGCCGCCAAATCTCCGCCTTGACGAGCGGCACCAGCCGCCGGCGGCGCACGTCGTCGGCCGAAGGCACCCGCGTCTTGCCGATGTAGCCCAAGTCCTGATAGGCCCGCTCCGCCGAGCTCGCTCCCACGAAGGTCTTGGCCAGAGCATAGTGGGAACCGGCAAGATCACGCACCGGCACCTTTCCTTGCAAACTATGATCCGCCGTGACCACTCCCACCAGGCAACAGCAGGAGTTGTAAACCAGCCGGCCGCTGCGGGCGTGGGCCAACAGCCAGGCGAGGCGTTCATCGGTGTAGGCCGTTCGGAGAAAATTGCGGATGGCGCGCTTGCACTCTTTCAGTTGATAGTTCAATCGTTCACCTCGGGTCGTATGAGTTTGAGTCCCAGAGCCGGGCTCCTTACCTCCGGTAATTAACTGATCTGCAAAGCCTTCTTCGCTCGGCTTGCCGATCGCCGGGCATATACGCGCACGCCTTTCGCCAAAGCGCATCCGTGAGTGAAGGTTTCGGGCAGGCTCCCCGCGTCATCGCAAGCACATATACACTAATAGGTTAGGAGGCAGCGGTGCGCTGCCGGGGAGGCGACCATTATGCAGTTTCTAATTGATTGAATCTGAAGGGATGCTGCAACTTTCTTCTGCTTTGTTCCATGACGGTTCTTTGACCCGTCTGCTCTGTCGGTGGGCGTTGGTCTGGATTGTCCAAGTTATAAACTGCACCGGGTGGCGCCTCCAAGCATCTAAACCAAAGAACACCACATCCGGAAAGGCGGCCCGGCAAAATCAATGTCGAGGCGTCGCGCCCTTGGAGTAGAATAGCAGCGAGTGGCTCCCAAGGCTGCCGGACCGGCGTTCGACCTGGCTTAAACGATTATTTCGAGGTTATGGCTTATGCCTGCCAAGTCCAAGAAGACGACTGAGTTTAACGAACTGCCCGTGCTCCCGGTGCGGGAGACTGTGCTCTTTCCCAATGCCATCCTGCCCCTGACGGTGGGACGCGAGAGCTCGCTGAAGCTCGTCTCCGAGCTCAAGGAAGACGAGCGCTTCATCGCGGTGATTGCGCAGCGCGACTCGCGGGTGGAGAATCCGCAGCCCGTGGACCTCTACCAGATCGGCACGGCGGCTTACATCCACAAGATCATCAAACTGCCCAGCCAGAGCTTGTTCATTTTCGTCGAGGGACTGCAACGCATCGCGCTCCAGGAAGTGATTCAGATGGAGCCTTATATGCGCGCCAAGGTGCGGCCGCTCACCGACATCATTTCGCCCGAGAAGCACCCGGACTTCGAGGCGCTGGTGCGCAGCGTCACCTCGCTCTTCCAGCAGGTGGTGCAGCTTTCCCCCACCCTCTCAGACGATCTGCAAACCGTGGTGATGAACATTGACGACCCGGCGCGCTTGGCTGACTTCATCGCCGCCAACCTGCCCTCCATCTCCAACACTGAGAAGCAGGAGCTGCTGGAGAGTCTCGACCTCAAGGAGCGGCTCGATCGGCTGAACAAGCAACTGGCGCGCGAAGTGGAAGTGCAGCAGCTTCGCTCCAAGATTCAGTCCGACGTGCAGGACCAGGTGACGCAGAGCCAGCGCGACTACTATCTGCGCGAGCAGATGAAGGCGATTCAGAAGGAGCTGGGCGAGGTCGACGAGCAGCAGGAAATCGAAGAGCTGCGGCAAAAAATCGAAGCCGCCGGCATGAGCGAAGAGGCCAAAAAGGAGGCGATGCGGGAGCTGAAGCGCCTCTCCAAGATGAACTCCGCCGCCGCCGACTATCACGTCACCCGCACTTATCTCGATTGGCTGGTGGCGCTGCCCTGGAACAAGTTTACCGAGTTCAAGGTGGATCTCGCGAAGGCCCAGGAGGTTCTCAACACTGATCACTACGATCTCGAAAAAATCAAGGAGCGTATCCTCGATTACCTCGCTGTTCTCAAGTTGAAGCCGCAGTTGAAAGGACCCATCCTGTGTTTGGTGGGACCGCCGGGAGTGGGCAAGACGTCGCTGGCGAAGTCGGTCGCCCGCGCGCTGGACCGCAAGTTCGTGCGCATGTCGCTCGGCGGCATCCACGACGAGGCGGAAATCCGCGGCCACCGGCGCACGTATATCGGCGCTCTGCCCGGCCAGGTGATTCAGGGAATCCGGCGCGCCGAGGCGCGCGACCCGGTATTCGTGCTTGATGAAGTGGACAAAATCGGGCGCGACTTCCGCGGCGATCCGTCGTCGGCGCTGCTCGAAGTGCTCGATCCGGAGCAGAACGCCAATTTCCGCGACAATTACCTCGACGTGCAGTTTGACCTCTCGAAGGTGCTGTTTATCTGCACCGCCAACGTGCTCGACACCATACCGCCCCCGTTGATTGACCGCATGGAGTTGCTGGAGCTGCAGGGGTACACGGAAGAGGAGAAAATCGAGATCGCCTTCCGCCACCTGATTCCCAAACAGACCGAGGAGAACGGTATCAAAGACCAGGAGCAGATCGAGTTCACGCGCAACGGCATCGCCTACCTTATCCGCCACTACACGCGCGAGGCGGGTGTGCGCAGCCTGGAGCGCGAGATCGCCACGCTCTGCCGCAAGCAGGCGCGCCGGATTGCCGGGAGCGTGGACGGCGCCGCGCCCAAGCTGGTGGTGACGCCGGAAAACATCGGCGAGTTCCTGGGGGTGCCACGATTCCGGCTGGACAGCGAGCTCGTGGAGCGCACGCGGCAGCCAGGTGTGGCCGTGGGCTTGGCCTGGACGCCGACCGGCGGCGACGTGCTCTTCATCGAAGCCAACGTCATGAAGGGGGGCAAGAACTTCACCATGACCGGCCACGTGGGCCAGGTGATGCAGGAGTCCATGCAGGCGGCGCTGGCCTGGGTGCGCAGTCACGCGCTCGATTACGGCGTTGACCCGGACTTCTTCCAGGCGAACGACATTCACATCCACGTGCCGGCCGGCGCGATTCCCAAGGACGGCCCTTCGGCGGGCGTCACCATGGTGACGACACTCGTCTCCGCGCTCACCCGACGCGCCGTCCGCGAGCGCGTGGCCATGACCGGCGAGATCACCCTCAGTGGCCAGGTGCTGCCTATCGGCGGCATCAAGGAAAAGCTTCTGGCCGCCAAGCGCGCCGGGGTGCGCGAGGTTTTTCTTCCCGCCGAGAACGAGCCCAACGTTACCGAAGACCTGACGCCGGAAATGCTCGATGGCCTCAAGCTGCATTACGTGAAGACGATCCAGGATCTGGTGGATCAGGCGCTCGAGACAGAGCCGACACCGCTGGGCTTAGGCCGAACGGAACCGGTCCTGGCGCCGGTCGGCGCCCCGAATTAAATCGCTGAGAAGGCGTAGCCGCGTCAGGCATTTTCTGGCCGTGGGGAAGTTTGTCTCTCGAATTTATTCCGCCAATTTGCCGCTCGAGACACTTCGCGCCTTCCACTCTTCCCAGTCCTTGCTCGTCGCCTTGACCATGGCCCGTGTGGCAGCGTGAAGCCAGCGGGCCGGCCGGGTCGTCAAGTCGCGCCACACGCCTTTCACGGCTCGCTTCGAGCCCAAATGAACGTTGGCCGTCTCGCGGCCCATCTCGCAAAGCAAGCGGTGTTCGTCGCGCGCCTTGGGCAGAGTGTCCATCTCGATGCGGGAACAATCCGGGGCGAGACGGCGGACGATCCAGCGGCCCTTGAGGCGAACGAAGGGATCGCGGCAACGCACGGCCTGTTCCAACACGCACTCGTAGAGAATCTTCTCGGAGCCGCCGCGGTTGGCCCACGCCCAGCCGGAAGTCACCAGGGCTTTGGCCTCGCGGGCAATTTTGCCGCCGCGCCAATCCGCAATGGCCACGAACCGCTCGCGGCCGAGGCTGCCGAGCCCGGCGACGCGATGGGCGACGCGGTAGGTGAGGCCCGGTTCGGGCAACATCCGCTCGAGCGCCTTAACGGCGCCTTTTGGCGGACGCTCGTTGAAAGTCGGCAGCGCCGCCATCTTGGCCCAGAAGCGCGCCGGTTCGCGCAATTCGGTGAAGGCGATCTGGCGCAGCCAGTGGTGATGCTCGCCGAGTACGATGGGGCTGCCCCCGCTGCGGAGGCCCGAGGTGTATCCTTCCAGAATAGCGTCGCAGGCGTCCTTGGGGCCGAGCGAGAGGTGTTGGGCGGCGATGGCAAGATGGGCGCTCGCCGCCAGGCGCACAAGGTCGATGGTGTAGGGCATGGGATAGACCTCGTCGAAGTCGTTGACGCCCCACACCAGCCGTCCTTCAATGTCGCGCCAGGTGCCGAAGTTCTCCACGTGCAGGTCTCCGACGGCAAGCACGGCGGGCGCCTTCGCGGCATCGCGGCAGACTTCGGGCCAGATCTCGGCCCAGCGGTAAAAAGTGGCGCGGAGAAAGGGGAAAACCTCGGCGGCCATCTCCTTGTGCTTGAGCTTGAGGTCGGCTTCGACAATGGGGATGCGCCGCGCGAGCCACGACTCGTACTTCTCGGTAGTCTTGAGGATGTTCATGGTGCGCTCCTGCTTGCCACCGATTGCCGCTCAGAATACACTGGACAGGAAGGCGTGGAATGAGAAAAGAGTGCCTGCCGAACCGTCGCACCGCCTGGATGCTGGTGGTCCTGGCCGTGCCCCTGCCGCTCGTCCGTCAGGCTCAACTCAAGGCGCAGCAGGGCGCCGGGCAAATTGACGACATCTCCGGCGAATACGACTTTATCTCGCCCGAGGACACCCTGGCTGTCCTGGACGAAGACGGCAAGCTTAAGGGTTACATTGACGTGATTCAGGGCCAAGACGAGTCCGACGCCGTCCTAACTTACGACATTACGATTGGTACACGCCAGAAGGATCATGTCGAACTCAAGACCAGCAAGATTCACGAGAAGTACTACCGCTTTTCAGGCACTGCCGCGAGAGGGTCCGGTAAGAAGGAATCCGACCCCGACTACCTTCGGCTGGTGGGTGACCTGGAGACAGTCACGGTGAATGGATCGAGCGGCTTGGAATCCATTGCGCGGCAGCATGTGGTGTTCAAGTCGAAAGGCAAAGAACAGTAATCAGTTGTCAGTTGGTCAGTTATCAGTTCTCAGTTTTCAGTTGTGGTTTTCGGTCATCGGTTCCAGGTTCCATATGGGGTGACACGCGCGACAACTGAGAACTGCTTTTTCACCGTCTCCCCGCAAAGCTCATGGTCTTTTCGCGCACGTGCGCGATGAGGTTGCGGACCGCGTCGGCAAGCTGGACTACTTCCCCCTCGCCCTCCACGTCAAACTCGATCTCATAGTTGCCGGCGGCGGCGTGGTCCACCGCCGTTTTAAGGTCCACCAGCGGCTTCACCACCTCGCGAGGCAGCACGAAGCTCACCCAGACGCTCAGCAGGAACACCAGCACGGAGACGATACTCAGCACCCATTCGGCTCGCCGCTTAAGCTGCCGGGCTTCCACATGGTCGCGCCGGACGCGATCCCAGCTTTGTTTTTCCAGCTCGGCGGAAAGCTCGATGACAGCGCCGCTCGAAGCCTGAAGGCCGGCAATGGTCTGGCGCAGGGAGGGGTCGCGCGCCTCGAGCGTTTGGGCCATCTCGGCGTCAAAGGAACCCACCCGGGTGTGAAGTTCGTTCACCAGCTCAGCGCGGCTCTTGTGGCGGGATTGTCTCAGCAGGTCGTTCAGGTCCTTCTCATACGCCGCCACCGCCTGCTGGATCTGCCCCGTCTGCTCGGCCGGAGCTTCCGGCCGTCCGGAGCGAGAAACCGCGGCTTCGAGGCGTTGCTGATAGAGGTCCACCTGCTGCAGGATCTTGCCGGTGGTGACGTTGTCCTCCGGCTGGAGGTCGCGGCAACCCTCGATGGTGTCTTTCAGGTCGGCCAGGGCCTGACGGTTGGCTTTGAGGTCGGCATCGTCGTGGAGCAGGAAGTAATTCCGTTCGGCGCGCCGGGCGTCCATCATCTCGATTGAGGCGTGTTCGGCGAGCGTGGCGACGGGAGCATCAACGTTGACGATACGGTCCACGATCCAGCTCATGGCAAACAGGTAGTAGACCGCCAGGACGATGACGGGAACCAGGATGAGTCGAACGATGGCGAGACTGTAGGCCACCCGGCGCCGCAGCGAGGCGCCACGCGCGAACACCCGGAAAGGCTCCCGGAGTCGTAACCTCATGCTTCCTATCCGATCCCAGGAATAGGATACCATTCCGCCCCCCTCAGCGTGTCAGGTTCCCGGCAGGCATATTACCGCAGAATGAGACGCCGGCAACTTAATTCGGCTGATTCTCCGTCCAACCGGTCTAGAACCGGGGATGAAACTTTCCCGACGACCGTGGCGTATCATAGTGCTGGCGGGCGAACCGAGCCGCCTGAATCGGAGGTGCTGAATGTACTGCCCACAGTGCGGAAAAGAGTACGCGGACCGCGTGAACTTCTGTTGCCAGTGTGGCGCGGCGATTGGCGCGAGTTCGTCGCGTGCGGCCCGGAAGCTGTACTTGTCGCGGGTCAACAAGAAGATCGGGGGCGTCTGCGGCGGCTTCGCCGAGTACCTGGACCTGGACCCCACGCTGGTGCGGCTGGTCTGGGTGATGGCAGCGATCTTCGTCGGCTGGGGCGTCATCGGGTACCTCATCGCCTGGCTGATCCTCCCGGAAGCTCCGCTCGCGGGATGGGCTTCGGCGCCCGCAGTACCGTCAAGTCCGCAACCTTCGCCGCAACACGGGTAGCGCTCGAGACCTCACGCGCGCCCGTCCGAGCGCTTCGTTTGCGCGTGGGGCGAGCAAAAGCCGCAGACCATGAACAACAATCCGCCCTACGAGCCGACGCTTCCGGCGGCAGCGGTGCCCGTGGCGGCCGCCGCCGCGAGGAACTGCTCGCGCGTCCAGTCATTGCGCGCCTGGCTCGGCCCGTTGCGATGGCACTGGGCGGCCACATTCGTCCAATCGCCGTTGCGGACAAAGCGCATGAGGCTGGGGTAGCCGTGAAAGAGGCCCGTGACCCCCAGGTTGTAAATCATGTCGAGCAGTCCGAGCTTGGCCGGATCGGGGAAGGCGGCATAATTCGTGAACTCTTGGCCAAGCTGGCCGTCAAAATACGTCAGGTGCTGCAACAGCAAGGCGTCAATGGAGGCGTGGGGCAGGATCGGCGAAGTCGTGGCACGATAGAAGCCCGGCAGGCGCGCAGGGGCAAGCGCCAGGACCCGGTTGTAGTCGCCGAGGATGGCGTCCGGCGTGCTCGGCTGGCCGGCTCCGTCCACGAAGGCAAGCGACTGCGCGCGCTCAGCGTTCGCCAGCATTTCGCCTACACCCACGGTAACGAAGCCCTTCGTGTCGAGGTACATCCAAGGCACAATTCCCTCGAAAGTTTCGAGGTGCGCCAACGAATCGTCCAGGTAAGCCATGGATTCCTCCAACTACCGCGAAGCGGGTGGCGCGGACATCGTTTTGTGATGGCTGCGCCTCATTGCATGTAATCCATCCTGAGAATGGACGCGTCTTTCAAAGCGTCGCCTGTTCGTCGGTGATGGCGGGCTTCGCCAGGTAACGCTTGACCCTGATCATTCCCTCCCTGTCGCGAGCTTCGGCAATCTCGAAGGCGGTCTGCATCCGAAGAAGGGTGTCCATCTTGGGGCCGAAAGCCTTCTCCACCCGCAGCGCCATATCGGGCGACAGCGCAGCGCGACCGTTGAGAAGGGCAGAGAGCGCGGGCCGGGTCACGCCCAGAACCCTGGCGGCCTTCGTGACCGAGAGCCCCAGAGGATCGATAATTTCCATCCTGATAAAGTGCCCCGGATGGGCCGGGCGAGCTATGCGCATCATGACTTCGTTTCCTTTCAGTGGTAATCCTCATAATCCAGGTCGAGAATTTCTCCTTCGGCCGGGTTGATTCTGAACGTGATCCGCCAGTTGCGCGTGACCGCAAGACTCCAGGTTCCCTTTCGGTCGCCGGTGAGCGGGTGCGCCTTCCAGTGCGGGATGTCGCGGAGTTCCTGCGCGTCTTCCATCTCCTGCAAGAAGGTCAGGATATTACGGACCTTCTCGACCACGGCCGGAGCCAAGCCCGAAGGATCATTGCGCTCGATGAAGCGCCGCAGTCCCCGGTGGACCACGTTTTGGATCTTCATAAGGAAGGCTATCCCAAAATCCGTGCTGTGTCAAGTTACGCTTTACAGTGTCGAGACTCAAGCGGATCGTGCCCCCCCGTCGCCTTCCGGAACAAACCGTAGTAGGCAGACCTTACTCATGGCGCCGCCCTACTTGCCTTCCAGTTCATCCGCCAGCGGACCCGCGTCGTACAGCTTGCGCAGCACCTCGGTCATGACGGCAGTATCGACGGCCACGGCGCGGTTGGCCTTCTCGTCGTAGACGTAATCGCCCACCAGGCTCTCGATGTTGCCGTCGAAAATCAGTCCGACGATCTCGCCCGCGCGGTTGACAACCGGCGAGCCGGAATTGCCGCCGATGATGTCGCCGGTGGAGACGAAATCGACCGGAGTGGAGAGGTCGAGCCTGTCGCGGCCGGCCACAAACCGGGCCGGCAGGTCGAAGGGCGGCTTGTCGCCAAAGCTGTAGGCGCGGTCGTAGAGACCGTAGAGCGTGGTGAGGGGCGGCGCTTCGGTGCCGTTCATGGGATACCCTTTCACCGTCCCGTAAGAGAGCCGCAGCGTGAAGGTGGCGTCCGGATAGGCCGACTTGCCGTAGACGGCGAAGCGCGCCTTGCCAATTTTTTCGCCGGCCGCCGTTTCCACGCTCTCCACGTTGTCTTCCTGCCACTTGCGGAGCTCGCGCGCCACCGGGTCAAGCCGGCGAGCCATGACGATCATCGGGTCGGTGGACGCGGCCACGGCGGCCTCGCCGCCTTCCACCAGTTGTTTGCGAAAGGCCGGATCGCCCATCTTGGTGCCGCTGATGAGCGCCCTGACGGCGGCTTCGGGAGTTTGGCCGTTGAGCACCGCCTTGAGGAAGGGGTCATCCGCACCCAACTGCTGCTGCGCGTAACTGAGACCGGCGGTCAGCACTGCCTCTTCCATCTCGGGATAAACCGGGGCGGGCGAGAAAAGCCGGAACTTGAGCGACTCAAGCTCGGAATCGTGGAAGCCGTCCAGGCGCTGGCCATCGGGCTTTTTTACTTCCGCCACGTACTGGACAATGGTGAGGGCGTTTTGCGCCATCGGCGCGCCGCGAAGCTGGCTGAGAACCAACTGCTGGAGACGGGTGAGATCCTTCTGCTCCGCCTGGGCGATTTCGTCCCAGGCGCTGCCGTATTCCTTTTGCCACTCCGGATTCGCGGCCACGCGGGCGCGGAAGTCCTGCTCTTCTTTCTGCCGCTTGGCCATCAGGTCTTTATCGAGCAGACCCTGCTCGCGGCCGCGAATCGCTTTGAGGGCGTTCTGGAGGCCGAAGATGGTCCCGGCGGCCTGCCGCGCCTGCTCGGAACCGCCCGCCGAATAGGTCTGGAGCACGCCGAGCCAGCGTTCGAGCACGCCGAGGATCAAGGGCAGCAAGTGGTCGCGCTGAGTTTCGAGCTCGGCCACGGTGCTCAGGCGCGAGGTCGAACCGGGGTTGCCGGAGATAAACACCAGGTCGCCGGCGGCGGGACCCTTGGGGTTCCACTTCAGGAAATCCGTGGAATCCACCGGCTTACCGTTTTCATAGACGCGAAACAGCGCCATATCCACGTCGTAACGCGGGTAAGTGAAGTTGTCGGGGTCGCCGCCGAAGAACGCCGCCTGCGCCTCGGGCGCGAACACCAGGCGCACGTCGGTGTATTTCTTGTAGCGGTAGAGCCAGTACTCGCCGCCGTTGTAGAGGGGTATCACATCCGAGCGCAAGCCGGTCTTATCGAGGCTCGCTTTCTCGATGCCGGCAATCACTGACTTGCGCGCCGCGAGCGCGTCCGCGTCGCTCATGCCCGGCTTCACCGCGGCGAGCACCTTTGCGGTAACGTCTTCCATCGATTCGAGCACGTTCAGCTCGAGGTCGGGGCACTTCAGCTCGCCGGCCGCCGTGCGGGCATAGAATCCGTTCTTCACGTAGTCCATCTGCGGCGTCGAGACCTTCTGCAACTGGCCGCGCGCCACGTGATGGTTGGTGAGCACCAGGCCGTGGGCGCTGACAAAGGAGCCCGAGCCGCCGTCGTTAAAGCGGACGCTCGCCAGGCGGACGTGGTCCAGCCACTGCGCGGTGGGCGTGAAGCCGTAGCGCGCCTGCAAGAGCTTGGTGGGCGGATTGTCGAAGGTCCACATGCCTTCGTCCGCCGCTGCGCCGACCGAAGCGCGGGCCGCCACCAGACATAGCGCCGCTGCGCCGAAAACGGCCAGTAACAAGAAACGGTACCCGCTGAGAAAATTCCGCATCATTCTTGACCTCCCTCCGCCTCCACCTCCTGAAATCCGGTTAAGGCTACGCATCGGCGACGCATTCCCCCTCACCCACCCCGCTAAGCGGGGTTCCCCCTCTCCCGGAGGGAGAGGGCTTTCTCGTTTATGATTCCGGCCCGCTGCTTGGGAGAGAGGACGGAGCGCGATGCCAGCGAGCGATGTTATCACAGGCCGGGTCATCCAGACCGCCGTTCGTGCCTCTCTGGGCCGCCCGGGTAAACCCACCGGAGTGGGTCTGCACTACCGCTTTTCCGCTCCGCGAGAGCGCAGAGGAGCTTGCCCCAGACCTCCTCGGCCCTGCGGCGAGCTTCCATTCGGGCCTTTACGATTCCGGCCGAATCGGGGATGACGGCATGGAATCTCGTTGGTTTTCTTGAAGATTCCGGCTTCATCGGGAGAACCATCCGCCACGCTTCGCCGGCGGGAACGTCCCAGACCTTCTTGTATCCCAACTGAGGATGGCGGATTCCGGTGGTGATGGTGACCCCGGCGTGGAGGCTCGCTCGGCCTTCCTGCCAGTCGTAGCCGGAGATGACCGGGGGGTCGCTCGCCCGGCCGCGGCCCCGGCGCAGCCATATCGAGACGGTCACGCGCCAGCCGCGCCGGCCGTCCCCCGTCCCCCTCGCAAAGCTTTGGCGCCACGCCTGCGGCAGCGCCCCGCCCGGAGCAAGGTTGGCGTCGCGCCAAGCGCGGGACCGGGCACGGCGATGGGCTTGCCGGCTTATGACCCAGACGTATGCCGCGAGCCGCCTGACAGGACCGAGGGATCCGTCGCTCGCGGGGTCAGGCAAAAAGGCGACATAGAGGGCGCGATAGATGCCGAGAAGGTCCTGGCGGTCGCGGCCGGCTTGCTGGAAGAACGCGGTGTAAGGGTGGGCGGCTAAGTTGTAGGGCGGAGGTCCGCCGAAACCGGCTAAGGATGGCGGAGGAGCAGCGTGATCCGGAGGGGGCAGGCGGTCGAACCAAGCCGCGTCCGCCCGAGCCAGGAAAGCGAAGAGCTTCTCGGCGCGGAGGCCATGGCGCAGGCCATTGAGGCCGGCGTGGCGCTTGCCTGCGGCGGTGCGGGGTCCGGTGGACTTTTGGGCATTGGCGCGGTTGGCCGCAAGCAGCGCCGGAGTGCGGACGGGAGACTTACGCAGGGACACGGGTTCACCTCCAAAGTAACTGCTGGTGGACCTCCTCGTCCCACAAGAGTAACGGAGATTATACTACTCGATAGATAATAGATTTGTCAAGTATTTTCTTTCACCTTCGCCACCTGGCGCTGCATTTCAAGCTGCCTTTGGGCCCCCCACCCACCCGCCGCGGCGGGCCCCCCCTCTCCCCCAGGGGGGCGAGGGCTGTTCTCTTATGACAGACCGTTTCAAGATCGCGCATGAGGTCTCGGACGGGTGGCGCATACGTCGCCGCTCTTGCGATGTATGCGATCTAAAATTCGGAGTACCAACGCAGCGTCACAATGACGTCCGTTGCTTCTCTTACCATTCGAGAGCTAGCGGGCTTGCGTCATTGCTGGCGATACGCGGCCCAAATACGGTTGGGCGTTCGCCGATTCGCATGCATGCCAAACAGCGGCACGTATGCGCCACCCGCCCACGTGAGTTAAAGATGTCAAGCTCTTTCTTGCAAGGTGATGTCAAGCTGCCTCCCGCGCTTCAAAACGCTGGTTCGTCGCGCGCGCCGTGCCAGACGTGAAGAATCTCGACGCTGAGGGACTCTTCGCTGACGTCGTAGAAGATACGGTAAGAACGAAAGACGATCTCGCGCAATGTTCCCCTCGCGCCGCGCGGATGCCTGGGACCGATCAACGGAAAAGACGCCAGAATGCCGACGTGGTCGAGGATGCCCCGCCCGATCCGGAGGGCGGCCTGCGGGTCGTGCTCGGCGATGTAAGAGCAGATCTCTTGGAGATCCGCAATCGCCGCGTCTGACCAAATTATCTTGAAGTCCATTGAGTGGCCCAAGACTCAAGCAAGCGTTCTGCTTCCTCGTGAGTCTTGGCGCGGCCAGCGGCAATGTCCGCCCGTCCGCGCCGGATGGACGCCATGATGCGCAACTCCTCGCTGATTTCCTCGAGCGAGGCGTCTTCCGGGAGCCTTTGGAGGGCGTCGATTACGGCCTGCTTATCTGTCATGGCTCGATACTACTGCTTCGGAAGGCCCGGTGCAAGGGGCTCGCCCAAAACGGCGGCACCGGGTCCGGCTCCGGTTGGGCGTTCACTGATCGCATACATGCCAAACAGCGGCACGTGTGCGCCACCCCGCGGGGGTCACTGGTAGAGGTGCTGCAGGATACCTCTCGTTTGATCAAAGGCGCTCTTGCATTCGCCCTCTGTCGGCAGTCGGCTGCCATGAACCGCGTCGTTACCGAGTTCTCGAATATCGTCTGCCTGCCTCCACGTCACACCATCGAGGATGTGCTTGTCGCGAGCCAGTTCAAAGGTCTTCCTTAGTTGCTCCTTACCTCCGCGGAGGTTGTCGAGCTCGCAACCAAAGCCTCTTGCTCTCAACCGATCTTCGGCAGCGCTAACCAACGCAGAGCGGCACAGAAAAAGCGACGCCAAGAACTGCCCGTAGATGAAGCAACGCGATGCCTCCAATAAGTATCGGCGAACCTCTTCGGGAACCTCAAAGCGCGCAGGAAGCAAACGAAGCAGACTCGCCCGCTTCACTATTTTCGGGAGCAGCCTGCGAACCTCCTTTATATACACCTGCGTGATCCACTCGGATAGTGCGCGGGGCGAGCGCCTGTCGACTACGCTCTCGAAGTGACTCCCCGAAGGACTACTAAATCCCTCCCGTTCCTTCACGAGTATGTCCACCAGTCTTTCGGCCGCTGGGTCGGGCTCGGTGAACTGCCTGTGGATAAAACGCAAGATGTCGGACCAGTCGGCTTCGGCCAGTTCCTCGGCCCCTCGTGCTCCTGGACCTGGGCCGAAAAGTAAGGAGAGCGCCGCTTCGAGTTTTTCTGGAGTCCGGTCCCCCTTCAGCGAAATAAGGGCTTCAAACGCTTCGGGCGGTGAAGTTTTTCTTAACGCTTCTTCCACCACTTCGGGAATGGGCGGCTGGTGTCGCGGGCTAAGCTCCAACCCCAGTTCAAGCGTTGCGAGCTTCCCGCCTGGGCCCACGGTATACTCGTATTCGTGCGCAAGGATCCGGTCGAGCGCCCACGCGACTAGCTCAAGTTTGTCCGGGCCTTCGCTCTCGGCCACGATCGGTGACTCCCGTCCGTGCTATCGTGGACAAGTATAGAGGCATTCCCGTCCTAGCTTCAACAGCTTCACAGAACACGTCCATCGAGGCGGGTGGCGCATACATTGCTTTTCATGTATGCGCCCAACGAACACGTGCAACATCTCTGTCAGAGCGTCTTTTCCCTGGCCTGTCCTGGCTTCCTAGCGGTCCCGCAAGGCGGGATGTCGGCGCCACCCGCTTTCAAGTTCTTCGACCGACCGATCGCATGGGTTATTCCCGGTCGTAGACAATGGTGAGCGGCTTACTTTGACCCTTGTCGTGGACTGTCAGCGTTAAGGCCTTGCCGTCGGGCGAGACCTTGAACTCCGTGGTATCCATCACGGCGTTTTGCACTTTGTCGGTCATCTCGAGGGTGCGCGCATTCACGCGCCGGCCCGAAGAGGTGGACCCCGACGCAACGTTCGGTCCATTCTCCGTATAGTCCTTGCCGTCAAACTTCATGCTCAGGGTGTCGTTCTGCGCCGGAGTGAAGAAGGTAAGGCCATCGCCCTCGTAAGGTTGAATTTCGAACTCGTCGGGCGATCCGAACGTCACGCTCGTGTCTTCCCACGTGCCCGCGAAGCCCGAGGTTCCTGCGATCCTCTTGCGGGTCTCCTGGAAGTGGAACGTGGAGCCATCAGGCTGCGTGCCTGTGACGTCCATCGTCATGGTCTTGCCGTCTTGCGAGAGGGTCCACGTTCCCGTGCCGAGCGTGCGGCCATCCTTCTTGTCAACCAACTTCCAGGTGTTTGGCCCCTCTTCGGTGATGGCCCTCGTGCTTCCATAGTGCATCGGTTGGTCAGTTCCATCGGCGACGAGTGTGTCGGAAATCTCGCCGAAGGTGAACGTGTACTTGTTCCCGCCCAGAGCCTCAATTTTCTCTTGTTCGCCGGTCATTTTGCTCTTGGACGGATTCAGCTTCCACTTTCCAACGAACGGATCGGTGGCCGCGGAAAGTGATCCCAAAAACAGACACGCGATGGTTAGTGATTGAATCGCTCGCGTTAGCATTGGCGCCTCCTGACAATGGATTCTCGACCGACCCGTAACATACAGTGAACCGGCGATGAAAGCAATCTGAACCGCAGGGCTTGGCGCTATTCGACAGCGAACGGCCACTCCAGCCGCATCTTCGCCCGCACCATGTAAGCGGCGGTCCCAAGCAGGAAGACGGCGACGGCAAACATCAAAGATCCGCGGGCGGCGGTCGCCAGCACGTAGAGCCAGCCGAAAATCGAAATAATGCCGGGCACAGGATACAGCCACATGCGGAACGGCCGCGCGAGCGCCGGGGCGCGGGCGCGTAGCAGGAAGAAGCCGATGGTCTGCGGCAGGTATTGGATGAGGACGCGCGTCGCAATCAGGCCAGGGATGACTTCGTTGAGCTTGCCGAGGCTGAAAATCGAGGCCACGACGCCGAGCGCGATGAGCGAGACATAAGGAAAGCGGCCGGTGGGATGGAGGCGGGCGAAGGCGCGGAAGAAATTGCCGTCGGTGGCGGCGACGTAAGGGATACGCGAGTAGCCTAGGAGCAGGGAAAAGACCGAGGAGAAGGCGATCCAGAGGATGAGCACCGTCATAGCTTTGCCGGCGGCGGTTCCGTAAAGCGCCTCGATGTAGGCCGAGGCGATGAACTTGCTCCTGAGCAGCGCGGGCCAGGGAACGACGCTCACGAACGACGCCGTCATGAAGACGTAGAGCACCCCGACCAGCAGAATCGAGAACATGATGGCGCGAGGGATCACGCGGCCCGGGTCGCGAATCTCCTCGGCGAGGTAGCAAACGTTGTAGTAGCCGAAATAATCGTAGAGGGCGTAGAGCGTGGCGTGACCGAGGCCGACCCAGAAGAGCCAGTTCATCTGAAAGGCGCCGGGCGGGAAGGCGAAGAGGCGCGCGGCCGAGAGGTGAGGCGCGCCGGAGAATACAATCCAGAGGCATCCCGCGAGGACGCCCACCGCGAGCACCACGGACATCTTGCCGATGGTCCCGATGCGCCGGTAGAGCAGCGCGACGAGCAGGAGCGGAAACGCCGCCGCCACGGCGCGCTCGCCCCAGGCGGGCATTCCCGGCACGAGGTAGTGGAAATACTGCGCGAAGCCGATCGAACCGCTGGCAATCGAAAGCGGCGCCGAGAACATGATCTGCCAGACCATGAGGAACGAGAGCCAGCGTCCGGCGCTGCGGGGTCCAAAAGCCTCGCGCAGGTAGTTGTAACTGCCGCCCGCCTTGGGCAGCGCGGCGCCCAGCTCGGCCCAGACGAGGCCGTCGCAGAAGGCGATGAGCGCGCCCACCAGCCAGCCGAGCATCGCCTGCGGCCCGCCCATGGTGGCGAGGAATAGCGGAATGGTGATGTACGGCCCCACCCCCACCATGTCCGTGATGGCTAGGGATGTAGCCTGCACGAGGCCCAGCTCGCGGCGCAACTCGATTTTGGATTTTGGATTTTCGATTTTAGATTCCCGCCCTGTGCCTGACAGCCGTGCCGGTTTCGAAAAGCAGATTCTTCGCTTTGCCTGCGCCACGGCGCAAGCTTCACTCAGAATGACATGGACCGGATACCCGACCCCTGACTTCCAACCCCTGAACCCGTCTCCCTGTTCTTCTACCCTGGCGGCCAGTGGAACACGCGCCCGCCCATCAAGTGTACGTGCAGGTGAAACACGGACTGGCCGGCGCCGGCTCCCGTGTTGATTACCGTGCGGTAGCCGCGTGCGTCAAGTCCGCGCTCGCGCGCGAGTTGAGCCGCGACGGCAATCAGGTGGCCCAGCAACACCTCGTCTTCCGCCTTTGCTTCCGCGAGCGACTCCATGTGCCGGCGCGGGACGACGAGCAGGTGAACGGGCGCCTGCGGATGAATATCTTCGATGGCCACCACCGTCGGATCTTCGTAGACGAATGTCGCCGGCACCTCGCGTTCGACGATGCGACAGAAGAGGCAATCCATAGTCAGTGACTGGTATATCGTACAGATAGTTCTTTTTAATATATCAATTCGGCGTTACAGTCGGGGCATGTCAAGAGTAGCCCCGGAGTTGGACCCATGAATATGTCCGGCACGGAACCCACACGCTGCTGGCCGCCTTGGAGATTGCCACCGGCAGGGCTCTGGCTGAAGTGAAGCGACGGACCGCCGTCAATTTCTTGCGTTTCATGAACCAAGTGGCCGGGCACTACCCGGACCATGAGCTTCACGTCATCCTGGACAATTTGAACATCCACAAGAACGCTGCCGTCCAAGGATGGCTCGGGCGGCATCCCCAAGTCCACTTCCACCATACTCCGACTCACGCCTCCTGGGTCAATCTGGCCGAATGCTTTTTCAGCATCCTGACCCGGCGTGGGCTCCAGCAGAGCGTTCATCGCTCCCGGCGGGAACTGAAAGCGTACCTTTTGGAGTTCATCGACCACTATAACGAAACCTGTTCCCCTTTCGTCTGGACGAAAGGGCCGGAGCACTTGCAACGCATTATTGAAAAGACCCAAGAGTATCAGGCGGCGCATCCTCGGAAACCGAGCCGTCGCCACCGGGAAAAAGAATAATCTAAAGCACTAACTGTACGATGTACTAGTTGTTAGCGGCCAGTGGAGAAACCGCGAGTTATCAAGGAGGATTACATACTATAGTGACGACCTGTGCTGTAGCGGCGGTCTGCGACCGCTGTCTTTTCGGCGCTCAGAGAGTGATTGGATAACGGCGCCGGCTCCTCTAATCGTAGACTTGGGTTGTCCCATCAGGAACGAAGCTCAAAAACACTTCGTTTCGCTTCGTTCCCGCACTCTATTATGGGGACGGAGAGGACTGTCAAGGGTCTGCGATGAACGCCCTGCTGGCGCCCTTGACAGCCCTCTCCGTCCCACCGGGAGCGTGTTTGTCTTTTCTGCTTGACGGCGCCGACGCTTTCATAGATGACCCGCTACCCAGCGTTCAGGGATAGTCTAGAGGGTTCGCAGGACGAGGCAGGTCATATCGTCGTGCTGGCGGGCGAAGCCCACGAAGGCGTCCACGGATCCCATCAGGGACGCCATCACGGCCGCGGCATCGCCGCCAAAGGCAGAATCGAGAACCGTGAGCAGGCGTGCTTCGCCGTATTCTTCTCCCTGGTCGTTCACTGCTTCCACCAAGCCGTCGGTGAAAATCATCAGCAGGTCGCCCTTTGCCATTATTGTGTTGCCGGATTCGTAGAGCGAGTCTTCCTTGATGCCGAACGGAAGTCCGCCGGCTTCGAGGCGCTCCACTGCGCCCGAGGCGCGGCGAAGGACGGGCCAGTTGTGTCCGGCGTTCACGTAGACGAGCGCGCCGGTGGCCGGGTCGAGCTCCGCGAAGAAGGCCGTGGTGAATCGCCTGCCCCCCAGATTATTGCTGCAGGCGTACTGGTTCAGGCTGGCGATGAGCGAGAGAAGCGGTGTGGGCGAGGCCGCCAGAGTCCGCAAGCTCGCCTGGAACGTGGCCATCAGCAGAGCCGCGGGAACGCTCTTGCCGGCGACGTCGGCCACCACCAGCAGCAGGGGGCCCGGCGCAGAGGACGTTTGAGAGGCTTCCGGCGCGGGGCGGAGGAAGGCGTCGTAGTAGTCGCCGGCCACGGTATTCTGCGGTCGGGTGTGGAAGGCGATGTCGCAGCCTGGAACCTGCGGCGGCGCGGCGGGCATCAGCCAGCCCTGGATCTCGCGCGCGATTTCGAGATCGCGCTTCATGGTGACGCGGTCGGCGAGCTCCAGGGCCAGCAGGACGAGGAGAGATGCCGCTGAAAGCATCAGGGGCAACTCGCCGCCGCCCACGATGAACTCCTTTTGGCCGATGTTGAAGCGCACGTCGAGAACGCCGAGCACTCCGAGCACGAGGGCGGCAAGGAAAAAGACGCGGCGGGCCGGGGAGAGCTTGATCATCATGGCCCAGAACAAGGCGCGCGTGACCCGCCAGGTGCGCTTCCAGCGGCGTTCGCCCGCCGCGGCGGGCTCCAAGTCCACTTCCTTCGCGTACAGCTCGTAGCTCGATCGCGCGTCGGCGTGAAACTGCACCCAGAGATCGTGCAGCGCCACGCCGTCGGTGACGCGTTGCCAGAAGCTGCGGCACCGCGCGATGAAGCCGTCGAAGCCGCGGCCGACGCCGGCGGCGGTTGCGGTCCCTTGCCAGTCGTGTTGGGATCGGGGTGGCATGAACAGAAAGTCTAAAGGATGAAAGGTGAAGTGTGAAGGGTGAAGTGCGAAGCAAGAACCGGCAGTCAGGCACGCGGTTTCCTGGCTACGTATTGGACCCTGGCAAGGCCCTTGAAGTCAGCATCCTGTGTCCAGACTACGGCATCGTAGAGCCGGGCTGTTGCCAGAATGACGCTATCCGCCAAAGGCAGCTTCAGGTCAAGGCTGATGCGGGCCGCGCTGAGCGCCAATGATGCATCCAGATCAACGACCTGTCCCTGCCGCATCTGCGCCACGGCCGCGATCGCCGGAGTCTCGCCACGCTGGCTGGCGATTCGCTTAAAGACTTCCAGCAAGGTGAGAGAAGGAACGATCAACTTGCTCAGAGCTTCGATCGCCGGCGCGAAAAAGTTGGCGTTCGGCCCGTCGGCAAAATACTCGAGCCAGCCGGAAGAGTCCACTACGTTCATGCGCGATCGCCCTCGCGTTCGACTGCGGTGTCGATTCCCTTGACGAAGCCCCGCATTTGCCTCATCCGTTTCAGGGGAATGAATTCCAGGCGGTTCTCATACTCGATCACCTGGATTTTTTGGCCTGGACGGATGCCGAGCGACTCGCGAATCTTGCGAGGAATCACGACTTGAAATTTTGGCGACACGGTCACGGTTGCCATAGTACCCTCCATCTATCGACGAGAGTCAGGTTAGACCATCTACAGGTCGATTGTATCTTCGTAAAACACCAACGTCAACCCTCAAACTCCCCTCTCATTCCGCGCCCAGCAGGCGGCGATAGACCTCCCGTACCTGCTGCTGGACCTCGCGCAGACGGGCGGCGAGAGTTGCGCCCTCCTCGACCAGCCCCCAGCGGCGGGCCAGGGCCGCGACGGCTTCGGCGTGCCCGACGTGCTCGGGCAATCCGCGCGCCGGCCGGCCGGTGACGAGCCGGATGGCGTGGTCGAGAGAGCGCAGAAACTCTGCGCCCGCGGTCAAGGTTCCGGCGTCACCGTCGGCGAGGTGGCCAGCGGAGCGCAGCGCCTCGATCTGCTGGGGCAGGTTGAGGCCCGAAGGAAGCAAGAGGCAGTGGCGCAGGCGCAGGTAGGATACGGCAAAGTCCACGTCGTAGTAACCGCCCGGGGCGGTCTTGGTGTCGCTGGGCGGGACCATAATCTCGGTTTCGAGCCGGCGTCGCATGCCGTGAAGCTCGGCCTCGAGATGGGGGTGTGCGGCAAAGCGCGCGAACAGGGTTGAGATGACGCGCGCGGCCAGTTGATAACCCAGTTCAAGGTCGCCGGCCACCGGCCACGCCTTGAGGTAGGCCAGCGCCTCCCAGGGCTCGGAGGCTTCGGCGAGGTAGCGCGCCAGCGCGTCGCTGGTGACCACCAGCTCGCCTTCCTGCCCGCGCGGCCGCAGGCGTGTGTCGACGGCGAACACGGTTCCGTCGCTCGTGTAGCTGGAAAGAACTTCAATGGTCTTTTCCGCCACGCGAGTCCAGAGCGTCAGGTCATCGGGCGACACCGGAGAAGTGATGACGAAAACAAGATCGGCGTCGGAAGCGAGGTCGAACTCACCGACGCCGAGACGTCCGAGAGCGAGCACGGCCAAGCGCCCGGAGCCACCAGACGGCCCGGCCGTGATTTCCAGGGCCTCGCCCGCGATCAGAAGCGCGCTCGAAACGGCTCGCGCCGCAAGCTGAGACCACCGGTTGAACGAATCGAAAACCGAATCGAGACGGCAACAGTCCTGCGCGCCCAGCGCCAGGATTCCCTGCCGGTATTCGCGGCGCAGCGCCGCCATCTTACCACCCACACCGAGGCCGTTCTCGGTGATCCATGGAAATGACGGGAAGCCGGGCGGGGCGCCAGCCGGGGCGAGCGACCCGCTGAGAGGCAGGGCCCTCTGTTCGACGGGATCAGGTAACGTGGTGGGAGCAGGCTCGAGGGCCGCGACGTCTTCCGGGTGGCGCACGAGGAGGCCGGCGAGGTAATGGCTCGCGCTGAGCGCCTCCATTGCCTGCCGGACAGCCGCGATTTGCCGCCGAGCGGATGCGAATCGCTCCGGGGATTCCGCGAGCGCCGCAAAAAAGCGCGCGACGTGGGGCTGCGCGCGTTCCGGCAAATCAACTCTTTTGACCACCTCAGCCAAATCCGGCGCCTGGGAGTTGAGGAAGCGCAGAGTGGCCGCGTAGGAATGTGGTCGTCCAGCAAGCGACTCCGGGGGGGTCAGCTCAAAACTGTCGGGACCATCGGGGCCGTGGCGCGGCGGCGACGCCGCGCCCGGGTGGATCACGCGGCCGTGAATGGCGTCGACGCGCGCGAAAGTGCGCCGCAGCCGATGGACCAGCACGGTGCCGGGCGACGGGCGCGGGCCGGGCTCGACCCCGGCGCGCCGCGCCAGCCGGTCGAGCGCCGCGATTCCGGCGGGCAAGCGATGCGTCTGCTGGCCGCGGTCGAGCTGAATGCGGTGCTCCACCTTGCGGAGGAACTCGTAAGCGGTGGCGAGCGCCGCGTAATCGCGGTCGGAGAGCAGCCGTTTATCATTGAGCTTTCGCAGGGCATGGAGCGTTCCGCCGGAGCGCACCCACGGATCGCGGCCGCCGTGCAGCCGCTGGAGGCACTGGGTGAGAAACTCGATGTCGCGGATGCCGCCGCGATGGCGTTTCACATCCATGGCGTCGCGCTCGCTCTCCCGCAGCTTCCGCGACGTCCTCTCGCGCGCCACGAGCACGCTCTCGACGGCGGCGAAATTCGCGGGCGAACTGTAGACGCGAGGCTCGACGCCACGCAAGAAAGCGCGCGTCAGCGCGGCGTCACCCGCCGAGTGCCGCGCCTTGAGCAGCATCTGCAGCTCCCAGTCGCGCGCCCGGCGCTCGTAATATTCGAGCGCCGAGTGGAGCGAAATTGTGAGATCTCCCTGGCTGCCCTCCGGGCGCAGGCGCAAGTCAAGCCGGAAAACGGGGCCGGCGGGCGTGCTCTGAGTGAGGGTGCGGGTGAGGGCGTGCGCCAGCCGAACAAAATACTCTTTGTTGGCTACGACCGAGTCGGGCTCGTTGCCGCCGGCGGTCTCGCCGTCGTGCGAGTAGAGAAATAGCAGGTCAACATCCGAGCTGTAGTTGAGCTCGTCGCCGCCCAGCTTGCCGAGCGAGACGATGCTGAACCCGCTGCGCGCGATGCGGCCTTCCGCGTCGCGGTACTGCGGCTGCCCATACCGCTTTACCAGCTCCTGATCGCAATAAGCCAGAGCGTTGGCCAGAATGACGTTGGCCAGGGCCGAGAGAGCCTGCGTGGTCTCGGCCAAGGTGGAGAGCCCGAGGACGTCCTTGAGGACGATGCGCAGGTAATTCCGTTGCTTGAACCGCGCCAGTTGCGCCGCCAGCCACACGTCTGGACTCGTGGTCGAGAACCGCGCGTAATCCTGCATGAGATCTTCGGTGGACTTCAGCTGGGTGAAATTGCGGTCGCGAGCGAACTCGACGGCGAGCGCGGGTTCGGCCAGAAAAGTCTCGGCGAGAAAGCCGCTGTAACCGAAGATCGCCACGAGGTATGTGAGCGCGGTGGGATGTTGCGCGAGATCGCGCCGAACGTCAGGTGGCGCGATCAGAGAGTAACGCTCGAGCAGGTTCAGCGCGCCGTCGGGGTCAGGGGATTCGGCCAGGAGGGCCGCTAACGGAACAAGCAGCGACGGCGCAAGTCGCTCTTCCAGCCGAGCCAAGTTATCTTCGGCCTTGCCGGGATCATGAAAAGGAACGGCCGAGAACTCGGTGCGCATCGACCGGATTATACCGCCATCAGCGGACCGCAAGCCCGCCCGGCCCCCTAGCCACTAACCACTTGCCACTGACCACTGCCTCTCAGATGTCGTAGTACAGCGCGAACTCGTAAGGGTGAGGCCGCATGTTGATGGCCTGGACTTCGTTCTTCATCTTGTACTCAATCCAGGTTTCGATGAGCTCTTCGCTGAATACGTCGCCCTTCAGCAGGAAGTCGTGATCCTTTTCGAGCGCCCGCAAAGATTCCTCGAGCGAGCCGGGCAGCGACGGAACCTTCTTGAGGTCCTCCGGTCCCAGGTCGTAGATGTCCTTGTCGAGCGGCTCGCCCGGATCAATCTTCTGTTCCACGCCGTCGAGGCCCGCCATCAGCATCGCCGCGAACGCCAGGTAAGGATTGCAGGAGGCGTCGGGCGGACGGAACTCGAGCCGCTTGGCCTTGGGACTGGCGGAATACATCGGGATGCGCACGGCGGCGCTGCGATTGCGCCGCGAGTAGGCGAGGTTGACGGGCGCTTCGAACCCGGGCACCAGGCGCTTGTAGGAATTGGTGGTGGGCGCGATGAGCGCGGCGAGCGCCGGCGCGTGCTTCAGCAGGCCGCCGATATACCACATGGCCATCGGGCTGAGGCCGGCGTATTGGTCGCCGGAAAACAGCGGCTTGCCGCTCTTCCATAAGCTCTGGTGCGTGTGCATGCCGGTGCCGTTGTCCTGGAAAATCGGCTTGGGCATGAAGGTGACGGTCTTGCCGTACTGGCGCGCCACGTTGCGCACGATGTACTTGTAAATCATCATGCGGTCGGCGGAGACCACCATGGAGTTGAATTGCTGGTCGATTTCGCTCTGGCCGCCGGTGGCCACCTCGTGGTGGTGACACTCGATGGTGAGCCCGGCCTTCTCCATGGTCAGCACCATCTCGGAGCGCAGGTCCTGGTAGTGGTCGGTGGGCGGTACCGGGAAGTAGCCTTCCTTGTAGCGAGGTCTGTAGCCTAGATTGTCCTTCTCGCGGCCGGAGTTCCAGCGGCCTTCCTCAGCGTCGATGAAGTAGTATCCGTGCTGCTGCGCCTGGTCGAAACGGATGTTGTCAAAAATGAAAAACTCGGCCTCGGCGCCGAAATAAGCCGTGTCGCCAATACCGGTGTAGCCTAGATAAGCCTCCGCCTGTTTGGCCACATGCCGCGGGTCCCGGAGGTAGTGCTGCTTGGTGATGGGATCAATGATGTCGCCGATCATCACCAGCGTGGGCACGTCGGTGAACGGGTCGAGCATGTACCACGAGGGGTCGGGGACCAGCAGCATGTCGCTCTCGTGGATGGCCGCCCAGCCGCGGATGCTGGAGCCATCCATTCCGAAACCGTCCTCAAATGATTTCTCGTCCACTTCGTGAAGCGGATAGGACACGTGATGCCAGAGTCCGGGCAAGTCGGTGAAGCGGAGATCCACAATCTTCACATTATTGGCGGCGGCAAATTCGAGTACCGTCTTGGCGTTCATGAACCCTCCTCAGGAATGTTGGCGACCTTGAGTCCGATGGGTTACGACTGGAACGCCAACATATCCCGGCTCGCGATTGAAGTCAACATCACTTCCTCTATCGCCGCCATAAGGTTACTTTATAGCGGGCGTCCGCTTCCAGCCTCCCGCTGCCGACAAGACGCCGGCGACACAGTGGCTGGAGGGTAGTGGGTCAGTTTGAAGCGCTGTAGCGGCGGTCTCCGACCGCCGGCCTTTCTTTTCAAACGATTTCGGCGCTCAGAGAGCGCCGCTACAACAAACTGACCCATTACCGGCCGGAGAATCTCGTTGACACCCTTCGCAACCTTTTGCTACGTTGTGGCGCTTGACGATTCTGGCCGCTTGATTCCTTCTCGACCGAGGATGCCGACCGATGTTTGTGCCCAAAAGGATGTTTCTGACCAAAGGTGTGGGGAAACACCGCGAGAAGCTGACCAGCTTCGAGCTGGCGCTGCGCAACGCCGGAATCGCCGCCTGCAATCTGGTGCGCGTCTCCAGCATCTTCCCGCCACGATGCAAGCTGGTTTCCCGGTCGGAAGGCGTGAAGGAGCTTCAGCCGGGCGCCGTGACTTTTGTGGTGATGAGCGAGAACTCCACCCGCGAGCCGCATCGCCTGATTGCCGCTTCGGTGGGCGTGGCGCTGCCCGCCGACCGCGACACTTACGGGTATCTTTCCGAGCACCACTCGTTTGGTGAGACCGAGGAAGTGGCAGGCGAATACGCCGAGGAGCTGGCGGCGGAAATGCTCGCCACGACGCTCGGCGTGGAATTCGACCCCGACCGGAGCTGGGACGAGAAGAAGGAAATCTACCGCATCTCCAACAAAATCGTCCGCACGCTGGAAGTCACGCAGTCGGCTATCGGCGACAAGCGCGGCTTGTGGACTACGGTGCTCGCGGCGTCGATCCTGCTCGGAGTGGACGAGTAAGCGGCGGTCGTCCTCAGAGGTTTACATCCTAGCTGCAAAGGGCCGGCGCTACCTGGACTGATTCATGCGTAAAAACCAAATTCTTTCCCAGCCCACCCGACCCGTCTCGATTGACGGCCAGAAGAACGTGGCGGCGCTGCTCGAGAAAATGCAGGGGATCAGTTTCCAGGGGCGGACGCTCGCGACCGCCTATCAAATCTGGAAGCGCATGCTTTCCGACCGCGTGATGATCATGATGGGCATGTCGGGCGCCATGGTGCCGGCCGGGATGCGCCGCCTGGTGGTCTATATGATTAAGAACCGCCTGATTGATTGCCTGGTCTCGACCGGCGCCAACTTTTTCCACGATATTCACGAGACCCTCGGCCGCTACCATTTCCAGTGCGCGCCGGAAATCGACGACGTGGTGCTGCAGAAGCATCTCATCGACCGCATGTACGACACGCTGGCTGATGAAGAGGAGTTTCGCGAAGCGGACGAGATGATCGGCCACTTCGCCTCCACGCTCGACCAGTCGCGGCCTTACACTACGCGCGAATTCCTCAACCTGCTCGGCAAGCATCTGGCGCAGCGCGCCAAGGAAGACGGCATCGTGACCGCCGCTTACAAGGCTGGCGTGCCGCTCTATTGCCCCGCCGTGGGCGATTCCTCCATCGGCATCGGCATTGCCGAGAACCGCCACCTCGGCAAGAACCACTTTACGTTCGACGTAGTCGGCGACGTGCTCGAGACCGCGCGCCTGGCGGCCGACTCTCCCGCCAGTGCCGTCATCTACTTCGGCGGCGGCACGCCCAAGAATTTCGTGAATCAGACCGAGGTCACGGCCACCTTCATCCGCAATTCCCATAACGGCCACAAATACGCCGTGCAGGTGGTCACCGACGCGCCGCACTGGGGCGGGCTTTCCGGCTGCACCTTTGCCGAATCGCAAAGCTGGGGCAAGATCGCCCACGATGCCAAGATGGTGGATTGCCACTGTGACTCCACCATCGCCATGCCGATGCTCGTCACCGCTCTTTCCGAGAATGCCGCGCTGATCCGCAAGCGGAAGAAACCCGTGTTCGAGATGGAGCGCGAACTCAAGTTCACGTTTCCGAGGTGACCTTGCGATTCGACGGAGCCTTTTGCTTCGTGGACGAAGGCACCAGCTCGTCGCCAGGGACAGGCGGTCTGCCTCGACCCGCGCGCCGCAGGATCCGCTTGGCCTTGCCGATATCGGCTCGGCTGGAGCGCTCGCGAAAATATTCCTCGGTGCGCAAACGCGGCATGATGATGCTAGTATACGACTTGCCAGGGCGGGATACGATGCCCAAGCGCACAGTTTCGCTCTGCCCTAGCCGACCATTTCAGCATAGCGGAGGTAGCTATGAGAGATTTGGCAATTCTGATTCTGGCTGTGGCTTTTTGTCGGCCCCTTGGGCTCACCGCCCGACCATTGGCAACTGCACAGCAGAATCAGGCGTCCATGCCTTCCTCTTCAAAGCTGACAAACAAAGATGTCCTGGAAATGGTCAAGAATGGACTCGGAGAAGACATCGTTGTCGCCAAGATTCAAGCGTCCCCCTGTGATTTCGATACTTCCCCGACCGCACTATCGGACCTTAAGGCGGCTGGCGTCTCGAACGGCGTCATTTTGGCTATGGTGAAAGCCCACGCTCCGAGCAAGACCACGGACCGAGCTGCTCCGCCAACGCTTCACGCCGCCGCGCAGCCTCCTGCGCCAAGCGAAGCAGTCGCCTCGGCACCGAGCAATCCGAACGGATACCAGATTTCTTATGTAAAATCGGGACGGAAGTCGAAGTACGGTCTCAGCAGTAAGCCTTACGACAAGATCTCAGAGTACGTCCAGACAAAACTGGTCGAGGCTTTGGATGTCAAAGGCCTAAAGACGGCTGCCAGTCTCGACGGCAACTGTTGCCGTCTTTCCATTGAGTTGCTTGAGGTCACGGCTCACCCCGCCGTCTTCAAAAAGCCCGGGATGGACGTCTCCGCCAACCTGACTGTTACTGAGGTAAGCGGCAAAATGATTTACTCGAAGGGCTACCGCGGCGAATCCCGTACCATGATGAACACTTACGGCCACCTGATAAACCATGCCTGCGAGGACATGGTCGCGAATATGTCTCAAGACGAAAGCTTGCTTCGCGTGCTTGCCACCGGGAAGCTATGAGGGCCGCAGACGCGCTGACAAGATTATCCGAAGATCCCGTCAGGAAAGAAAGACAAGATCGAGCGTGAATCCATGGGTTTGACAGGAATCTTTGACAAGAGGCCGATCTTCTTTCCTCTGCGGTTTAGAGTGTGACAACTTGCTGGCAAAAGGAGGGCTATGACCTTTAATGGAATGACGCTTTGCAGGGTCCCTGGACAAGAAGACCAGTTTATGATCATTCTCTTGGACACCCAGTTACACAACCCGTTTACGGAAACCTCAATACCCCTTTCGCGCGACGAAGCGTCTAACAAGCTCCGGGAGATGAAGGTGCCGGAGGACGAAATCGAATCTCTCTTCGTTCAGGCAAAACCGTGTTGGGAATCCCAAGGTTCGGAGCAATGAGCATGGAGCCGCCCGTCCCTTCCCCTACCCTGGAGTCGCGGCCCATACATCCACGCGCCTCACTTGAAGTAACCCCCCTTCCGGTGCTACCCTCAATTGTCACATCACGCGACGATCCAGCAATCGAGCCGGCCGCATCGTTCCACACCAGCGGCCCTGCGTAAGTCGAGGCACAATGGGAGCAAACGCAAAAAAAGATCCGTTTGGCGCGCGTGCCGCCCTCAAGACCAGCGCAGGGGACGCAAGCATTTACCGCCTGGACCGCCTCAGGCAAGCCGGGGTTGGGGCCGACGCGGTCTCGCGGCTGCCGTTTTCCATCAAGCTGCTGCTCGAATCGCTGCTGCGCAACTGTGACGGCGAGCTGGTGCGCCAAGAGGACGTTCTGACGCTCGCCGCCTGGAACGCGAAATCACCCGCGTCCCGCGAAGTGCCCTTCAAGCCGGCGCGCGTCATCCTGCAGGATTTTACCGGAGTGCCCGCTGTGGTGGATCTCGCTGCGATGCGCTCGGCGATGAAGCGCCTGGGCGGCGACCCTGCAAAGATCAATCCGCTCGTGCCTGTCGACCTGGTGATTGACCACTCCGTGCAGGTGGACGTTTTCGGCAGCCTCGTCGCCTTGCAGACCAACGCCGACATGGAGTTCCAGCGCAACCGCGAGCGTTACGAATTCCTGCGCTGGGGCCAGAAAGCCTTCGCCAATTTCCGTGTCGTGCCGCCGGCCACAGGCATCGTCCACCAGGTGAACCTGGAGTTTCTCGCCAAGGTGGTGCTGGCGCAAAAGGAAGATGGCGAGACGATCCTCCTACCCGACACCCTCGTCGGCACCGATTCGCACACCACCATGATCAATGGCCTCGGCGTACTGGGCTGGGGCGTGGGCGGCATCGAGGCCGAGGCGGCGATGCTCGGGCAGCCGTACTATTTCCTCACGCCGCAGGTGGTCGGCTTCAAGATGAAAGGGAGGCTGCGCGAGGGCGTCACCGCCACCGACCTGGTGCTCACCGTCACCGAAATGCTGCGCAAGAAAGGCGTCGTCGACAAGTTCGTGGAGTTTTACGGTGACGGCCTCTCCCAGATGTCGCTCGCCGACCGCGCCACCATCGGCAACATGTCGCCCGAGTACGGCGCCACTATGGGCTTCTTCCCCGTCGATGCCGAGACGCTGCGTTACCTGCGCCAGACCGGCCGCACCGAAGAAGAAGTGGATCGCGTGGAGCGCTATACCAAGGAACAGGGCCTCTTCCGCACCGATCAGACGCCCGATCCCGTTTTCTCCGACGCGATGGAACTGGACCTTGGGAGCGTCGAGCCGAGCCTGGCGGGGCCCAAGCGCCCGCAGGATCGCGTGCCGCTTTCGGCCATGAAAGCCGCTTTTCGGAAGGCTTTGACCGCGCCGGTGAAGGATCGCGGTTTCGGCCTGCCGGAAGGGGAGCTGGCTCGTTCCGCCATGGTGCAATCGAACGGCGACCAATCGAAACTGGGCCATGGCGCCGTGGTGATTGCGGCCATCACCTCCTGCACCAACACGTCGAATCCTGCCGTGATGCTCGCGGCCGGGCTGCTGGCGAAGAAGGCTGCCGAGCGCGGCTTGAAGGTCCCGCGATACGTGAAGACGAGTCTCGCGCCCGGCTCCAAGGTGGTGACGGAATACCTGAAGGCGGCGGGACTGCTGGAATCGCTCGAGGCGCTGCGATTTGATCTTGTAGGCTACGGCTGTACCACCTGCATCGGCAACAGCGGACCGCTGCCGCCCGAAGTGGCGCAGGCCGTCACCGAGAATCAGCTTGTGGCCGCGGCGGTGCTTTCCGGCAACCGCAATTTCGAGGGGCGCGTTCACCCACAGGTGCGGGCGAATTACCTGGCGTCGCCACCGCTCGTTGTCGCTTATGCACTCGCAGGCACGGTTGATACCGACCTTCACACCGAACCGCTCGGTAAAGACCGCCAGGGGAAGCCGGTTTTTCTGCGCGATATCTGGCCCGCGCAGGAGGAAGTCAGCGAAATCATGGGCCGGTCGATCCGGCCTGAGATGTTCCGCCGGTCTTACGGCAACGTGTGGGACGGCAACCCGACGTGGAACGCGATCCCGGTGGCGGGTGGCGCGCTCTATGATTGGCGCCCGGATTCGACGTATATCCAGGAGCCGCCGTTCTTCACCGAATTGAGCCGTGATCCCAAGCCTATCGGTGAAATCCACGGCGCGCGGATGCTGGCGCTTCTGGGCGATTCGATCACCACCGACCACATCTCGCCCGCCGGAGACATCGCGGCCGACAGCCCCGCCGGACGTTATCTGAACGAGCATAATCTGCAGAAGAAAGATTTCAATTCTTACGGTTCCCGCCGCGGTAACGACCGCGTGATGGTACGCGGCACCTTCGCCAATGTTCGTTTGAAGAACCTCCTCGTTCCCGGCTCGGAGGGCAACGTGACGGTTCATTTCCCCGACGGCGACCGCATGGCGATCTATGACGCCGCCGCACGCTATCAGGCTGAGAAAGTACCGCTGCTGGTGATCGCGGGCAAAGAGTACGGCGCGGGCTCGTCGCGCGACTGGGCGGCCAAGGGCACGCTGCTACTGGGCGTGAAGGCGGTGCTGGCCGAGAGCTACGAGCGCATCCATCGCAGCAACCTGGTGGGCATGGGCGTGTTGCCGCTGCAGTTCAAATCAGGCGAAAATGCCGCGTCGCTGGGGCTCACCGGTGCCGAAACGTTCGACATCGCCGGCCTGGGCGACCGCATCCAGCCCCGTGCCGAAGTTACGATTATGGCCACGAGCCCCGAGGGTAAACAGCGCGAGTTCCACGCCACCGGCCGGTTGGATTCCCCGGTCGAGGTAAACTATTACCGCAACGGCGGGATTCTGCCGACGGTGCTGAGGAGCCTGCTAAGGGCGGGCGCGACCGAGGAGATAACCGTTAATGAATGAGGCCTTCAACGGAGTGCCGATTCCCACTGATGGCCAAGCCATCGGGTTTGAGGGCGGACGCTTCATTGTTCCCGATCGGCCCATCATTCCTTACATCGAGGGCGACGGCACGGGCCGCGACATCTGGAAGGCCTCGCGCCTCGTCTTCGACGCCGCGGTCGAGCGTGTTTCCGGTGGCAGGCGGCGCGTCGAGTGGTATGAAGTATTCGCCGGCGAGAAGGCGTTCCGCAAATTTGGCGAGTGGCTCCCGCAGGGGACGCTCGACGCCATCAAAGAGTTCCGCATCGCCATCAAAGGGCCACTGACCACACCCGTCGGCGGTGGAATCCGCAGCTTGAACGTAGGCCTGCGCCAGTTGCTCAACCTGTACGCCTGCTGGCGGCCCGTGAAATACATTCCCGGCCTACCCTCGCCCGTGAAGCACCCCGAGCACATGAACGTCGTCATTTTCCGCGAGAACACGGAAGACGTGTACGCCGGCATCGAGTGGCGCGAGGGTTCGCCGCAAGCGAAGCGGGTGATCGAGTTCATCAACACACTGCTCGGCGAAGACAACAACAAGAAACGGATTCGCCTTGACTCAGGCGTGGGCATCAAGCCGATTTCGATTACCGGCACGCGGCAGCTTGTGCGGCGCGGCATCCTCTACGCGGTGGACCACGGCCTGAAGACGGTCACGCTGGTGCACAAGGGTAACATCATGAAGTTCACCGAGGGCGCTTTCCGCGACTGGGGCTACGAGCTCGCCCGCGAGGAATTCCGCGACCGCATCGTGACCGAGCGCGAAAGCTGGATTCTCGGCGGCAAGGACAAGAACCCCGATGCCACGGTGGAACAGCTTGCGGCCGAGGTCGAGCCCGGCATCGAGATGGCCTCGCCCGACTTCAAGCGCCAAGTGGCCGAGGAAGTGAAGACCTGCCTCGATTCGCTCCACGCCACGCACGGCCAGGCGAAGTGGAGGCAGAAGATCCTGGTCAATGATCGCATCGCGGACTCGGTGTTTCAGCAGATCCTCACCCGCGCCGGTGAGTACCAGGTGCTCTGCACGCCGAACTTGAACGGCGACTATCTCTCCGACGCCTGCGCGGCGCAGATCGGCGGCCTGGGTCTTGCGCCCGGCGCCAACATCGGCGACGGCTACGGGGTGTTCGAAGCGACGCACGGCACGGCGCCGAAGTATGCCGACCAGGACGTGATCAACCCTTCGGCCGTGATCCGCTCCGGCGCGTTGATGTTCGAGTTCATGTGTTGGCCCGAAGTAAGCGCGCTGATTGAGCAGGCGCTGGCGGCAACCATCTCCGCGCGGCAGGTGACCTACGACCTTGAGCGGCTGATGACGATGGAAGGCATGAAGGGCGTCCAGAAACTCGGAACGAGCGCCTTTGCCCGCGCGATTATGGAGAACATGAAACTCGAACCTCGAGACTTGAAACTCGAAGCTCGTGGCGAAGCGTGACCCAATCGACCGAGTTTCGAACTTCGAGTTTCGGTAGAGGTAACGGCATAAGGCCATCCCAAGCCGGAGGTTCAATGCGACGAAAAGTCACAGTGGTCGGATCGGGCAACGTGGGCGCGACGGTGGCCCACCGTCTGGCCGACAAGCAGCTCGCCGACGTGGTGCTGATCGATATTCTTGAAGGAATTCCGCAAGGCAAGGGTCTCGACCTGCTCGAATCAGGGCCCATCGAGGGCTACGATGTGCGCGTCACAGGCACGAACGACTACGCCGACACCGCCAATTCCGACATCGTGGTAATGACGGCCGGCTTCCCGCGCAAGCCCGGCATGAGCCGCGATGATCTGCTGAAGGCGAACTACGATGTCGTGAAGGGCACGATCGAGAAAGTCGTGAGATACTCGCCGGAGTGCATCCTGATTATCGTTACTAATCCGCTCGACGCGATGGCGCAGGCGGCTTACCGGGTGAGCGGCTTTTCCAAGAATCGCGTCATCGGCATGGCTGGCGTGCTCGATACGGCGCGCTACCGGACGTTCCTGGCCGAGGCACTCAACGTGTCCGTGCAGAACATTCAAGGCTTCGTCCTCGGCGGCCACGGTGACACCATGGTACCGGTGCCGCGCTACACGACGGTGGCGGGGATTCCAGTCACGGAGCTGCTGCCGAAGGATAAGCTCGACGCCATCATCAAACGCACCGCCGGTGGCGGCGCCGAAATTGTCAACCTGCTGAAAGCCGGAAGCGCCTATTACGCGCCATCGGCGGCGGTGGTGGAGATGCTCGACGCCATCTTTTATGACCGCCGGAAGATTCTGCCCTGCGCGGCTTTCCTCGAAGGCGAGTACGGGATTCATGGACTCTTCGTCGGCGTGCCGGTGAAGCTCGGCGCGCGCGGCATCGAAGAAATCATCCAGATCAAGCTGACGGCGGAAGAGCAGGCGGCGCTGCAAAAGTCGGCGGACTCGGTGAAGGAGTTGGTGGGAATCATAGGAGCCTAGGCCAGTAGCCTAGCATCGAAGGAGCAGGCGCGGTTCACTTCACTTCGACGATCTTGAGGCTGTTCAGCACGACCGGCGTCGCCGGCCGGTCATGGCGGTCGCGCGGCACGGCGGAAATCTTGTTCACGACGTGCTGCCCCTGGACGACCTCGCCAAAAATGGTGTGCTTGCGGTTCAGCCAGTCCGTGGGTGCCACGGTGATGAAGAACTGGCTGCCGTTGGTATTCGGCCCGGAGTTGGCCATGGCGAGTTTCCCCGGACGATCGAACCCGACATCCTTCGCAAACTCATCTTCGAACTTGTAGCCCGGCCCGCCCGTGCCCGTCCCCAGCGGACATCCGCCCTGAATCATGAAGTTGGGAATGACGCGATGGAACACCAGACCGTCGTAGTAGCGGCGGCGCAGGCGCTGGCGGGTCTGCGGGTCGGTGAACTCCACTGTGCCTTCCGCAAGCCCGATGAAGTTCGCCACGGTCTTCGGCGTCTTCTCGGGAAAAAGTTGGCAGGTGATCTCCCCCAGGGTGGTTTCAAGTACGGCATACAGGCCGGGTTTCAAATCGTTCATGGAGTCTCCTTGACGGTTCTCGGCTTGGTCGACGCCGCCGGATGATGCACCGGCGTCTTTGTGGCCGGTGCCGCGACCACAATCATCGCCGACTTCACGCTGTCAAGCTTGGGAAAATTCTTGTCGAGGTAGGCTTTGCCTTCGGCCTCGATACGGCCCTGGTCCGGGCCGTTACCCTGCGGCGCGCCCTCGCCGTAACCGTTGTAGAGCTTGTCGACCACGTCCATGCCTTCCACCACTTCGCCGAACGGGGCAAAGCCCTCGCCATCGAGCCGGCTGTTATCGCCGAAGTTGATGAACACCTGTGTGGTCCGCGTATTCGGCCCGGCGGTGGCGAAGGTCACGTAGCCCGGCTTGTTGCTCTGGGTCACCGGATCGTCGGGAATTGTCGCCTTGCTCCACGCTTTCGAGACCGCCGGCCTGGCGCTCAACCCGAACTGCACCATGAAGCCGGAAATGTCGCGGAAAAAGCTGGCGTCCGTGAAAAAGCCGTTCTTGACCAGATTGTAGAACCGGTCAGCGCCCAGCGGCGCCCAGGCGCGCGTCACCTGGACCACGAAAACGCCCTGGGTGGTGGTGAACTTTGCCTTGTAAACCGCCGGCGCCTTCTGGTTGAGCGACGCCGGATTCAGCAGCGAGCGGTGCACCATGGCATGGTGAACCGGCTTGTGTAGCGTCGATTTTTTTGCCGCCTGGGCCCACAGCGAACCTGCGGTCAAGCCCAGGCTCAAGAAGGTCATGAGAAAGTTTCGCATCTTCACTTTGCTTCCTCCAGATTGTCATTTCGCACTGATTTCCGTTCCTGCCATTCGGGATCAATAGAGCTTGAAGCTCACTTCGACGAGCAAACGTGCCGCGACAGGCATACCCTTCTTAAGGGCGGGCTTGAACTTCCACGTTTTGACCGCCTCAATCGCCTTCTCGTCCAGCCCCATGCCCACGGGTTTGACGAGTTCTACGTCCGCAACCGACCCTTTGCTGTCGACAACAATTGACAGCAGTTCTGTCGCCGAACGCTTAGCCTTCCGTGCCTCTTCTGAGTATGACGGCTGCGGGCTGTATATGACCTGCGGAGCGGCGACGTCACCACCAACGCTGTAAACCCCGTCTTGAACGCGTTCGGCTGGGCGGTTGCTCGCCGGCGCCTCTGGTTGCATCTGGCGTGCGGTCGCTTCCACCTCGCGCATCACGCGCAGCAGGTTTCCGCCCAGAATCTTCTCCAAATCTTCCTCACTGTAGCCGCGCCGCGCCAGTTCCTGGACCAGCGCCGGCAGCTTCGAACAATCCTCCATGCCACGGGGCGCGTCTGGGATGCCGTCAAAATCAGAGCCCAGCCCGACGTGGTCCACGCCCCCGATCTTCACGGCATGGTCAATGTGATCGGCGATGCGCGTGTAGCTCGGGTCCGGAAACTGCGCGTCGTACCGGGCCCAGATCTTGCGGATCTCCTCGGCCTGGCGCTTGCGGTCGCTCGCCCACTGTTTCGTCGCCGCATCGACCTCGACGTCTTCCTGCTTCGAGACTTTCGCCTCGGCGTCGCGGTAAGCCTGGTCGAGGAACGACGGGTAGAAATTGATGTCCATCACGCCGCCGTTCTTGGCGAGGGCGCGAATCATGTCGTCGGTCATGTCGCGCGGCGCGTTGCATAGGGCGCGGCAGGAAGAGTGCGACGCGATCACCGGCGCTTTGCTCAGGGCCACGGCGGCGTAGAATGTCGCATCAGAGACGTGCGAGATATCCACCATCATGCCCAACCGGTTCATCCGCTCGACGATTTCGCGTCCGAAGGGAGAAAGGCCGTTCCACTTCGGTTTGTCAGTGGAGGAATCGCCAAGCTGGTTGTCCTTGGTGTGGGTCAGTGTCATGTACCGCGCGCCGAGCCGGTAATAGATGTCGAGGGCTCGCGGATCATCTTCGATGATGTGCCCGCCCTCGATGCCCATCAGCGCCGCGAGTTTGCCGGCGCGGTGGATGCGCACGATGTCGTCGGCCGTGCGGGCCATTTCCACATCGGCGGAATGAAGCGCCACCTGCGTGTTGACAGCGTCAATCAGATCGAGCGCGCGATGGATCAAGTCCTGCGGCGGCCAGTCGACGTCCACCCAGATGGAGAAGAACTCCGCCCCCAGATGTCCCTGGCGCGCTTTGGGAAGGCTGATCATGAAAGGACTCGCCGGGTCGGCCAGGTCGTAGCCCTCGTCGAGCATCATCTGCGGCGTGTCGGCGTGGGTGTCAATGATAATGGCGCGCGCGAGCACGCGGTCCGCGACCCGCGCGGCCTCGGCCGGCGAGCGCTCGGCCGCCACTGCGGCGCTTGCGGCGAGCGCCAGTCCGAGCGCAAAACACAACCCGCACCGATAGAACCGCATTCGATTCTCCTCTTCCTGGTGAACTGGTGATTATCGGCAGTCCGAGACAATCTTGTCAAACGGATTGACCGGTGGTGAAGACTCACGTGGCGGTTCTTTATCAGCTTGCTCGCTTACGGTCATTCCCGAGAAAGCAGGAATCCATTGCGGGAGCCACGGGGCGCGTTGAGTTTGTGCCAACGGAAATCCCTGCCTTGGCAGGGACGACAGGGCCGGATTAATTTGAGAATAATCCAAGTGAGGCACTTGCGGGCTGGTGGTAACGGCGCGCAGTTCGGCCAGCCAGTCCGCCAGGGGCTCCAAATTCTCTTCCTGCTGCTCCTCCCTGGCCTCTCTGGCTTCGGCCCGCTGCAAGGTTCGATACTGCCGCTGGATGTCGCGACGCCAGTGGTAGAAACCCGCCGGGTCGGTCTCGGGGTCGGGCAGGGGCTCCGGGTCCCAGTCCTCCACCGTGCAGTCTCCCCGCCAGAGGGCCCGCACGGTTCGTACCCGCGGCCTCTCGTCGCCCGGGTGGCGCACACCTGAAAAGAAAGGTGTGCGCCAGCCACCGATCTTATCCGCCGGGCCTACTGGGCCCAGGGGGTGGTGGGGATTCCGTCCCCACGCATGCGTCCGGAAAGTTAGCAGGCCGTTGGGGTGCTCGCGCTCCAGCCGGAAGCAGATCAAATCGGGCCTGCTGTGTTCGAAGTGTAGTGGCTTGTAATCCGTAACATACACGCTTTGATCGTCATTCTTCCCTTTTAGTTCAGCTTTGACCTGACACCACACCTGGATGGCTACTCGCCCGACCCTCCGCTCGTTCCCCGCTTGAACCTCGGCGTCCTTCCCCGATCCCTCCGGCAGCGCCTTTTGGGGCAGAAAGCTGTTGCGGATGGCGCGGAAAATCCAGTTATAGAGCAGGCGGTCTTCGAAGCTGAGACCGCGGGGCAGAAGCCGGGCCAGGGCGGGGGCGCGGCGTCCGTGGCGGAGGGCGTTCAGGGCCACGCGGGCCTTGCCGGTGGGGGTGCGGGGTCCGGTGGAGTGTTGGGAGTTGGCGCGGCAAGCGGCCAGGAGAGCGGCGGAACGGACCGGAGACTTTCGCAGGGACATGGGTAACCTCAAGTGGAAAACGTAGGTTACCATAGATGGACGTGCCTGTCAAGTAAAAACTGGGGTTCGAGAGGCGGCGGAGCCAAAGACCCCTCACCCGGCCCGCTGCGGCGGGTCCACACTCTCCCAAGGGAGAGGGCTATGGTGAATCGGGATCGGCGGCGGCGGGTCCGGCTACGGTTGGGCCTTCACGGATCGCATACATGCCAAACAGCGGCACGTATGCGCCACCCGCCAACTCCTCTCGCTGTGCGTTCGTCAACGGAATCGCTTCCGGCGTCGCTCGGAGACTGTCCCAGAGCTCTTCCAGGAGGCACAAGCGTTCCTCGGCGCCCAGGTTCGCAATGTCTATCGGGGGCATGGGATCAGTGTACGCTAATTCGTGGGTGGCGCCTCTATGAAGGAGGCGGTGATCGCAGAGCTTCGCTGTGCGCCAGCCAGCCAAGAGACGGGATGAACCCGACGATTCTTCGTGAGCAGTGTGACCTGCCTGCGCTATTTGCCGGTACCGGCTTGCCGCCTGACTGCGGCTTCGAAGGCTGCCTGAAGCTCGGCGAATACGGATCGTCGCGGCGCGGTGGCTCCGAGGTGGAGGCTTCTGAGTTCAGCCATGAAGGCTTTCCACATTCGTTCGCCGCCCTCTTCGAGGATCTGGGCCCGGATTGCGAGCTCTTTGGAAACCGGAGTGTGCCGCCGTCCCCAGGCTGCCATGTGAGCCAGCAATGGGACAAGTTGTATGGATGCCTCGGTCAGGCTGTAAATTGCCTTTTGCTTGTGAGTCGGGTCGTTCGTTCGAGACAGGAGGCCAGCCTGTACCAAGCGCCTCAGCCTGTTGGCCAGAATGTTCGAAGCTATTCTCTCTTCGGAAAGCCTCAGAAGTTCCCCAAAGTGCCGGCGATTACCGAACATGACGTCTCGGATGACGATCAAACTCCAGCGGTCGCCGAGCATCTCGAGCGTCAGATTAATTGGGCAGCCGGAACGCCGAGTGGTTCTCATCGCTGTTGCCATCAGCCTACCCAATCCATTTAACTTGCATCTTGCAACAAGTGGCGTGTATATTTTTACCAGTTGCATTATGCAAGCGGATGAGGAGAGAGCCGCAGCAGCGAAAGCGCGCCGGGTGAAAGAGCCAAGCAGGAGCAATCCAATGTCCAGGGGAGGTCGGGCGCCAGGGTCACCGCTCGCAAAACGCCTCTGGAAATTTGATTCAAAATTCCGCATTGCAGGAGGATTAATGAACCGACCAACAGTCAAGACCCTCGCACTGGGAAGCTTCACGCTGGTGTTGGTGCTGGGCGCGGCGTTCCGGGCGCCAGCCCAGGATGCCAAAGCACCGTATCCGAAAATGGGCCCGTTGGGCCCGTACCTGATGGAGCGAAATGCCGAGATCGCCCTGGCGCGGAGCGCGGCCCCCGCAGCGATCTCAAACGATGCCGAGGTCCTGGTCCTCGGACGGCACGGCTTCGAAACGGCGGTCAGAGGCAAGAATGGTTTCGTATGCCTGGTGGAACGATCATGGAACTCCCCCTTCGACTCCTCTGAGTTTTGGAACCCCAAACTTCGGGGTGCGGACTGCTACAATCCGCCGGCCGCACGAACCATCCTGCCACTCGTAATCAAGAGGACAGAGTTGGCATTGGCTGGGCAATCCAAAGCTCAGATATTCGACAGTCTCAAGGCCGCCTCCCGCAAAAAAGAACTGGAGCCCGGAGCCATGTGCTACATGATGTCGAAGGAAGCGTACCTTACGGATGAGGACGACCACAACTTGGCCCACTTGATGTTTTACCTTCCACAAGGTACGGCCTGGGGCGCAAATCTGCCTGGATCCCCGGTGTTAATGCATCAACAAACGGTTCTAGGCGTTCCGGGTCCCGTAAGCGAGTTCATCATTCGGGTGCCCGAGTGGTCGGACGGAACGCTCGCTCCCACGGCTGCGCATTGATGAAGCAAGCGTGCCGGCTGCCGGCGCCGTTACCGAAGGGCACTACCGGCACCGCTGGGCGCGTGACACCAGCCCTGCGGGCGTGCCATGCTGGAAGTTATGGCGCAACTGCCTCGCGTGGTGATTCTGGGCCGCCCCAACGTGGGCAAGTCCACGTTGTTCAACCGCATCTGCGGCCGGCGACGGGCGCTGGTGGGGGACGAGCCCGGCATGACCCGCGACCGCCTGTACGCGCCCGCGGAGTGGCTGGGGAAGCAGTTCGAGGTGGTGGACACGGGCGGGATGGTTCCGGACGACAAGGACCTGATTCCGGCCGAGATCCTTCGCCAGGCCGGCGTGGCCATCGGCGAGGCCGCGCACCTCCTGTTGGTGGTGGACGCGCGCACCGGCGCGCTGCCGCTCGACGAGGAGCTGGCGCGACTGCTGCGTCGCACGGGTAAGCCGCTGGCGCTGGTGGTCAACAAAGTGGATTCGGCCCAGTCGTCCGCACTCGTAGCCGAGTTCCATAGGCTCGGCATCCGGGATATGTTTCCGGTTTCCGCCGAACACGCGCTGGGCATCGACGACTTGCTTGACCACGTGACCGCTGGAATGCGTAGCGCCGGCTTGCAGCCGGCAGATGTCCACGAGGAAGCGGGCGCGCCGCAATCGCCGGCTGCGCCTGGAGAGGCTGACGGCGTCAACGGAGATTCGGCGGGCGCGGCAGCGGCGCCTCACGCCATCAATGTCGCCATTATTGGCCGCCCCAACGTGGGCAAATCCACGCTGCTGAACCGGTTTCTCAACCGCGAGCGCTCCATCGTCACGCCGCTGCCGGGAACGACGCGCGACGCCGTGGATGCCGAGGTGGAGCGCGACGGCCGCCGCTTCCGGTTCATCGACACGGCGGGCATTCGCCGCAAGGGCAAAACGCATCTGCTCGCCGAAAAGCTCAGCGTGATTCAGGCGCGCAAGCACCTGGAGCGGTCCGATGTGGCGCTGCTGGTGCTCGACGCCGCCGAGGGAGTGACCGCGCTCGACACTCACATCGGCGGCTACGCCCACGAAAGCCACCGGTCGGTCGTCATCGTGGTGAACAAGTGGGACGCGGTCGGGAAAGGGCCGCGAACCACCGAGGAGTACACCGAACAGATCCGCGAGCAGATGAAGTATCTCGACTACGCGCCCATCGTTTTCGTGTCCGCCCTCAAAGGCCACCGCCTGGGGAAGCTGGCCGGCACGATTGCCGAAGTGGCCGCGGCGCGGCGCCTGCGAGTGCCGACGGCGGAGATGAACCGGTTCGTGGAGCACCTCGATTTTGACCGCGCCTCGAGCCCGGGGAAGCCTCTGCGCCTGTATTACCTCACCCAGGCTGGCGTCGCCCCGCCCACCTTCGTCGCCTTCATCAACAGCACGAGGAAACTGCACTTCTCGGTTGAACGCTTTCTCGAAAACCGCATTCGCGAGCAGTTCGGCTTCACCGGCACGCCGATTGTGATCAAATCGCGCGCGAGCAAGTCGCGTTGAAGTGGCTTGCGTCCGAGGCGAGTCGCGAGTAGATTACGGTGTTCTGCAAACCGCCATCAGGAGGCCGTCATGCTCCAACGTCGTACCCTCATTTTCCAGGCAATTTCGATTGGCTTCGTCATACTCGGCTGGCATAAGCCGGCCGCGGCAGGCGGTTTTCACACCGGCGTGATGATTGGCGCCGGCTCGTATCCCGAATCCGTCGTGGTCGGAGACTTTAATAATGATGGCAAGCCGGACCTGGTATTCGCCGATGGCTGCGGCGACCCGAACTGCCTGACCACTGGCGTGGTGTCGGTCCTGCTCGGCAATGGCAACGGAACCTTCCAGCCGGCCAAGCAATACGTGAGCGGCCCGAGCGGCACGAGCTCCTGTTACGTCGCGGCGGGCGATTTCAATGGCGACGGAGCGCTCGACCTTGTCGTCGTCAACAACGCCATCAACAAGTTCGGGACGATCAGCATACTCTTGGGCAATGGAGACGGCACTTTCCAGGCGCCGGTGTCGTATAGTCCCGGGCCCACTCCGGTATCGGTGGTTGTCGGCGACTTCAACCATGACGGGGCTCTGGACCTCGCTGTGGTCATCACCAGCCACAACTACGTAAGCATCCTGCTGGGCCGCGGCGACGGCACGTTTGGCGCCGCGACGACGTTCCCGGTGGAAAACGGTCCGCAGGGAATCGCCACGGCCGATTTCAACGGTGACGGAAACCTGGACTTGGCCGTAGTCAACGAGTGCGGCACCGACCCCCTCTGCGAAACCGGCGACGTTTCGATCCTGCTGGGCAACGGTGACGGTACGTTCCAGCCACCGCTCGACGCCGCCGCCAACTCGCGTCCGCTGGCGGTCGAGGTGGGGGACTTCAACAACGACGGCAAGCCGGACCTTGCCGTCGCCAATGCCTGCGGCACGGATTTTCGCTGCGTCTCGCCCGGCAGCGTCGGCATTTCACTCGGCAACGGTGACGGCACCTTCCAGGCGCCGGCGAATTTTGCCGCTGACTTCGACACGGTGCGGCTCGCCGTCGGCGACTTCAACGGCGACCGCAATCTGGACGTGGCCGCCATCAACTACCAGACGAACGACACGAGCGTCCTGCTAGGGAAGGGCGACGGCACGTTGGGAGCCGCGGTGAATTATCCGGTTGGCGCCCAGCCGCTCTCCGTGGCGGTGGGAGACTTCAACCTCGACAAGGCTCCCGACCTGGCCGTGGCCAACGAGAATAGCTTCACGACCAGCGTTTTCATTAACACCGGCGGCACCCGAATGACGCTGACCGGCTCGCCCAATCCCTCCCGCCTGGGTCAGCCGGTAACGTTCACGGCCACGGTCATGGCGAGCGTGCCCGGTTCCGGCAAGCCGACGGGCACCGTATCATTCAAGGCCGGCTCCACCGTCCTGGGGAGTTCGCCTGTGCTCGGCGGGCGAGCGATGCTGAGCACCGCCTTGCTGAAGCCCGGTTCGAACGAGATCGGCGCTATCTATTCCGGCGACAAGAATTTCAATCCTAACTCGGCGCCGCCGTTCTTCCAGTTGGTTCGGAAGTGACGCCGAGGTCAGCCGATGCCGGGCGGGCGTCACGAAGCCCCGGGCGAGCCTGCCAATGTTATACTTCATCACGGTGGGAGTGCCTTGTTCCGCGCGCGGAGTCGTCATGCGCAGACAGTTCGAGAGGCTTCGGGAAGGAGGTCAATTCTGTGTTCTGGGAAATGTTGATTGTCCGGATCGCTTTTGTCTTCATTCTGTCGGTCACATCGTACCATCTGCGTCCATTTCATTGGACTCCGCTTAATTCGGGCTTGCTGGGGTTGGGGTTGGGCCTTTTCTGCGTGGCCTTCGAAATGCGCCTGGAACGGACCAGTCTCAAGCGCCTGATTGGAGCCGGCATCGGTTCGACCTTGGGCATCCTGGCGGCGCTCATGGTGAGCCACCTGCTCAGCCTGACTCAGGTGGAGCGCAATTCCGCTTCCTATATCCAGGTCACGCTGCTGCTGCTGATGGCGTATATGGGAATGGTGGTGGGCGCGGAGAAGGGCGACCTGCTGAACCTTGCGGCGCTCGGCGGACTGTTCGCGGGCGAACGGCAGTCGAAGCACGCCGCCAAGATTCTTGACACGAGCGTGATCATCGACGGCCGCATCTCGGACATCTGCGAGACGGGCTTCCTGGACGGCGCGCTCATTGTGCCGCAGTTCGTCCTGCGCGAGCTGCAGATGGTGGCCGATTCCTCCGACTCGCTGAAGCGGAATCGCGGCCGCCGCGGGCTCGACATCCTGCAACGCATGCAGAAGATGGCCACGGTGCAGATTCAGATCGTCGAAGATGACTTCCCCCAGGTGCGCGCCGTAGACCTGAAGCTCATTGAGCTCGCCAAGCTCTATGAGGGCAAGATTGTCACCAACGATTTCAACCTCAACAAGGTGGCCCAGCTCCAGGGCGTGTCGGTGCTGAACGTCAATGAGCTCGCGAACGGGCTCAAGCCCGTCGTCCTGCCGGGCGAGACCATGCGCGTCTTCATCATCAAGGAAGGCAAGGAGTACAACCAGGGTGTCGCCTATCTTGATGACGGCACGATGGTGGTGGTGGATAACGCCCGCAAGATGATTTCGAAGACCATTGATATCGCCGTCACCAGCGTCCTGCAGACCACCGCCGGGCGCATGATCTTCGGCAAATACGACGAGCGCGCCGCCAAGGTGGAGGCGATCCACCAGTGAAATTGAGCCATTGAGTCATCGGGCGATTGAGTGATTGCAACACCGATTCCGCGCTCTTTAATCGCTCAATCACCCGATGACTCAATGGCTCAATTTGCCTGTTTTGTATCCCTATGAGCACGCTGGCAATCATTCCCGCCGCTGGCACGGGTGTCCGCATGGGCACGGACACTCCCAAGCAGTTCCTGGCGCTCGAGGGCGTGCCGATTTTCGTGCATACGCTGCGAAAGTTCGTGAGTTCGGGCGTGATTGACGAGATCTTTGTGGCGCTGCGCCCCGAAGACATGGAACGCGCGCGGAGCGAGATGGAGCGCGAGGGCTTCTCGAAGCCCGTGCGGTTGATGGAGGGCGGTCCGACGCGGCAGGATACCGTGGCGCGGGCCCTGGCCGTGGCGCCGCCCTCAACGGAGATCATCGTGGTTCACGATGCCGTGCGTCCGTTTCTTGAGCCTGGGATGCTGCAGCGGGTGGTCGAGGCCGCCCGCAAGCAGGGCGCCGCAATCCTCGGTATTCCTAGCGTAGATACGGTCAAACAGGTGGAACGTCAGTCGGTGCTCGGCACGATTCCGCGCGAGCGCATCGTGCTGGCCCAGACGCCCCAGGCGTTTCGCGCCCCGGTCCTGCGCGAGGCTTTTGCGCGGGCGGAAGCTGACGGCTTCCATGCCACCGATGAATCAAGCCTGGTCGAGCGCTTGGGCGTGGCCGTGACCGTGTTGATGGGTTCCGACCGCAACATCAAGATTACCAAGCCTTCGGATTTGCCCCTGGCGCGGCTGTACCTGGCGCAAGAAAGTGTGAAGGCGGACGGATGAAGGCCAAGCGTAGCGCCGCCCTTCAGAGCGGCACTTTGGGGGCTGCCGCCCACCCAGACAGCGTGCGTGAATTCTTGCGGGTGGGCATCGGCAATGATGTCCATCGCCTGGCCACCGGCCGCAAGCTCGTCCTCGGCGGCGTGCGCATTTCCTTTGATAAAGGCCCGGTGGGACATTCCGACGGCGACGCGCTGGCTCATGCCATCTGCGACGCGCTGTTGGGCGCCGCGGCGCTTGGCGACATTGGCTTCCATTTTCCCAACACCTCGCGACGGTGGAAGAACACTTCGAGCCTCCAGTTCCTGCGCCATGTTCGGAAGCTGCTGGAGCTCCGCGGATATGCAATTGTCAACATCGACGCCACTGTGGGAATCGAGGAGCCCAAGCTCGCGCCTTACATTCTGCGAATGCGAAAGAAAATCGCAACTGCGCTCGGACTCAAGCCGGGGCAGGTGAGCGTCAAGGCGAAGAGCGGCGAAGGCCTGGACGCGGTGGGCCGTGGCGAAGCCGTCCGTGCTGATGCTATCGCGCTCGTTGCCCGCAGCTCCTAGACCTATGCAACGCGACATCGAAGCGCTCTCGAAACAGAAATTCGACCTCGCCGTCATCGGCGGCGGCATCCAGGGCGCGGCGACAGCGCGCGAGGCGGCGCTGCGCGGATTGAAGGTGGCGCTGGTCGAGGCCCGTGATTTTGCGAGTGGTACGTCCAGCCGATCGTCCAAGCTCATTCACGGGGGCTTGCGGTATCTCGAACAACTGGAGTTCAAGCTCGTGCACGAAGCGCGGCGCGAGCGCCAGTTGCTGATGAAACTGGCGCCGCACCTGGCGCGCCCGCAACCGTTCCTCCTGCCGATTTATGAGAACGATCCTTTTTCCTCCCTCAAGGTGCGGACCGGGCTCACGATCTACGATCTCTTCGGCAATCTCGGCAAGAAGGATCGCCATCGCATGGTGCGCCGCGATACGGCCATCGGTCTTATGCCCGCGCTGCGCGCCGAGGGCCTCGAAGCCGGGGCGCTCTACCACGACTCGACCACGGACGATGCGCGTCTCACAATCGAGAACGTCCTCGACGCGGCGAACCACGGCGCGGTGGTGGCGAATTACGCTGAACTGCGGGCGCTGGAGGTTTCGGCGGACGGCAAGGATGAGATTACGTCGGGCGAAGTGGAAGACCGGCTCACCGGCCGTCGGGTCGAAATCGCGGCGCGGTTCTGGGTGAACGCCGCCGGACCGTGGGTTGACCGCGTGCGCGCTCTCCTGCCGCAGTTCGACGGCTCGAACACGGTGCGGCTGACCAAGGGCACGCACCTGATCGTGCCTGCTGTGACCGGGCGGCTGGCGCTGCTCGCTGCCGTCGCGCCGGGCGACCGGGTATTTCTGATGGTGCCGTGGCACGGTCACGCGTTGCTAGGCACCACCGACACCGATTTTGAAGAGGATCCCACGACGGTTGCGCCCGACCCCGCCGACATTGAGTACCTGCTCAACGCCGCCAATCGCGTGCTGCGCCATCCCCTCACGACGACGGACGTGAAAGGAAGCTGGGCCGGCGTGCGGGCGCTGGCGATCGAGCCGGAGAAGCCTGGCGAGAGCCCCTCTGACAACACGCGCGAGTACCGCTTTCACGAGGACCCCTGGGCGAACAATTTCGTTTCCATCTGCGGCGGCAAACTCACCACGGCACGCGCGCTCGGCGATAAACTGGTGGATCAGGTCGCTGCCCGCCTGGGCGCGGCCACCAACGGCGTTTCCAGCCGCGCGGCTCCCTTGCCGGGAGGCCACACGGGCAAGTTCGGCGCCTTCGTCAACTACGCTGCTTGGGAAGCCGTGCGGCAGTACGACGTGCCTTACGAAATTGGCGAGCGCATCGTGAGGACTTACGGCAGCCGCTGGCGCCAGGTGCTCGAACTGATCCGGACCGGGAAAGCGTTGGCGGAGCCGCTGCCCGGCGAGCCGAGTCTGCTGGCCGCCGAAGTGGATTTTGCCATTCGGCAAGAGATGGCGGTGAAGGCGGAGGATTTTCTCTATCGCCGCTCCGGCCTCAACTGGGCCGCTGGTCTTACCAAGGAAGTTCAGCCTGCCGTAGAAGAAATCTTTGCGCGGCATTTCGCTTCCTTGGGGCGGGGAAGTTGCTTCCCTGACGCCGGAGGCTCCCATTGAGGCACGCCTCTGGTGCCCCCATTGCTCGAAGATATCGCATCTCAGGCTGCGTGCAGGGAGTGGGCTTCCGCTATTTCGCCGAGCGCCAGGCTCACGAGCTCGGCGTGCGGGGCTACGTGAAGAATCTTGCGGACGGCGACGTGGAAGTGTATGCCATCGGCACGCCCGCGGCGCTGGCGGAGTTGAAGCGGCGGCTGGCCGAAGGCCCTCGAAGCGCTCGAGTGACCGCCGTTGAGGAATCCGAGGAAGCGGTGGAGCAGCGCTATTCGCGCTTCGAGATTGAAGGCGGATGGTGACGAATTGAGTGATTGAGCTATTGGGCGATTGGGTGATTGACAACCAGCCCAACGCTCCGTGTTGCCGCGCGCGAAAGGCCGATGGCCTGCGGTCTGGAAGTCGTTCACTCAATCTCCCAATCACCCGATCACCAATTGACTGGAGGACTCTTGGAAGACCTTAAAAAGTTGATTCGCGAAGTTCCCGACTTTCCCAAGCCGGGAATACTTTTTTACGACATCACCACGCTGCTGAAGAATCCCGTCGGCTTGCACGGCGCGGTCGATCTGCTGGCCAACCATTACGTTGGCCGCAAGATCGACCGGGTGATCGGCATTGAGGCCCGGGGATTCATCTTCGCTCCCATGGTCGCGTATCGCCTGAACGCCGGATTCGTGCCGGTGCGCAAGCCGACGAAACTTCCGGCCGCAACGGCGCGCGCCACTTACCACCTGGAGTACGGCGAGGACGCGCTCGAAATCCATCGCGACGCCATCGGCGCGGGCGAACACGTCCTCATTATTGACGACCTGCTGGCGACGGGCGGGACTGCCGCTGCCGTCGCGGGCCTGGTGGAATCGCTCGGCGGCGAAGTGGCGGGACTTGGATTTCTCATCGAGCTCGAATTTCTGAAAGGCCGCGACAAGCTGACGAAGTACGATTTGCATTCCGTGTTGAAGTATTGATAGTCGCTCAGTCTCTCAGTTTGTCAGCCGTTTTTCATCGCACAGGCCCTAAGGCCTCTCAAGCGAGGCTCGGTCCCAACTTCCGAGTGCGGCACCGGCATCGTAGGTGCTCTGGGCGAAATCGAGCAGCGCGGTCTCCAGCGGCGCCGCCTGCCGCGCGTCTTCGTACATCATCAGGAACTCCGACATCTGCGGGCTGTAAAACGCCGCGGCGGGACGCGCGGGCGCTTTCGAAAAACCGGCCGGCTCGGGAGCGGCGTAGGCGTAAAACGCCGCGTCAGACGTTGCCGCGGTGCCCGGCCAGAATCCGACGCTGATGACTTCGTGGGAGTACGCTTCCCGGGTGATCCGGTCCGCTCCCTGGCGCGGCGGCGCGGGCCGCCCGGAAAAACGGGTGACTGCCAGATCAAAACTTCCCCAGAAAAAATGAACCGGGCTGGACTTCCCGACGAAGCGGGCACGGAACTGCTCAAAGACAGTCGCCGCCGAAACCAGGACTCGCCAGAAGCGGTTGGCGTATTCCGGATCGTAGGAGGCGTGAACGTTGTCCTTGTCAAAAGCGATCGGGTCGGGGATCTCCACCGGCATCGTCCAGATCTTCACCGTGATGCCGAGCGATTCGAGCGCCGCCACACACTCGTGGTAGAAGTCGGCCACTGATCGCGGCGAAAGCGGGAGCGTTCTGGCGGCTCCGTCCTCGGTTTGAATCAGCAAGGCGTGGCGGATGAAATCAAACTGCATCTCGAACACCCCGCCCTCATAAGCGATGGCGGAGGTGGTGAGGCCGCGCGAGTTGACGTAGAGCGGGACGCCCCACCAGTGATTGAGTGGCGGCGAGAGCGCGAGGCGCACTTTGCCCACGATCTGCGTCCACATGTGAAGCGTGGCGCGCGTACTTTCCCATTCCTTCACGGGCAATGCGGGCCATGAATGCTCGCGGCGCGCCGCGCTCGCGCCCGCGGTCGGGTTCACGCCGAGCCCTTGCGTCTGCTGATCAGCGCCCATGGAATCACCTTCCTATTCGAGCCTATTCGAGAATTATTTCGTCAACGTAACACCAGCGCCATCGCTCGCCGGGCTCAAATGACTGAATGATGGGGTGGTGCGTGCCGTGAAAATGGCGCGTGGCGTGTTTGTTTTTTGAAGAGTCGCAGCAACCCACGTGTCCGCAGCTCAGGCACAGCCGCAGGTGCACCCAGGTATCGCCCGTCTCCAGGCACTCCTTGCAACCGTCGCCGCTCGGCTCTACCTGCCGTATTTCCGTCGTATGCTTGCACCCGACATTCATTCGTCCCACCTCCGCGCTACTCACCATCTTAACCCCGAAATGTCCTGCCGGCCTGAAACCTTGCCGGCGCCTCCACTCGTCCGTATAGAATAGGGTACGCTCAACTTGCGGGACACACTGCCGTAGGGGGGCGACGAGGATCGAATGGCGGGAGCGGGTGCGGATGGAACTGCGGGAAATTGTTCGACTCGCAATGCAGGCGCTGGGGCGCAACAAGATGCGCAGCGCGCTCACCATGCTGGGCATGATTATCGGCGTCGGCGCGGTGATCTGCAGCGTGGCGGTGGGCGAAGGGGCGGCGAACCAGGTGCAGGAGCAGATCAACAACCTCGGCGACAACATGGTGTGGGTGGAGGCCGGCGGCCGCCAGGTGAACGGTGTGCGCAGCGGCCAGCAAGGCACCAAAACGCTCACCGCGGCCGACGCCAAAGCCATCGCCGATCAGGTCTCCCTCGTCCAGAACGTCTCACCCAATGCTGACACCCACGCCCAGGTGGTTTACGGCAACCAGAACTGGTCCACCTTCACGCGCGGCGTCTACCCGGCTTATCTCAACGTAGCTCGCTGGAAGATCGCACGCGGCAGTCCGTTCTTCACAAGCGACGTGGACCATGCCTCGAACGTGTGCCTGCTGGGCCAAACGGTCGCCGACAATCTCTTTGGCCGGGAAGATCCCATCGGCAAGACGATCCGCGTGAACGCTCTGCCCTGCCTCGCGATCGGGGTGCTCGAGCCGAAGGGGCAATCGCCCTTCGGACGCGACCAGGACGACGTGATCATTATGCCGCTCACCACCGTGCAGAAGAAAATCAAGGGAGCGGACTGGGTGGACGACATCTTCTGCTCCGCCGTCTCGCGCGCCGCCATCGCCCCGGCAGAGCGGCAGATCTCGGCGCTGCTTCGCCAGCGGCACCACCTGCGGCCGGACGAACCGGACGATTTCAACCTCCGCCACCCGGCCGACATCGCCCAAGCGGGCGCCCAGTCGGAGCGCATCCTGACGCTGCTGCTCGGCAGCATCGCCTCGATTTCGCTTCTGGTCGGCGGCATCGGCATTATGAACATCATGCTGGTGTCGGTGACCGAACGCACGCGCGAGATCGGCGTCCGCATGGCGCTCGGGGCCACAGAGCATGACGTGCAGATGCAGTTCCTGAGCGAGGCGACGGCACTCAGCCTGCTCGGTGGGCTGCTGGGGCTGGTGGCCGGCGTTGCCGGGTCGAGCGCCATCGCTGGCACGCTGGGCTGGCCCACCCTTATTCCGCCCCAGGCGATTGCGGTGGCCGTGGTCTTCTCGGCCGCGGTCGGCATCTTCTTCGGCTACTATCCGGCGCGCAAGGCGGCGCGACTCGATCCCATCGAAGCGCTGCGCTACGAGTAGCGGCGGGTTTACCCCGGTCGCCCGCGGCGACCGGCATGAAGCCGCCTCTACATCGTGGCGGCCTGAAGCCGCTTCTACGTCGCCGCACCGTCCGCCGCGCGCTGGGCATCCAATGTTTAACCCTGACGTGAATCGACTGGCGCCGGGGGCGTGTTCGTAACCCGGGCGAGAGTGAGCGATGAGCGTTGCCGCGACAGCGAAACCGCAACCAGCGAAGCCAGCAAGGATTGAACGGTTGCGCGAGCTTCTGCCGGAGATTTGGGTCTTCGTCCAACCGCGGCGCTGGCTGCTGCTGGCGGGTTTCGGCTTGATGATGGTGAATCGCGTGGCGGGGCTGGTGCTGCCCGCCTCCTCGAAATACCTCATTGACAACATCATCGGCAAGCGGCGCATCGACATGCTGCTGCCGCTGGTCGGGATCGTGGTGGGGGCGACGGTGGTGCAAGGCATCACCGATTTCTCGCTTACCCAGTTGCTCTCGAAAGAAGCCCAGCGGCTGATTGCCGAGCTGCGGATGAAAGTGCAGGAGCACGTCTCCCGGCTGCCGATCGCCTATTACGACTCGACGAAAACCGGAGCGCTGGTGTCGCGCATCATGAGCGACGTGGAAGGCCTGCGCAACCTGATCGGCACGGGTCTGGTGCAGTTCGTTGGCGGCCTGCTGACGGCTGTGTTGGCGCTCGTCATCCTGGTGAGGATCAGCCCGTTTATGACCGCAGTGGCGGTGGTCGTGCTCGCCGTTTTCGGCGGCGCCTTGAGCAAGGGTTTCAAAATCATCCGCCCGATCTTTCGCGCCCGTCCCAAGATCAACGCCGAGGTGACAGGCCGGCTTACCGAATCGCTCGGTGGCGTGCGCGTGGTGAAGGGCTACCATGCCGAGGCGCGCGAGGCCCGCGTGTTCGCGGCGGGCGTGAAGCGGCTGCTCGATAACGTCCTCCAGACGCTCACGGCGACTTCGGTGATGAGCTTGTCGGCGACGGCGCTGCTGGGCCTGGTGACTTCGCTCATCATGTTCCTGGGAGCGCGGCGCATCGTGGCCGGCACGATGACACTCGGCTCGTTTGTGGAGTACACCATTTTCCTCGGCATGTTGATTGCGCCCGTCGCCCAGATCGTCGCCATTGGGACCCAACTCACCGAAGCAGTGGCCGGTCTCGAGCGCACTCGCGAAATCCTGGGCGAGCGTCCGGAGGACGACGATCCCCGGCGCACGGCCGGGCTCCATTCGATTCGGGGCGAAGTGGTCTTCGACGCAGTCGGCTTCGCTTACGATCCCGGCAAGCCGGTGCTGAACGACGTGAGCTTTCGCTCCGAGCCTGGCACGGTGACGGCGCTGGTGGGGCCTTCGGGGGCGGGGAAGTCCACGATGATCGGCCTCGTCGCCGCCTTCTATGTGCCGACCGAGGGAACGGTGCGCGTGGACGGCATCGACCTCTCGACCGTGCGCCTCGATTCCTACCGCACCGAGCTCGGCATCGTGCTTCAGGACACGTTTCTCTTTGACGGCACGATTCGCGAGAACGTGGCCTTCTCGCGGCCCGACTCGACCGAAGACGAGATCCTCGCCGCCTGCCGCATCGCGCGGGTGGACGAGTTTGCCGAGGGCTTTGAGAAAAAGTACGACACGGTGGTGGGCGAGCGCGGAGTGAAACTCTCGGGCGGGCAGAAGCAGCGCGTTTCAATCGCGCGGGCGATCCTGGCAAACCCTCGCATTCTGATTCTCGATGAAGCGACTTCCAGTCTCGACTCCGAGTCCGAGGCGCTGATTCAAGAAGGTCTCTCTTACCTGATGCGCGGGCGGACGACCTTCGTCATTGCCCATCGCCTTTCCACCGTCCGGCGCGCCGATCAGATCCTGGTGGTCGAGGGCGGACGGATTGTGGAGCGTGGCACGCACGAATCGCTGTACGCCGAGCGAGGCCGCTACTTCGATCTTTACACGCGGCAGCACGGCGTGGAATCGAACCTGTTTCTCGCTCCGGGCGAAAGCGAAGCACGAGAACGCGCCGAAGCGCAAGTTACGCCAGCCGGCGCGAACGGGAAAGAGCCGCCGCCCGACCCGGTTCGCCTGCTGCGCGGCCAGGAAAGCTGAACCCGCCGTAGCTACCGGCAGCCGCCGGGACGGCGGCGCTACGGCAGCGCGGCGCCCAGCCTGGCCAGAATGTCGCGCTCCGAAGCGGACAAACTCTTCTGCGTGTCCGCGCTTTCGATAAACTTCTGGCGGTCGGCGGCCGAAAGGCCGCGCATCTGGCGGAAGGCGCCGATGATGGCCCGGCGGCGGTCGGGGGGCAACTGTCGCCAGGCCGGGCTGGAGAGCTCCTGGCGCACCCGCGCCCGGTTTTCCACCGGCAAACTCTGGAAAAATTCCTCGTCCTTCCGCATAGCTCCGTGCTGCTGGGGCGTCAACTGATTCCAGCGGCGCAGATTGTCGCGGATCTGTTGCTGGCGCTCCGGCGGCAACTGGTGGAAACGCGCGTCGTTGGCCAGGACGCGATCCTGCTCGCCGGGAGGCAGATCGCGGAGCTGGCGGAAGAACTCCGGCGGATGCTGGTGCGCGGCCCGCCGGTTCTGCGCCTGCCGCTGCCGCTGGCGTTGCTGGGCTTGGCGGGCCTGCTGCTGACGGCGCTGCTGCGCCGAGGCGCGAGGCGGGCCGAAGCCGAGGCTACAGGCCGCGAGCACGCCCGACACGAGCATCGCGAAGCGCGGCGGCCCGTTATGCCTCGATCGCGTCCAGCGGGTTGTCGTCGGTTGGATGGTCATAGCTTCCGGGTAGCGCCGGCCTGCAGGCCGG
>DASYXW010000028.1:0-13669 GCA_035934405.1 Terriglobia bacterium
CCCCCCCCCCGTTTCAGACGGGGTCACGTTCTTGGAGCGTTTGAATGATGGCTCGGATGGCCGAAATCTCTCAAGCCGGCGAACCCGTCGTACTCGGCGCAGACCTCGGCACGCACCCCCGACGGGCCGGTCAATCCAGCCACAGGAGCGAGGGTCGAAGCATATGTTTCAAGGAGCTTGGGCTCCGAATCCGGCCGAAGCCGGAACGTGCTTTGGAATCAATAGAATTGGGGAATACATCTCAAACTTTGACGCTCGAAGCCGTAATGTGCTTTAGAATCAACGGAGATAGGGAATGTAGCTCCCAAGCCCAAAGTCTCTCTGTTGCAGAATGGGGCAGACTTTCGCTGGCGCATCGGTCGCCGCCGCATCTGGAGTTTTCAGACCATCAATGCCGGAATGTAATGTGGAATCAACACATCGGAAATAGCTGGAAGTTGGCTCCCAACGAATTGGGCTGTGTTGGCAACGAAGGGAGAGCGTCTTTTCAGCACGACCCGTTGACAGTGCCTTCCCTGAACCCCTTATTGACAGGCGCGCCCAACGGCTGCTAGTGTCATCAACGAACCTCGGATAGGAGACGAGCGGCGGATTCCGGCGGGATGCCTTAGGGAGTTATCACGATGAACGTCCGTGCCATTCTGGTGTGCGCTTTGATTGCCGGGTTCTCGGTCCTGCCCGCGCTGAGCCAGCAGGATACCTCCCGGCCCGAGACCGCGCGCTTCGGTGACCCGAGCGCCACGGCGCGGAGCCTGCAGGACTACGTTTACGGCGTGGTAAAGAAGATCGGCGCCGCCGAACTGATTCTTGACAAGACCGAATTCGGCGACGATCAGAGCTTCAAACTCCTGCCCAAGACCAAGTTTGTCCACGACGGCAAGCCCAGCACGCTCGCTCAACTCAAGGTCGGCGACCAGGTTTGGATTGACGTGAAGCGGGAAAAGAAGACCGGCGACTTGATCGCGAGGAAGGTCGTTACCGGAATCCAGCCCACCGAAACCAAAGGCGGCCCCCAGACTCGCTAGCTAGGCAACTAGGCTAGACCGTGAGAAACCAGCCGAGGCGCCTGGATTCTCGCCTCCCGCCTGCCGCCCTATGGATAATGTCACGCACACGCTCGTCGGTGTTGCGCTCAGCCAGGCGGGCCTGAACCGCAAGACGCGCTTCGCCACGCTCGCCCTGGTCATCGGATCGAGCCTTCCCGACATGGATGTCGCTTGGGCGTCCTGGGGCGGCGGCGTAAGCTACCTGGAATATCACCGCGGCGTCACGCATTCGTTCCTGGGCGTCGCCGTGCTTGGAGCGCTGCTGGCAGGAGGAATCTATGCCGCCGGCCGTCGCGCCAAGCCCGCACCGAAGTCGCCGCCGCTCAGCCTGCGATGGCTGCTGGTCATCTGCTGGATCTCGACCGCCACCCACCTGCTCATGGACTTCACCAACGCTTACGGCGTGCGCCCCTTGCTGCCCTTCAGCGGACGCCGGTACGCCTGGGACATCATGCCCATCGTCGATCCGGTGCTGCTCCTGCTGCTCGCAGCCGGCCTCGGCCTGCCGATGCTCTTTCGTCTCGTCTCGGAGGAGGTGGGAGCGCGGAAGCCCGGCTTCCGGCGAGGCGCCATCTTCGCGCTCGCGGCCATGGTCGCGTGGTGGGGATTCCGCGACCTCTCGCATCGCCGGCTGCTGGGGTTCCTCGATTCTCATACCTATGGGCAGGAGGCGCCGTTACGCACCGGCGCGTTTCCCGGTTTCGGCCCGCTCGACTGGACCGGCGTGGTGGAAACTGACTCCGCCTTTCACGTGCTCGCCGCCAATCCGCTCGATTCCGACGTGGACGCCGATCACACCGAAGTCTTCTACAAGCCGAAGCCTTCCGCCGCTCTCGATGCCGCGCTCCACACGCATACCGGGCAGGTGTTCTCTGATTTTGCCCGGTTCCTTTGGGCGCACGTGGAGGAAAACCCGGACGGCTTTGACGTCACGCTGCGCGATCTGCGGTTCGCCTCGGCTCGATCATCGCGTCACGCTTTCGAGTGTCACATTGAGCTGGGAAAGGATCTGAGCGTGCGCTCGGAATCCTTCGGATTTATCGGCAAGCCCGCCGGCCGCGACAATTAGAGCGCCGCCTTCTGAAGCCGGCGATAGACCAGCGTAATGACGATGACGCTGGCCGCCGTGGCGATGGAGAGAAAGGCGATGTGGTATTTCAGATAGGTCTCCGCCTTGGCGCCGTATCGCACCCCAATGAGCGCCTCAGCCACAAACCTCAAGCCGCGGCCCACCACCAGCGCGGCGCCAAACCGCCAGGGGTTGACTTCCATGGCCCCGGCCGCCAGCGGCACCACTTTGAAGGGTGTGGGCGGCGGAAGGAGCGAGGCCACCAGCACCGTGACGAAATCGTTGCGCTCCAGCCACTGCCGCGCCCGTCCCCCCGTGGAGGGCGTCGAGCGGCGCCGGAAGAGATTCCCGCCCCAGCGCGAGATGCCGTACATCGCAAATGACCCGGCCACCGAACCGGCCGTGCAGTCGAGCGCATAAACCATGGCCAAGGCCGGCTGCCGGCTTGCCAGGTGAATCAGCAGCAGGTCGTTGATCACCGGAATCGGCAGGATGGAAGAATCCAGCACGTTGATGCCGAAGAGTCCCAAGCCGCCATATCGCGCCAGAAACCGCCCCAGGCGGATGGCGAAGGATTGTAAATAGTGCACCGATACCCCCAAGAATGAAGAGCCGTCATTTTATGCGGATGTTACGGATTCCGCAACGTCCCCGAGCGGCAACGAACAGCAAAGACCGCCAGGCCGGGGGGACAAGGGAGTAAAACGGCCTGAGGGCCTCGGTGTAGGATGGGGGGGGCGAAGGGCAAACCCGCGGCGCGCGCAAGGGCTGCAAGGTTAGGGCGTGAATCTCTTGGCGAGATCGGCGAGCGCGGGCTTCAGGCGCTCCACCGCCGCCTCGAGTTCTCGGCAGGCCGCGTCGGCCTGGACGAGCGAGCCCTGGCGTCCCATCAGCTCGAGGCGCAGGGCGGCGGCGACGGCCGGCCTGGCGGCAAAGGTGGCAAGCGACCCTTTCAAGCTGTGCGCGGCGCGCATCAGGGCGGTCGAGTCCTTCTGCTCAACCGCCTGCTGCACCGCCGACATCATTACCGGACAGTCCTCGAGGAACATGCCCGCGCCTTCGGCCAACAGCTCGAGGTCGCCGTCGAGATGCTCGAGAGCCGCGGCTAGGTCGATTACCCCGCCGGTCGCGCTTTCGGCACTTCTCGCCGCCGGGCTTGGGCCGCCTGCCGGCGCCCCCGACAATGGCAGGCCGCTTCGGCGCGAAGCATGCTCGGCGACGGTCTCAAAGAGTTTCTCCTTCTGAATCGGCTTCGAGAGGTAGTCGTCCATCCCCGCTGCCAGGCATTTCTCGCGGTCGCCCTTCATGGCGTGCGCGGTCATGGCGATGATAGGCAGATGGCGGTCTGTGCCCTGCTCCTCCTGGCGGATGGCGCGCGTGGCTTCGAACCCGTCCATTTCGGGCATCTGTAAGTCCATCAGCACCAGGTCGAACCGATCCTTTTCGAGCGCTGCCAGCGCCTCCCGTCCATTCCGCGCCACCCGCACTCGGTATCCCTGCTTTTCCAGAAGCCGCACGGCGACCGTCTGGTTGATGGCATTGTCTTCGACCAGGAGAATGCGCAGAGCCGTGGTGGAATCCTGCGGTTTCGCCGCGTCCTGGGCCGTCCCGGGCGTCGGATGGGGGTTGTCTGGCATATTTACCTTGCCTTTGTGAGGTTCTGGCTCGGGCCGCCGTTTGGTTACCCGTCCATCTGTGGTGTCCTGATTTGCGCCGTAGCGCCGGGCTTTAGCCCGGCAAATGCCGCTCCTTCGCTTCGCTCAGGGCAGGCTCTAAAGGGCGGCGCTACATTCAAACAAGACACTACCCGTTCACCCCTTGAGTGGCCACCCGCTCTCCACCGGTGAACTGGCTTTCAATCGCCTCAAAGAGTTCGCGGGCGCGGATGGGCTTCGAGACATAGCCGTCCATGCCGGCCGCCAGACATCGCTCACGGTCTCCCTTGAAGGCATGCGCGGTCATGGCGATGACGGGGAGGCGGCCCCCGGTTTGTTCTTCCCGGCGGCGCAGCGCCGCCACGGCTTCGAGGCCGTCCATCCCTGCCATCTCCACATCCATGAGGACCACATCAAAGTGATCCTTTTCCGTCGCCACCAACGCTTCGCGGCCGTCCGCCACCGCCTGCACCGTATGCCCCTGCTTTTCCAGAAGCCGGGTCGCCAACCGGCAGTTCACCGGGTTGTCCTCGGCCAGCAGGACCCGCAAGTGTTTTCGGCGCCCCAAAATCTGCGCTTCCGCTTCGTGAGCCTCGCGTAAGGAGTGCCGGGTGACCAGCGGAGACTGCGCCGCCGGAACCCGGCTGAGAACCTTCAAGATCGCCTCCTGCAGCTCCGCTTGTCGAATCGGCTTGGTGAGGTACGCTGCCACGCCCACTTCGCGGCAGCGGGCGGCGTCTCCACGCTGGCCCGAGGAACTGAGCATCATGATGGTAGCCCCGGCCAGGTCGGGATTCCTCCGGATCCGTTCCGCGAGCATGAACCCGTCCATATCCGGCATCTGCGAGTCAGTGAGCACGAGCGGGAAAGGCCGGCCCTCAGCTTTCGCCCATTTCAGAATGTTGAGCGCGTCGGTCACGTTTCCGGCCGCGGCGGGCGCCATGTGCCAACGGTTGAGCATGTCTTCCACCAGGCGGCGGTTGGTGAAGTTATCATCGACCACCAGCACCGGTACTCCGCGCAGGCTGACCGGTTCGTCCGGAACCGGTGACGACGGAGACTCTCCGGTGCCCAAACGCGCCGTGAAATGGAAAGCGCTGCCTTCACCAAGCTTGCTTTCCAACCAGATGCGTCCGTCCATCATCTCGACGAGCCGCGAAGAAATCGTGAGGCCGAGCCCGGTGCCGCCAAACTTGCGGGTGGTGGAACTGTCCGCCTGGGAGAACGCCTCGAAGATTAAACTCTGCTTCTCCGGAGAAATACCGATTCCCGTGTCTCGAACCGTGAAACTCAATTCCACCGGGGAGCCCGCCGCCAGGGGCCGAGGGTCGCCGCCCGCCGCCAACTCCACCGACAGCACCACCTCGCCCTCCCCCGTGAACTTGATGGCGTTGCCGAGAAGGTTGGTGATGATTTGCCGCAAACGCGAAGGGTCGCCGCGGACCACTTCCGGCACGCTCGCGCCGACGTCGCAAACCAACTCCAGACCCTTGGCGTGCGCTTGAATGGCAAAGGCCTTCGTGGTCTCTTCCAGGCTGTCGCGGAGCACGAACTCAATAGGGTCAAGGTCGAGCTTCCCGGCCTCGATCTTCGAGAAGTCCAGAATGTCGTTGATCACGGTCAGGAGGCCGTCGGCGGAGATCTTCACCATGCCCAGGTATTCCCGTTGCTCCGGGTTGAGCGGGGTCTCGAGGGCAAGATCGGTCATCCCCAGGATGCCGTTCATCGGGGTGCGAATCTCATGGCTCATGTTGGCCAGAAACTCGCTCTTGGCGCGGCTGGCGGCCTCGGCAGCCTCCTTGGCCTGGCGCAGTTCCTCTTCCGCTCGCTTGCGCGAGGTGATGTCGCGGGAAAGGAAGCACACGGTCTTTGAGGCTCCGCCCTCCGCCAGAATGGGGCTGAGCCGGCCCAGAAACCAGTGATTTTCGTCCGTCGCCTCAATGGCGTACTCAATGCTCTCCGGCTGGCCGGCGGCCAAAACTCGCGTGATGGCGTCCAAGAGCGGGCGCGCCGCTTCTTCCCCCAAAACCTCCGTAACCGTTCGCCCGATAAGTTCCGCTTTGGGCCGGGCCAACAGAGCCTCGTTGGTGGTCCAAAGGCTCACGTAGGTTCCGTTCCGGTCGAACTCGAAAACGATTTCATCGATCGATTCGACCAGGGCGCGTAGTCGCGCTTGGCCTTCGCGCCGTATGTCCTCCGCCCGCTTGCGCTCGATCGCCATGGCCACCTGGGCGCCAATGAAGGCAAGGATTCTCTTTTCCTCCTGGTCGTATCGGACGCCTTCGGTGTAGCTTTGAACCACCATCACGCCGATGGCTCGCTCTCCCTCCAGGAGAGGCACGCCCAACCAGTCGATTGACGGGGTTCCGATGGTCTCAACCTCGCCCTGCCGCACCAACTCCTCGAACACCTCCGGTGAAGCCAGCAGCGGCTGTCCGGTTCGCAGAACGTATTCCGTAAGGCCCTTGCCGGGTTTCTTCCTCGCCGGTGTCTCGTCCTCCTCGTCCACGAAGTAGGGAAAGCTCAGGAGTTCGGCGGCAGGATCATAAAGGGCAATGTAGAAGTTCCGGGCCGGCATCAACTCGCCGACTACCGCGTGGACCGAGCGGAAAAGTTCCTGCACGTCGACGGCGGAGTTGGCGGCTTCGGCAGCCCGATACACCGCTGCCTGAATCTGATCCGCCCGCCGGCGCTCGGTGATGTCCACGCCCACCGCTCCCACCACGCGCCCGCCGCGCCCATCGTCAAGGGGAAACTTGAAGATCAGAATATCCCGCAGCGAGCCGTCCAGCCCGGGGACGCACTCGATGAACTCGCCGACTTTGTGGTTGGCCAGCACCCACTCATCGTGCTCGCGATACTGCCGCGCCTGTTCCGGCGTTAGCCAGTCGAAGGCTGTCTTGCCTTTCGAAACCGAAAAAAGACGCTCCAGCGGCTGGTTGAGGTAAATGTAGCGGCCCTCCGAGTCCTTGATAAAGGCCACCGCGGGCCCGTTATCCATAAACGCCCTGAACCGCGCCTCGCTTTCTTGCAAAGCCGATTCCGTCTGCCGCCGGTCCGAGACGTCCATCATGGCGCCGATCATGCGGACGGGCTTGCCCTCGCCGTCGCGAAGCACGTAACCGCGGTCGAGAACGTGGGCGTAGGCGCCGTCGGCGCGAAGGAACCGGTATTCATCTGACCATTTCTCGCCGCCGCTGCCGACCACCTGGTCGACTCCGCCGGTCACCCGCGCGCGATCCTCGGGATGAATGCGCTCCGCCCACCAGTCATAGTTGGGTTTCACTTGGTCCGGGGGATACCCGAATAACCCCTCGACGGCTCCGTTCCACCACACCGTTCCAGTGCGTACATCCCAATCCCACACCGCGTCGTTCGTGGCCCGGCCCACGAGCTGCAACCGCCCTTCGCTTTCCTTCTGCTCGTGCCGGGACCGGTCGAGCGCTTCCAGCGTCCGGTTGATCTCACCCGCCAGCGTCGAGATCTCGTCGTTGCCGGGCAAGGAGACGCGCGCTGAGGAGTCCCGACTCAGGCCGATGTCGCTCACCTTGCGGCTGAGCCGGGTCAACCGCGAGAGAGCCCACTTTTCCAGCAGCAGGGCGACCGTAAGGCCGAATCCCAGCAGCAGCACGACGGTTGAAACGATGAAGTAGAAGACGCTCCTCCGGCCCGCCTGATAAATCGCTCGGGGCATATCCATTCTCAGAACGAGCGCCGGCTTTCCCTCGATGTCGCGCAGCACGGCATATCCCGCGACGGTCGTCTCATTGACCGCGCGAATCAGAATCGATCCGTCCAGCGGCAGCGCCTCCCTCGCCGCCCCGAGGTCCGCCGGCGCGCCGGAGCCGTCCAGCCGTCCGATGGAGAGCGCGAGGTGCGTTCTCGCGGCGATCCGCTGGATCTCCGCCGCTCCCAGATAACGCCCCATGATGAGCGCCCCGCGAACCGGACCCTTTCCCTCCGTAGTCACGATGGGCCGGGACGCAATCAGCATCGGACCCTCCGGCAGCACGATGATTCCGGAAACGCCGCCGTGCGGATCGCGAGACTGCCAGAGACTGCTGTGCAACTTGACGTATTCGAGCGCAGCGGGCGAGAGCGGGCGCTCCGTCATCCTCGTCAGGTCAAAACCCTGGGCAAAAACCACGCGTCCCGAAGGCTGGACGTACATCTCCAGGTTGAGCCGCCGCTGCGCAAAGTCACTCGAGGCGCCGAAGCCGATATCCGACTTCACAAATTCGGGATTGCCATTTTCCACGAAAGCGTAGGCCTCGTCCCAAGAAGCGGCGTTGTGGCACTCGTGATCCAGTGTCGCGAGGTCGTCTTGGAAAGCGCTTAAGGCGCGTTCGACGTTCCTGTGAGCTGCACTTCGCGCCAGGGCGGCGAAACTGCCCAGCAGGACGACGCGCGAGGTGACATAGAGGGCAGCGACAAGACCTACAAGCGTGATGCCGATGATCGTCAGGGTCTTTTGGCGCAGCGTCATCGCTTGGAAGCCACCTCGGAAATAAAGTCCCTACACATATACTAACTATCCGGTACATACTATCACAATACCGATAGTCAAGGGCCTGACGATGCTGTAGCGGCGGCCTCTGGCCGCCGTCAATTCGGCGCTCCCCGCCCTGCGGCGCCGGCTCCGAGCGCCGCTACAGAAAACGCTCGGCGCCGGCTTATGGCGCCCGGTATATAATGGGCGCCCTTCCATCATGGCTCTGCGTCGTGATCCCGAGTTGCTTCGCCGCCTGCAGGAGGAAGTTGATTCCTTCCTGGCCGGGTTGCGGCGCCCTGTCTTGTTTGAGAGCGGCGTAGAGCTTTGCGATCTCTCTGCAAGCGATTGGCGGATGACCGTCGAACGCGGCAAGTTGCTGTTTGAAGCCTGGAAGCCGGGACGTTCCATCGCGCGGCGGCTCGAAAGCGTCGCGGATCGGGGCCGCGGTCGGTTGCGGATTGTCACCCGGAAGCCTGGAAGCCTTGAGCCATCCGCGCTCGAGTTCCGCGACCTCGACGCGCCCGCCGTCTCTGAAGACGCCCCGGAAGTCCTTGGCCGCGCCGACCAAGTCGAACGCCGCGCCAGGTTCCGCGCCGAGTGCCTCTCTCTGCTCGCGAACCAATACCCCGGCTGGAAGCTCGAACGGGTCAGCCACCGCTCTGATCGTGAGCATTCGTTTTCTGCCTGGTACACCCGCGGCGTGGCGCGGCGCAACAACATCGCCTGGGCGTTCCTGGGCTTGAGCGATTCGGAAGCGCCTGCCGCGGCCGATTCCGCGCTCGCCTACGCGCTCATCTGGCTCGACTGGCTGCGCGGCCACTACGATTCGCTCCCCGGCCTGAAACTGTTTCTTCCGCCCGACGCCGTGCCCCTCGCCGCGCATCGCGCCACATGTCTTAATCCTCGCGCCCTCCAGATTGAGATCTTCGAGTGGAGGGAGGGCCAGGCGGCTCCGCGCCCGATTGACTTAAAGGACTTTGGCAACGTCGAGACGCGCCTCGCGCCCTGCCGCTCGGCAAAGGCCGTCGCGCTCCGCCCCGACGAACTCTGCCGCCTGCAACCGGAGCGCTGGCTCGAAAGCCTCCTCGTCCGCGATCCGGCGCGAATCGACCCCGCTCTTTCGCCGGATCACGTTTACCCGCAGGTGCCGGCCTTCTCCGGACTCGACCGCGGCGTGATTGATATCCTCGGCGTCCGCCGCGCCGCCTTTATCGGTCATTCCGGCGAACCCATCGGCCATTCCCGCAACTCCATTGGTCATTCCCGCGAACCCATCGGTCATTCCCGCGAAAGCGGGAATCCACCGGACGCCAGCGCCGGCCCGCGCAACCGCCTGGCCGTGATCGAGCTCAAGGTCGAAGAGCACATCAATCTGCCGTTGCAGGCGCTTGACTACTGGCTTCGAGTCAAGTGGCTGCACGAGCGCGGGCAGTTCCGGAGCTTCGGCTACTTTGCAGGCATGGACCTCGCTTCCGGCCCGCCGCTGCTGTATCTCGTCGCCCCGGCGTTTCGCTTCCACTCGACCACGGACGCCGTCATCCGTTATCTTGATCCTGGAATCGAGGTCATCAAGGTAGGATTAAATCAGGCGTGGCGTGAAGGCGTGAAAGTGCTGTTTCGCCAGAACGCACTGTAGCGGCGCTCGGAGCCGGCCCCGCAGGGCGGGGAGCGCCGAATGACGATTGCAGGGGGACCTCATGGACCACCGGACACCTTCACCCGCCTCCCGCCCTTACGGCCTGGAGCGGCAGACGCAGATCTTCGCGGGCGGCCCGGGCGCGGATTCCGGCCTGCCCATCTCGGTTGAACTGCGGGAGGAAAAAGCCAGGGCCATCCTGAGCCCGCGCGCCTACGATTTCGTCCGCGGCGGCGCCGGCAGCGAAGACACCTGTCGCGCCAACCTCGCGGCCTTTCGCCGCTGGCGGATTGTGCCGCGCATGTTCCGCGACGTTTCCCGCCGCGACCTCAGCGTTGAGCTGCTGGGATTGTCGCTGCCGGCGCCGGTGCTGCTTGCCCCCATCGGCGTGCAGTCCATCGTCCATCCCGAAGCGGAGCTCGCCGTCGCGCGCGCCGCCGCCAGCCTGGGGATTCCGTTTGTGTTGAGCACCGCCGCTTCGCGGCCGCTCGAAGCCGTGGCCGAGGCCTGTGGCCGTGCGCCCGCCTGGTATCAACTCTACTGGTCGCGCGACCCGGAGATGACCGCCAGCCTGGTGGTGCGCGCGGAGCGCGCCGGTTACAAGGCGATTGTGGTCACGCTTGACGCCAACCTGCTTGGCTGGCGCGAGCGCGATCTCTCGCATCCGTATTTGCCCTTCCTCGATGCCGAGGGTCTGGCGAATTATTTCAGCGATCCGGTCTTTCGCGGCCACCTGGCGCGTCCGCCCGAAGAAGATCCCGCCGCCGCCCTGCGCTACTGGTCAAGCGTCTACTCCCACACCTCGCTCACCTGGGACGACCTTCGCTTTCTCCGCCGTCACACCCGCCTGCCCGTCCTGCTGAAGGGCATCCTGCACCCGGAAGACGCCGCGCTCGCCGTTCGCTACGGCGTGGACGGCATCATTGTGTCGAACCACGGCGGCCGCCAGGTGGATGGCGCCGTCGCCGCGCTTGACGCCCTGCCCGCCATAGTGGATGCCGTCCGGGCCGCGCGCTCGGAGATGCCGGTGCTCTTTGACAGCGGCATCCGCCGCGGCGCCGACGCGGTCATTGCGCTTGCCCTGGGCGCCCGCGCCGTCCTGCTCGGCCGCCTTTTTGTGTGGGGTCTCGCCATCGCGGGCGAGCAGGGTGTCCGCGAAACCTTGCTCAATTTCCTGGCCGATTTTGACCTCACCTTGGCCTTGAGCGGCTACCGCTCGCCGAGCGAACTGAGTCCTTCGGCGCTGGTGCGCGAAGCCGCGTGACTTGACTGACGATTTTCGCGCGGGTACCGTCATTCCCGCGCCAGCGGGAATCTCAAATCTGAAATCTGAAATCTTAAATCTTAAATCTTAAATCTCAAATCTCGAATCAAGGGCTCTGGAATCTGAAACCTCAAATCAAGAATCTCAAATCCCACCTGGGCGGGACGCTCAGGCCTCCTGCGGCCCTCGGTCGAATTAAAAAAAGGGGAGGCCGCGGGGGCCTCCCTTAAATGAGTCTTGCTTGGGTGTTCGCCTTAGTGGCGACGGATGGAAGCGCGAGCTCGCGGGACAATCGGACGGAGCGGAGGCCTCGCCGCCGGACGCGGCATTTGGTCCTGCCGCGCTTCGCGGATTCGAGGCGCCACACTCTTATTGAACCGCTGGGTGACGCTGATCGCCCGCTGCGGGTTCTTCGCGGCGGCCGTAGCGAACTTCGGATGGTCCTTGAAGAATTCCTTCAGTTCAGGATGGCTTGAGAGATACTTCGCGTTGTCGAGGAGCGAAGGATCCTTCTGAAGTTGCTGGGCGACATCCGGGTGGCTGTGAAGGAAGGCATCCCACTCGGTTAGGGTCTTGACGTGGTCTTCCTTGATGGTTTGACTGCCCGGCGTCGGCGGTTGCGTGGTCGGTGGCTCAGTGTTGGTATCGCTCTGGGCCAGTGCGTTGCTCGTCGTGGCCCATCCAATCAGGCCCAGCCCGAGCAGCGTTGCCAAGGTGAGACGAAAGAGATGCTTTGTCAACATAAATGAACCTCCATTTAGAGTTTTCAAAGCCCCCCGAGGGCCATTCAACCCTCAATGGTATAAACACGCCGGCCTGAAAAAAGTTTTGATGGGATATCAACCTCTTGCTGTTCTGTCGCTTACTGCTCCCGGGCCTTCGATTGTGGCCACGCTCACCTGGCGCATGAATGTCCAGGCAAGGCGGGGCCGGCAAGACCGCCTCAAGCGTCTGCGCCAGCTCTGCGGAGAGGCAACCCGGTCAGCGCCGTTTCTTGCTTTCGTTCTGCTCGACGCGCGCCTTCACCAGTTTCTTAATCAGTGCGGTGGGCAATGGCTTGTCCGTGGGAAAGTGGATGGTACCTTTGGAGGTGGAGAAACCCTTCAGTTCGTCCTTAAACGCTTCGATAACCGACGCCGTGGGAAACAAGCTGCAGTGGTTCGAAAACGCGGCGAACCACACCAGCACGCGTTTGTGCTTGAACGCAGGAATCCCATAGCTGATGGTCTCGGTAGCCTCCGGCGGCACAGCAGACCGAATCGCCGCGCGAAGCTTGTTCATCATGCCGCGGGCGGGTTCCGGGACGCCCGCCAGGTATTCATCAACGTTTTTCGGGGCGCCGTCGCCTTTCGCCGCCGAACGGCGACTGCCGGATTTCGCTTTTTTCATGCGGACAATGCTACAACAAGAGGCGCTGTCAGCGCCACCCACAAGACGCGCAGACCTGAGAAGGTCTGCCCCAGCCTGCCCATTCTAACGCGCGCCGCACCAATCCGCACAACGTGTTCAATAAATCTGCAATCTCAAATCTCGAATCAATGGCTCTGGAATCTGCAATCTCAAATCTCGAATACCGCCCCTTGACAGGCGAAGTGGCCATGATATGATCCCTTGCCAGGGAGGATCCCATGAAAACGAAACCGTCCGCGCGGCGTTCCGAGCGAGTCTCGAACCTTTCCGAGTCATCCCTTCAGCGCCTCAACCTGTACGCGCTCGCTGCCGGCGCGGCAGGAGTGAGTTTGCTCGCCCTCGCCCCGCCCGCCGAGGCGGAAGTCGTCTTCACACCGGCTCACGTTGAGATCATGCCAAATGGAGGCGGCTTCCAACTCGATCTCAATCACGACGGCATCGACGACTTCCGGTTCGGGAACAACGCCGGGTTCTACCTAACGCACCTCTCGGTGGGCATTGACTTTGACCGGTCTATGGGCGGCATTCAGGTGAAGCCGGGAAGCCATTTTTTCTCCGCTCTGGCACTGAATCGAGGCGCAAAGATCGGGTCCAGCAAGTCCTTCAATCCATGCTCGGGCTGCAGCAGCTATCAACTCAATATGGCGAGTGTCAGGGACAATGGGGATCTCGGCGACTGGGTAAACGTCACGAACCGTTACCTCGGGTTGAAGTTCCCCATTAACGGAGAGACCCATTTCGGGTGGGCGCGTTTGAGCGTTGGGGTGAGGGGAACCACTATTGAGGCCATCCTCACGGGATACGCCTATGAGACCATAGCGAATCATCCGATCCTCGCCGGCCAGACCTCGGGAACCGCTGACGACACGCCCGGCGCCGAGGCGCGCCCGGCCTTTCGTCGGCAGCACTCGAAGCCGGCTTCGCAGGTGCAACCCGGCTCGCTGGGCGTCCTCGCTCTGGGCGCTCCGGGCATTCCGTTCTGGCGGCGGGAAGAAGAAGCGGCCGAGTGGTAGGGGTACGGCTTGCCGTACCCTCATTTGGAAAACTGTGGAGATTCCCCCCACTTTCCCCTCCTCCCGGCCCGGCGCTGTTTTTCC
>DASYXW010000052.1:0-21297 GCA_035934405.1 Terriglobia bacterium
GAGATTCGCTGCGACGCCATGGCCCGCGAGGTGCTCGTGAACCAGGACGGCTTGGCCGCCGGCGTCTCCTACGTCGACAAGAAGACGCGGAAGGAAATGCAGGTGCGTGGCAAGGTTGTGGTGTTGGCGGCGAGCGCCTGCGAATCGGCGCGCCTGCTGCTCAATTCCAGGAGCCCCCAGCATCCCAATGGCCTGGCCAACTCGAGCGGCGTGGTCGGTCGCTACGTGATGGACACCGTCGGCACGGACGTCTCCGGTTTCATCCCGTCCCTGATGGATCTGCCGCCCCACAACTGCGATGGCACCGGCGGGATGCACGTCTACATGCCGTGGTGGAATTATCAGAAGCAGCTTCGCAACGAGCTGCCCTTCGCGCGCGGCTATCATATCGAGCTTGGCGGCGGCCGCGACATGCCGGGGGCCGGTTTCGGCGGTGGCACCAGCAAGTTCCTCGATGGCTACGGAGTGGGCCTGAAGCAGGGCGTCCGCAAACTCTATGGCGCCTTCGTCGGATTCTCCTGCCGCGGCGAGATGATCCCGAACGACGCGAGCTACTGCGAGATCGACAACAACGTGGTGGACCAGTGGGGAATCCCGGTGCTGAAGTTCCATTTCAAGTGGAGTCAGGACGAAATCCTGATGGCCCGGCACGCTGTCGAGACTTTCCGGGAAATCATCGTGACCATGGGCGGCGAGGTCCTGGATTCGCACGGACCGGAGGATGATTGGGGGATTGCCAAGGGCGGCCAGATCATTCACGAGGTCGGGACGGTGCAGATGGGCGACGACCGGCGGAAGACCGCGCTGAACGCCTACTGCCAGGCCTGGGACTGCAAGAACCTTTTCGTCACTGACGGCGGGCCGTTCGTGAGCAACGCCGACAAGAATCCCACGCTCTCGATCATGGCCCTGGCGTGGCGGACTTCGGAATACGTCGCGGACCAGGTGAAGAAAATGAATGTGTAACAGCGGCATGTGGCATACGGTAGACAGCATATCAGGCGAGAGGCTGACCAGATGGACGACCAGAAGGACATCAAGCGCGATACTTCGATGAATCGCCGCGACCTGTTGAAGGTGGTGACGGTGATTCCTGCCTCGGCGCTGCTTCCTCTCGGCGCGGTCGCCAAACAGCCAGCCGGTATGATGCACCCGCAGGCAGCCCCAGCGGCTGCTCAAGCGGCTACCACACCCGCCGCTTACCAGCCTAAGGTCCTGAGCGGGCACGAGTGGAGGACAGTCAGCGTCCTCAGCGACTATCTCGTCCCAGCGGACGCTCGCAGCGGTAGCGCCACCGAGGCCGGAGTGCCGGCGTTCATTGACGACTGGTTGGATTTCAAGCGCGGCAGGATGCTTGACGGCATCCGAGGCGGGCTCACCTGGCTCGATATCGAAAGCAATCGGGCGTTTGGTCACGATTTTGTAGACTGCACTGAAATGCAGCAGAAGGAGACGCTCGACCGCATCGCTTATCCCAAGACGGCAGCGCCGGAGGACGCGGCGGGCGTCGCGTTCTTCAACCAGTTGCGTGACCTCGTGGTGACGGGATTCTTCTCGAGCGAGATGGGCGTAAAGGACCTGCCCTACCTGGGCAATCAGATGATGATGGAGTGGAACGGTTGTCCCGCGAACGTGCTCGCCAAACTGGGGTTGAATAAGGCCTGAGACACTCGATCGCCTCGGCTGTCGGCTTCAACCGGTCTTCTCACACAGCATGACCCGCTCTTCCTCGTCCACTTCCTTCAGGCGCACCTCAATCACTTCAGCATCGGCGGTCTGGACCGTGCGGCCCACGTAGTTCGCCTCGATGGGCACTTCGCGATGCCCGCGGTCAACGAGGACGCAGAGCTCGACGCGCCGGGGACGGCCGTGGTCCACCAGGGCATCGAGCGCCGCCCGCGTCGTCCGCCCGGTGTAGAGCACATCGTCCACCAGGATGGCCGTCTTGCCCTCGACCGTGAACGACGGCAGCTCCTTCACCACCGGCTTCTGGTCGACGGTCGAAAGATCATCGCGATAAAACGTGATGTCGAGTGTCTCGACGCGGGGCGTGATTTTCTCGGTCGCGGCGATCTTGGCGGCCAGGCGCTCCGCGAGCGGCACACCTCGCCGGCGTATGCCGACCAGAACGAGGCCGTCCACGCCGTTGTTGCGTTCCAGGATTTCGTGAGCCAGGCGCGCGAGGGTGCGGTCAATCTCCGCCGCCGACATGATCTGGCCCTTCTCCCGCACTCCGAGTTTCTCTTTCTTCGCCTGCTGCGCTTGAGCATTGTCCATAGGCTGTCCCCGGCGGGATTATAACACTTGAAATTACTGCGCGACGCGATAGACTTTGCAATCTAAGCCTTTCTCTGCAGGGTGGTGCATTGATGCCTCAAATCTATGATGCGGTCGTGGTGGGTTCCGGAGCCGCCGGAGGCATGGCGGCGACCGAGCTTTGTCTGAAGGGCCTGAAGGTGTTGCTGCTTGAGGCAGGGCCCAGCCTCAACATCGAGACTGATTTTCACCATCATTCGAAGCCTTACGAGTTTCCCTTTCGCGGCAGGATCCGGCCCCGCGAGCGCGCCAAATACAACTACGCGGCCAACGAGTGGAACAAACCGCACTTCATCAACGAGCTCGAGCATCCTTACACCGGCAAGCCCTTCGCCTGGGTACGAGCGCGGGCGGTGGGCGGCAAGACGCTGCATTGGGGCCTGGTCTCGCTGCGCTTCAGCCCGCGCGACTTCAAGGCGGCGAGCTACGACGGCTTCGGCGAGAACTGGCCCATCGGCTACGACGACCTCGAACCCTACTACTCGCGCGTCGAGCAGATGATCGGCGTGTGCGGCTACGCCGACCACCTGGAAAACAACCCCGACAGCCATTTCCTGAAGCCCGTGCCGTTCACCTGCCCGGAGGCGATCTTCCGTTCCGCCGTCCACAACAAACTGCCGGGCCGTCCGGTGATCTACGGCCGCGCCGCGGTGGTCACCGAGCCCTTCAAGGGCCGCGCGCCCTGCCATTATTGCGGTCACTGCGGGCGAGTGTGCAACGTGGCGGCCAGTTTCAGCTCGGCGGGAGTGCTCCTGCCTATCGCGGACCAGACCGGCAACCTGACGCTCAGGACCAACGCCGTCGCCTGGCGAGTTCTCACCGACAACTCAGGACGGGCGAAAAGCGTCCTTTTTGTCGACCGGGCGACGCGACAGCCGGAAGAGGCTTTCGGCAAGGTCATCGTGCTGGGGGCGGGCTGTCTTGAATCTACGCGGATTCTGTTGAACTCGAAGAGCAGCGAGCACCCGGACGGCCTCGCGAACTCGAGCGGCGCGTTGGGACACTACTTCTGCGAGCAGATCATGGCCGGAGATATCGAGGGCGTGGTGCCGAAGCTGCGCGGCGACACCAATCGCGGCGGAGGCGCCCATCCCGACGGCACGGGCATCTACATCCCGCGGTTCCGCAACCTCAAGGAAAAGAACCCGAAATTCATTCGCGGCTACGGCTTCGAGGGCGGAGGCGGGAGCGACGAGTTCCCCGGCTTTGCGCGGAAGATTCCCGGCTTCGGCGCCAAATTCAAGGAAGAGGTAAAGCGGAATTACTCCGCCATCATCGGCATCGGCTCGTTCGGCGAGGTACTGGCGCGTTACGAGAATCACGTCGCGATTGATCCCGAGGTCTGCGACGCCTGGGGCATCCCGGTGCTGCGCATCAACGTCGAGTGGGGACCGAACGAGCTCGCCATGGCCCAGGACATGATTGATACACAGCGCGAGATGTTTGAAGCCGCCGGGATTGAAGTGCTGGACGAGCGAACCAAACCGCTGACCCCCGGCTGGAGCATTCACGAGGCCGGCACCGCGCGCATGGGTAATGATCCCAAGAAGTCGGTGCTGAATTCCTGGAATCAGGCGCACGAAGTCAAGAATCTGTTTGTGGTGGACGCCGCCTCATTCGTCTCTTCTACCGAGAAGAATCCGACGCTCACTATTCTCAGCCTCTCCATGCGCGCCAGTGATCACATCGCGGAGGAAATGCACCAGGGAACCTTCGGTTAATTCTGACCCATGACCACCGCATCCAGACCCGAAACCACCTTGCAACACGTCTTTCGAGAAGTTTCTGCTCGCGGCGACATCTCGGCACGCGATCTCGGCCGCATTCTCACCCTCCGGCCTTCCACCATCGGCGAAAAACTTCGCGAGCTCCAAAGACGAGGCGTGGTCGAGTGGCGGGCGCGCCGGGGCCACTCGGGCCGTGTCACCCTCAATCCGGCATTCGGCTGCGTGGCGGGGATCGACATGGGCGCCAGCAATCTCCGCTTCGCGCTGGCTGATTTTCGCGGCCAGCTTCTGACCACGGTGACAGAAAGAATCACACCCGAGGATGGGCCGCGAAAAATGATTGCCCGCATCAACCAGGGCATCCGCGGCCTGGTGGACGCCGCGCCCTCGGGCGAGCCGCCGGCGCTCGCGCGACGCCCGCCCGGCAGCGTCAAGGCCGGAAGATCCGGCAGGTCGTGCTTGAAAGCCATTGCCATCGGCGTGCCCAGCCCCGCCGATCCCGAGCGCGGCGTCGTGGCCTTTGCCAACAACCTGCCGGGATGGAAGAATATCCACCTGGGGCGGGAGCTTGAAAAGGAGTTTCGCGTGCCGGTGTTTTTGGAGAACGACGCCAACATGGCGGCGATCGGCGAGCACTGGCGCGGTGTGGCGCGCGGTGTGAGCCATTTCGTGTTTATCGCGCTCGGCACCGGTATCGGATCCGGTATTTTTGTGGACGGAAAGCTATACCGGGGCCGCACCGGCAACGCCGGAGAGCTTTACCGGATGAACGTTGAGTGGCAACGCTGGGCCGATGATTTCGGTGACATGGGCTACTTTGAAACTCACGTTTCCGGCCTCGGCATCGCCGCCGCCGGCCGCCGGGCGCTCAACCATTCCGCTGCCGGCCGCCGCCCGGTTGCGCCACCTCCCGGGGGCCTCGCCACGGAACGCGACGCGCAGTTTGTATTTGACGCGTTCCGGCGCGACGACGCGCGGGCCCGGGCGGTGCTGGAACGAATCTTCACCATTCTCGGCGTCGGCGTCGCCAACTTGGTGTCCGTACTCGATCCCGATCTCGTGGTCTTTGGCGGCGGGCTGGTGCGGGGCGCTCCGGACCTGCTGGTGCAGACCGTGGAACGGGTGGTCGGCCGCATCCACGCCGACCTTGCGCCTCCCATCCGGCTCAGCTCGCTCGAAGACAAGGCCCAAGCGTACGGCGCCATCGCCTCCGCGCTCAGCCTGGCGTATCAGGCGGCGGCCGAACAGCTCGCTGGGTAGCCGCGAGCCGCTATACGATGGTAGGCTATCTGTCTAGGCTCTGACTTGACCTGCGAATGGCGCGGGTGTATCATAAAGCTTGAAATGAAAGAGCGTCTGACTGCCCGCAGATCCCTGCTGGTTCTCGGCCTGGCTCTCGTCGCCAACGCCGCCTACATCGCTGCCTGCGGCAGCGCCAACATCTTCTACGTTGCCAACGATCTTCTTCATCCTGTTCTCGGAATCGTCGTTGCCGCGCTCGGCGCGATTTACGTGGCCCGCCAGCGCCATCGGTTTTCCGGCGTAACCGGTATCGCTGCCGGTCTGCTGTTGGCTCTGGCCACCGGATTCGGCGTGTATCTCGCCATCTTCGGCATGATCCGGCCGCACAGCGGGGCGCTCTATGCCCACGTGTCGCTGGCGATCGTGGGACTGTTCTTTGTCGCTGTCCACTTTCGCCCCAGGACCGCGCCGGCGGGAAACTCGAAACTCGAAATTCGAAACTCGTCCAATTTCAATTTTCGAATTTCGAATTTCGACGCGACAGCGTGGCGCTGGAGCATTGCCATCATGCTGGCCGCGGCCCTCTTTTACGGTACGGCGGCGGCCTACCAACACTATTTTCCCGACCCTGCGCAGAGCATTCACAACCCCCCGACGGCCCCGCTCAGTATGGACCAGGAAGGCGCCGGCGCCGCGAGCTTCATGTTCCCCAGCTCGGCGCGCACGCCCGACGGCCAGCCCATCCAGTCCGACTTCTTCATGAACTCCGAATCCTGCCGACGCTGCCACGAGGATATCTACGAGCAGTGGCAAAGCTCCATGCACCACTTCGCCTCGTTCAATAACCAGTGGTACCGGAAGTCGATCGAGTACATGCAGGACACCATCGGCATCAAGTCGTCACTCTGGTGCGGCGGCTGCCACGACCACGCGCTGGTTATCGCCGGCAAGATGCAGAGGTATCCCATCCGCCAGATCGAGCTAACTCCTGCTGGGCAGAACGGTCTCGGCTGCATGTCGTGCCACGCCATCGTTCACGTGGATAGCACGATGGGCCAGGGCGGCATCACGTTCGAATATCCCAAGTTGGCCGAGCTCGCCGAGAGCAAGAATCCTGCCTTGCGGTGGCTGCACGATTACGACGTGAAGCTCGACCCCAAGCCGCATCGCAACGCGTTTCTCAAGCCCTTTCACAAGGATCCGCGGCAGGTCCCGGAGTTCTGTTCGGCCTGCCACAAGGTTCACCTCGACGTGCCGGTGAACCACTACCGCTGGATTCGCGGCTTTGATGATTACGACAACTGGCAGGCGAGTGGCGTCTCCGGATTCGGCGCGCGATCGTTCTACTATCCACCCAAACCGTTAACCTGCGTAGACTGCCACATGCCGCTGGTGCCTTCGAACGACTTCGGCAACCTCAACGGCTTCGTTCACTCGCACCGCTTTGCCGCCGCCAACACGGCCGTTCCGACGTCCCACGGCGACGAAACCCAGGTTCAGGACGTGGAGAAATTCCTGAAAGGCGCTCTCACCGTGGACATTTTCGCGCTGGCGGAAGAGCCTGCGGGCGTTGCGCCCGCCGTGCGGCCCGCTCTTTCCGGGGGAACGCCGCAGCTTGCCAGCACCTTCGCCCTAGGCGAAGAATCCTCCGCCGGCCTCGGCGGCGGCGCGGCCAGCATGGTGCAGCCGGCAAAGCTGATGGCGCCTCTCGGCCGCGCTGACGCCAAGCTCCGTCGCGGCCAAACGGTTCGGGTCGAGGTAGTAGTGCGCACGCGCCGCGTAGGTCACTTTTTCCCTGCCGGCACCGTGGACGCCTTCGATTGTTGGCTCGAACTCCAGGCCCGCGACAGCAAGGGCCGCGTCATCTTTTGGAGCGGCGAGGCGGCGGACAACGGCAAGGGTCCCGTCGAGCCCGGCGCGCACTTCTATCGCTCCGTGCAGCTCGACGCCCACGGCAACCTCATCAACAAGCGCAACGCCTGGTCCACGCACGCCGCTTTGTATGCCCACTTGATTCCGCCCGGCGCCGCCGACACCGCGCACTTCCGCCTGAAGGTTCCGGCCGATTGCGGTGATTCCATTACGCTCACCGCGAAGCTGAACTATCGCAAGTTCGACTGGTGGTTCACCCAGTGGGCTTTCGCCGGTGTGCGCGATCCGTCACAGCCGCATCCCGAGACGACCCCGTATTACGACGATGGCCGCTGGACGTTCACCGGAGACCTGTCGAATGTGTCGGCGAAGGAGAAGCGGATTCCGGACGTGCCCACGGTCGTGATCGGCCAATCGAGCGTCACCGTGCCGGTCGAGCCGGCAACGTCGGCGCCGTTCGAAGAGTCCGTGAAGCTCGACCCGGCCGACTGGGAACGCTGGAACGATTACGGCATCGGCCTGCTGCTGCAAGGCGACCTCAAGGGCGCGGAGCGCGCTTTTGGCGAGGTCACGACGGTGCGGCCCGCCTATGCCGACGGCTGGGTGAACGTGGCCCGCGCCTTGATCCAGGAAGGCTCGACCGACGCCGCCAAGCCGCTGCTCCGGAAAGCGCTCGGCCTTGACCCGAACCTGGGAAGCGCGCACTACTTCTACGGCCTCGCGCTCAAGGCCGACGGAGATTATGCTCACGCCTACCGGCAGTTCGCGGCGGCAGCGGCGCGCTACCCCAAGGATCGGGTCAACCGCAACCAGATGGGTCGCATGCTTTTTCTCCAGCGCCGTTACGCGGAGGCTGTTTCCCAATACCAGCAGACGCTCAGCATTGACCCGGAAGACCTCGAAGCGCACTACAACCTCATGCTCTGCTACCGCGGTCTCGGCAACGACGCGCTGGCTTCGCGGGAGGAGAAACTCTATCTGCGCTTCAAAGCCGACGAATCGGCGGTCGCCATCACTGGTCCTTATAGACTGGCGCACCCGGACGACAACAACGAAGCGCAGCCGATCCACGAACATGTGTCGGTGGCGCTGGGTGGTGCGGGGGTTCGAAAGGAGTATGCGGCGGGCGGGAGACAGAAGTCAGGAAGCAGGAGTCAGAAGACAGAAGAGATCGTTGCTCGGCGCGCCGCTCGCGGCGAATAAGAGGTTCACGGTGCCACACCAATTCGACTTTCGTTTGCTAAACGGTGACGCGACCACACCTGAAAGCTGGCTGAACTGCTGGTCCTCACTTTACTCTCAGACCTACGACGAGCCTGTGTATAACTACCTTGTGAAAAAAACCACCAATATGACTGAACGTGACTTCCAAACGCTAGGCGCATGGAAAGATGGGGCCTTAAAGAAATCGGCCTATGCAAAGGCGAGCGAGTTCGATCCTAACAACGTGAGTTTCAATGGCAAATGGTCACCGAAGGCTGCGAGTGTGGCCTATCTTACATGGGGCAAGGCCGGTAAAGAGCTTAGCGGCCAAATGACGAGCGATTTTCCCACCAACGTGGGAGATTTCTTGAGGGATTGGTCTGAAAGGCGAGACAAGTGCGGAACGAGTGACAAGCGATTCGGGCTCGCTAGAGCAAGCACGCTTCTTCATTTTGTGAGCGGCGGTCGGTACCCGATCTTTGATGCGAGAGTCCGTCGGGCACTGAAGAAGCTCATCGGGGTCACCCCAGATAACAACGTCGACTGGTACCTCAATGAATTCCTCGGGCTGTTTGCTGCACTAACAAAAAAGTGCGCCGCTGACTCTGACTGCCGCAAAGTGGATAAGGCCCTGTTTGCTTACGGCGGGAGGAAATAACTTACAGGCATGTCTTTCTCAAAGCTTACCCGCCGCTCCGTCGCATTCGCATTATTCGCAGCCTTCTGCTCCGGTGGCATCGTGTGGCTCCTTGCGTCGCCTCCCGCAGGAACGGCGGCTGCGCCCTCTCTTGTTCGGTTCGTAGATATCACAAGGCAATCTGGAATCAACTTTATTCATAATACCGGCGCTTTCGGCAAGAAATACCTGCCGGAAACGATGGGCGCCGGCTGCACCTTTATTGACTATGACAACGACGGCCGTCCCGACATCCTGCTCATCAACGGCGACAATTTCCCCGGCCACAAGACGAAGCGCTCAACGATGAAGCTCTATCACAACAACGGCGATGGCACGTTCACCGACGTGACCGCGAAGGCCGGTTTGAATATCGAGATGTACGGCATGGGCGTGGCGGTGGGGGATTATGACAACGACGGCTGGGACGATATCTACGTCACGGGCCTCGGCGAAGCGCGCCTGTTTCACAACCAGCACAACGGCACGTTCAAGGACGTGACCAAAGCGGCGGGGGTGAACAACACCGGGTTCGGCGCGAGCGCCGCCTGGGTGGACTACGACCGCGACGGCAAGCTCGACCTCTTCGTCACCAACTACGTCAACTGGTCTGAGAAGGGCGACATCTATTGCTCGCTCGACGGCAAGCACAAATCGTATTGCACGCCCGAGGCGTATCAAGGCGAGACCTGCCGCCTGTTTCACAATCTCGGCAACGGACGCTTCGAAGACGTCACCCAGAAGGCCGGCATTTACGACCCCACCGGTAAGTCGCTGGGCGTGGCCATCATTGATTACGACAACGACGGCTGGCCCGACATCGCCGTCTCGGATGACACGCAACCCAACAAGTTGTATCACAACAACCGCAATGGGACGTTCACCGAGCAGGCCGTCGAGGCGGGCATCGCTTTCAGCGAGGACGGCGTGGCGCGTGGCGCCATGGGCATTGACGCGGACGATTTCGACGGCTCGGGATTCCCCAGCCTCGCCATCGGCAATTTCTCGAACCAGATGCTCGGCCTCTATCACAACGAGAAGAACAAGTTCTTCATCGACATCGCGCCCTCCTCCTCCGTCGGTCGCTCCAGCCTGCTCTCGCTCTCCTTTGGCCTCTTCTTCTTCGACTACGATCTCGACGGTCGCCCAGACCTTTTCGTCGCCAACGGCCACATCGAGCCCGAGATCAACCGCATCCAGCCGCAGGTGAGTTACGCCGAGTTGCCGCTCGCGTTCCACAATGAAGGCTCCGACAAGAAGGGCAACACACGCTTTGAGGACGTGAGCAAGCAGCTTGGATTCACGCGGCCGCTGGTGGCGCGCGGCGCCGCCTACGCCGACATCAATAATGACGGCGCGCCTGACATCCTGGTCACCACCAACGGCGGTCCGGCGTATCTCTTCAAGAACGTCGGTGGCGCGGCCAACAACGCCATCCGCATCCGGACGGTGGGCACGCGCTCCAACCGCGACGGCATCGGCGCCGTGGTGCGCGTGAAGGCGGCGAGCGGCACGAACGAACAGACCGTGCACTCCGGTTCGAGCTACTGTTCACAGAGCGAGCTTACGCTGACCTTCGGTTTGGGAAAGAACACACAGGCCGAGAGCGTCGAGATTGACTGGCCGAGCGGCCGGCATGACACGATAAAGAATCTGAAGGCGAATGCGACCTATACGGTCGAAGAAGGCGGGAAGATTCTCAAGACCGTGGGCTTCAAGCGCTAGCTACTCCTCCGTCGTGACCCCTTCCGCAATCCAGAACTTTCCCGGCTCCAAGCCGGCACGGACCGCGAGCTCGTGCGCCAGCAGTTGGATGTAGAGCGAGTCAATGAGCGTCCCGAGGCCGAGCGGCATGGACTCCACCACAATCGCGCGCACGTTAGGAAGGCTGGTGAAAGGCAGGTCGGTGAGCAGCAGGACGCGTCCGCCGTGGTGCTGGATGTCGCGGGCCAGCTTCAGCAGCAGTTGGCCGGTGGTCGCGGCGGGCGATCTCTTGCGCGGGGTGACGGCCGCACTCAGATCACAGTGGCGGGCAAAGATCACGTAACGATGATTGGGATTCACAATCTCGATCGGCCCGTGCCGGAACTGTGCCGCGCTGGTCGGCTCGGCGGCCACGCGCGCCACCTCTTTGAGCATCATGGCGCCCTGATACGCCGAGGAAAGATCTGGCCCGCGGGACATCAGCGAGACGTACGTGGGGTGGTTGAAGAACTCCACCGTGGGGGGCGTGGTCACGTCGTGGTTTTCGAGAATCTGTTCTTCCGCTTCGACGGCGCGCAGCAGCGCTTGGGTGAGGTGGCGATGCGGCTCCTCCGCGATCGCAAACGCCAGGTACATCAGCACCGCCACGCTGCACACGTACGTCTTGGTGCTCACGCTCTCCTGGCCTCCGGCCATCATGGGAAGCAGCAGAGTGGAGCGGCGCGCCAGCGTGCTCGCTTCCACGTTCACCACCGCCGCCACGCCCATCTTCGGCGGCAATTGCTTCAGCAGTTGCCGGATCTCGATGGTTTCCCCGGATTGCGACACCGCCACCAGCAGCGTGTCCGGGCCGAGAAATCGTAGGTGGTGATGGACGAGCTCGGCCGTCTCCCAGGCAACCGCGCGAATGCCGCGCGCATTGAGATAAGCCTGCGCCGGATAGGCCGCGTAAAGCGACGAGCCCATGCCGGTAAACACTACTGTCGGCGGCCATCGCGCCGCCAGCTTCCGGAGCGCCTTGCCGGAAATCGCTCCGGGGCTCTCGTAGTACTTGCGCAGACCCGCGAGCAGCGACGGCTGCTCGAGGACCTCGTCCATCATGGTGTTCATCGGAGTGAGTTGTAGCACGGCCCTATGAGCCGCGAAAAACTGTAGCGCGGCTCGGAGCCTGCCCTGGAAGGGAGCCGCGTCACGGGTCGCAGGCCCGTGCTACAGCAAAGCTAGGCGGCCGCTTCGCCGGTGACCACCTTGATCGGCTGGGCTAGGCCCATCGCTGTCAGCAGCCGGATGACCGCCCAGCCCAGGTCCGGCTCCCACCTTCGCATGCTGAACTTGGCGCTGCCGGGATACTGGTGATGGTTGTTGTGCAGGCCCTCTCCGGCCGTAATCAGCGCCACCCAGCGGAGGTTCGTGGCCACGGCGTCTTTGAAATTCTTGTATCCGATCATGTGGCAGACGGCGTTGATCATGGCGTTGAGGACGATGTAGACGCCGGCGGCGAAGAAATAAGTGAGCGGGCCGATAAGCCAGCCAAAAACCAGCGAGAGGGCCGCGATGCCGAGGACTGGACCTACCCAACTGTGGTTGAACAGCAGGCGGTCCGCCAGGTCGTTGGGAATATCGTGCGAGTAGTGGGCCACGGTCTCGGGGTTGGAAGCCTCGCGCTTGTAGTAGATCACGTTGCCAAGCTGGATCTTCCACAACCCCTTCAGCACCGGGCTGTGCGGGTCGCCGTCCTGGTCAGGAAACTGGTGGTGCTTGCGGTGCACGGCCACCCACTGGCGGGGAACGATGCCGGTGGCGATCCACAGGTGCAGGCGCATGAAGAACGCCAACCCGGGGTGCAATTGCAACCCGCGATGCGCCAGCGTCCGATGGAGGTAAATCGTTGTGCACAGCGTCGAAATCTGAACGATCACGAGCGCCACAATCAGCGCCGCGACCCACGTCATCCACATGCCGGAACCTTATCCTTTCCGTAGCGCCGGCCTCAAGCTCGGTTGTACACCGCGCCCTCGGCCGCTCTCAAGCCGGGGTCTTCCGCTTGGCGGCCTCACCTTCCACCATGTCGAAAACTTCAGACGAGCCGGCGAATCTCTTGATGCCGACGCTCTGGAAATACACCATCGTCTGGTTTCCCTCAAGCTCAAGCACCTTGCCCCAACCGTACTTCGAATGACGGACGTATTGCCCCTGTCGTAACTTCATCATGCCTCCCGGGTCGAGTGAGTAACGGGCGCGTTAAGGGGCGGGGGTCAGGAGATCGCCCTGTGGGTCGTCTTGAAAGGCAGGTTGCGGCGCGGTCAGAACCGGCCCAAGGTCATCGGACTTCAGTCCCGATTTCTTTTCCTGGCGCCGCTGCTCCCGGCGCGCCAGCTTGAGTTGGGCCCTTTCGCGCAGTTTGTTTTCACGTTGGCGCTTCTTGAAAGTTTGACTGGGTTTGGCCATGATGCTCCTCTCTGGAGATTGCCCAGGAGAAGAACATTCGTCCCCGGAGCATGAGAAGGGAGCCGGGCTCGCACCCGGCCCCCGTCGGATTTAGAGTTGAACGACGTTCGCGGCTTGGAAGCCCTTGGGGCCCTTGACCACTTCAAATTCCACCGAGGAGCCTTCCTGGAGATTGCGATAGCCGTCTCCCTGAATGGCCGAGTAGTGAACGAAGATGTCTTCGCCCTGGCTACGCTGAATGAATCCGTAGCCCTTTGCCGCATTGAACCACTTCACGGTGCCTTGCTCTCTGTTGTTACTCACTTTACTTCTGCTCCTTGATATTGATACTGTCTGTTCGCTGCAACACTCCGGCTGAAATGCGCCCGGCCGCGACCCGTCGCGGCCCTCGAATACAGCCCAGAAGCTATTCCAAGCGCGACAAACGCAACTTGATAATACCACAACTCGTAGCCGCGCGGCTAGCGATAAATCATAAATATGGAAGGAGCCGGGGCGAGAACTGCACTGCCCTTTTCAGACCGCGACATTGGTTAGACAGTACATAACTTCCTCGGTGCTTGTTTTTTCCACGCGCGCGTTGTACAAACACATTCATACTGGGTAAATGTAACTCTATGGAGTGAGGAGGGGCGCAAGGGCAGCTCATCGAAGGGGGGAAGTGCCCGAGGCAAGCACGCAACGGGGGCGCGAACTTTCGATGATGTTGATAGAGAAAACGGAGCTGTGCCGGATGAGGGCCGCCGCGGCGCTCTGGGCTGCCTGCTCTATGGCAGTCTTCGCGGCCTTCATCTCCGAAGCTTCGGCCCAAACCTCCGCGCGCCTTCGCGTCACCCACGACGTACACCACGATACGTCCTTGGCATTGCGTGACCTGCCGCCGGCCCCGCCGCTGCGAGGTCATCATTTCGACGAACTGGAACAGCTCCCGCACGCCAATCGCGCCCCCTCCGACCGGTTCGATCCGGTGATGCAGCGCTCCGCCGGCGCGCCGGTCTCTGCCACGGTGACTGAAAGTTTCGAGGGTTTGGGCGAGGGGCAGTATGGATTCTCGGTCGCGTTCATGCCGCCGGATACCGAAGGCGCCGCCGGGGCCACCCAATACGTTCAGTGGGTCAATACTTCCTTTGCGGTATTCGACAAACAAGGCAACCTGCTGCTCGGTCCGCTCACCGGGAACACACTTTGGTCCGGCTTTGGCGGCGCCTGCCAGACCGATAACGACGGCGACCCCATCGTTCGCTTCGACCAGGCGGCCCAGCGGTGGGTGTTCAGCCAGTTGGCCGGGAGGAGTTCGCCTCCCACTTATCAGTGCGTTGCCGTCTCGACCTCGGCCGACGCCACCGGCTCCTATAACCGTTACGCTTTCCAGTTTTCCACCACGGAAATCGACTACCCCAAGCTTGCCGTGTGGCCGGACGCCTATTACGTGTCTTCCAACCAGTTCGATTCCAACCTCAATTACCTCGGGCCGGAAGCCTGCGCGCTCGACCGCTCCAACATGCTGCTCGGCAACGCTGCCACCGCGGTGTGTTTCCAGGCCAGCCCCAGCGTGGGCTTCTTCCTGCCGTCCGATCTGGACGGCGCGACCCCGCCGCCGGGAGGCTCACCCGATTACTTCATCAATTTTGACCCGAACACGCTTGACGCGCTGGATCTCTGGCAATTCCACGTCGACTTCACCACGCCCGCCAATTCCACCTTTACCCAGACGGCGGTGATTCCCGTGGCGCCTTTCACGCCCGCCTGCGCTTCCGATCCCTGCATCCCGCAACCCGGCACTTCGCAGCAGCTCGACTCGCTTTCCGACCGCGTCATGTACCGCCTGGCTTACCGCCACTTCCCGAGCGGCGCTGAATCACTGGTGCTCAACCACTCCGTCGGCAGCCCCTCGGGCGTCCGCTGGTACGAGATCCGGAATCCGGGCGGGACGCCGAACGTTTACCAGCAGGGCACCTATGCGCCCGACTTGACGGATCGCTGGATGGGCTCCATTGCCGAGGACCAGTCCGCCGACATCGCGGTGGGCTACAGCATCTCCTCCAGTGGAATCTTTCCCGGCATCCGCTTCACCGGACGCGTGCCGTCGGATTCGCTCAACACCCTGGAAGACGAAGCGACCCTGGTGGATGGCGCGGGTTCACAGCAGGGTACTCAGCCCCCCGCCGACGAGCGCTGGGGCGACTACAGCGCCATGACTGTCGACCCGGCCGACGACTGCACGTTCTGGTACACGTCGGAGTACCTGCCGGCGAACGGCGACTTCAACTGGCACACCCGCATCACCGCCCTCAAGTTCCCGGCCTGCGGCACGACGCCGGTGGTCAATGTTTCCCCGGTCAATTTGACCTTCGCGTCCCAGGCGGTGGGCACCACCAGCCCGCCGCAAACGGTCACTGTGACCAATGTGGGCGAGTCGGCGCTGGGCATCATCGGCATCACGGTTGAGGGCAGCGGTTTTGGCCAGACCAACACCTGCCCGGCCTCGCTCGCCATCAATGCGAGTTGTACCGTCAGCGTCACTTTCATGCCGACGGTCATGGGGGCCGCAAGCGCCGACGTCGCCATCCAGGATAATGCCCCCGGCGAGCCCCAGAAGATTTTCCTCACCGGCACCGGCACCGAGCCTTTGGTCAGCTTCTCTCCCACGTCGCTGGTTTTTGGACAACAGCCGGTGGGCCTCGCCAGCGCCCCTCAAGCCGTGACCCTGACGAACACCGGCAACGACACCTTGACCATCACCACGAGCGCCACCAGCGGCGACTTCATCCTGCAGTCCAATTCATGCGGAACCTCCGTCGCCGCGGGCGCGAGCTGCGCCTTCAACATCAGCTTTGATCCCACCGCCACCGGCACTCGAACCGGAGCTCTGACTGTAACCGACAATGCCCCCGGCAGCCCGCAGTCGGTCGCCCTGAGCGGTACGGGAATCCAGGGAACCATCTGCACGTCACCGCCGAGCCTCGCATTCGCCAGCCAGGTGGACGAGACACCCAGCGCTTCGCAGTCGGTCACCCTGACGAACTGTGGGACGGCTGCGGTGTTCATCACCAACATTTCCACGAGCTCCGGGTTCACCCAGACCAACACCTGCCCGGTTTCTCTCATCCCCAGCCAACAATGCGCGGTGAGCGTGGTCTTTGACCCCGTGACGGTCGGGGCGCAGAACGGACAGCTCACCATCGTCGACAGCGCCGGCACCCAGACCTGCGCGCTCAGCGGGACGGGAACACCTAACTCCACGCGAACCGTGGACTTTGACGGCGACGGAAAGGCAGACCTCTCGGTGTGGCGGCCCGGCACGGGAACCTGGTATGTGATCCCCAGCGGCAATCCCGGCACATCCTTGAAGCAGGTCCAGGGTCTGCCCGGCGACGTGCCGGTGGCGGGCGACTTCGACGGCGACGGCAAGGCGGACTACGCCGTGTGGCGGCCTTCGACCGGAACCTGGTACGTGATCCCCAGCAGTAACCCAGGTGCTCCGACCACTTTTCAGTGGGGCACGCCGGGTGACGTTCCCGTTCCCGGCGATTACGATGGTGACGGCAAGACCGACTACGCCATCTGGCGGCCGTCCAACAGCACCTGGTACGTCATACCCAGCAGCAATCCGAGCCAGTCCATCGTCCAGGCGTTCGGCTTGCCGGGCGATATTCCCGTGCCCGGCGATTATGACGGCGACGGCAAGACGGACTTTGCCGTCTGGCGGCCTTCCACCGGAACCTGGTACGTGATGCCGAGTGGCAGCCCGGGAACAACCTTGACCCAGCAATGGGGAGCGCCGGGCGACATTCCTGTGCTCGGCGATTACGACGGCGACGGCAAGGCCGACTACGCCGTCTGGCGGCCCTCGAAGACCACGTTCTATGTGATTCCGTCCAGCAATCCGTCGCAGACGGTAAGCCAGGCCTGGGGCCAGACCGGCGACGTGCCCGTGGTGGGCGACTTCGATGGCGACCACAAGAATGACTATGCCGTGTGGCGGCCGAGCGCCGGCCAGTGGATCATCCTCAACTCGTCGAGCGGCACCACCACCACCACCGCCTGGGGCGCCTGTGGGGACCTCCCCGCCACGCGCCTGGCGGTTACCGAACAGCGCCACAAGCACATTGCTAATATGGATGGCGACCGCAAAGCAGACGTTGCGGTGTGGCGGCCGTCGAACGGAACCTGGTATGTGATTCCTTCGAGCGCGCCCGCGACCTCGCTCAAACAGCCGTGGGGAGTGAGCACGGATATCCCCGTGCCCGGCGACTACGATGGCGATGGCAAGACCGACTATGCGGTGTGGCGTCCCTCGAATGGAACTTGGTACGTGATCCCTTCGAGCGCCCCTTCCACCTCGCTCAAACAGCAGTGGGGAGTGAGCACGGATATCCCGGTGCCCGGCGACTACGATGGCGACGGCAAGACCGACTACGCCGTCTGGCGCCCGTCGAACGCGACTTTCTACGTGCTTCTGAGCAGCACGGGAAAGACGGCCACCCAGACGCTCGGCCAGTCGGGCGATATCCCTGTGCCCGGCGATTACGACGGCGACGGCAAGACCGACTACGCTGTCTGGCGGCCGTCCAACGGGACCTTCTACGTCATCCTCAGCAGCACCGGAAAGTCGGTTACGCAGGCTTGGGGGGCAAAGGGCGACGTCCCCGTGCCCGGCGACTATGACGGCGATGGCCAGACCGACTACGCCGTCTGGCGCCCCTCAAACGGCACCTTCTATGTGATTCCGTCCAGCTCCCCCACCAAGACGATCAGCCAGCAGTGGGGCGCAAGCGGCGATATCCCCGTGCCCAAGGACTATGACGGCGACGAGAAGACCGACTACGCCTTCTGGCGCCCTTCGAACGGCACGTGGTACATCATCCCGTCGTCGGCCCCCAATACGTCCATCACAACGCCGTGGGGGGTCTCCACCGACGTGCCGGTAAATAAGCCCACCGGCCAATAGCTTCGAAATTAGGACAGTACCAACCCATCTTTCCTCTTGACTTTAACTAATTACTGCATTATTATTGACTTCTCAATATAAATCGGTGAGGGATCGCGACCGATAACTGTGAACGACGCTATCCTCAGTTCGACAATTCGGGAGCGAGCGTGTCGCTCTTGGGGTGCTCCGTCGAAGCCGCAAACTAATGAGCTGATGAAAATAAAAGACTTAAACGAAGTGGTCAAGCTGTTTTTCTCTATCTTGTTTGTTTTGTATAGAATACCTGAACTGATCCCAAACGAACTGCTCATTGTCAAACCGTTTGTTTTATATAGTTTAGTAGGAGTTTTTCAGGAAATATTCGTTCGCCGCTCGGGATCACCATTACGCTCCAAGTTGGAAGCCTCTGAGCCAAGTCAGGCCCATGATAGACTGAAAATACAAGGGTTAAACGAACTGGTCACATCGTATTCCATTATCTCCTTTATTTTATATAGGATGCTACGATGGCCTCGAAACGAACTGTTTGGAATTAAGCCATTTGTTTTCTTCTCGATAGAAGTTGGTTTTGAGGAAAGATTCGTTCGCGCCGGATCACCAGTGCGAAGCTGCCCCGTTTCACAGCGTAGCGAGCAGCGCGGAAAGCAGCGCCGCCCTCCGCGGCAGTTCGCGGATGATGACGTGCTCGTGGCGGGCATGGGCGCCGTCACCCACGCCACCGAGTCCATCGAGCGTGGGAACGCCGAGGGCGGCTGTGAAGTTGCCGTCCGACCCTCCGCCGGTGGACGCTTCCTCAAGTTCCATTCCCAGTTGGCGGCCGAGAGCGTGCGCCTTACGGAAGAGATCCGCCGCGACCGCGCGTTCCATCGGCGGCCGGTTCACTCCCCCGCGAATCTCCAGGCGCGCGCCGGGATAAATCGGTTTGAGACCATAAACCTGCCGCTCGATGGTCTCGCGGTCCCGGGCGCGAGCGATGCGCACGTCAATGCGAACCGTGGCGCGCTCCGGCACCACGTTCGAGCGCGTGCCGCCTTCAATGACGCCGGCGTTCAGTGTCAGTCCGCGCTCCGGTCGCGCGAGTTTCTCTATTCTCAGGATTTGCCGCGCCAGCTCGGTGATGGCGTTCACGCCCGCCGCGGGATTGATCCCCGCGTGGGCCGCGCGCCCGAGCGCCGTAATCTCGAATTCGCCTACGCCCTTGCGCGCCGTTTTCAACGCGCCGTTTGGCCCTTGCGCCGGCTCGAGCACCAGCACTGCCCGCGCCCGGCCCGCCTCGGCCAGAAGCTCGCGGCGGAAGGCCCGGCTCGAAACTTCCTCGTCGGGGTTCAGGAAAACGCGTACTGGGCTGGCCGGCGCGAGACCGAGCGCCTGGAGCGCATCAATGGCGCGGAGCGCGCAGACGATCCCGGACTTCATGTCGAGCGAGCCCGGCCCATACGCCCGCCCGCCGCGAATGCGGAAGGGCATCCCGGCCAGCGTGCCGCGATTCCACACCGTGTCGTGATGGCCGAGCAGCAGAATCGGCCTTTGCCTCGGAGCGCGGCCACGCTTCTCGCCCCAGAACTCGGCGACCACCGCGGCCCCCGCGCTCGGATGCGGAAGCAGGCGCACGCTGCCCCCCAGCCGCTTGAATTCCTCCGCGAAAAATCGGGCCATGCGGTCGACATCCGCTTTCGAGCCACTCGGCGATTCAATCTCCACCGCCTGGCGGAGGCAGCGCAACATCGCGGCGAGGTCAGACTGGCAGTGTTTAAGGATGGGGCGCGGATCGAAACCCTTTTCGGCGGACTGTTTTTCGACTGACATCCTCAACGCTTCATTTTATGCTAGAAGAGTAGCAAGTATCCGAATCGCCTCGGGATGGAGCGCCTTCCCTCACTCCTGCCGGGCCATCGAGTCGCGCCTTGAGCAAGGTTTGCTTTTCCATGCTGCTCCACTCCCACCAGCCGGTGGGCAACTTCGATCACGTGATCGAGGAGGCCTATCAGCGCGCCTACTCGCCCTTCCTCGCGGTTCTCTCGCAGCACGAGGGGATTCATGCCAGCCTGCACTATTCGGGCGTCCTGCTCGAATGGATCGAGACGCGCCACCTGGAGTTCTTTCGCGACCTGCGGCGGCTCGTCGACCGCGGCCAGGTGGAGCTTCTCGGCGGCGGATTCTACGAGCCGATTCTGGTCTCCATTCCCGATCGCGACAAGACGGCTCAGGTCCGCAAGCTTTCCGCTTACCTCCGCAACCATTTTGGCGTCACGCCGCGCGGAGCATGGCTGGCCGAGCGCGTCTGGGAACCGGCCCTGGCGTATCCGCTCGCCGAGGCGGGCGTGGAGTACGTCGTTCTCGACGACACCCACTTCCTCGCCGCCGGCCTCGATCCCGAAAGCCTCCGCGGCTACTACCTGACCGAGGAGGCGGGGTTCCCCTTGCGTCTGGTGCCGAGCCTGAAGGCGCTTCGCTACACCATTCCCTTCCGCGAGCCGGCCGAGACCCTCGACATTCTGCGCGGGGGGCGAGAGGCCCCGTCTGAGACTCAACCCGGCGGGCCTGCTCCGCTCTTTGCTTTCGGCGACGACTGCGAGAAGTTCGGCGTGTGGCCCGGCACGTTCGAGCACTGCTACGAGCATTTCTGGCTCGAGCGGTTCATGCAGGCCCTGGGCGAGGCGCGAGAGTGGCTCGAAACCACGACGATTTCGTCCTATCTCGCCGCCAACCCTCCGCTCGGCCGGGCCTATCTGCCGGCGGCGTCGTATCCGGAAATGATGGAGTGGTCGCTTCCCGTCGCCGCTTCCCGCGAATTCAAGTGGTGCCTCGAAGAGTGCGGGCGAACACCTTCGAATGCCCGCTTCCGCCGCTTTCTGCTTGGCGGCCTCTGGCGCAATTTCCTGAGCAAGTACCCTGAATCGAACCAGCTTCACAAGCTGATGCTCGAGGTCAGCCGCCGATGGCATGAAGCCAGCCGCGCCGATAAGTCCGGCAGCGCCAGCAAGATGGGGCGGTGGCTGGCGGAAGCGCACGACCATTTGCTGGCCGGGCAGTGTAACGACGCTTACTGGCACGGCGTGTTCGGCGGCCTCTATGCGCCTCACCTGCGCGCGGGCGTCGAGCGGCGGCTGATTAAGGCCGAAGTCCTGCTCGACAACATCGAAAGCGCGCCGGGCAAGCCCGAAGTGAGCTTCGAG
>DASYXW010000094.1:0-35429 GCA_035934405.1 Terriglobia bacterium
GCGAAGCGGCCGTGACGCAGGGCGTTCAGGGCCACGCGGCACTTGCCGCGGTAGGTGCGGGGTCCGGTGGAGTGGCGGGCGTTGGCGCGATTGGCGGCGAGCTTGCGCGGAGTAAGAACAGGCGATTTGACGAACGGCATCAGTGGTTACCTCCCAAAGGGCGCTGGCGTTCAAGCCTATAACATAGGGTACCTATGTTATACTACCTATTAAGTACTAATGTCAAGCACATTATTCCGGGAGAGGGGGGATTTGATTCGGCTGTTCGGGGGCTCACGGCGCGGAAAGCCGCGGACTCGCCGCGGCGAGCGGTCCCCGTTACGCTCGCTGTCGCGCCAGGCCGCCCGTTTGCGTTCTTCCGGGGGTTCGTGCAAGATAGTGGGGAGGAATTGGCGATGGACCTCACCGTTGAGTTCGAGCGTGAAGAAGACGGGCGCTGGCTGGCCGAGATTGTTGACCTGCCAGGCGTCATGGTCTATGGCGGGACGCGTGAGGAAGCAGCGGCGCGGGTTCAAGCCCTGGCCTTGCGCGTCATCGCGGACCGGTTGGAGCACGGCGAAGCCGCGCCGGAAATGCTGAGGCTTTCGTTCATCGCCGCATGAGCCAATGGCCTGCCGCCAAAGCCAAGCGCGTGTTGGCGGCCTTGCTGCGCGCCGGATGGAGCGTCAAGCGGCAGTCCGGATCGCATCGCACTCTCTCCAGGCCAGGCCGGCCAGACTTTGTATTCGCCTTCCATGACCATGACGAGCTCGGGCCACGAATGCTGGCTCGAATCGCGAGGTCAACCGGACTGACACCAGGAGATTTGTAGAATCGCTGGGCTCGGCTCTTGCTGGGCGCCACCCGCTGGACATTGGTTAGACTCGAAACGGAGGCGTATGAGCGGCAGCATCGAGGATGAGATTAACAGAGCTAATACATTTGGAGACGCGATAGAAGATCTTGTCGTGGCACGAGGACAGTGTCCGACTGGAGAGCGCAATACTCCCTTGATGGCCTATTGGTCGCTAGGGTTCGAGTTTCACAGAGGTATTATCTGTTTGCTATCGCACAAGTTCTACGGAGCGGCATTCGCCCTCGTACGCCCGATAATTGAAGCCACGGTCCGCGCCCATGTTGTGATAATGGGTTCGCCGAAAGATTTGAAGGATCTGCGAGAGGACAAGTACAAAACGAATCTCACGACTGTGGGGCCAGAGATTGATGCCGCATTTGGTACCGGAGACTTGTTCGAGAAATTCTTGACGAAAGCAAGAACAGCTCTTCACAGCTATACACATGTAGGAGTGCTTCAACTGGGTAGAAGGTTTTCTGGGACCGACCTGGTTGCTAACTATTCTGAAGGGGAAATCCACGAGGTTATTCGGGTTAGTACAAGCGCGGTGTTTATGGTCAACAATGTGGTGACGAAGTATCTTGGCTTCGAGGAAGAGTGGAAAAGGAATACAGAGTTGTACGCAGAATGGGGAAATCGCTGAGTTAGATTGTTATGCTCATTGGAGTTGTTTGAAGTGGATGAGACTTTAGAAGGATTAGTACAAATCGATGCGAGCACTTTCCAAAAGCCGCTCGGACAGCTTGCCGAAGTCCTGGCACAGAAGGTCAAACGGGAAGCATCTGCGCTGCTTCCAGGGCCGGAATTTGTAGCAGGTGACCTGCATGTGTTGGTCAGGCAGGCGATGCGCACTTACGATCTACTCTTCTATCTCAACGCCGACGAGCGCCGTAGGGCGGACTGCTATTGGAAGTCTGAGTACACGATTGTCACGCTGCCGTTAATCCGCAACATGATCGATTGCCTATATAACATTACTGCGATCCTGCAGGATCCCGACCAGAACGGTTCGTGGTTTCGGAAGAGCGGCTATAGGCAATGGCTTAAGGCCCTAGACGAGGATCAGGCGAGATACTGCGGCAAACCAGAATGGGATGAATGGATCACAAAGAGCCGACGCGAGATCGATTTCCTGATGCGCGCCGACGATTTGACGATGGATGAAGTCTTGGCCCAAACAAAGTGGCCCACGCTGGGGCAATACATCAGGAACAAACAGCCGGGTGGGACGTTGACTCCACACCAGGACTTCCTCAGAACCCTGACTTATGGTGCATGGCGGGAGTACTCCGCAATGGCCCACGGGACGTTCGAGGGGTTAATGCGCGTAGCTGTGTATTTCATCTCCGATTCGATACCGCACGAAGAGAGACCAAAGCTGGACGAAAAGCATCCCAGGATAATGAGTATGCACATTGCGCGTGCGGCGGCCATTTTGCTGTGCATCGTCACTGAGCTACAAGCACACTTCCACTTTGACGGTGCCAGGATTGATGAACGCATACACAAGATGTGGAACGCCCTGGTGCCGGTCTTTGAGGTCAAGGAGCTCTACGATGAGCGGTACGCACAACTGATGATGGACAAGCATATAAATCCTTAGGCAAGCGGCCCTGACCTAAGCGGTCTCGAGCAGATCGTTTGCCACTCGGCGGACACCTTCGGCGACGCTGGCGAAGGCTGCATCTCGATCTGGCTAGAGGGGAACAGGCCGAGCATCTTTGGGCAGACTTTGCAGCTTCGCGAACGTGCTCTGCGCGTTCGCCTGCTGCGCTTGCAAGCAGCAAGCAATTAGGAATGACATCGCTCCTACCCACGCCGCAACAGCTTTCCCTTTCATGGTCCTTTTCATCGCGCCTCCAATCTGATTTTGCGAACGCGAACCACCCGGCCAAAACCGAGCGAGTCTATGCCTGCGAGGGGAGGAAGTCAAACGAGAATGGCCTGGGGGTAGTGGGCTACTTTGGAGGAGCCCTCAGCGGCCACACGCTAAACTTGTAATAGTCAATAAGCACGCTGGCCACAATCATCAGAAAAGCCCATTCCTCCGCTGAGGCAGACCGATCAAGAAAGCGGGCTTCATTCTCGGTTCCGTATGCTCCCAGGCACCAAGGCAAACGAATTGTCCAGCCGAACTTTGGCTTAGGATAATATGGGCGAGATAAACGCCAATGCTCAATCAGGTACATGTCCGCGCAAAAGAGACCAACAAAAGCGATGGCTCCGATGAGCGGGTAGCCACGACACGCCTTTTGTGTCGTGGGCAACAATGGTAGTGGGCCTTTCCATCATCCACGATACGACTCTGGCAAGTGGGCATCGTCAATCCGAATTGGACAGCTTGCCACAACCTTCTTATCCAGCGCGAAGTTATTGCAGCTCGACCACCGCCACTCCTCCGGCTTCGTCACCAACCCTTTGCGTACCGGATTGAAGTGCATGTAGGTAAGGCGGTCTCGCAACTCCTTCCCGTGGCGCACGAAGCGATCCCAAAACTGATGCTGCCATACCGAACCTGAACCGTTTCGCGCCCGATTCAACGACACCGCTGAAATCCATTTGATGTCTTGAATCACCCGCGAAATCGTGAGGGGGTAGGTCGTCCAAATTAGCGCGTGCCAGTGGTCCGGCATGAGCACGTACCCGTAAAGCAGGAATTGCAATTTGCGCCGCGATTCCGCCAGAGCATCCGCCACCAGGGCATATTCCCCCTCCGCGAGAGGAGCCACGACACGCCGAAGATTCACGGTAACAAAGAAGATTCGGTCCGACGTCCGCAGCCGGCGCAGGTGTGACACGGTCGGAGATTATCACGGACGGCCGAAGAACCCACGACACAAAAAGCGTGTCGTGGCTACCCCTCCTCCCCTCCCGCAGCATGGCAGTGCGGACCACCGCTCGCCGCGGCGAGTCCGCGTCCCTTCGCGTTGCTCAGGGCAGGCTTTTTCGCTGGGTATTTCTTCGCGATCACCGGCATGGCATCTGCGCGCCGGCGCCTCCGGTTACGATTTCGTCGGCCGTCAAGCCGGTGAAGCAGGGTTCCACGAGCGCCATCAACGACCGCCGATCCGCGAGCCCGAATCGGATGGGCGAACCATCACAGCCAAAAGACTCGTGGGAAACGGTGTCAGGTACGTTTTTATCCGAAAGAGTTATGACCACGAAAGCGTTGCCCGAAGGCCGTGTTTGCCGTATCCTAGAGCCATGCAGATCGACCTTACCCCGGACCAGAAGGCTTTCGCCCGCCGCGCCATTGAAACCGGACGGCTTCGCTCGGAAGAGGACGCCGTACAGGAGGCGCTGGCTTTGTGGGAAGAACGCGAGCGGCAACGCGCGGAATTTCTTCTCACGCTTGACGACGCCCGCGCTTCGCTGGCACGCGGAGAAGGCCGCGTCATCACCCAGGAGTCAATGCGGCAGCTTTCGAGCGAAGTCAAAGAACGGGGACGCGCCCGCCTTCTTGCGGAACTCACCGCCACCCCCTGATGGCCCACCGTGTCGCCCAACGCGCCGAGGCCGATCTTGACGACATCTGGCTATACGTTGCCAAGGAAAGCAGCAGCATCGAGATTGCCAACCGCCTCATCGACACCATTACAGACCGCTTCTTTACGCTGGCCCGCTTCCCCTATATGGGACGGTCCCGCGAGGAAGATTTCGGCCCGGATACCGAAGCCTTCCCGTTGGAGAATATGTCATCGTGTACTGTGTCGAAAACGAGGACGTGCTTGTCCTGCGCGTCGTTCACGGCCGGCGTCAGCTAGAGACTCTTTTCGGTAACTGAGATGTTTGGGCTAGCGAGCATCGGCGCGCAACGATCTGCTGATGGTTGGCGCTGTAGCGCCAGCGGCCGAGGCTTGGACTCCCGCGTGCGCGGGAATGACGGGGCCGGGGGTGTCTGTAAGCATCAGGCTGAGTCACTACCGTATTGGAGAACCCAAGCGTTGACATCCCTGCCCTGTGCTATACTCAACAGTCTGAGGCGTGGAACGAGCCGTCTTACTTGGCCGGCCTGGATGGGCCGGGCCTGGTGAGGCTGGGTTCTCAGGAGTTCAGCAGCTTCTCGCCGTTGTTATTTCACACACTCAATCTGTCGCCGAGGGATTGTGGAGTCAGCCACCTGCAAGAAAGAGCTTTTGATTGAGATTCCGCCCGAGGTGGTGGAGCGCGAAGCCGAAAGCGTGGTGAAGGAGTACGCCAAGCTGGCGCGGATTCCCGGCTTCCGGCCCGGACACGCGCCGCGCGAGATGGTGCGCCGGCGCTTTCGCGACGAAATCAAGAGCGACGTGGTGCAGGCGCTGGTGCCCAAGTTTTTCGAGAACGCGGTGAAGGATCAAAAGCTCGCGGTGGTGGGAGAGCCCCGGTTCGAGGACCTCAAGTTCGAGGAGAAGCAGCCGCTCAGCATCAAGGCGATGTTTGAGGTGTACCCCGAAATCGAGCTCAAGGACTATAAGGGACTGGAAGTCGAGCAGGAAGCCGCGACGGTCGCAGAGGGAGACGTGGAGAAGGCGCTCGACGAGATGCGCCAGAACGCCGCGACGTTCGAGGCGGTGGAAGACCGGCCGGCCGAAAACGATGATTACCTTGTGGCCAGCTATCGTGGCCGCGATGCGGCGGATGCGAAATCAGAGCCGGTGGAGCTGCGCGAGGGCATGATTCACCTGGGCGGCAAGGGGACGCTTTCCGGCTTCACCGAGCACCTGCTCGGCAGCCGGCCGGGCGAGGTCCGCGAGTTCGAGGTCACGTATCCCGAGGAGTTTCCCGGAAAGAAGGTGGCCGGCAAGACCATCCGCTACCGGGTGGAGGTGCTGGGCATCAAAAAGAAGTCCGTGCCGGCGCTCGACGACGAGTTGGCGAAGACGGTGAGCGCATTCCAGACGCTCGACGAGCTGCGCGCCCAGGTGCGCGAGAATCTCGGCAAGCGCCGCCAGGAAGAGGTGGAATCGGAAACGCGGACCCGGCTGGTGAAACAGCTCGAAGCAGTCCACCCGTTTCCCGTTCCCGAGGCGCTGGTGGAGCAACGGTTGGATCGCAAGTTCCAGCGCCTGATTTCGGAGCTCATGGCGCAAGGCGTGGATCCGCGGACGGCACCGATGAATTGGCGCGAGATTCGCGTCCAGATGCGGCCCGAGGCGGAGAAGGAAGTGAGGGGATTCCTCATCCTGGGGAAGATTGCGGAGGCGGAGAAAATCGAGGTTACCGAAGAAGAACTGGACGAGGCCATCCGCGAGATGGCGGAAGGCGGGGAAGAGACGCCGGCGGCGCTAAAAACGCGCTTGACAAGGGATAATGAACTTGATACGCTGAGATCGAGTCGCCGTAACCTAAAGGCTCTCGACCTCATTTACGCCAACGCGAAAATCATTCACAAAATGAGTGACGCCGGAAACGAGCCAAAGGTGTAAGGTGGAGTTGAGGAGACCCGGGGAAGGCTTATGACGGAACCGCAAATGACGCTCGTCCCGATGGTGGTGGAGCAGACCAACCGGGGCGAGCGGGCGTATGATATTTACTCGCGCCTCCTCCGCGATCATATCATCTTTATCGGAACGCCGATTGACGATGTGGTGGCGAACCTGATTACGGCGCAGTTGCTTTTTCTCGAAGCGGAAGACCCCGAGCACGACGTGCAGCTTTACATCAACTCGCCGGGCGGGAGCGTGACGGCCGGCATGGCAATTTACGACACCATGCAGTTCATCCGGCCGGACGTGGCGACCACGTGCATCGGCTGCGCGGCGTCGATTGCGGCTTTGCTGCTGACGGCGGGGACCAAGGGCAAGCGGTTCGCCCTGCCCAACTCGCGGGTGCTGATTCACCAGCCGTCGATGGGAGGCCTCTCGGGCCAGGCGACCGACATTGACATCCACGCGCGGGAAATCCTGCGCGTGCGGGCCAACATCAACGAGATTCTGGCCAAGCACACCAACCAGGCGCTGGCGAAGATTGAGCACGACGTGGAACGGGATTTCTGGATGAACGCCGAACAGGCGCGCGAATACGGCATGGTGGACGAGATCATTTACAAGCACAAGTAGAGGTATCTGTCATGCTGGGCGTAGCGAAGCATCCGCTGTTTCTTGCTGAAAACAAACAAAGCAGCTCCTTCGCTTCGCTCAGGATGACACCGAAATGACCGGGAGAGCCGCTTGAGACGCACGGGAGCTGAAGAGCCGTTGCACTGTTCCTTCTGCCGCAAGAGTCAGGACGCCGTCCGCAAGCTGATTTCCTCGCCGGACGAACAGCCGCGAGCGTATATCTGCGACGAGTGCGTGGCGGTGTGCAACAGCATCCTGGACGAAGAGCCGGGGGGGGAACGGGGGCCGGAGGCGCGGGCGGAGCTGGCGCGGCCGGTGGAAGTGAAGACGTTTCTCGAACAGTACGTGGTGGGGCAGGACAAGACCAAGAAACGGCTGGCGGTGGCGGTTTACAACCACTACAAGCGCATCAAGATGAGCCGGCAGCGCAGCGACGTGGAACTGACCAAATCGAATATCCTGCTCATCGGACCCACCGGCACCGGCAAGACACTCCTGGCGCAGACCCTGGCCCGTCTGCTCGAAGTTCCGTTCGCCATTGTGGACGCCACCACGCTGACCGAAGCCGGGTATGTCGGCGAGGACGTGGAGAACATCATCCTGAAGCTGCTGCAGAGCGCCAACGGAGACGTCCAGCGGGCGCAGCAAGGCATCATCTATATTGACGAGATTGATAAGATTGCGAAGAAGGACGAGAACCCGTCCATCACGCGCGACGTTTCGGGTGAGGGAGTGCAGCAGGCGCTGCTGAAGATTCTGGAAGGGACGGTGGCCAACGTCCCGCCGCAGGGCGGCCGCAAGCACCCGCACCAGGAATTCACTGCCGTCGATACCACCAACATTCTCTTTATTTGCGGCGGGGCGTTTGTGGGCCTGGAAAAGATTATCGAGCGGCGCACCGGCCGGCGGTCGATGGGCTTCCACACCGAGGCCGACGCCGCTCCCGTTCCAGGAGGGAAAAGAAATATCGAAGTTCTGGAGCAGGTTCAGCCGATAGATCTCATTAAGTACGGGCTGATTCCGGAGTTCGTGGGCCGGCTCCCGGTGGTGAGCGTGCTGAACGACCTGGACGAAGCGGCGCTGGTGGAAATCCTGACCCGGCCGAAGAACTCCCTGACCCGGCAGTACCAGCGGCTGTTTGAGTTCGAGAACGTCCGGCTGAGATTCTCCGAAGAAGCGCTAAAAGCGATTGCGCAGCAGGCTTTGGAACGCAAGCTCGGCGCCCGGGGCTTGCGGATGATTCTCGAAGATCTCATGCTCGACCTGATGTATCACCTTCCCGGCCAGCGCAAGCTTCGCGAGTTTGTGGTGACCGACGAGATGGTGCGGAATCACGAAATCAGTTTCAGTTCGACGCTGCTGGAGAAGGCAGGCTAGCTTCGCGCTTCTTGTGAAAGGCAGGTTCATGAGTTCATCCATCTTCCCGGGCCGTGAAAAAAGCGACATCAAGGTGCTTCCCATGATGCCGCTGCGCGATCTTGTCATCTTCCCCTACATGATGTCGCCGTTCGTGGTGGGGCGCGAGAGCTCCATTCGCGCGCTGGAAGAGGCGCTGGCAGGCGAAAAGAAGATTTTCCTGGCCACGCAGAAGGACGCGTCGGTGGACGATCCCAACGCCGGGGACATCTATTCGGTGGGGACGATCGCCAACATCGTGCAGAGCGTGAAGCTGCCCGACGGCAACATCAAGGTGCTGGTGGAGGGCGGGGCTCGCGGCAAGGTGGTGAAGGTGGCGAGCGAGGACGGCTTTTTCCGCGTTACCGTGAAGACGGCTGTTTACCGCGCGGTGACCACGCCCAGCCTCGAACAACTGGTGCAGCGCGTGGTTTCGCTTTTCGAGCAGTACGTGAAGCTTTCGCAGAGCCTGAATTACGAGACCATGATTGCGGCGGTGAAGGTGGACGAACTCGGCAAACTCACCGACACGGTGGCCGCCAACCTCAACGTCTCGATTGAAGAAAAGCAGGAACTGCTGGAAATCTTTGACCCCGTAGACCGGCTGACGCGCCTGGCGGACATCCTCGACATTGAGATCGAAAAGCTCAATGTGGACCGCACGATTCAGGGCCGGGTGAAGCGGCAGATGGAGCGCGCCCAGCGTGAGTATTACCTGAACGAGAAGATCAAGGCGATCCAGAAGGAACTGGGCAAGAACGAGAAGAGCGAAATCGACGAACTCAAGAAGAAGATTGAAACCTCCGGCATGACCGCGGACGCCCGCGAGAAGGCGGGACAGGAACTGAAGCGGCTGGAGATGATGCCGCCCATGTCGGCCGAGTCCACCGTCTCGCGCAACTACCTCGACTGGCTGCTGGCGATGCCGTGGAAGAAAAAGTCAAAGGAGATTCGGGACATCGCACGGGCCGAAAAGACCCTGGAAGAAGATCACTATGGGCTGGAGAAGATCAAGGAGCGCATTCTGGAGTTCCTGGCGGTGCGGCAACTGGTGAAGACGCCGAAGGGCTCCATCCTTTGCTTCGTCGGGCCGCCCGGAGTGGGCAAGACGTCGCTCGGGCGCTCCATTGCCCGCGCCACGGGACGCAAGTTTGTGCGGCTGTCCCTCGGCGGCGTGCGGGACGAGGCGGAAATCCGCGGTCATCGCCGCACTTACATCGGCGCGCTGCCCGGCCAGATCATCCAGATGATGAAGAAGGCCGGGACGGTGAATCCGGTGTTCCTGCTCGACGAAGTGGACAAGATGAGCATGGACTTCCGCGGCGATCCCTCGGCGGCGCTGCTCGAAGTGCTCGACCCGGAGCAGAACCACATGTTCGCAGACCACTACCTCGACGTCGAGTACGACCTCTCGAAGGTGTTTTTCATCACCACCGCCAACGTGATTCACACCATCCCGCAGCCGCTGCAGGACCGCATGGAAATCCTGCGGCTTTCCGGCTACACCGAGCCCGAAAAGCTCGAAATCGCCAAACGGTTTCTGGTGCGGAAGCAGCGCGAAGCGTGCGGTCTGAGACCCGAGAACCTCACTTTTGCGGACGACGCGATTACTACGATCATCCGCGGCTACACGCGCGAAGCCGGCGTGCGGAACCTGGAGCGTGAAATCGCCAACATTTGCCGCAAGGTGGCGCGCAAGGTGGTGGCCGACGGCAGAGGCCTCGAAGTCGCCGTGAAAGCCGAAGACGTGCGCGAGTACCTCGGCGTCATCAAGTTCCGCGACACCAAGTCCGAGGATAAGAACGAGGTGGGCCTGGCGATGGGTTTGGCCTGGACGGAGGCGGGCGGCGACGTGCTGCAGATCGAAGCCACCCTCATGCAAGGCAAGGGCAAGCTGATGCTGACCGGAAAGCTCGGCGACGTGATGCAGGAGTCCGGCCAGGCTGCCATGAGCTATGTTCGCTCTCGCGCCGCGGAACTGGGTCTCGACCCCGACTTCTACCGCCACGTGGACATTCACATTCACGTTCCCGAGGGCGCCATCCCCAAAGACGGCCCTTCGGCGGGCATTACGCTGGCGACGGCGGTGGTGAGCGCGCTCACCAAAATCCCCGTGCGGCGTGACATCGCCATGACCGGTGAGATCACGCTGCGCGGCAAGGTTCTGCCGATTGGCGGAGTGAAAGAGAAGGTTCTCGCAGCGCATCGCCTGGGCACGCGGACGGTGATTCTGCCCCGGGACAACGAGAAAGATCTTTCCGAGATTCCGTTCAATATCCAGCAAGAGATGGCGCTCCGCTTCGTGGACGTGATGGATGAGGTGCTGGACCTGGCGCTCGAGCAGAAGCTCGAGGCGCGTCCACCGCGCGTCGCTGAGACCGAGAAGTTGGAACCCGCTCCGCAGGAAGCCGGACGGGAATCGCTGACCAACTGAGACACGGAAAAAGAAATGAACCCGTTGTTGGAGCGCTGCATCCAAAGGAAGCGAAGCCGATGCCAGCAAGTCTCTGTGCCGGAAGACCCAGTTTGCTCGCCGGATTAGATCAATTACGAGGATGACTCGAAGAGGAGCTTCAAACTAAGCATTTCCCTTTCCGCTACCGCGCCACCGGGCTCGGAACCTCAACGTGCCGCCAAGAGCATTCAGCAAATCAGACGAAAATCACGAGGGCGCAGGCCCCAACCGACCACTCCGCTTCAGGGCGGAGACCGGAACGAGAAAAGAGAGAATCCTATGCCAGTGAACGGATCGAGCGAACCGGAAGAAGTGAATGAGAGTGGCGCCCCCAAGCCGGTGGCCCCGCCGCCGGGAAGAGAGCGGGGCAGGAAAAAGGAAGCGCATATACCGGCCAAGAAACAGGACGAAGAAGTGCAGGCCGAAAAGATCCGCGAGATCAAGGAAGGCGAGGTCCTCGACATCGCCAAGCTCAAGGAGATGAACATCACCACCCTGGTCAACGTGGCCAAGGATCTGGGAGTGCAGGGCGCGAGCGCCATTCGCAAGCAGGAACTCATCTTCAAGATCTTGCAGGCACAGACCGAAAAGAGCGGCCTCATCTTCTCCGAGGGCGTGCTGGAATGCCTGCCGGACGGCTTCGGATTCCTGCGCGCGCCGGATTACAACTATCTGCCCGGTCCCGACGACATCTACGTGTCGCCTTCGCAGATCCGTAAGTTCGACCTGCGGACCGGTGATACGATTTCCGGACAGATTCGCCCGCCGAAGGAAGGCGAGCGCTACTTCGCGCTCATCAAAGTCGAGGCCATCAATTTTGAATCGCCCGACGCTGGCCACAGCAAGATTTTCTTCGACAATCTCACGCCACTCTATCCTCAGGAGCGCATTCGCCTGGAGACCGCCAAGGACAACATTTCGGCGCGCGTGCTCGACCTCCTGACGCCCATCGGCAAGGGTCAGCGTGGCCTGATTGTGGCCCCGCCGCGCACCGGGAAGACCATGCTACTGCAGACCATCGCCAACTCCGTCAGCACCAACCATCCGGAAGTCACGCTGATCGTGCTGCTGATTGACGAGCGGCCCGAGGAAGTGACCGACATGCAGCGCACGGTAAAGGGCGAGGTGATCAGCTCGACCTTCGACGAGCCGGCCGCCCGCCACGTCCAGGTGGCGGAAATGGTCATCGAGAAAGCCAAGCGCCTGGTGGAGCACAAGCGCGACGTGGTAATCCTGCTCGACTCAATCACGCGCCTGGCGCGCGCCTACAACACCGTGGTGCCGCCCTCCGGCAAGGTTCTTTCGGGCGGCGTGGACTCCAACGCCCTGCAGCGCCCCAAGCGCTTCTTCGGCGCCGCCCGCAACATCGAAGAGGGCGGCAGCTTGACCATCATTGCCACGGCGCTGATTGACACCGGCAGCCGCATGGACGACGTGATCTTCGAAGAGTTCAAGGGCACCGGCAACATGGAAATCAATCTTGACCGCAAGCTGGTGGACAAGCGAGTCTTCCCGGCCATGGACATCAACCGCTCGGGCACACGCAAGGAAGAGTTGCTGGTTCCCAAGGACGAACTCAACCGCATCTGGGTGCTGCGCAAGGTGCTCAACCCGCTCTCGCCGGTCGAAACTATGGAGCTGATCATCGACAAGCTCTCCAAGAGCAAGACCAACGCCGAGTTCCTGGCCTCGATGAGCAACGGCGGAAGGTAGTTAACCTGGAACCTCGGATTTCGAATCTGAAACCACCAAGCCCCGCTTTTGCGCCAGCTCGCAAATCTGCTCCACCACCGCGTCAGCATTGAGGCGCGTGGAATCCATCTCGACGGCGTCGGGCGCAGCCACCAGCGGTGAGACCTTGCGCTCGGCGTCGAGTTGGTCGCGCCGGCCGATCTCGTAGGCGGTCTGCTCGAGCGTCGTTCCGCGGCCCTCCTCCTTTTCCTGACCCAAACGCCGCCGCGCCCGTTCCTCCGGGTCGGCTTTCAGGAAGATCTTCAGCGGCGAATCCGGAAAGACGATCGTGCCGATGTCCCGGCCTTCCATCACCACGCCGCGCTCGCGTCCGAAACGGCGCTGCAACTCGACCAGTTTCCTCCGGACTTCCGGCAGACGGGAAACGCGGGCCGCGGCCAGTGTTACTTCCGGGGTGCGAATCTGCGAGCTGACATCCCGCCCATCGAGCAGCACGCGGGGTTGCGCGCCCTCGGCTTCGAACCGGATGTCGGCGGCGGCCACTCGTTCGGCCACCGCTCGCTCGTCGTCGGGCGAGATGGCGTTTTCGAGCACCGTGAGCGCGGCGGCGCGGTAGGTTGCCCCGCTATCCACATAGGCGAGGCCCAGGCGCGTGGCGAGCTTGCGCGCCACGGTGCTCTTGCCGGCGCCGGCCGGGCCGTCGATCGCAATCACCAGGGGTCTGGGCATGGAACTTGATGAGCGGAAAAACCCGGGGCGACCGGTTAAATCCGCTTGAACGCCTTGGCGATATCCTTCAGGCCGAACCGCAGCAGCACGGGCCGGCCGTGCGGGCACGACATCGGGCACTCCGTGCGGGCGAGCTCGCGGAGGAGCCACTCCATCTTGTGGCGGTCGAGCGCCATGTTGATCTTGATGGCAGCGTGGCAGGCGACCGAGGCGCCGATCTTGCCGCGCAGCGTGTCGAGCGAGAGAGCACGCGCCTCGGGACCCATGCCGTCCAGAATTTCCACCAGCAGCCGCTCGACCTCCTCGGCGCGAATCTCAGCCGGCGCGGTCTTCACCGCCACCGTGCGCTGCCCAAAGGGCTCTACGTCGAAACCGTTCGCGCCCAGCTCTTCGGCGATGTCCCGGAAGGCGGCAAGCTGTTGGGGCGTGAGCTCGACGATGATGGGTAACAGCAGCCGCTGCGCTTCCACCTTCTTCTCGCGGCGCTGACGGAGATGACGTTCGAAAAGAACGCGCTCGTGCGCCACGTGCTGGTCAATGATCCACAGCCCCTCGGCGTTCGTCGCCACGATAAAGCTCTCCTGAACTTGCCCCAAGGGCCGGAGGTTAGCAGGAAACTCGGAAGCTGGGATGCTTGCCGGAAGGATATCGCCGCCGCGCTCAACCACGCTCGGTGCAACTACGGAGTGAGCGTGCAGCGAGAAACTCCGCGGCTTGCCGAAGTCTTGCGGTTCAAACGCGCCTCCGGTCAAAGGCAAGATCCCTGGGCGCGGTTCAGGACGTGGTGGCGAGAGATGGAAATCCTGTTCGCGAACGGACGTGTTCGGCGCCGGCGCGCCGCGCATCGTCGGTGCCTCTTCACCCAGCCGCTCGGTGGCTTCAATCTCCAAATCTTCCGCCGCCGCGGCCCGCACCTCGTTCCGCATGGGCGGCATCGGAGCCATTGGGCCCATAGGAAAAGCCGCGACCGGTCGCGCTGCCACGAGCGCCTGACGGATCGAGTCGCGCGCGAAGTCGTGGATAAAGGCGGAATGCCGGAAGCGTACTTCCGTCTTCGAAGGGTGCACATTCACATCAACTTCGGCAGGAGGCAGTTCCAGGAAGATCAGCGCAACGGGGAACATCTTCGGCGGAACGATGTTACGGTAGGCTTCCGTGATGGCGTGCAGAATCAGCCGGTCGCGCACCAGCCGGCGATTCACGAAGAAGTAAATCTGGTTGCGGTTGAGCTTCTGCACGTCGGGGCGCGAGACGAACCCCGAAAGCCGGACGATCACGGGCTTCACCGGCTCCGGCCCATCTTCTTCGTCATTCCTTTCCGGCGCTTCCGGCGGTGCAAATATCGGCATGGCGCGCTCGGCCGGCGCAATCTCAATCAGTTGCTCCAGAAGCTGGGCGCCCATCACCTGGTAAAGCCGCGAGCGAAAGTCGGCAACGGGCGAGACGTTAAGGATTTCGTTCGAGAGCGAAGCGAGGCGAAAGCTTTTCTCCGGATGCGCCAGCGCGTAATGGGTGACCAAACCCGCGATGTGGCCGAGTTCGGTGGACTCGGACTTTAGGAACTTGCGCCGGGCAGGCGTGTTGTAGAAGAGGTCGCGGACTTCGATGCGGGTTCCTGCCGGCCAGGCGATTTCCTTCACGTCGCGCAGCCTGCCGCCGTGGATTTCGATTCGCGTGCCCGAACTTTCGGAATCGTGCCGCGTCTCCAGCACTAGCCGCGCGACTGAGGAGATGGACGGTAAGGCTTCGCCGCGGAAGCCCAAGGTCGAAACATCGAATAGGTCCTCCGCCGAGCGGATCTTGCTCGTGGCATGGCGCTCGAAGGCCAGCAGCGCATCGTCATGGTCCATGCCGCAGCCGTCGTCCACAACGCGAATCAGCCGCTTGCCGCCACTTTCGACCGCGACCTCGATGAAATTGGCTCCGGCGTCAACGGAGTTCTCCACCAGCTCTTTGACGATGGACGCCGGACGCTCGACGACTTCACCGGCCGCGATTTTGTTCGCGACAGCTTCGGGGAGGATGTGGATCACTGACATACGAGGTCACAGTTGAGGGGCGCCCATCCAATCGAAAAGTAAAAGTTGGAAATTCAAGGCTGGATCTTCGAGTTTCCAGCTTCGAGTTTTGAATTTCGAGTTTCCAATCCCAGCTCTATCAGTTGCTCCGGTTCCACCAGCGAGGGCGCGTCGCACATCAAATCCACGGCGCTGGCCGTCTTCGGAAAGGCGATAACTTCGCGGATGTTCGATTCTCCGCACATCAGGGCCACAATGCGGTCCCAGCCGAGCGCGATGCCGCCGTGAGGCGGCGTGCCGGATTCGAGTGCATCGAGAAAAAAGCCGAACCGCTCGCGGGCTTTGCCGGGCGTCAAGCCGAGAATCGAAAAGACCCGCTTCTGGATGTCCTGGCGATGGATTCTGATTGAGCCGCCGCCGATTTCCGTGCCATTCAGTACCAGGTCGTAGGCGCGCGCCTTCACGGTGGCGGGATCGGACTCGAGCGCGTCAAAGTCCTCTTCGCGCGGGGAGGTGAACGGGTGATGCATCGCCGTGAAACGCTTTTCCTTTTCGTCAAACTCGAACATGGGGAAGTCCACCACCCAACCGAAGTTCCAGGTTCCCGGCTTGAGAAACCCGAGCCGGCGCGCAATCTCCAACCGTACTTCGCCCGAGGCCTCATCGAGGCGCCGCATATCGTGAAGCAGGGGAGTGCCGTGAAGCGGGGTTTCCGCCTTGCGTCCCAGCAGCACAACGAGGTCGCCTGCCGCGGCGTCTGCAGCGCCGACCAGCGCCCGGACGGTCCCTTCTCCGGCGGCTTTCGCGAGCGGCGACTGAATGTCCTTTTCACCCACCTTGGCGTACGAGAACCAGTCGGCGCCCGAGGCTTTGGCCGTTTCCTGGAGCTTGTCAAGCTGGCTGCGCGACTCCGTGGACCAGCCCGGCACGCGCAAAGCCTTGAGATAAGCGATGTGGACCTTCTCACGCAAGCCGGCGGGAGCCTCCACGCGCCGCCAAGCCAAATTGAAGCCCAGGTGCGGCTTGTCGGAACCGTACTTCTCCATCGCCGCGTCATAGGGAAGAAGCGGAAACGGACGCTGGACATTCACACCAATCAGCGCGAAAAGTTTTTCCATCAGGCGTTCGATGATGTCAAAGAGCACCTCTCGCCGCGGGAATGCCATCTCCACATCCACCTGGGTGAATTCCGCCTGGCGGTCGGCGCGAAAGTCTTCGTCGCGGAAGCAGCGCACGATCTGGAAATAGCGGTCGAAACCCGCAATCATCAGGATTTGTTTGAAAATCTGCGGCGATTGCGGCAGGGCGTAGAAGCGTCCGGGTTGGACGCGGCTCGGCACGAGGTAGTCGCGCGCGCCCTCAGGAGTGGAACGGGTCATAAAGGGCGTTTCGATTTCGATGAAGCCGTTCGCGCTCATGTGCTCACGCACCGCGAGCGCGGCGAGGTGGCGCAGCCGAAGGTGGTGCTGCAGGCGGACTCGCCGTAGATCAAGGTAGCGGTAACGAAGGCGCGTTTCCTCGGCGGTCTTTTCGTCTTCAATCGGAAACGGCGGCGTCTTGGCTTCGTTGAGCAACAGCAGCGACCGCGCCACAACCTCCACGGCGCCGGTCGCGAGCTGCGGGTTCACCGTTTCGGCGGAGCGCGGGACGACTTCACCCTCCACGGCCACCACGTATTCTGAGCGAACTTGCTCGGCTCGGGAGTGTGCTTCGGCGCTGACTTCCGGGCGGCAGACAATCTGCGCGATGCCGGTGTGGTCGCGCAGATCGAGAAAAATAAGATTGCCGAGGTCGCGGCGTCGCGCCACCCAGCCGGCCAGAAACACCATCTGGCCGGCGTGTGTTTTGCGCAGCTCGCCGCAATAGTGGGTTCGTTGGCGGTCACCGAGAAGATCGAGGTTCACGGTCGCTCCGAAATAATTGATGTGCATCCTTTCAAGTGCGCCACGATGTTCACCGATTCGACGCCTTCCTGCTGTCCGGTGGCCATATCCTTCACTTGATACCGGCCGCTCGCCAGTTCGCCCTCGCCGATGATGATCGTATACCGCGCGCCAAGTTTCGAGGCAATTCCCAAGGACTTCTTGAGCTTCATGGGCTCATACGCAATCTCAATCCTAAGTCCCTCGCGCCGCAAGTCGCGCGCGAGGGACGAGGCGGGCGCGAGCGTCCCCTCGCCAATCCAGGCGATGTAGGCCGCAACGCCGTCGGCTGCCTTCAGAAGGCCCGCGGCTTCCACCGCGACCACCAAGCGGTCCTGGCCGATGGAAAACCCGATGCCAGGCGTGGGCGGGCCGCCGATAATTTCCGAGAGGCCGTCGTAGCGTCCACCGCCGAGCAAGGCGTTCTGCGCTCCGAGCACATTGCTCGTGATCTCGAACGTCGTCCGCGTGTAGTAGTCGAGCCCGCGCACGAGGCGCGGAGTAACTTGATACGTGATGCCGCGTTCGTCGAGACCGGACTTGACCGCCTCAAAGTGCTGGCGGCATTCGGGATCGAGGTAGTCGAGGATCTTCGGCAGCGCCTCGATGATGGGTTGATCCTCCGGCACCTTGCAGTCGAGCACGCGCAGGGGATTGGTCTCCGCGCGGCGCTGGCAGTCGGCGCACATCTGCGATTTTACGCCTTCGAGAGCCTGCCGCAGCACCTTGATGTATTCCGCCCGGCACCGGCCGCAGCCGACGGAGTTGATGAGCAGCGAGAATTCCCGGATACCCACGCGTTCGAGCAGCAGCGCAAGCATCTCGAGCAATTCGACGTCAATCGCAGGATGGTCCGAGCCGAGTACTTCGGCGCCGATCTGGGTAAACTCGCGGTAGCGTCCCTTCTGCGGGCGCTCGCGGCGGAACATGGGGCCAGTGTAGTAGAGCTTGTGCAGCCCACCTTCGTTCGCCAGGTTGTGCTCGATGTACGACCGAACCACAGAGGCCGTCGCCTCCGGACGCAGCGTCAGTGATTCGTGGTCACGGTCCTCAAAGGTGTACATCTCTTTCGAGACGATATCGGTGTCCGCGCCTACACTGCGGGCGAAGAGCGCCGTCGGTTCGAGCACCGGCGTGCGAATCTCGCCGAAGTTGTACGCCGCAAACACGCGGCGCGCCTCGTCTTCGACACGCCGCCAGAGCGCCGTTGCAGGCGGTAGGATGTCGCGAGTGCCCTTGACGGAACGGACCGGTTTATTGAGTGACTGAGTCATTGGGAGATTGGGTCATTGAGTGATTGAGCGATTGAGTGAACGATGATTCCAATTCGCCCGATCACTCAATCACTCGATCGCTCAATTCTTGCCCCGCTCCGCGAGGTAGGTTTCCTTGTACTGGAGGTAGTGCTGCGCGTGCATGTCAATGAAGCGCCGATCCGATTCCGCCAGTTGGCGCTGGAACTTGGCGGGCACGCCCATGTATAAGCTGCGGGGCGGAATCACGGTCCGCTCCGGCACCAGCGCGCCGGCGGCGATGATGGACCCTTCGCCCACCTTGACGTCGTTCAAGAGCACCGCGCCCATGCCGATCAAGCAGTGGCTCTCGATGGCGCAGCCATGCAGCACAGCGCGATGCCCCACCGTCACCCAGTCGCCGACGAGCGTCGGCGAACCGAGCATAGTGTGAACGATCGAGCCGTCCTGGATATTGCTGTTCGAGCCGATGCGAATCCTTTCGATATCGCCGCGCAGGACCGAGGCGAACCAGACGCTCGCGTTCTCGCCGATTTCCACGTCGCCAATCACGTCGGCGCTTTCGGCCACATACGCAGACGCCGCCACGCGCGGGACGTGCCCACTATAGGTGCGTATCATGAGTCCTTCCGGTGTTCAAGCTTCCGGCCTTTTTCAAGCTAGCACACACTGAGCGAAGCTCGCAAGGCTGGGGTAGTGACTCGGTAGCGGCGGGTTGAGCCCGCCATTTGTGGCGGAGGGCGGAGTCGAATGCTGAAGCTGAGAGAAGTGGGCCAAGGGCGGAAAAGGATCAGCCTGCCCGCCGGGGGGTGGCGGGCAGGCTGTCTGATGCCGGCTGGCGCTTTACTTCGTCGTATCCGACGAAGCGGAAGCCATCTCCTGACCGGCAAACTTCGGGGTCGAGATGTAGCCAGTCACCTGGGTCGGGGTGACCTTGTTGATCACGACCTCGTAAAACGACTTCGAATTGCTGGGAGCGAAAAAGATCGGCTCGTCCATGGCGCGATTCTTCTTCGCAATCAGGCTGTCGTCGGCCAGCATGTCGAGGTTGAACGTGTGATGCTTGACGTTGGTCTTCTTCAGGGTCATGCCGACGCTGGCGATCGTCTGCCGCTGATTCTTGGTCAGCGTGAATTCGTAATAGTTGCGCTCGCCGAGCTTGCGCAGCGTCTCAATATCATCGTGATTGCGGGCGATGAGGGTCCCCATCTCGCTGCGCGCCATCCCGAGGTCGCTGGCCAGGGTGTCCACGGTCTTCTTGGTGGAACTCAGATCGCTCTTGGTGGAGTCGACGTCCTGGCTCAACGCACCCACCTTTTCGTCATCGGCCTTCTTGGCGATTTCCTGCTTCAGTTCGTCGGACGCGGCCTGCTGCTGCTTCTGGAGCTTGGCCACCATCGACCGAGCGCGACCGAGCGCCCGCCCTTCGGTCGATCCCATTTGCTTCGAGGCCGTGTCCAGTTCGTTGCGCAACTCATCGAGTTGTTGGGTGCTGGCGTCCTGAAGCTTGGAGAAGTTGGCCGCCATCTGATCGGTGGCCTGCTGCACCTGTTTCTGCACCTGCGTTTGCTGTTCGGTCAGAGCGCCGTTCAGCGAGCCGATTCTCGCCAAGCTATAGATCTCGCCGATTACGAGCAGCGCGAGGACCACGAAAACTCCGATCCAGGCTCCCGAGCCGTGGTTCTCATGCACTTCAACCGTTCGGTTGCTCTGGGGTACGTCATCGATTGCCATGGTCTTGCCTCCTTGATGCGGCTCTTACCGACGCTTGGCTGACGCTTGGCCCGACGCATGCCTCGCTGCCCCGTTTTCGGACGCGCCGCTCGTAGGCAGTGTAGCAAGGCGTAGACCAAAGCACGCGCGGGTTGTAAGCTACTGGATCTACAGGTGACGTGACATCGCCCGGGAAGGCTGCCACCCGGCTGTTGACCGCAATTCTTACGCGACGATGTAAGAACTTCAACGTCGATTCGGCCTGCCCGGATCAGAAGACGCCCGGTCCGAGTCATCCGGTTCGCCGCTCGGCCCAGCGGCGGAAGCGTTGACGGATTTGGCTTTGCCGTGATTTTTCATCCAGCCCTCTTTGTTGACTTGCCGGGCGCGGCCGAAGGCGAGAGCGCCGGCGGGCACATTCTTGCTGATGGTCGAGCCGGCGGCGACGTAGGCCCCCCGGCCGATGCGGATGGGCGCCACCAGCATCGAACCGCTGCCGATGAATGCGCCGCTTTCGATCACGGTCGGGTGCTTCTTCACGCCGTCGTAGTTGCAGGTCACGGTGCCGGCGCCGACGTTCACCTGTTCGCCGAGCGTCGAGTCACCCAGGTAGGTCAGGTGCAGGACGCGTGACCCGCGGCCGACGCGCGACTTCTTAACTTCAACGAAGTTGCCGATGCGCGCCGAGGTCTCGATCACCGCGCCGTCGCGCAGGTGGGCGAAGGGACCGACGGCCACGTCGGAAGAGATTTCGCAACCGGTGATCACCGAGCAGGGACGAACGGTGACGCGGTCGCCCAGCGCCGAATCGGCAATCGTGGAACAGGGGTGCAGCACACAGGCGCGGCCGACGCGCGTCCGGCCCAGCAGACTCACGCCCGGCTCGATGACGGTATCCGGCCCCACCTCGACCGCGTCGTCAATGTAAGTGGCCTCAGGATGAACGATCGTCACCCCCTCGCGCATTAAGGACATGGCTTTGCGCCGGCGCAGGATGCGCTCCACCTCCGCCAGCTCGACGCGGTCGTTCACGCCCAGTACCTGGCGCGAATCGGCGACCGCGAAGGCCGTCACTTTGAGCCGGTGGTGGCTGAAGATGGCCACGAGGTCGGTGAGCAGATATTCCTTCTGGGCGTTGTTGGGCGAAAGCTCATCGAGATGGGCGAGCAGGGCCTGCCGGTCGAATGCCAGAATGCCGGAACTGATCTCCCGAATTTTCTTCTGGGTGGGCGTGGCCACCTTCTCTTCCACGATGGCACGTACCCGGTTGGCGCCTGCGCGCATGATGCGCCCGTAGCCGCGTGGCTGGTCAAGACGTGTCGTTAGGATGGTCGCGGCGCAGCCCTCCCGCTCGCGCAGTTCGATCAGGGCGCGAAGTGTTTCGGGCTCGAGCAAGGGCGCGTCGCCGACGAGCGCCACGAGCGTGCGGCTGGGACACCGCTCGAGCTCGGGGCGGGCGACGAGGAGCGCATGGCCGGTGCCGCGCTGTTGCTTCTGGTCGATGAAGGTCAGTCCGGGGCGGGTGAAAGCCTCTTTCACTTCCTGAGCCTTTGCGCCGACCACCATGTAAGCGCGCTCCGGCCCGGAGTCGAGCGCCGTCCGGAGTATGTATTCGCCGAGTGGCCGTCCGGCGATGAGGTGCAGCAGCTTGGATTGTTCTGACTTGAATCGGATTGACTTTCCTGCCGCCAGGATCAGCACGGAAAATCCAGAGGAGCCTGCGGAACCCCGCGGCGTCGGACGGACTGAGGAGGCTTGTCTCACCATACTAACGCTCCGGGAGTATATTGACTCCAATTCTCTGAGAGCGGCTGAAAGGTGGTGCCGCGGGACGGAACCTAACCGTTTTGCAGCTACCAGCTCCCTTCCAAATACAAATAACGCGGGTGGCGGCATGAGCCTACCCGTTCCCAATTCTAACCCCGAAACAGAGCGGGGCGACGTTAAGGAGTCAGTCTGCCAGCGAAGAACCAAATCTTGAACCCGAAAGGAGCAAGGACAATGGCAATACAAGCGTGCCGTGAATTGATCGAATGCATCAGGGAACTCGAGGAGGAAAATGAGGACCTTCAGTCATCGAGCGGTACGGGCGATAGCCGACACGGGAAAGCCAGTCACATTGACGCGGCTAGAAACCTTCGTGGTGTCGCGATGAAACTTATGAAAATCTTACGAACATTTTATGCCTTCTTAAGGCATGATGGGCTAGCCTTTGGTTTGTTTGATGCCGGGAGAAGCATAAAACCCAGGGAGGAACCATGTTGAAGTTCGCGTTGCACCGTAAGTGGCAGTTCGCTCTTTGCGGTCTTGTTTTCATGCTTGGGCAATACCCCTGTCTTGCGCAAAGCGGCAACCAGCCGCCGACCGAGCTGGCGGGCGCTACCGATCAGCAGATACCACCGGCGGTCGCGAAACAACTTGACGCTCTCGAAAAGCGCATCGATGAGCTCGAGGCGGAGCTCAAGAATCGACCGGTGGACCAGCAGCCCATCGCGGCGACGAAAGTTCCAGCCCAGTCAGCCGAAGGCGCATTGGCCACTCCGTCTGCGTCCGCCGTGTCCGCGCCACCCGCTGGGCCGGCGGCTCCTGCATCCCAGCCTGCCGATCCTGAAGCAAAGGCTTCGGCATTCGCGCAATCCCAGGCGATGACCGGCAAGCATTCCATGCCTTTCGCCTTCGCTGACTTCTCCTGGTTGAACGGCAACAGCCGCGAGAAAGACTCGCCTCTAGATAGTAAGGTCTTCACGGGCGAATTCCGGGCTGACACGTCCTATATCTACGACTTCGCGCACCCGATCGATCACACCCTCGTCGGGTCGTCGGAGAGCGGCCGAACCAACGAAGTCCAGGTGCAGCAGTTGGGAATCGGCGGCGACTTTCACTACGACAACGTTCGCGGCCGGCTGCTGACGCAGTTTGGTCTTTATTCCACGCAGACACCCCGCAATGACGCGACCCCTGGACGCGGCCAGTGGAACCTTGCCGATGCCTACCGCTATCTGGCCGAGGCCTACGGCGGGTACCACTTCGACGTCCTGCATGGGATCAATGTGGACGCCGGGATCTTCATGTCGTACGTCGGGCTCTTCAGCTACTACAATTACGACAACTGGGCCTATCAGCCCTCCTATGTTTCCTCCAACACGCCGTGGTTCTTCAATGGCGTGCGGGTGCAAATCTTCCCGACCGAGCACCTGAAGATTGAGCCGTGGCTCATCAATGGCTGGCAGGCCTATGGCACCGCCAACGGCCGGCCGGGTTTTGGGATGCAGGTGTTGTGGCGCCCCAACGGAAAGTTGGAAATCCTCGGCAACCAATACGCCGTGGGCCGGGACACGATCGGCGCACCCTTCCGCACCCGCTTTCACACGGACGATAGCATTGAGTACAAATACTACGACAATCCTCTGCGCTTCCTCGACAAGTCCGCCTTCTCGGTTACTCTGGACTTGGGCTGTGAAAGCGGCAGCGGCGTGACCTGCCTCCACAAGGTGAAGGGCCTTCCCAAGCAGTACTTCCTGGGCTTCATGGTCTACAACCGCTGGTGGTTCCACAAGGACTTGTTCGGTCTGACGTTGGGCGGCGGCGCCATCGACAATCCGGGGCGCTACCTCGTTCTGCTGCCTCCCATCAATGGCGCGACCGCGTTCTCCGGAACCCCTTACTTCACCGAGAATCCGGGCGACCCCTACAAGGCTTGGGATGCTTCGAGCACGTTCGACTACATGCCTAGCCAGTTCATGACTTTTCGCTGGGAGTTTGATCATCGAGGCGCGAACGTGCCGTATTTTGCCGGAACCGGCGGAGTGACGCCGCCCGGCGGAAACACAGGCGCGCCGGGGTCGCTCGTGCCCGGCTTCACGCCCGATCTGCGCAAGGACGAAAATCGCTTCAACATCGCCGTGCTGGTCAAACTCTAGGAAGCTCACCGCCGACTTGTTGAGTAATGCCATGCCAGACCTATTTGTTATCACAGCCATTCTGGTTTTTGTTCTCGTGGCCATGGGCTACGTTCGCGCCTGTGAGCGGCTGAGATAGGAGCGAGCCGATGAATGCGGGAAATGCGCTGCTACTGGTGATCTGTGCGCTGTTCTTTGGCTACCTCGTGTATGCATTGCTGAAACCGGAGAAATTCTAGCCATGACACCCAACGGCTGACTTCAAATCGGGGGTCTTCTTCCTCGTGGTTTCCTCCCATCTGCTGGTTTCTTCCGTCTGGGTTACTGTTCCCACGGATTTTCGCTCAATTCCTGGACCGTTTCCTCCCAGATCGCCCTGGGGTCGAGGTGCGGAGGCCACTCCAGGCCCGGACGCCGGGGCCGCCTCGGGCCTCGCACCCAGAACTTCAGCCGCAGGTTGGTGCGAAAGCCTTCGAAGGGTCCGTTGACGGTAAATCGGATCTGCGACGTAAGGCGCGCATCTAGTGATTTCACGGCATATCGTGGCTTTGTTCCGTAGCCCCCATTGAACCGCGTCGGAATGCGGAAATGGCACCACAGGGAGGCGCGACCCGGCCGCCGCCACCCCTTCTGGCCCCCTGTTTGGCCGTACTCATGGCAGCCTTCGGGCCCGCCTGGTTGAAGATCGCGCCGGCTGCCTTCGCGCACCAGGCACCACACCTCACAGGCCACCCGGGCGGCGTCGCTCCAGGCCTCCTTCTGCGCCGGAGAGAAGGCGAGGCACGCCTGGGCGTAGACCCAGTCATAGAGCGCCACATCGTCATGAGTGCGCACCAGGTGGGTGCGAAAGAGTCTGGAGGAAGCGAAGCGGCCGTGACGCAGGGCGTTCAGGGCCACGCGGGACTTGCCGCGGTAAGTGCGGGGGTCCGGTGGAGTGGCGGGCGTTGGCGCGGTTGGCGGCGAGCTTGCGCGGAGTAAGAGCAGGCGATTTGACGAACGGCATCCGGGGTTACCTCCGCAAGGGCGCTGGCGTTCAAGCCGATAACATAGGGTACCCATCTTATATCACCTATTGAGTACTAATGTCAAGCAAATTGTTCCGGGGGTAGTGGTCAGTTTGCTGTAGCGGCGATCTATGATCGCCGGGGGCCTTTGAAAAGAAAGACCGGCGAGCCGCTACAGCGGTGCAAACTGCCCCAATACCGTTCGGGAGATTTGTGGGCGGGAATTTGATTCGGCTGTTCGGGGGTTACGGCGCGGAAAGCCGCGGACCTCAAGAGCGGAGGTCCGCGCTACCTTGCTGGAACTGTTTCACGGCTTCGAACCGATGTCTGGGCCACCCCGGCCCAACTCCAATCGCTACGGCTGCTTCTGTTGGCCGCCGCTACACGGCCTAGGATTTTCCTGCTATGTTGTTTCTTGCGTTTACCCATAAGCGTAAGGACGGGGGAGGACTCTGTCATGCGAATACTGATCCTGGGCGGTGACGGCTATCTGGGCTGGCCGACCGCCCTTTATCTCTCGGCGCGCGGGCACCACTTGGGCGTGGTGGACAACTTCGCCAAGCGGCGCTGGGAGCTGGAGTTGAACGTCGAGCCGCTCATCCCGATTCACACCTTGCAGGACCGCGTGAAGGCGTGGCGCGAGGTGGCCGGGAAGAGCGTCGAGCTTTTTGTCGGCGACCTGCGCAACTACGGCGTGGTGCGCGAGGCGCTGGAGACGTTCCATCCGGAGGCCATCGTCCACTACGGTGAGCAGCCCTCGGCGCCGTACTCGATGATGGACCACAATCGCGCCGTGTTTTCGCAGACCAACAACATTGTGGGCACACTTAACCTGCTGTGGGCGATGCGCGACGTGGCACACGACTGCCATTTGGTGAAGCTCGGCACGATGGGTGAATACGGCACGCCCAATATCGACATCGAAGAAGGCTTTCTCGAAGTCGAGCACAACGGCCGCAAGGACGTGCTGCCTTACCCCAAGCAGCCCGGCTCGTTCTATCACCTCTCCAAGGTCCACGACAGCCACAACATTCTGTTTGCCTGCCGGATGTGGAAACTGCGCTCGACAGACTTGAACCAGGGCGTGGTGTACGGGATTGAGACCGACGAGACCGCGAAGGACCCGCGCCTCTCCACCAGCTTCCACTACGACGAAGTGTTTGGCACGGCGCTCAACCGCTTCTCGGTGCAGGCCGTCGCCGGACTGCCGCTCACGGTGTACGGCCGCGGCGGGCAGACGCGCGGCTTCCTCAACATCCGCGACACGCTGCGCTGCGTCGAACTGGCGATTCTTAACCCGGCGCGCGCCGGCGAATATCGCGTGTTCAACCAGTTCACCGAGCAGTTCAATGTGCTGCAACTCGCCCAACTGGTAAGCGCGCAGGCCGCGAAGCTGGGCCTCACGACGAAGATTGAGCACCTGGAGAATCCGCGCATCGAGGCGGAGGAGCACTATTACAACGCCAGGCACCAGAAGCTGCTGGACCTGGGGCTCGAGCCGCATCTGCTCTCCGACGTGCTGCTTTCGAGCATGCTGGTGCGCGTCCGGGAGCACGCCGGGCGAATCAAGAAGGAGATTATCCTGCCGCATGTTCGATGGGGGGGCGGAAAAGCAGTAGCCAGTTCTCAGTTGCCAGTAGCCAGAAAGCAGTAGCCAGTTCCCAGTTCCCAGTTCCCAGTTGCCAGAAGACACACCAATGGGACAATCATACAAGGATCTTGTCGCATGGCAGAAAGCAGTCGCGTTGGCAACTGAGATCTATCGAGTGACAAGGACTTTTCCGAAAGAGGAGATCTACGGACTCACAAGTCAGATCCGGCGCGCGGCAGTATCTGTGGCGAGCAATGTCGCTGAGGGCCAGGGGCGCCTGTCGAAAGGCGAATTCAGCAATTCCTGGGTCATGCGAGAGGCTCACTCATGGAGATTGAGACACAGGTCGTAATCGCAGCGAATCTCGGATACCTGGTTCAGGGTGAAGCGAACGGATTATTGAACAAATCAGCCGAAGTCGGCCGAATTCTCAACGGCTTGCTGGCGTCCATGAGAAAGTAAGTTGCCAGTTCTCAGTTGCCAGTCGTCAGTTCCCCGCTTTCCATCTGGCAACCCACCGGCTACTGGCAACCGGCAACTGGCAACTGGGAACTGGCCACTGGCAACTGACTTATGGAGCTACTTCTTCTCGGCGCCGGAATGGGCGTGGTCGGCGGCCTGGTTCCGAGCCCGCTGCACTTGATTTCACTCTCGCAGATCGCGCTCGGCCGCCGGGCGCGCGCCGTCTATATTCTGCTCGGGCCACCGCTGGCGGTGGACGGCGCGCTCCTCGTCATCACGTTTTTCTTCTACCAGTACATTCCGCGAGGCATCGCCCACGATGTCGCTTACGCGGGGGGTGTGACCGTGATGGGCTTCGCGGTCTACTCGCTCGCCCAGATGCGCCACAAGAGCCGAGAGGAACTGGCGGAATCGCCGGCGCTCACTTACGCCAGCGTCACCGCCGCCACGCTCACCGAGGTCACGGCGCCGGGCACCTGGATCTTCTGGCTCACGTTTGCCGGGCCGATTCTGGCCGAGGGACGAGCGCAGGGTTACTGGCATGTGGTTCCGTTTTTTGCCGGCAGCCTGGTGGGCTATTACGGCGCTGCTTTGGTCAGCCTGGGGCTGCTGGCCTGGGGCGCCGGCCTGCACAAACAATTCAAGCGCTACCTCATGCTCACCGCCAACCTCCTGCTCTTTGTCCTCGGCGTTTCCTACCTGCTGCGGGCATGGCTAGGCCGCTGAGCGCCCCCAGGGGCCCTCCCCAAGCGCAGGGATGAAAATGCCAGATTAACTGAACGGTTAGTTAATCGGCAACCTCAGCGCCCCGCCCGGCGTCTAAGCCAGTGAGCGCCGGCGAGCGAAGCGCAGGCGGATGGGATTGCCCGGGCGGAGACAAAGCATTATGATGCCCGCAGGGATTCGTAATCCCAACTGCAGGGGGGGCAGGCAGGGGGCAAGCCCGACGGGCTTCACGGAAACTATAGGAGGAAAAACATGCGGAAAACCAAAATCTTTCTGATTGGCGTGGTGTTGGCGCTGACGACCGGAGTGGGGTGGGCGCAGAGCCACATTTCCAACTCGCAAATTATCGCTGAAATTCAAGACAAGCTTTACCACGCCAAGGTGCCTAAACACGGCGACGTTCAGGTGGCGTTCGAGAACGGCGCCGCGACGCTTACCGGAACGGTGGATAGTGTGGGCGTGAAAGAAGACGCCTTAAACGCGGCGCGAAAGGTGGACGACGTGACGTCGGTCGTTGACAACATTCGCGTCCACGCCGCCGACGTCACGCCTCGCCAAATCGTCGAGGCGGCGCGCAAGGAACTCGTCACCTACCCCTTCTTTTCGATTTTCGACTGGGCGTCGCTTACCGCCGAAGGCGGGACTCTGACCATCAGCGGCGCGGTGACCCAACCCTATAAGAAAGGCGATATCGGCAATTTCCTCGAACATGTCAAGGGCGTGGAGACGCTCAACAACGAGCTCAAAGTGCTGCCCAATTCGCTCTTCGACGACCAGACTCGCCGGTCGATCGCGCGGGCCATTTTCCGCGACCCCTACTTTGTGAATTACGCCAACCAGGCGCTGCCGCCCATCCACATCGTGGTGGACAACGGCAACGTCACGCTGGAAGGCGTGGTGAACTCCCCAGTGGACAAGGCGAAGGCGGAGAACGACGCGCGATTCGCGGCGACCTTTTTTTCCTTGACCAACAACCTGCAGGTAGAAAGGCGGTAGGCGCCGGATATGCGGCTCCGCGGCGAGCGTTGCTCGCCGCGGAGCCGAGAGGGATGTTGAATGCAATATCGGACTAGGGGCCGGTGGGCGACGCCCGGACTGACAACCTACCGGCCACTCCCAGGAGCGGCTGGGGTGCTGACCGCGGCGCCGATCACCTCGCCAGAAAGCACAAGTTCGACGCGACGGTTCAGTTGGCGGCCTACGACGGTATCATTCACCGCCACCGGATTTGCTTCGCCAAAACCATGCGCCGCCACCGAGCTGGCCGGCACACCCTGCTGCACCAGGAAGTCGCGCACTGACTCGGCGCGCTTCTCCGAGAGGGTCTCGTTTGTTTGCTCGCTGCCGACGTTGTCGGTGTAGCCGTCGATCTCAACGTTGAGCCCCGGATAAGCCAGCAGGACACCCGCAACCTTCGCCAGCGCCTCACGGGCGCCTTGCTTCAGCTTGTACTGGCCGGTCTCGAAGAGAATGTCCGACATGTTCACGATCAGGCCGCGCTGAGTGTCGCGCGTCTGGAGAATCGTGTTCAATTGCTGTAGCAGCTTGGCCCGCATCGCAGCCTTTTCCTGCTCAGCTTGCTGCGCCTGCTGCTGGGCCTGGTCGGCGGCGGCGCGAGCGTCTGCCGTCTCAGCCTTCGCCTGCTGCTCCTGCGTTTGGGCGGCTTCGGTGGCGGCCTCGGCCTGAGCCTTCTCCTCGGTCGCCTGCTGGGCTTCGGCCTGCGCCTGCCGGGCCTGAGACTTGGCTGCCGCTGCCGTGTCGGCGGCGTCTTGCTGCTGCTGCGCCTGGAATTCCTGCTCCTGTTTCTTCACTGCGATCACTCGTGCGTCCTCAGCCATCTGCGCGGCTTCACGCGCCTCGGTGATAACGGTCTTGCGGCTTCCCCGGCTCGCCTGGAAGTCCTCAGCGTTTTTCAAATCCAACCTGGCCTTGTCGAAACTGCCGGAGGCGTACTGCTTGGCTCCCGCCCAGCCGGCGATCCGCACGGCGTTGCGCGCTTCGTCGAGTTCCAGCGGGACGTTGGGTGCCAAGACGATAGGGTGCAAGTCGGACGGGCTCACGTTCAGAGTGTACTGGCCGCGTTGCAAGAGCTCGTACTTGGCGTCAACTTCCTCGATGGTTCCGTTGGTGTGACGGGTGACGAAGTTTTCCATTACCACCACGTCGCTCGGCTGGGTTACCGCGAAGTAAGGCTCGGCGGTAACGATGAGGCCGAAAGACTGCAGGCTGCTGCTGACGTCCAACTTGCTGTTGCCATCGTCGTTGGGCAGCACTTCACCGAGGTTCACCGGCCGCCCTTCGGGACTGATGGCCCACAAGACGTAAGTGAGATATTCCGGCCCAAACATGCTGGCGGGCCGCAGATGCTTGAATTCGGCATCGACGTGGATGGCACCCTGCTTACTCTGCACCTCCGCGGTTCCCCGAGCGTCGGGAAGAAGGCTGGTGCCGCGGAAATCAACCTTGGTCGAGCCGCTACGATGTTGGTAGTTGATCGCTTTGATCGAACGTGCGACGACCGTGATTCTGTAGATGGGAACGTCGCCGCGTGCAGGAGGCTCGGTTTGAGCCCACCCGGCGGCGGTCAAGAGCGAGACAAAAATAACAAGCATGAGTCTTGGCGTTTTCACGTTATCCTCCTTGTCCCCTTCCGTTCCATCGACTGCATCAATCCTCGGTGTGCGCAAGTGGCGTTCCATTTTCTCGCGCGCCTCACCAAACTACCTGCAGCCAACGCGTTACGTCAGCGAAGCGAGCGGAAGTAACCCGAACGGTACCGGCGGCTACTGTGTAAAATCTTCGCTACGGACGGGCTTTTCGACGGCGGAACTTCTTGGGGGTTGAAAATGGAGACGTGCTGGCTATTGACGCTCAGCCGGCGCGCAACGGACGCCGTGCCGGAGGATGGGCTCGAGATCGGCAGCGAAGGCAGGCAGAAATTCGTCCGGCAGATACAGGAGGAAGGCGCGGAACGCCAGCATGGTTTCCTTGGTGATCAGGTCAAAGTCGTGAAAATCGAAGTCGAGCTGCCCCCAAAACTCCAGGGAGTGATCCAGCGCCCGCTCCCCTTGCCGCTGGGTGCTCTCGAAATCGGCCGACAGAGTCTCTACGGCCCGCCGAAGCACGCGAATATGAAGATGAAAGCGAAGCCTGGAGCGGAACACCAACTGATCCAGCACTTCATGCATTCGGACGTAATCCAGCATGATTCGTGATCGGAAGCGGTGGGCGACCATGCTCCGGACCGGGAGCGGGACGCGGGCCGAGGGTAGGTGCTTGTTGATGACGGCGAGCAGTGCGGCCAGCAGTTCCGCCAGACGGCTCCACTCGTCAAGGGTCAGCCACGCCAGCCGCCAAGCAATTTCCTCGTGGTGGGAGTCGCGCTCTTCGATGGCGTCGTTCAGCGACACCCCCAGCATCGCCGACTGAGTTTCCATCTCTGCGGCTACCGGCTGGTAAACGCTCTCACGAAGGGCGTCAAGAGGAGGCAAGCCCCGAAAGACAGAGGACTGCGGCGCGCCGAACCGGAGAAGCCGGCGCAGCAGCACTGCAACTACCAGCAGAACAAGTCCCCCTACCCCCCACCGCATCGCCATAAGTTAGTCGTTCACAACACCCCTAACAACTGCCGCTAACTCTACCACACTTGTCAAGAACTTTTCAATTCAACCCGACGGCGTCGTTTCACCACGTAAAACGACAGGCAGCCGGGGTCTGGAGCGCCGAGCTGCTGGGGGCTGGCGGAAAGGGGGTTCCTACGGCGGTTTTCCGGGAGAATTTCCCATGACGAGGTGTCTAACAACTGTTACCTTGAACTGACGATTCCAGGGAGGGGCCAATGACCGAACGCAATCGCCTTCAACCGCTCGCCGGAGCGGTCTTCATGGCGCTGTTCATGGTGGGAGGGGCTCGCGCCCAGCAAGGCCGGACCTCGACCGAGTCCGACCAGAAACAGGTGGCGGTGACCGTCTACAATTCTAATATTGCGCTCGTGCGTGACGTGCGCCGCGTGGACCTGCCGTCGGGCGAGGTCAACCTGCGCTTTATGGACATCGCGGCCAAGGTGAATCCTGCCACCGTCCACATCGTGTCGCAGACTGCGCCCAAGGAGCTGACGGTACTCGAGCAGGACTACGAATACGATCTGCTGAACCCGCAGAAGCTCCTCAACAAGTACGTGGGCAAGGAAGTCACGCTGGTGCGGCGGCGATGGGAGAACATGTCAACAAAGGAAGAGGAGGTGCAGGCCACGCTGCTCGCCGACAATGATAACCAGCCCGTGTGGAAAGTGGGCGGCCAGATTGTGACCGGCATGGACGCTGACCGCTACGTCTTCCCCGACCTGCCCGGTAATCTTTACAGCAAGCCCACGCTGATCTGGCTGCTCGACAATCGTCACGCCGGCGAGCAGACGGTGGAAGCGCAATACCTCACCGATGGGCTCAACTGGAACGCCGACTACGTGCTGACCGTAGCCACCGACCAGAAGTCGGCCGACCTCAACGGCTGGGTGACTGTGGTCAATCAGACCGGGGCCGAATTCCGCAACGCGCTGCTTCAGCTTGTGGCTGGAGCCGTACATCGGGTGGAGCAGACCGTCCCCCGTGCCATGGACGTGCTGCGGCCGAGAGCCGGGTTAGCCGCTGCTCCGCCGCCGTTCCAGCAGGAAGCGATTTCGGAATACCACCTCTACACACTGAGCCGCCCCACCACCTTGCAGGACAACGAAACGAAACAAATCAGCCTGCTCGCGGCCAACGGCTTCCCGATTGAAAAACACTTTGAGGTAAGCGGGCAGACGTACTACTACCAAAACCAAACGACACCCGGCGCGCCCATCAAGGACCCGGTGGAGGTCCACCTGAAATTCAAGAACTCCGAGGCGACCGGGCTGGGTATGCCGCTGCCGGCCGGGACCGTGCGCGTCTACCAGAACGACTCGAAAGGCCGCGCGCAGTTCATCGGCGAGGATAGCATCGGCCACACGCCCAAGGACGAGAAGCTCGATCTCCACATCGGCAACGCCTTCGACGTGGTGGAAGAGCGGAAGCAGACGGACTACCAGAAGATTGACCGCCACACCTCGGAGATGGCGTTCGAAATCACGTTGCGCAACCACAAGCCGGACCCGATCATGGTGGAGGTGAACGAGCCGTTCGGCGGCGACTGGACCATCGAGGACTCGAGCTTCAAGTACGAAAAGACGTCGGCCTTCTCGGCTCGGTTCATGGTGCCGGTGGCCGCCAACGGAACGTCGGTGCTGAAATATCGAGTGCGAGTGCGCTGGTGAAGTCGTCTGCTCGGTAGCACGGCCCTACAGAATCAACATGCAGTCGCCGTAGCTGTAGAAGCGGTAGCGCTCCTCGACGGCGTGGCGATAGGCGCGCAGGATAAACTCGCGTCCGGCAAACGCCGAGACCAGCATGAGGAGCGTGGACCGGGGCAGGTGGAAGTTGGTGGCCAGCCCGCGCGTGACCTTGAACGCAAAGCCCGGCAGGATGAACAGGCTGGTTTCGCCGCGTCCCGCGACGATGCGCCCGGCGTTCTCACGGGCCACGTGTTCGAGCGTCCGGACGCAGGTGGTGCCCACGGCGATGACGCGGCGATGCTCATCGAGGGCGCAATTGATGCTTCCGGCGGCGGATTCTGCAATCTCGAAATGCTCGGCCTCCATCTTGTGTTCCTCCACACGCTCGGTATGCACCGGCTGGAACGTGCCAAGACCGACGTGCAACGTAATCTCCACCGTCTCGACCCCTCGCGTCCGGAGGTCCGCCAGCACGCGCTCGGTGAAGTGCAGACCGGCGGTCGGCGCGGCCACCGCGCCGCGCACTCGGGCGTAGACGGTCTGGTACGCCAGCCGGTCCGAGCCGTCATCGGTGCGACGAATGTAGGGCGGCAGCGGCACATGACCGAGGCGGTCAACGGCGTCGTCCACCGAACCCTCGCGCGCCCGCAACCGCACGCGCCGCATCCCGTACTCACCCCGGCCCAGAACTTCAGCCTCCAGTTCACCTGCCCCGGCGCCTCCAAAAACGATTCGCTCGCCCGTCCGCACCTTGCGCCCCGGACGCACCAACGCTTGCCAGGTGTCGCCCGATTCTGGGCGCGTTAGGAGAAGCTCGATCTCCGAAGTCAGATACTCACGGCGCGCCGGGTTGTGCTCACCGATACGCTGGGCCTTCGTGCCGCGCCGGCGGCCCAGCAGCCGCGCCGGAAACACCCGCGTGTTGTTGAACACCAACAGATCGCCGGGGCCGAGCGCGGCGGGCAGGTCGCGGAAGGCGCGATCCTGCAAACTTTGCGCTGCCCGGTCGAGCACGAGCATTCGCGAAGAGTCACGGTCGGCAAGCGGCCGCTGCGCGATCAGGTCAGGCGGCAGGGCGTAATCGAAATCGGCAAGAAACATCGTCCGTTGTTCGGTGCCAGTCCATCAAGCTGGTAGCCGCTCTTCACTACTACCACGGACAACGGACGACGTACAACGGACACCAGGGTACCGTGCTACAGTCGAATCACATGATCAACGTCACCATCTCGCAGCGCGGCGTGGACCGCATCGTCTCCGGCCACCTTTGGATCTACCGCACGGACGTCGTGGACTCGTCAGGCGCAGAGCCAGGGGCCGTTGTGGGCCTGCGCGACCGGCGGAAGCATTTCTGGGGCCAGGCGTTTTACAGCAGCAAGTCGCAGATCGCGCTGCGCCTGGTGACGCGCGACAATCGTCCGTTTGACCAGGCCTTTCTTGCCGAGCGCATCGCTCACGCGGCCGCGTACCGCGAACGCGTGGCGCGCGGCGCGCAGGCCTATCGAGTGGTCGCGGCGGAGGGCGACCTGCTTCCCGGCCTCATCGTGGACCGCTATGGCGATTGCCTTGTCTTGCAGACTCTGAGCCAGGGCATGGACCGGCTTAAGCCGGCTCTGGTCGAGATCCTGCAGCAGCAGTTTGCGCCGCGCAGCATCCTCGAACGGAACGACGCGGCGGTGCGCGCTCTGGAAGACCTGCCGGAGGTAAAAGGAGTACTGGCGGGCGAACCGGCCGGCGAGGTCGTGGTGGAGGAGGGCGGGTGCAAGTTTGCCTGCGACCTGATGAGCGGTCAAAAGACCGGAGCGTACCTCGACCAGCGCGAGAACCGAGCGCAGGCGCGTGAATATGCCCACGGCCAAGCGCTCGACTGCTTCACCTATACGGGAGGTTTCGCGGTAAGCGTGGCGCGCGGCTGCGAGCGGGTGCTCGCCATCGACAGTTCCGCCGAAGCGCTGGCCCGCGCCCGCCGCAATCAGGAACTGAATGGACTCGCGAATATCGAGTGGCGGGAAGCCAACTGCTTCGACTTCCTCAAGACCGCAGACCGTGCGGGTGACCGATTCGACACCGTGATCCTCGATCCGCCTGCCTTCGCGCGCCAGAAATCGAGCCTGGAATCTGCTCTGCGTGGCTACAAGGAGTTGAACCTGCGGGCCCTCAAGATCCTGAACCCGGGTGGATTCCTCATCACCTGCTCCTGCTCGTTTCACGTAAGCGAGGCGGACCTGCTCGAAGCGGTTGCCGACGCCGCGATGGACGCCCGCCGCACCGTGCAGGTGGTCGAGCGCCGGACTCAGTCGCGGGACCATCCCATTCTGCTGACTGTGCCGGAGACACACTACTTGAAATGCCTGATCCTTCGCGTCGTGTGACGGTCACTGTAGCCGGG
>DASYXW010000096.1:0-4215 GCA_035934405.1 Terriglobia bacterium
TGCAGAAGACGCAACCCGAAACGTTCTTGGCTTCGGCAACGTATCGGTAGCGCCAGGGCGTCCAGAGGTAATCCATAGGAGGTATGGGCTGCGGGCGGCGAAGAGCCGGGGTCCGCCGCGCGCTTCTAACTTGGCGGCGCAGCCGGCGCGGAACCCGAGCCCGGGGTTGCCGGCGCGCCGGAGTTGACGTGGTCCTTCAACTCCTTGCTGGGCTTGAAGAACGGGATCTTTTTGGGCGGCACTTCGACCTTGGCGCCGGTCTTCGGATTGCGTCCAGTGCGGCCCCGGCGCTGGCGTGTGCGAAAACTGCCGAAGCCGCGGATTTCGATGCGGTCGCCGCCCTGCAGCGCGCCGATGATGCTTTCAAAAATCGTTTCGACCACGGCCTCGGATTCTTTGCGTGGAAGTTCGGTGACGCGAACCACTTCTTCGACCAGGTCCGCCTTTGTCACGGTGGAATCGTTCATTGATGTATGCTCCGCCTAATTCTAAAATTGCACCACCCGGTGCCAGGCCCGGACGCGCCTCGGGAACGCGCCACCGGCTCGCTGGAGTTAAATTTCTCAGCGGGCTGCCTTTGGTGGGAATTCCATATCACCAAATGAGGCTCAAGGGAAATGATATTTACACTCCGGCCGGGGGAACGCCGGAGCGGCTACAAGGAACGCTTGGCCATGATCGCATCACCGATCGTGGCTTTCGCCGAGGACTTCGTCGACCGGTAATCTTCCATGTCGCGGCGTTCCGCCTGCTTTTGCGCGCCACGGTAGCTCAGCCCGACTTTGTGCTGATCCTGGCTGATCTTGACAATCTTGAACTCATAATCGCGGCCCGGATCGAGCAGCCCGCTCTGGCGGACGCCGGGACGTGGCGGGCCTTGCGGCTTGTCGCCCCCCTTGCCGCGCCGGTCGTCAATCTCGGAAATATGGCAGAGGCCTTCGATTCCGTCGGCCAGCTCGACGAACGCGCCGAACGTGGTGACGCGTGAAACCCTTCCGCGCACCAAGTCGCCGACCTTGTGCTTTTCAAACCACGAAGACCAGATGTCGTTCACCTGCTTGACGCCCAGCGAAACGCGCCGGGTGTTCTGGTCGATCTTCAAAACCTTCGCTTCGACGATGTCGCCCTTCTTGTACACTTCGGAGGGATTCTTGATCCGCCCGGTCCAGGAAATGTCGCTGACGTGAATGAGCCCGTCGAATCCTTCCTCAATTTCCAGGAAGGCCCCGAATTCGGTCAGATTGCGGATGCTGCCCTTCACCACCGTTCCCACCGGATATTTCTCCGCGAGCTGTTGCCAGGGGTCGGACTGCGCCTGCTTCATGCCGAGCGAAATTCGCCGCTCGTTGGAATCGACGCCCAGGACAACCACGTCGACATCGTCGCCCACTTTCACGATTTTCGAGGGATGCTGCTTGCGTTTGGACCACGTCATCTCGCTGACGTGCACCAGGCCTTCGATGCCCGGCTCGAGTTCGACAAACGCGCCGTAATCCGTCAGGCCCATGATCTTGCCCGTAAGTTTCGTTCCCTTGGTGTAGCGTTCCACCACCGAGGCCCACGGGTCAGGCAGCAATTGCTTGCGCCCGAGCGACACGCGTCCCTTTTCCTTGTCGTACTTCAGGATTTTGACTTCGACTTCCTCGCCCGGCGAAACCGCGTCGAGCGGGCTGGCCACGCGGCCCCAGGACATGTCCGTAATGTGCAGCAGCCCGTCGATGCCGCCCAGGTCCACGAAGGCGCCGTAGCCGGTGACGTTCTTGACCACGCCGCGCACAACCTGCCCCTCCGCCAGCGAGTCAAGCATGGCCTGGCGTTGCGACGCGACTTGTTCGTCCAGGATCGCGCGGCGGCTCACGACCACGTTGCCGCGCTTGCGGTTCATCTTCAGCACGCGCACGGCAAGCTCGCGGCCTTTCCATTCGTCCAGGTCGCGCACCGGGTGCAGATCGGCCTGTGAGGCCGGCAGAAATGCGCGCACGCCGATATCAACCACCAGGCCGCCCTTGATGTGGTCCACGATTTTACCGTTGATATCAGACTTCGTCCGGTAAGCCTCTTCAATCTTGCCCCAGATGCGGCGACGCTTCACGCGCTGGTAGGACAGCAAAACCATCCCTTCCTTGCGATCGCCGGTGCGCTGGACTTCCACCGGCTGCCCGACCACCAGAGGGAACGGGCCGTCGAGTTCCGCAAATTCCTGCGCGGGAATCAGCCCCTCGGTTTTGCCGCCCAAATTCACAACCACGCCCAGGTCGGTGATGGCCACAACCTGGCCCGATTCGATTTCGCCTTCCGCCGGCGCCTGATGCGGCACGGCATATTGCTCCATGAGCTGTTCCATCTCCGCGTTCGATTCCGTCGCAGGTTCACCGGAATCCACAGCGGATTCCACCATTTCGCTGACGTTGGAATGTTCGATGGCCGCCTCGCCATTGGGTGCGGCCACAGGCTCCGCGGGAGTCACAGTAACAACGGCCGGCTCCGCGGGAGGCGGTTCGACAGCGGCGAGTGGTTCTGGCGCGGGAACCGCGGCAGGTTCGGTCTGCGGGGTTTCTACGTTTGCGGTTTGTTCTGGCGCCGTGGTTGCGGCGGTTGCGGTCTGTCCGGCGGAAAGCTCCGCGCCGGGGTTTTCATTGTCGGAAAACATCAAACTGCCTCCAGTGAGGTCCCTGCCACGCTCCCAACAGGAAACGCTCGGGTTATCTTCCGAGTCACGGGGAGGTGCAAGGAAGGAAGTGCGGCTTCCCACCCCGGTGCCGCACCGAGGCGATGATACCCGCGCTTTGTGGCGTGTGTCAATGAAAGCGGTGGGGTAGTGTCAAACCTCTTTTAAAATGTCCCCTCCCTTACCTCGTTAGAAATGTCCCCTTTTTGTGGTTTGGCTTCTGGTTGTTCTTGCTTTGTTCTGTTTCGGGTGGCGGCCGGAGCGGAACCCTGCGCCGCGCTTTATGCGGCGCGTTTAGGGTGCAGCGCAGGCCGCCACCCGAAACAGCGGCGATGGCTTCCGCTCTGCCAACACCTGCGGCGGCGTGTTGCTGATCTCCTGCCACGGTAGCTTTCTTCCCCGATATTCAATCTCCACCCTTCCATCCTGCCACTCACAGACCACCACCTGGCCTTGCGCCGGTGCCCACTTCCGACTCTGCACCTGTACCTGAAATAACCGATTGTCGTATCGCACCACCCAGTCGTTGCTGATGATTCGCTCACTCTCCAACCGGAATACCTCCCGCAACGCCGCTGCGCTCGGCGCCCGCCGGTGATAATCCTCCGCCTCCGCTGCCGCCTGCCGGAAGCGCCCGTTGTGCTCCGGCAGATATTCCTGCTGTAAATACACGTTCGCCTGCTCGTGTGTCCGAATCTTCTTCCGTCTCATCTTTTTGATCAGCCGGTCCTGATGGGTGCCGTGGTTGCGTTCCACTCGCCCTTTGGCCTGCGGCGACCCTGCCGCGATGATCTCGATCCCCAGCTTCTCGCACATCCTGCCAAACTGCGTGACCGGTTCTTCCCCCCGCAGCTGTTCCCGCTGCGTGGCCGCGCGTTTATACACATTCTTCCAATCCACGTACAACGCCTGCGGCACTCCGTGTTTTTCGATCCACGTCCGTAACGTGTGGGCCGCCGCCCAGATCGTTTCCTCCTCCCCCAGTCGCAATTCCACCTCGCTGGTGGCATCGTCGGTCATGTTCATCAGGCATCCGTCCGGCCCCCGCCCCTCCAACCAGTCGTGAAAACTTCCGTCCATCTGCACCAACTCCCCAAAGTGCCGCCGTCTCTCTCGCCGCTGCCGATACCGTTTCCGCTTCCGTCGCCGCCTCCACAGCCCTTCCGCCAACATCCACCGCCGCAGCGTCTCCGCGTCGATCCGCATCCCGTCTTCGCTGGCCAAATGTTCCGCCGCCAGCGTCGGCCCAAATCGCTCTCCCTCGCTTTCCCCGTACTTCTCCTGCACCAGCTTCAGCACCCGCCGCCGAAATTTCTCCGGCTTGGCTCGCGCGCTGACTCGTCCCGCACTGCGATGCTTCAACCCTTGGGCCCCTTCCTCGCGATACCGCTTCCACAACCGCTTCGCCTGCCGGTAACTTACTCCCACCAGGCTCGCTGCATCCCCCACCTTCAACTCTTTGCTTTTCACTCGCGCCAGCACTTCCACACGTCGCAATTCCCTCTGACTCATCCCGATTCTCCCCATCCGGCCTCCTTCCGAGGCCG
>DASYXW010000026.1:0-32255 GCA_035934405.1 Terriglobia bacterium
CAGCGCCGACGCCGACCGATACGCCCCCGAGACGCTCAAGACCGCCGAGCAACTCCTGAAGCAGGCGGAGACCGGCGCGGCCGGCAACCTCGTCAAGAAGTTGCTCGATGAGACGTCGCGCGCGGCGACCCTGATTGCCGAGGATGCGCGGGTGCTCGCCGTGCGGCGCGCGGAACGCGCAAGCCAGCCTAATTAAGCCGGTGAACCGCCATCACCGTCATGTCATCGGCCAGGGGCGTACCCGACCGGAACACTGCCACATCCTCGACACACCTGCCCACCAACTCGGGCGCCGCAACGGCATGGCGTCCACTCGCGAGTGCTGCCAGGCGCAGCTCGCCGTATTCCTCATCGCGAGGGTTGCGAGCCTCGGAGAGGCCGTCTGTGTAGAGCAGGAGACTGTCTCCGGCGCCGAGCCTCAGCGTCGCCGACGAGTACGTTCCCTCCGAGAAGAGACCGAGCGGCATCCCGGTGGCTTCGAACCGAGTCACCTGGCCGTCACGCAGCGCCAGGGGCGGGCAGTGGCCGGCGTTGCAAAGCTCGATTTCGCCCGAGGCGCCGGCGCGACCACAGACAAGCGTGGCGAAGTACGGAGCCATGGCGCTCTCGCGGAAGATGCGGCCGGCCTGTTCCACGAGTTTATCGAGAGGCAACGCGGTCGCACTCAGGGCACGGAAAATGGCGCGCAGGTGGGCCATCAGCATGGACGCCGCCAGACCTTTGCCGGAAGCATCCCCGAGAATGAAGAGCAGCGACTCGCCATCGCCGTCACGCGTCACCACGTCGCAGTAGTCACCGCTCACCAGCCCAAGCGGCTTGTAGTGATACGCAATCTCCCAACCGCCCAACATCAAATGCGGCTTGGGCAGCATCTCACGCTGAATCTGCGAGGCGAGCGCCAGGTCTTGCTCGAGCAGGCCGCGCTCGTTCGGCGAGAGATGCTCCAGGCAAAACTTGGTCAGGGGATTGGTGAGGAGCCACTCCTTGCCGATGTCCTCGTGGCAGTATTCGCAGATGCCGTAGGTGCCGGCGTCCATTCGTTGCAAAGCGGAGTCCACCTGACCCAGGAGGTTCACCAGGTCAGTGTGATCGCGCGAGCCGGCGACCACGGCCTCGAGCCGCTGACGGCGATCGAGGAGTTGGTCGCGAAGAAAGCTGTCGGTTGTCGTCATGTCAGCCACTCTCATCCTCCCAGGCACGATAATGGGCCGAAACATTGGATGAGCGATATCCGATTTCGACGCGCAAAGTGTGCGGGCCTTAGCCGCTATCCGGCGAACGGGGCAGGCTCTCCACCCAAGGCGGCGAAGGTGACTTTCACCATTCGACGGCCAACACGAAAAATAACCTCCTCGCCTAGATAGTCAGCGATCGGAAGTGCAGCAGCAGGGTCATCGAACCGCTGCCACTGGGGGATCGGCGAATTGAGCTGGGTTATGAAAACAGCCCCTTCCTTGATCTTCCGCTGCGCCTCAGACTTTGATGATGCCAAGTTTAGCTCGACCAAGACTGCGGCGAGCTTCGGCTGGAAATCACCATGATGATAGTGCTTCCTGGACGGAATGTCTGAGGGTACATTCCGCTCCTGGAACTGTGACTCCCAATCGCGCTGCGCTTTTGTTGCTGCATTCTGGTCGTGAAAGTCGGCGACGATACGTCCCGCGAGCTCCTTCTTGACCTTCAGGGGGTGACTGGCACCCCCGGCAACGTCATGCTTCAGCTCCTCAATCTCCCGCGGTGTCATGTCCGTCAGCAGCAAGTAGTACCGCCACATCAGCTCATCCGAAATCGACATCAGCTTCCCGAACATCTCCGCCGGCGGCTCGGTGATGCCGACGTAGTTGCCGAGCGACTTCGACATTTTCTGCACGCCGTCGAGGCCTTCGAGGAGCGGCATGGTCATGATGACCTGCGGCTCCTGGCCATACTCGTGCTGGAGCGTCCGGCCCACCAGCAAGTTGAACTTTTGGTCGGTGCCGCCGAGCTCGACGTCAGCCTCGAGCGCCACCGAGTCGTAACCCATCGCCAGCGGGTAGAGAAGTTCGTGCATGGCGAGCGGCTGATGATCCTTGATGCGCTTGGCAAAGTCGTCGCGCTCGAGCATCCGCGCCACGGTGTACTTCGAGGCCAGCGCCACCCAGTCGCGGCTCGTAAGCTTGTCGAGCCATCGGCTGTTGAAGTCAACGACGGTTTTCTTCCGGTCGAGGATCTTGAAAACCTGCGTCTTGTAAGTCTCGGCGTTGGCCGCGACCTCCTCCGGCGTCATCGGCGGACGGGTGACGTTGCGCCCCGAAGGGTCACCAATCAGTCCAGTGAAATCGCCGATGAGGAAGATGACCGTGTGGCCGAGGTCCTGGAAATGCTTCAGCTTGCGGATGAGAACGGTGTGGCCGAGGTGAATGTCGGGCGCGGTGGGGTCGAACCCGGCTTTCACTTTGAGCGTCTTGCCGGCCTTCGCCGAGCGCTCAAGCTTCGAGCGCAGCTCTTCCACACGGATGGTCTCTTCCGCGCCCTTGGTGAGGTAGGCGAGTTGTTCGTCAAGGGTCATACGGGATCGAGTGTAGCATCCTCGGCGCCTTCCAACGCCGTCGTCTCTTCACTGCTTGAGCAGTACCCGCCGCCCCTCGATCCGCAGCCGATCTTCGACCATCAGCCGGATCGCCTCGGAGTATATCCGATGCTCTTCTTCGAGAATGCGCGCCGAGAGCGTCTCCACAGTGTCGCCGTCGAGCACGGGAACAACCGCCTGGCACACAATGGGCCCCGTGTCCACGCCCTCGTCCACCAAGTGAACCGTGCAACCCGTGAACTTCACGCCCGCGTCGAGAGCCTGTTTCTGCGCTTCGAGTCCAGGAAACGCGGGCAGGAGCGAGGGATGAATGTTGAGGATGCGGCGCGGAAAGGCGCGCACGAAGGAAGGGCTCAAGACCCGCATGAATCCGGCGAGACAAACCAAATCGACCTCGAACTCCTGGAGGACGGCCACGAGTTCCCGGTCGTAAGCCTCGCGGTCTTTGCCCGACAGGCCCTGGGGGGGGAGCGAGCGGACTTCAAGTCCCCGGTTGCGGGCGTACGCTAGTCCTGGAGCCTCGTCGCGGTTGCTGACTACCACGGCGATACGCGCCGGAATCAATCCGGTGTCGATGTTCCGGGCGATCGCTTCGAAGTTTGAGCCGCGGCCAGAAAGCAGAATGGCGAGATTCTTCACCGGCCTCCTCATTCTGCGTTACCTGCTGTCGGCATCCGGCGCCGCTCCGGCACGGCTGTTGATACACTCGACCTCCGGCCAGTCAGCCGCGCTGAATCCGCAATCGGGATGACAGAGAAGCTTCTCATTTGGAATCAATAACATTCCGGCTTGGTTCGGAAACGCTCCCACGTTCCAGTCGCATGGCTGCTCCGGGTGACGCATCCCACTTCGCACCGGCCAGTTCTGAACTGGAGCGGTGAGCGGTGCGCGAACGAATTGTTCCGCCAAATCATGGTCTAAGCGTAAGAAACAACGAGACTTATAACGATTCAGTTCGTTCCGTCGAAAATGGCCTATCTTGTTGAATATACTGGATATAACCCTGTCATGTTCGTTTAAGTCATTTATCTTCAGCAAGCGCATGGTGCTGCGTGGCATACTTCGGACTGGCTTTCCGGCGTTCAAGTGTGCCTGGTCCCTCGCATCAGGAGGAAAGGGAAATGTTAGGCTATCACACCCGAAGGGTGTTGTCAAGAGGGTAATTGAGCCTCGACGCCGGGAGGCTCGGAAGTGGGAACCCGATTGAACGCGCCCCCGGTAGTCGAGAATCATGCCTGCCGGCTGCCGGGCCGGTAAAGAATCACTCTCACCTTCTCCAGCGTCACCAGTCCGCCGCCCACCATGGAGTCCAGCGTCGGCAGAATCCGTTCGATGCGCTCCGAATACTCGACCACCTCAACGACGATGGGAAGGTCCTGTGAGAGCCGGAGAATCTTATCGGTATGGTAGTGGCTGGAAGAGCCGTAGCCGGCCACGCCGCGCAGCACGGTGGCGCCGGAGAAGTGCTCGCGCCGGAAGAGCTCCACCAGGGCCTGGTAAAGGGGCTTGCCCTCCCACTTGTCGGACTCCCCGATGTGGATGCGCATCAGCGTGCGCTCACCTTCGAATCGCTGGTGTTCCATAGAACCTCCGGGCCGCCCGCTACAATTTATCCGCGAGCCACGCTCCCGCGCTCATCAGCAGAAGGCCGCCCAGCAGGCTGGCGCCGACGTATTCCGTGGCTCTCAACCACTCGGCCTCTTCCAGCATCCGAAGCGTCTCATAGCCGAAAGTGGAAAAAGTGGTGAAGGCGCCGAGAAAGCCCACGGTGAGGGCGATTCTCCAGTCGGGCGGCAGAGCCGCGCGGCTCAGGCCCAACTGGGCTACGGCGCCGAACAAGAAGCACCCCGCCAGGTTTACGGACAGCGTCCCAGTGGGAAAGCCCATGCCGGTGTGTTCCTGCACCAGTCCTTGCAACCCGTAGCGGGCCAGAGTGCCCGCGGCCCCAAAGACAACCAGCAACAGAATCCGCAAGCAACCCCAGCTTTCCGCCGCCCAGGCTATGTCGCTTGGCGTACCAAGAACAAAAAACTCCTGGGCGCCGCCGGACGGCCAGGAGTCATCAGTCCCCGAGAAGAGGACGGTTGAGGCGAACTCCATCGCCTTCAAGTTTCAATGTGATTGTATCATATGGGGTGTCAACTGATGATGAAGCATCCTTCGGGGGTACTCAGGATCACAAGCCGGGAAGGGTTTTCATCAAACCGGTAAGTTCAACAGCTTTTTCGTGAGGTGTCGGGCGTTGAGGATCCGATTGGAACCAGACTTGGAACGCAGGCTCGAAGCGCTGGCGAGAAAAACCGGCCAGACTAAGAGTTTTCACGCTTACGAGGCCATACGGGAGTACGTGGAAGATCGTGAAGACCACTTGCTGGGCATCGCCGTATGGGGGCGCCAAGAGCTGACGATCAGCCTAGAGGAGCTGGAGCGGCGTCTTCAACGGGGCTAGGGCGTTTTCATGTAATCGCGCGCCACGTTCGACAGATTTCATATAATCGACTATTGCCGGTTTGCTCCAGATTTTGCCAAGCCGGTGTTGAGAGACCGCTTATGCCGGTTCCTGACTACCAAGCAGTAATGCTACCGCTCATGCGAAGTGTTGCAGACGGCAAAGAGCATGATGTTGCCGAGCTGACAGATGCGCTCGCATCGCTATTGGGGCTGACTGAAGGGGAGCGGAATGAACTGCTGCCCAGCGGGAGGCAGTCTAAGTTTGACAACAGGGTCGGTTGGGCGCGCACCTATCTTAAGAAGGCGGGTCTGCTTGAGAGCACGGGGCGAGGGAGGCTGCGAATCACTCAGCGTGGGCTTGATCTGCTGGCGACCAATCCCAAGGAATTGAACTCCAAGTCTCTGACGCAGTTTCCGGAATTCGTTCAATTCAAGGCTGCTTCTCGGACCGGAAACCGTACTCAGGAGATGGAAGAGGCGGGTCTCAGCCAGACTCCTGAAGAAACCCTCGAGGCTAGCTACCAAAGCCTCAGGGCAGACCTTGCCCAGCAATTGCTCGAACGAGCGAAGACGTGTTCACCGAGATTTTTCGAAAAGCTTGTCGTCGACCTTCTCGTTGCAATGGGTTATGGAGGTTCACGCAGAGACGCCGGCGAAGCGGTCGGGCGGAGTGGTGACGGCGGGATAGACGGAGTCATCAAGGAAGACAAGCTAGGCTTGGACGCCGTCTATGTTCAAGCTAAGAGGTGGGAGGGCACAGTCGGAAGGCCAGTTGTTCAGGCCTTTGCAGGCAGCTTGGAGGGGCAACGGGCTAGAAAAGGCGTGATTATCACAACCTCGCAGTTCTCGGCCGACGCCCAGGATTACACCGGACGAATTGAAAAGAAGATTGTGCTCATCGATGGGGAGCGGCTTGCCGAACTCATGATCGACCACGGAATCGGCGTAAACGAGGTCGAGAGCTACGCGGTAAAGAAACTCGACTTGGACTATTTCGGCGAAGTAGATTGAGATGCTCAAGACCGACACGCGCCTAGGGCGTAGCGGGCAGCACCCCTACGCGAGCCGGGCGGCGGCGTTAGAATGACCTCATGACTTCCGACCACCCGCTCTCGCCGGCCGCTCTCGAATCCTACCTGCGCGCGCGGCCGCGGCGTATCCGCTGGCGTGAATGGCTTGGCGGGCGGCGCTATAGCTTGTCGCGCTTTCCAGACCGGGCCCATCCGTTGGTGATCGTCGCCCACCGCGCGCGTGATGCTGCCCGCGTGCGGCAGATGACGCTGGCCATCGAGCAGGATTGGGCCACGGCGCCGGACGGGTGCCGCGAGGCCTACGACGAGATTCTGTTCCGCGCCCCGGGATTGATCGTGTTGCAGCTTCGCCGCAAGAACCTCTGCGGGTGCCTCGGCCACCGGCACGCGATCGTCCGAGAGGCGCCGTTCGCGGAGCCGCACGAAATCTTTCGCGGCGCCGGGGTGGGCGAGATGGACATCGCCTGGGAGCGCGTCTCTACGTGGCCGGCGTTGCCCCTGTCGGACGCCGCTCTTGACGCCAAATTCTTCGAAGGCAGCCGGCTGGAAGAGTTTCACCAGGAGCAGTTCCGCTTGCGACTGCTCAGCGTCTTTCTGCACGAAACCCATCACCTCGTCGCCCCCGAGGAGCCGGAGGAATTGGTGCGGGAGCGGAGTCTGGGGTTCTATCGCGAGGCGCTGGCCCATTACGTCGAGGAGGCGTGCGCGTCGCTGTCGCTTACCCTAGACCGGTCGTTTTCGCGATTGGGGTGAAAGACTCGCCACCGAGGCACAGAGACACAAGAGACGCCCCGAGGGCGCTAGTCGATTTAAGACTCAAGACCCAGGTTCAGGACTTGAGACTTGGAATTCAAGATTTGACATTTGAGATTTGAGACTTGGGATTTGCGATTCCGGATCGTTCTCGTGTCTCTGCGCACCGGCGTCTCGGCGGTGAAAGGTTTTTTCTTTTTGTCTTCTCTGCTTTGTGGTGAAATGAAGCGCGTGGTGAAGTGAACGGCCTGATGAGCAACCGCGCGCGCCTCATTTTCGTTTCCTCCGTGATCGCGGCATCGTGCGGGCTGGGTTGCCATCACACTCGCCCGGTGACCCAGCAGGTGGTGGTGCTCGGCTTTGACGGCGCCGACCCGAATCTGCTTGCGAAGTGGATGGCGCAGGGCAAACTCCCCAACCTGAAACGGCTGTCGGAGACGGGCACCTTCCGCCCGCTCGGCACCACGAACCCGCCGGAGTCGCCCGTGGCTTGGGCGTCATTCGCCACCGGCTTGAACCCCGGCGGCACCGGCATCTTTGACTTTCTGCGGCGCGACCCCAAGACCTACCTGCCGGAACTCGCGCTCGTCGAGCACAAGCCGGCCAAATTTCTTTTCGGAATGATTCCCCTTCGCCCGCCCGAGATGATCAACCAACGCAGCGGCGTGCCGTTTTACAAGGCCGCGGCCGACGCCGGCTACAAGGTGACCGTCATCCGCATGCCGCTCGAAACGCCGCCGACGGAAGTGCCGGGGGGCAAACTCTGGTCCGGCCTGGGGGTGCCGGACGTTCGCGGGACGTGGGGAACGTTCTTCTACTTTGGCACGGACCTCACGCCGTGGGACGTGGGTGATACGGAGTTCGGCGGCAAGCTGGTGCGCCTGGAACTCAACGGCAATCGCGCGGCATCCTCGATCGAGGGTCCGGTGGACCCGGCCACGATGTCGCACGCCCGAGTCTCCGAGCCGGTCAGTTTCCAGGTGACGCCGGAAGGGAACGCGGTGAGCATCGCGCTCGGCGGGCGCTCGGAGACCGTCGGCGAGCATCAATGGAGCAACTGGTTCCGCGTCAAGTTCCGCATCACGCCGCTGCTTTCGCTGCACGCCATCTGCCGGTTTTACGTGCTGCAGGCGCAGCCCGACCTGCGCGTCTACATGATGCCGCTCAACATGGATCCCGACGATCCCCCCCTGGCGCTGTCTTATCCGCCAAGCTTTACGCGGGATCTGGTGAAAAAGCACGGGCTTTTCAAGACCATTGGCTGGTGGCACGATACCTGGGCGCTGAACGAGGAGAAGATCGACGAAGGCGTGTTTCTGGACGATCTCTTTCGCACCATGAAGATGAACGAAGAGATTACACTCGACGAGCTGAAGAGCGATCCGCCGAGCCTGCTGGTCTCGGTGTTCACTGCCACCGACAGCGTCTCGCACATGTTCTACCGCCTCATCGACCCGCAGCACCCGCGCTACGACCCGGCGCTCGCCGCGAAATACGGCGACGCCATCCTGCGCGTTTACGAGCGCATGGACCAGATCGTGGGCGAGGTGGAAGGGGCGATGAAGCCGGGTGCGACTCTTCTCATCGTCTCCGACCACGGGTTCCACACCTGGCGCAAGGGGTTCAACACGAACACCTGGCTCGTCCAGAACGGCTACATGACGCTGAAGGACCCCAATGCGAAGGAGAACACCTACAATCTCTCGGAGCTGTTCGGGCAGGGCAGCTTCTTCCCCAACGTGGATTGGAGCCGGACGCGAGCCTACGCTCTTGGGCTAGGCCAGATTTATCTCAACCTGCAAGGGCGGGAGGGGCACGGCATCGTCAGCGCCGGTCCTGAGGCCGACCAATTGCTCCGCCACATCCAACAGAAGTTGATGGCCTTCCGCGACCCGGACACCGGCGGCCCCGTGCTCGAGAACGCCTACCTCGGCCGCGAGATTTTTCACGGCGCTCGCATGGCTCGCGCTCCCGACCTTCAGCTCACCTTCCGTGACGGCTACCGCACGTCGTGGCAGACCTCGCTCGGGGCGATTCCGGCGGGCATCGTTGTGGCTAATATGAAGAAGTGGAGCGGTGACCACTGCGCCTCGGACCCCAGCGATACGCAAGGCATATTCCTCACCAACCGCAAACTCACCACGTCGAGTCCCAGCATCCTCGACATTGATCCCACCGTGCTCCAACTGCTCGGCGCGCCGCCGCAGCCGGTGGACGGCCACGCGATGCAATTCGAAATTGGAAACTAAACTGGAAAGCGCGGTGACTCGTGACACTTCTACGGTTTCTTATATATGAAAAGAGGGAGAGACGGCGGCAGGTGCGGCTGACTAAGCCGACAGACGGCGGTTCTTCAGTAGCATAGGCGGTTCGAAATCGAGATTGGACGTTTGGCAAAGATTTTGCTTGACAACGCCGAGGTCTTGGCGTTTACTTTTGCCGTGTCAGGGGAAGTTGGTTAGAAGCAACGCACACTCGGCTCTTGGTATTCTCAATCTTCACTCTCATTAGGATGCTCGTTTGCGTGCCTGCGGTTGTCCGATTCCGATAGGGAGAAAGAAATTCTAAGCAGCGCTGGTCCTTATTTTTTCCAATTTAACCGAATCAGAATCTATCTCACCGGAGGAGGTAGCGATGAAAGGTAAAAGCGGAAGATTCCAGCATTGCCTGTGGGAACTGGTGTGCCTCACCGCACTCACAGCCGGCACGCTCTTTGGGCAGGGAACTTCGGGCACGATCACGGGCGTGGTTGCCGACCCCTCGGGCGCCGTAGTTCCGCACGCCAGCGTGACCATCACCAACCAAGCGACCGGAGTCAAGTACGATTTGAAGACCAACGGCGCAGGCGTCTATTTCATCACGTCAGTGCTGCCCGGGACGTATTCCATCGGAGTGACGGCGACCGGGTTCAAGAGCTACGAAAACCACAACCAGGCCTTGTCCGTGGACCAGACCTTGCGTCTGGACATCAAGCTGGAGGTCGGCGCGGCCACGCAAACAGTGACCGTCGAAGCAGGAGCGCCTTTGGTGAACACCGAGGCGGGCCGCATGTCGAGCCTCGTGACCGCCACCCAGATCAACAACCTGCCCCTGAACGGGCGTAACATCTATCAGTTGATGCAACTCGTTCCCGGGGCGGTTAACTCCACGTCCGTGGACTTCGAGTCCAATACCGGCGGCGTGCAGACCAACATCAATGGCGGCCGCGCCAACTTCAACGGCTTCCTGTTTGACGGCGTCTCGAACAAGGGCCTGAGCGGCGGCTCGAACGCCCAGCCTTCTCCGGATTTCGTACAGGAGTTCCGCATCGAGACCAACAACTTCGACGCCCAGTACTCGAACAGCGCCGCGTCGATTACGGACGTCAGCACCAAGTCTGGCAGCAACCAGTTTCACGGCGACGCTTACGAGTTCTTCCGCAACGACGTGCTCAACGCTCGCAACTTTTTCGACGGCGCCACCAAATCTGAGTTTCGCATGAACCAGTTCGGCGCCACTCTCGGTGGACCCATCAAGAAGGATAAGCTGTTCTTTTTCGGCGGGTACGAGGGCGAGCGCTTCCGGACGGCTTCGCCGTTCCTGCAATTTACGGAAAGTCCGGCCTTCCAGCAGGCCGTCGAGAGCGCGGTGCCGAACTCGGTAGCCGCTTTGCTCTACAAGGACTTTCCCGGACCCGCGCCCACGTCGGGGCTCACGACGGTCGGCGACCTCGTCAATGCCGACGTCACGGGCGGAGACATCGGCGCCTCGCTGACCGCGCCTTACGCCGGCACCGCAAACCTGAACGGCGACCCCTTCCTCGGCTATCTCGACCCCTGCTTCCTGAACACCTTCGTTGGCATCGGAGGCTCGGCGAACATTCCGAGCCTGCCGGGTGTGACCTGGGGTAATCCTCAGTCTTTCGCCAACACCGCCGCCGCCCTCTTCGGCGTCACGCCGGCGCAGAACGCGCAGATTACCAGCAACATTGCGTCGGCCTGTCCCGGATCGGGCCTCGTCGCCCCAGCCGTCCAAGCAGGCGCGATTTCGTCAAGCGCCATCGCCGAGGGGTTCGCTAACGCGGCCGGCCCGACACGCGCCAAAGGCGTTTTCTACAACGGCGATCAGTTCGTGGCTCGGTTGGACTATCAAGGAGACAAGAACCGGATGTTCGGCCGCGGCTATTTCCTGGTCCAAAAGAATCCCAACGTCTCGCCCGTGACCGGCATCCGCGGGTTTACCGCTCCGGCCAGTTTCTCTTTCCCTGGCGTCGCATACAGTTGGGTGCGTTCGCTCTCGCCGACCGCGGTCAATGAGTTCGAGGCCGGTTTCATCCGTAACCAGTCCAGTATCACTCCCACGCCCTCGCAATTCGGTGTGCCCAACATCGGCTTCGACAGCGGCGAGCCGAGCTTCGGCGCCTACAATGGTTATCCACAGTTCTTCAACGAGGACGTGTTTAACTTCAAGGACATGGTTTCGCTCCAGAAGAGCAACCATTCCCTGAAAGTGGGCGGTGAGTTGAAGCGTAACTATGAAAACAGCGAGTTTGACGTGGGCCGGCCGAGTTACGGCTTCGCCGACCCGGTCTTCTTCGCCAACGATCTGCCTTACATCCAGGCGGCCGGGGTCAATCCGGAGTTGACGAGCGGGCTCGCGGCGCATATCGACACCAACATCCGCGCCTGGCGCAACTACGAGCTTGGCTTCTTCGGCCAGGACGACTGGAAGGTGACCCATAACTTGACCCTGAACCTGGGACTGCGCTGGGACTTCTTCAGCCCGCACACCGAGAAGTATAACCAGGCCACGCAGTTTGTGTTCGGCCCGGGCACCGATCCCACGTCGCGGCTCGCCAGCGTCAACTGTGAGACCTTCACGAGCAGCGGCTGCCTGTTGCCGTTTGGCGACACGAATACCCCGAACGGCGGATTCACGCCGGCATCCTCGCTCTTCCCCTCGCGTTATGGCAACTTTGCTCCGCGCCTCGGCTTTGCCTGGGACCCGTTTGGAACCGGCAAGACCTCAGTGCGCGGCGGCGCTGCCATCTCTTATGAGGGCACCTTCTACAATGCGCTCTCAAACTCGCGCTGGAACCTCCCCTTCTACTCGTTTAACGAGGCCTGCCCGGTGTTTTGCGGGATTCCAGGTCTGCCCACTTACGGCCCCACCAGCGCTACCGGCACTCCCACCGGGGCGGCCCCGACCTTCAGCGGAGCCCCTGCCAACATCGGCCAGGGCCCTGGAGGCCTGGGCTTTAACGGTAACATCGAGGGTTGGCTCTCGGCCAACCCCGACCTGGCCGTGCTCACCGGTATACCGAGCCCCACTTACAAATTACCGTACACTGAGCAGTTCTTCCTCGGAATCCAGCACCAGCTCAGTAACTCGACGGTCCTTGAGGTTAATGGTGTGGGGACTCTCTCTCGCCACCTCTTCTGGGCGGAAGACCCCAACCGTGTGGTGGGCGGCAAGCAGCGGCCGGTGGGGACCGTCTTTGACCCTTGCACGGGGACTTTCGACACTGCCGTCACGCCCACCATCAACCCGTGTTTCGGGCACTTGCGGACTTGGGAGACCAGCGTGAATTCCAGTTACTGGGCCTTGCAGGCGACCCTCAACCGCAAGTTCAGCCGGGGCTTGGCGTTCCAGACGGCTTACACTTGGAGTCACTCGATTGACCTTCGCTCCAGTTGGCACGCCCTTACCAGTGGCGGCTCTGCGACCGACAATAACGGAGTCGGAGAGTCCGGCTATTCATCCGATCCCAACAACTTGCAACTCGAGCAGGCCAGTTCGTTGTTCGACATTCGTCACCGGCTGGTCAGCTCCATCGAGTGGGACTTGCCGTGGGATAAGAGCCAGCAAGGCTTCGCGGGGCATGTCCTGGGCGGATGGACCACCAACGCCGTCATCAGCCTCCAGAGCGGTTTCCCCTTTACCGTTGGAGCCTCTAAAGACTTCAGCGGCACTGGCATCCGCGCCCAGCGGCCGGATACGCCGTCCTTTGGAAACAGCAAGTCCTTCAGCCCTTCGGACTTCGAGGCGGGCTCGGCTGGCTCAAGCGGTCTGAGTGTGTTCCAGGCACTGGGGCCGGCGGGCGGCTCTACCTGCGCGACGGCAGCCACGACCGGGTGCCTAGGCGCCTTTCCGATTCCGGTGCCGGGTACTGTGGGCAATCTGGGCCGCAACACGTTCCGCGGGCCCGGATTCGCCGAGACGGACTTCTCGCTGTTCAAACGCGTCAATTTCAGCTCGAATGAAGCTCGGTATTTCGAGTTCCGGGCGGAGTTCTTCAACCTCTTCAACCGCACCAATCTCAATCCGCCGGTTGCCAACCTGACCTCGGGCAGCTTCGGGCTTGCCACCTCGGCGTCCGATCCGCGCGAGATTCAGTTCGGCCTGAAGCTGTACTTCTAGCCCCGTGGGGCGGGTCTCCAAACCCGCCCCTACAAACCGGAATTCCCAGGGGGGACGGGTTTGAATCGTCCCCCTTTTTGTTTGGTTCGGGAGACCGGCCTGCACTAGGCCTATCTTGGCTAGCCATCGACGCGGAAGGTGGGCTATGGCGCCGCCGAAAGCAACTGGCGCAATGCGCGCAACTCGAAGTCGCGCCGGTAAGTCACGCGAACTTACGAAAGGGTTTGGCCGTCACGGTGTGACCTCGCCTCGCAGCCGCTTCGCGAGCTTTCCGATTTGCTTGAGCTGCTGGTTCAAGTCCTTCGGAAGCGCGCCCTTGGACACCTGGTCGATTTCACCGGGTATCTTGCTGGCGAGCGTGGCAAGCTGCTCGGCGTCCTTGCGTGTCTGCGCGGCGTTGAACCGCCGGCGCGGCGTGATGTCCTCCGGCTTGCCCTCGAAATCCCCCGGTGGGTGCGGCCGCGTAGGATGCACGAGCACGGGTTCGGAGCCCGGACCGGGCGCACCGTTCGGCGCCGGGAAATTCGGCGGCCCTTGCTGAGCGAAGGCTGGCCGCGCCGCTGTGCTGCTGCGACCTGCAACGACGGCGATAGCCGCGCCGCATACGAGTGCCATCAGGAACACGCAGGTTTTCATCGCTGGGCCTCCTCAACTGCTCGTGCCATTGTACTCCGCTATCGCCTTGGCGGGAACTGAGTGCGGTACTGGCCGCACAACTCCTCACTGAGCTTGCAAACCTTTTGGTAAGCCGCTCGGGCCTTCGCGGCGTCACCTTGCTTGCCGTACTGGAAGGCTAGGTTCAAGTACGCGGCGGCGTAGCGCGGATCAAGACGGACCGCTTGCTCGTATGCGCCGACGGCCTGCGCGCCGCGGCCGACATCTGCGAGCGCAATGCCCAAATAGTTGTAGGCGACGGCATCGCGGTATCCCAGCGCAATGCCGCGCTGGATCTCGGGCAGCGCTTCGCGATACTGGCCGAGCTTCACGAGCGTTATGCCGCGGTCGGTGTGACCCTCGGCGGAATCAGGATGCGCCTGGACGAGCGTGGCAAGCATCGCGCGCGCCTTCTCCAGTTCGTTCGTCCGCCAATAGACTTGCGCGAGAGCGAGACCAGCGGCAGGCTGGCGCGGATTGAGCCGGAGCGCGAGCTCAAAGGCGGAAGCGGCCTGGGAGTCCTGACCGGTGGCGAAGTCAGCTCGACCGAGGCCGAGCAGCGCCTGGTCAAACGTGGAGTTGAGCGCCAGGGACTTGCGAAACTCCGCGACAGCAGCTTCGGGCTTGCCCCACGCGATAGCGTTTTCGCCGCGCTCGAAGGGAATGACGTAGAGATGCGGCTCGGCTTGTTCGAGGCGGCGCCAGGCGTCGTCGGCCTCGGCGTACTGCCGGAGCCGGGTGAGGTCGGTCGAGTGCAGAATCTGGTTCAGGACGCCGATCTTGTCCTTGGGGTCGGCGAGGTTAGCTGCCTTGCCCCCGGGGTGAGACCCGGCGGTATAGCTGAGATAACCGAGCGACTTGAGCTTTTCCAATGTCTCGGCATCGAGCGGCGCCGGCGGTCTCTGCGGGGGGCCGGCGTAGCGCTGCTCGATCGCCGCCAGTTCTTCCCCGAGCGACGCGGCCACGGCGGCGTTCGAAGCGATGAGGTTCACGCGCTCCATCGGGTCGCGAGCAAGGTCGTACAGCTCCGGATGCGGGGCTGCGATGTACTTGAACCGGGACGTGACAAGGCATCGCAGTTCGCTCCAGCCGAAGGAATCACGCGGGTAATAGGACTCGGCATAAACGGGGTCATGCGGGACCACGCCGGGCCTCAACCAGCGCCCGAGCGAGTGGCCCTGGAAGCTGGCGGATTCGGTGGTTGGGACGGCACAGGCCTGGGCGATGGTGGGCGCGATGTCCAGGGTCGAGACCGGTACGGAAGGCGCGGGGTCTTTCAACACGCTTTGGGGAGGCTGTCCCGGCCAGTGCTCCGGCCAGTGAACGATCAGGGGCACGTGCAGCGTGGCGTTATAGACGAAGAACCCGTGCTCGCTCTCGCCGTGCTCGCCGAGCGACTCGCCGTGGTCGCTGGTAAGCACAATGAGCGTGTTGCGGTACAGGCTGCGCGCCCGCAGGCGAGCGAGAACCCGGCCCACCTGGGTGTCCTCGAAGGCAATCGCGGCGTCGTAGGGACGGCCCGGGAAGCGAGCACGATAGGCCGGCGGTGACCGGTAAGGGCTGTGAGCATCGTAGAGGTGGAGCCAGGCGAAGAACGGCTGCGAGCCGTTGCGATCGAGCCATTCGAGCAGGCGGTCGGTGGTCCGGTCGCCGCTTCGCATGAGGAGAAACGGGTCACCGGCGTGCACCGTGTCCTGGCCCACGCGGTCGTCGTACACGTCAAAGCCGCGATTCAAGCCCCACATCGAATCCAGAGCGAACGAGCTCACAAATGCCCCGGTTGCGTATCCATGGCGCCGTAGGAGTTCGGCCAGAGTCGGGATGCCGCGCGGAAGCCCGTGCGAAGTGAAATCGCGCACGCCGTTGAACATGGGGTAGGTGCTGGTGAGGATGACGGCGTGCGAAGGCAGCGTGATGGGCGCCTGCGTGTAGGCATTGGCAAAGCGCACCGATTCACTTGCTAGACGATCGATGTTGGGCGTTTGGCTGCGAACGTCACCGTAGCATCCGAGGTGGTCGGCGCGGACGGTATCGAGCGTGATCAGCAGAACCGACGGGCGCGCCTGGACTGAGGCCGGCGGGCTCGATCCGCCGATCAACAAGGCAGGGATGGCGGCGAGAAGGATCAACCGCGCCAGGCCGAGGGAGCCCCATGTTGTGCGGCCAGTGGCCATCATGCTCGTCCGTCAGGGTGACTTGGCGGCGCCAAACTCACGCTCGGCGTCGGCAACGCGTCCTGCCGCCTGATAGGCGCGGCCGAGGTTGTAGTGCGCCTTGCTGGACCCTGGCGCGAGCTGCACGGCACGCTCCAGGCTGCGGATGGCATCGTCGTTGCGCTTCTGGTAGAGGTAGACTTCGCCCAGCGCCTCGTAGGCCCTCGCGTACGAGGGATTAATCCGGACGGCGCGCTCGAACTCGCGCACTGCGTCGTCAATGCGATTCCGCTTCAGGTAAGCGGCCCCCAAGTCGAACGCGGCCACAAAGTTCGTGGGGTCGATTTCGAGCGAGTGTTCGAACGAAGCCATCGCTCCATCCTGGTCGCCGCCCTCAAGCTGGGTGAGCCCGAGGTAGTAGAGGGCGAGCGACGACTTCGGGTCAAGTTCCAGGGCCGACTTGAAGCTGGAAGCGGCGCGTGCGAAGTCCTTCAAGTGATATTCGTCGAGCGCCGCGAGATAGCGGATGGCAAACGAGGCGGGCTCGGTCTTGCCTGCCTGACGCAGCTTACTGAGAGACTGCTGGTAGCGCCCGTGTTGGCCGTCAGACATGGCCTCCGACACCAGCTCGTAGACTTGAATGCGGTCTTTTGGGTCAGCCAGCGGCTTGCCACTCGCTTCGGTATAGGCTCCCGACGAGATCGCCACGTAACCGAGAGACCGCAACCGTTCGAGCAGCGCGGGGTCGGTGGCTTCTTTCGCGCCTTCTCTCCCGATGGTGGCGTTGCCGGAGGCCGGCGTGAAGCGCCGGACGCTGCTGTAGAGCCGGTCGTGCATCTCATGGCCGAGCGATCGCCGCGAGGGGTACAGGTTCTTGCTCTCGCGCGGATCAGCATGGGTGTCATACAGCTCCGGCCGCGGCGCGTCAATGTACTTCTCGCCTCGCGATTGGAAGCCGCGCAGGGGACTCCAGCCGAAGTGCAGCAACGGCAGGTAGGTTTCGGAGTAAAGCACGGAAGCGCCGCCCGCGGTGCGACCCAGCGCCTGGCTCAGCAGGCTGCGGCCCTGGACGCTGGGCGGAATCGGGAGCTTGAGCGTTTGCAGGACAGTCGGCATCACGTCGGCGAGCGACACTTCAGCCGTCACAACGCGCCCGGCCGGACCTGCGGGGCCCGCCGCGGCGCCTTCCGCGCTTGGCGGCAGCTTGAGGATGAGCGGCACGTGGAGCGTGGAGTTATAGACGAAGAAGCCGTGGGTTTTTTCGCCGTGCTCGCCCAGGCCCTCGCCGTGGTCGGCCGAGAGCACGATCAGGGATGCGTCGTAGAGCCCATGCTGCTTCAAGTAGGCTACCAGCCTGGCCACCTGGGAGTCGGCAAAAGCGATCTCGCCGTCGTACGGGTGGGCGCGATAGCGGCTGGCGTAAGGCTCGGGCGGCGTGTAGGGATAATGCGGATCGTACAGGTGAACCCACAGGAAGAACGGCGGCCGCGCGGCACCCGGCGGTGTGCTCGACGAACCGGCGGCGCCCGCCAGCCACTTGAGCGCGGCGTTCATCACCACGTCGCCGCGGCGCTCCATCAGGTCGAGACTGCTCTCGTCGAGACGGCTGAAATCGAACGGGGCGTCGTAGGTGTCGAACCCCTGATTGAGGCCGAAGCGCGCGTCGAGCACCGCGGCGCCGATGAATGCCGCCGTGGTGTAGCCGTGATCCCGCAGGACGGTGGCCAGGGTCGGTATGTTCGCAGCCAGCTTGTTGCCGCTGAAGTCGTGCATGCCGGTGGCCACCGGGTAGCTACCGGTGAAAATCGTGGTGTGCGCCGGCAAGGTGATGGGCACCGGAGTGTAGGCCTGGGTGAAACGGACGCCGGCGCGCGCCAGCGCATCGATACTGGGTGTTTGAATCTGCTTGTACCCGTAACAACCGAGGTGGTCGGCGCGAAGGGTGTCAATGGTGATAAAGATGACGTTGGGCTTAAGAGCATCCGTGGTTCGTGGTCCGTGGTCCGTTGCCAGATTCGCGGCGGCTCCCGCAACCGGCGTCATCCCGAGGGCGACTATCAGGGAAGCCAGCCCGGTCGCAGCCCAAACCACGAACCACGGGCCACGAACAACGGACGAACGTTCAGTCATACTTTTCATAACTCTGACTCTTGGGTCCGTAGGCCATCGCCATGCGACGGCTCGCCGGGACTCCGCTGGACGCCTTTCGCGCTCCAAATCCCTAGGGCATGAACTTCTCACATGTGGTCGTTTCGCTGATTCTAAATCACATTCCGGTATTGTTGGTCAAATAATTCTGGTGCTTGCCCAACCCGCGGACATGGGGCACCGATTTTCGCCAAATCCCGGGAAATTGTTCTATATTATTGAAAACAAGTAGCATAGAGGAATTATTTTGGCTTCGCCGTCCGCAACCATCTTCTATCTTAATGAAAACGTGATGCTTAATCTCATTGGTTGGGGTTGGCCTAGCTTGCTGCGGCTTCGGGAGTCGAGGGTGTGCTGTTCGAAACTGCGAGACGCAGGCCATCGCTATATGGAAGGATTATAGTAACCGGCGGCCGCTGCATTTGTCAAGTGGTAAATGATGGCGGTAGTGGGTCAATTTGGGCGTTGTAGCGCCGGTCTGCGACCGGCGGTCTTCCCTTTTCAATTGAGGTCCGCCGCTCCCCGCCCTGCGGGCAGGCTCCGAGCGGCGCTACAGCAAATTGACCCACTACCCTGCTGTCCAAGCAGACCAGGTCCTTTGCTGCCTTTGCTTCACGGATGGCACAGGTGACTCATCTCGGCAAGATCTTTGCCGCCACCGTGCAGTATACCGACACCGACCGCGACCTGTACCAGTTGAGCGTGCCGAAGCTCGGCACCCCGCCCGTCGCGCGGGTACAGCTCCGCCTAGCCCATTCCGACATTCGGCATCCGCAGGGCGTAAGAGCTGAGGACGCGCATGTAGTTGGAGCGTTCAAAGGCGGAGGGGTTGGCCACCGAGCGCATGGCCATGCTGCCGCGCATCTGCTTGATGGACTCGTATTCGTGGTCCTCCATCCACTGCCGGAGCCCGGCGAGCACCTTCTCGAAATGTCCGATGCCGTGCTGCAGCAGGGCGGAGGTCATCATGGCCACCTGGGCGCCCGCCATCATGGCCTTGAGGACGTCTTCGGCGGTGTGAACGCCGCCGGTGACGGCGAGCTCGGCGCGGATGTTGCCGTAGAGAATCGCCACCCAGTGCAATCGCAGCAGAAGCTCGTAAGAACTGCTGAGCGTGAGGCTGGGGACCACCTCAAGATTGTCGAGGTCGAAATCGGGCTGATAGAAGCGGTTGAAGAGCACCAGGGCGCCGGCGCCCGCCTGATCGAGGAGACGCCCCATGTTGGCCGGGGCGCTGAAATAGGGGCTCAACTTGACGGCCACCGGGATTTGGACCGCGGACTTCACCTCGCGGACCAGGTGGCAATAGTTGAATTCAACTTCGGCCGAGCGGACGTCGGGCTGGGTGGGGAGGAAATAGATATTGAGCTCGACGGCGTCAGCGCCAGCCTGTTCCATGCGGCGGGCGAACTTCGTCCAGCCGCCCGGCGAGGCGCCGTTCAAGCTGGCGATAATCGGTATCGCAACCGCTCGCTTGGCCCGGAACAGGTGCTCGAGATAACCGTCGGGGCCGCGGTTGTACCAAACCAGCTCCGGAAGATAAGTGAGGGACTCGGGGAAACTCTCGGTTCCGGCGCCGAGGAAACGATCGAGCTCATGGCTCTCGAGATTAATCTGCTCCTCGAAGAGGGAATGGAGCACCACCGCGGCCGCTCCGGCGTCTTCCATCTTACGAATGTTGCCGAGGTCTTCCGACAAGGGAGAGGCGGAGGCCACCAGAGGATTTTTCAGGTGAAGGCCGAGATAGGTTGTGGTCAGATCGGTCACGGCTTGCCCTCCTTCTCTCCGCCGGGAACGGCGCGGGCGGCGAGCTCCTGGCACGCGCGCCAGCCGTTCTTCACGTCCTGGCGGGCGAGCTCGAGCAGGCGCTTCGCCTCTTCGGGATGGCTTTGCGCCAGCATGGTGTAACGAGTCTCGTTGTAGACGTATTTCTCGAGTGGGATGGACGGCGGCCGGGAGTCGAGCTGGAAAGGGTTCAGGCCCTGCTTCGCCAGGTCGGGATGATAGCGCACCAGCGGCCAGTAGCCGGACTGCACGGCGGCTTTTTGTTGCTCCATGCCGTAGGCCATGTCGTAGCCGTGGGCGATGCAGTGGCTATAGGCGATAATCAGCGAGGGTCCGTCATAGGCTTCAGCCTCCCAGAAGGCCTTGATGGTGTGGGTATCGCTCCCGCCCATCGCCACCCGCGCCACGTACACGCTGCCGTAATTCATGGCCATCATGGCCAGGTCCTTTTTCGGCTTTGACTTGCCGCCGGCGGCAAATTTCGCCACGGCGGCGCGCGGCGTGGCTTTGGACATCTGGCCGCCGGTATTGGAATAGACCTCGGTATCGAGCACCAGGACGTTCACATCGGCTCCGGAGGCCAGAACGTGATCCAGCCCGCCGTAGCCAATGTCATAGGCCCAACCGTCGCCGCCGACAATCCACACGCTCTTCTTCACCAGCGCGTCGGCCACAGCGAGGAGGTCGCGCGCCTGGAGCGAATCCACACCTTGCAGTTTCTGCTTCAAGACTGTGACGCGCTCCTGCTGCGCGGCTATTGCTTCCGGATCAGTTTGCTCCGCGGTCAGAATCGCGCCGGTGAGTTCGCTGCCGAGGTCTGCCGAGAGTTGCCGCAGCAAGTGACGCGCGTACTCCGCCTGGTGGTCGAGCGCCAGGCGCATTCCGAGGCCGAATTCGGCGTTGTCTTCAAAAAGAGAATTGGACCAGGCCGGCCCTTGCCCTTGCGCGTTGCAGGTGTAAGGCGTGGTGGGCAGGTTGCCGCCGTAGATGGAGGAGCATCCGGTGGCGTTGGCGATGAGCGCCCGGTCTCCAAACAGTTGGGTGAGCAGCTTGATGTAAGGAGTCTCGCCGCATCCCGCGCAAGCGCCGGAGAACTCAAAAAGCGGCTGGAGCAACTGCACGTCTTTCACCTGACCGAGGCTGAGCGGGGCGCGGTCGGGCTCCGGCAGGCCGAGGAAGAAATCCCAGTTGGCCCGCTCCGCCTCGCGTAAGGGAAGCTGCGGCGCCATGTTGATGGCTTTGTGGCGAGCTTCACTTTTGCTTTTGGCGGGACACACCTCGACGCACAGCCGGCAGCCGGTGCAGTCCTCGGGCGCGACCTGGAGTGTATAGCGCTCCTCTTTCATCTCTTTCCAGCGCGCCGGGACCGAGAGGAACGTGCTTGGGGCGCCGGCCAGCGCCTCGGGCCGATAAACCTTGGCACGGATAACGGAATGCGGGCACACCAGGACACACTTGCCGCATTGGATGCAGAGGTCCGCGTCCCACACCGGGATTTCGAGGGCGATGTTGCGCTTTTCCCACTGCGCCGTTCCGGTCGGGAACGTTCCGTCGGGCGGCAGGGCGCTCACCGGAAGCGAGTCTCCCTGCCCGGCGATAATCCTGGCCGTGACCGCCTGGACAAATTCGGGCGCCCGGCTGGGGACAGGAGGCGGGAGGCTGAAGGCGCTCGACACCTGCGCCGGGGCGGCGACTTCGTGGAGGCCGTCGAGAGCGCGGTCGACGGCGGCAAAGTTCCTCGCGACCACAATCTCGCCCCGTTTCCCGTAAGTCTTCTCAATCGATCGCTTGATGGCAGCGATGGCTTCCGCTTTCGGCAGCACGCCGCTGATGGCAAAGAAGCAGGTCTGCATGACGGTGTTGATGCGCGTCCCCATGCCGGCCTCGCGCGCCACCTTCACGGCGTCGACCACGAAAAAGCGCAGCTTCTTGCCGATGATGTGCTGCTGGGCGTCGCGCGGCAGGCGATCCCACACCTCCTGCGGGCCATAAGGGCTGTTGAGCAGGAACGTGGCGCCAGGCTCGGCGGCGCTGAGCAGATCGAAGTGTTCCAGAAAGGCAAACTGGTGGCAAGCGACGAAACTCGCCTGGCTGATCAGGTAAGTGGAATGGATGGGCTGGGGGCCGAAGCGGAGGTGGGAGATCGTCACCGACCCCGCTTTCTTGGAATCATAAACGAAATAGCCCTGGGCGTAGTGTTCGGTGTCCTCGCCGATGATCTTGATGGAGTTCTTGTTGGCGCCCACCGTGCCGTCAGAGCCGAGGCCATAAAAAATGGCGCGCACCGTTTCCAGGTTCTCGGTGGAAAAGGCGGGATCGTAGTCGAGGCTCGTATGGGTGACATCATCGTGGATTCCGATGGTGAAGTGATTCGCCGGCCGGGCCGCCAGCATTTCGTCGAAGATGCCTTTGATCATCGCCGGATTGAATTCCTTGGAAGATAGCCCATAGCGCCCGCCGACCACGCGCGCCGCGGTCTTGGGAAGGGCATCCTGGCCGCGCCCCGCCCTCGCTTCGTGCAGCGAGGCGACCACATCGAGGTACAACGGCTCGCCGATCGCGCCGGGCTCCTTGGTGCGGTCCAGGACCGCGACGGTCTTAACCGTGGCCGGCAAAGCGGCAAGAAAATCCTCCGCCGCAAAGGGGCGATAGAGACGCACCTTCAGCACTCCGACCTTTTCACCCCGGCGAGCGAGGTACTCGACGGTTTCCAGCACCGCCTCGGCGCCCGATCCCATCAGCACGATCACGCGCTCCGCATCGGCCGCGCCGGCGTAATCGAACAGGTGATACTGGCGGCCGGTGAGGCCGGCGAATCGGTCCATGGCGCTTTGCACGATGGCCGGGCAAGCCAGGTAGTAGGGGTTGGCGGCTTCGCGCGCCTGGAAGTAGACGTCGGGATTCTGCGCCGTGCCTCGGATCGCCGGCCGGTCAGGCGAAAGGGCTCGCGCCCGGTGCGCCCGGACTAGACTCTCATCGATCATGGCGCGGAGGTCCTCGGGCGTGAGTTGCTCCACCTTGGCGACTTCGTGGGAGGTGCGGAAGCCGTCGAAGAAGTGAAGAAAAGGCACCCGCGCTTCGAGAGTGGCGGCCTGCGCGATCAAGGCAAAATCCATCGCTTCCTGCACCGAGTTCGAAGCCAGCATCGCAAATCCCGTGGACCGCGCTGCCATCACGTCGCTGTGGTCGCCGAAGATGGAAAGCGCGTGGGCAGCCACCGTCCGTGCGGCAACGTGAATCACTGCTGCCGTCAACTCGCCGGCGATCTTGTACATATTGGGAATCATCAGCAGCAGGCCCTGCGAGGCAGTGAACGTGGTCGCGAGCGACCCCGTCTGCAGCGCGCCATGCAAGGCGCCCGCCGCGCCGCCTTCGCTCTGCATCTCCACCACCCTGGGGACGCTGCCCCAGATGTTAGGCCTCGCTTCGGCGGCCCACTGGTCCGCCCACTCGCCCATAGGAGAAGACGGGGTGATGGGATAGATGGCGATTACCTCGTTGGTCTGATAGGCGATGTCCGCCGCCGCCTCGTTGCCGTCAATCGTCACTTGGGGTCTTATCATTGAACACGCGTTCCTTGGCCGAAAATGGGCTCGGGTGTGAGGCTTGGGGCCACGTCCATCATGCCGATGGCGGTAATTGCGGCGCAGTGACGCCGGTCACAACTCGTGCAAAGGGCGCGCGGGCTAATCAGGCTGCGGCGGCGTTTCGTCAGGGGGCGAGGGGGTGTTCTCGAGAAGCGAGTACAAATAGATCACGATGCCAGCGGCCACCAGCGGGCAGCCGATCCCAAGGAAGGTAATAAACGCCAGGGGATGGATGAAGAAAAAGGTGATGAGCTGGACGATGAGCCCCGCACCGATGAGGACTCCCGCCCAGCGTATGCGCCGTTCGATGCGGGGCCGGGGCATCTTATTGGCCGCCTTTCCAAAAGGTGGCGTCCTTCAAGGTGTCCACGTCGTGAACGATGTCATGACAGTTGTTCGACATGCAGGAGAGCTGGTTGGAATCAATCCGGCTCAGCATGTCTGGCGACTTGTGATGCTCGGCCGCTTCCACGTAGGATCGCGCTCCGGCGTGGCAGTGCAGGCATTCGCGATTGTTGTAAGGCTCGTAAAGCTTGATGTTTTCCGGTTTGGGAATGGTTCCCAGGTACTGCACGTAGAGGTGGCGCACTCCCCGCACTTTGGCTTTGAGGGTGCCAAACATGGCGTAATCAGTATGGCAGGTGTAGCAGGCCGCATCGCGAGGCACCAGATTGTTCTGGAAATGGCGGGCCGGCAGGTAGCTGGGATCGTCAACGTAAAGGCTGTGGCCATACTCCGTCATCACGTGGCAGGAGAGGCAGAAGCTGGTGGTCTCGGCGTGGTACATCTGCATATCGAAGCCCGCCCAGGCTCCCAGAGCCGGCAAGATAAACAGGGCGATGAAGCATCCAATCTTGCCGCCCCGCGAGACGGTCAACTGCGGTCGAAAGGCCAGCCAGAGCGCCAGCACCGCAGCCACGCCAACCAAGAGCACGTCGACCAGCATGATGGCATGCACGGGGATTATCCTGTCTTCCGTCGCGCTTGCAGGCTACTCGCCTCGCGCGCTTATTTCTTGGCCAGGCTGCGGTAGTATTCCACCAGCGCCTTGATCTCGCCCGGGTTGAACTCCTTTTGGTAAGAGTCCATGTTCTCGCCTTTGCCCTTTTCGACGACCTTAATCATGTCGTCCTCGGACATTTTCTGGATGGTGGCGCGCACGTCCTTCACCTTGACCTTCTTGCCTTTAGCCGTCTTACCGGCGCCATCCGCGCCGTGGCAGACGGCGCACTTGTGGGCGTAAATTTCCGCCGCGCTCTGGTCGGCACTCGGCGCCTGGCGCGCTCCGAGAAGAATGAAAAGCATCGCCATGCCGCCCGCGATGCCGAACTGAATTGCTTTGCCGCAAGCCCGCATCGATTCCTCCATGAATGGGCCGGAGGACCTGACTCCTTTGACCCTCCCAGCCGAGTCGTATGATGACGCCTCAGAAGTTTCGAGTCCAGCGGATGGTGAGCAAATTGGCGCCGAAGTTGTTGGCGGTGACGATCTGCTCGATGTAATAAGTCCGCTGCAGGTCAATCGAGAGGCGTCCGGCCTTGGGAAAGTCGTAATAGACGGTCCCGGTGACGAGCGGCCATCGCAGCGGACCGTAGGCCGGTGGCTCCCCGCTGATGTAGCCGAGACCGGTGGAGCGGTCGTAGTTTCCGCTCAGCCGCAGGCCGAAGCGCTTCACGGGCCTGGTTTCCACGCCCCCTTGCCAAACCCGGTTGACCTCCTGGTCCTGCAAGAAGTCGTTCAAAGGCGGCGTGCCCCGGATGTAAACAATGTCGCCCTGCGCGTAGAAGCTGTCGTAACTGAACCCGCCGAAGACTGAGAACTGGTCGCTGAAGGAGTAAGACAGCATTAAGGCGTTCGAGCGAACGTTGCTTTGGAAGCCGGTGTCGAGCAGCCTGCTGTTCGATAGGTTCATCTCGTCCTCGAGCGCCACCTTCGCGGTGGGCTGAAAGCGCACCACCACGTGCCCGCCCACGAGGGTATGCGGTGTGATGGCAGTGAAAGAAGCTCCGTTGGTGAAACTATGCAGGTCGCCCCGGATGCTGAACATCTTGGAAGGCTGGTACGCGATGCTGATTTCGGGCGCCACAGTCTTGATGCGCAGGGTGTGCGCCAGGTCGATGACGCCATTCTCGAAGGTCTCCACGTCCTCCTTCAGCAAGTGGATGCCGGGCCGGAGGGTCAGCTTGCTGGTGGGCGTGAAGCCCAGGGTGAAATCGAGATCGCTGATGCCGTTGCGCCACACGTTGTCGTCCTGAGCGGTGGAGGCGGTGGGGGCGGGAGCGGGAACGCCTTGCGAAAACAGGCTGGCCAGGTTCCCGATGCCTTCGCTGGTGAGGCGCGAGTAACGGTAGTCCAGGTTGACGTTCCACCACGAGTTGACATCGTAGGTGAAACCCGTGCTGATGACGTGGTCCGGCTCTTTGACCATGGCGCGGACGCTCTGAGTGAACGTGTAGGGCGAGAAAGCGCCGGTGCTGTCGGGCGCGACGCCGTTTGCTGACTGATCGAAGGTGGCGGGGCCTTGAAAGTGGTAATAGATATATTCCCCGCGCCACTCGAGCTTCGAAAGCGGCTTGCCGGTGAAGGAAAACTCGCTCAGGGGCGAGGTCAGGCGGCGCGCCTGCGACCAGGAAGTGCTGGTGAGGGGTTCCGAGGCCGAGGCGCTGGCGCCGGTGTTGATGCTGAGCTCGGGCGAAGCGACGTTGTTCAGATTGATGTTCTCGTTGAAAGTCTGGTAGCCGAGGTTGTAATGAAAGTTCCAGGAATGCCAGGTGTAGTCCACGCCGCCCGTAAAGCGGTTGGTCTCATCGTTGAGCGGCGCGAAGAGAGAATAAGGATTGGCGCGGGCGAAGCTGCCCCAGAAATCCGGCGAGCCCAGAAAATCGATGGAGCGCGTGGTAAACAAGGCTCCGCTATCGGTGGTGCGATAGTAATCGAAATTGAAGCGCAGGTGGTTGGTGGCGTGCAAGGTGAGGTCGGCGGAGCCGAACTTGCGTACTGTGGCCCAGTCATGATTGTCGGTGAGGCCCTTGGCGAGACTTGAGCCTACCGCCGCGATGGGGAGCACCACATTGTCGTTCTGGTTCCAGTAGTAGTAGCTCTGCCGCCAGTTCGCCCGGAAGTCAAAGCGGTTGTTCTTGATGACGCTTAACTGCGCGGTCGGGAAGGGGTCGCCTCCCAGACCGCTCATGGAAAGCGAATAACTGTCGGCGAAAGAATTGTGGCCTTCCTGGGCTTCGCCGAACATGTTGAAGTCCTGCAGGCGGAAGCCGGGCTGCAAGTCGAACAATTGCAGAAACTGCGGCTGATAGCCCTTGACGGTGTCGAAGCGGTAGCCCACCGTGGCCGAGCCCTCGGTGTTGAAGCCTCCGAGATTCAGGGGCGGAGCCTCGGAATTCTCCTGCGCCATCAGAACGGGGCAGACCGCGAACAGCGCGGCCATCAAGACGGAGAAACGGTGTGCGGATTTCATGGCGCCTCTCCTATCGCAAGTAATTAACGTCAAAGTTCGAGCCGTGGATGGTCACGTGGCAGCGGGTACACTCGCCGCTGGTCTGGAAACCCAGGCGGCCGTGAGGGACCCCGGCCTGAGTGTGAAATCCGGTGTGGCATTGCAAGCAAAGCTGCCGACCCTCGCGCCGCACCAGCAGCATGCGGTTGGTGCTGCCGTGCGGAGTGTGGCAGATGACGCAGCCCTGCACCTTCACGGCAGGATGCTCGTAGACAAAAGGTCCGCGCTTTTCCACGTGGCAGTTCACGCAGGTCTCCCAGTTGGGCTTGTTGAGGCTGGCGAAGTTGAGCGTGCCATGCGGACTATGGCAATCCGTGCACTTCATCAGCCCTTCGGGAACACGGTGATGCACCGGCAAGGCAAACTGGGCCTCGATGGTGCGATGGCAGGTGAAACAAAGCTCCGGCTCAGACTGTTTGAGCAGGCTGTTGTGCAGCCAGCGAACTTCGTCGGCTAGTTTCGGAATCTGGAACATGTAGGCTTGCGGGTAAGTGAGGTCACCCTTGCTCTGATCCTTGATCTCATCCACCAGGTGCGTTGCGTGGCACTGGTTGCAGGAGAGTCCGTGGGCGGCGTGCTCGGACTCAGCGAACAGATCCTGCTGCTGGCTCGTGATGTGGCACGTGAGGCAGCGGGCCGCATTCTCTTGCGGGTTGGCGCGAAAGGCGAAGATGGGAAACTGCTTCAGCGCCGCGGCGATTTTCGCGTCATCGCCGTCCGCGGCCTCCACCGCGTCAGAATGCGCTTTGCCCGGCCCGTGACACACTTCGCAACCCGTGATGTAGCCTTTGCCAGGCACGGCGATGCGAGCGTGCACGGTTTTACTGAATTCAACGAACTCCGGTTTGTGGCAGGAGCGGCAGCGCTCCGGACCGGTGTAATCGCCGGGCGGGCTGGCAGCGAGGTATTTCCAGGCAACCGAAGGCCCCTTTTCGGTCTCCGTCTGTTTCTGTCCAAAGGCCGCTGCAGCCGTCAGACTGAGGAGGATGCTTCCTGCAAGCAGTGTCTGTGACCACCACATGGGCTTTCTCTTCAAGCTCGTCATGGCCCGGTCCTCCTGCAAATTTTCGTATACATTATCTCGTCAAGGCCAGGGTTACGTCTGTGACGACGGTCACTCGTCATCGTGTCCGCGATCATGGCGGTCAAATCCTAGTTTTGAATAGGCTGCTAAACGTAAGGCAGGCGTCGGCTGGGAGGATGGACGGTTCGGCAAGGCCTCGGAACCTCCGAGCCGTCAACCTCAGCCGGCGCTGATCATACTGCTGCGGAGGGGAGCCGTCAAGGCCGAATCGAGGGTAGGCATGGTGGAGTTGGGTCACACTCATGAGTGACGGCGGTCACGGATTTCGTCGGCGGGAAAACTCTTATCGTTTGCCTTGCCAAAGCGCGGTGGGCAGCCTAAGTTCGCTGCCGAGAATCGGTCCTTCGATGGGAGGAGTTCGGTGCTAAAGGAAGAGCGCAGGATCCTTGAAGCGCTTAAGATCGAGCTCGAGTTCATCGATGGAGTTGAGCGTCAAGCTCCCGTCCAGACAGTACTCGGAAAACAGGGATCGCCATTTCGTGATTCCCCGATTTGTCCCAATTGGGGTTCTCCCAACCGGCCGTATCCGTGCGATCAATGTCCGTTGATAGGCTTTGTGCCGGCTCGTCACCGTTCCGACAGCGTCCCGTGCCATCATATCCCTCTCAACGGGCGGGGAGAAACGATCGAGGCAATCGAAGCCCGCAACCAGCCGGAGAAACTGGACGGCGCCGTGAAGTACTGGCTGCAGTCTGCTATCGGCTGGTTAGAGCGAGACCGGAGGTCCAACAAGGGACTCACTGCTCTGCTTGTTTATGATCGCAGCGAACCCTTGGATGTGCTGGGACCCATACTCGAAAACCTCGGGCTTTCCGTTATTCGCGCGAGGACGTGCCGGGAGGCCCGGCAGGTTCTTGAAAGCGTGACTCTACCTTCGCTCCTGTTCACGGAACCAAGTCTTCCCGACGGAACCTGGGCAGACATCTTCGACCGCACCGGGGTTGGACGCGCGGCCATCGCCGTCATCGTGGTCTCACAACAGGTTGATCTGAAGTTATGTATGGAGGTCATCGACCGAGGGGCCTACGACTGTCTCGTGCCGCCCGTTGCCGTCTTTGACCTCGCCCACATCGTGCGGTGCGCCGCGAGACGCCCGGCTTCAACGTGACGGGGATCACAGGGCGGTGTGAGGTGGGTTGACCTGCCTCCCCTTTTCTATACCAATCATAATGTGAGTTCCAGGGGTTGGTCTGGCTTTTGTTCTTCTCCGCGGTGCAGTTCGCAGGGAGCCGTAGGCGACCGGAGAGTTGCACCGCGCGCCGTGAACTCCTGGGGGGTCCGGTTCCCCAGCGAAGTATGCGGCCGCACCTCGTTGTAGTCCCTCCTCCAGGCTTCGATGGTCTGGCGGGCTTCCGCCAGAGTCCCCAACCAGTGCTCGTTCAAGCACTCATCCCGCATCTTGCTGTTAAAGCTCTCGACCAAAGCATTCTGCACCGGCTTCCCCGGCTCGATGAAATGCCGCTTCACCCTTCGGGCGTAGGGCACACACCTCCAGCGCCTGGCCTGCGAACTCCGGCCCGTTGTCCGTCACCAGTACTTCCAGCAACCCCCCTGAGCTCGCCCAATCGCTCCAGCACTCGAACCACCCCGTTCCCGGAATTGACGTGTCCACTTCCGCCGCCACACACTCCCGGCTGTAATCCCGCCGCGGCGGGTTCAAGCTCCGGAACTTCCGTCCATCCCTCAATCCATCCGCAACAAAGTCCATCGACCAACGCTGATTCGTGCCGGTCGGAATCGTCAAGGGCTGCCGTTCCACCGCCCCGATCCGCTAGGCCGCAGGCCCACCGCTCATTGAACCCCGGGTGCGCTGCCTTCATCTCGCCGACGGCTCCGCGCCACTCCGCCGGCATGGCTACTTTTTGCCAGTACCGTCCGCAGCGCCTGGAGGTCCAGCGCCTGCTCCGTCACCCTCTGCTTCAGCCGCCGGTTCTCGTCTTCCAACTGCCGTAGCCGCCGCGCTTCGCTCACCTCCAGTCCTCCGTCCTTCGCCTTTTACCGGTAATAGGTCTGATCGCAAATCCCATGCTTCTCGCACACCTCCCCGACTGCTAATCCTGCCTCCCCTTCCTTCAAAACCCCGATGAGATGTTCTTCACTGAAACGACTTGCTCTCATGCTCTCGTCCTCCTTGGCTTTTATACCCCGGAGAACTCACATTTCAACTGGTTCAGTTTTCGGGGGGCCGCTCACTGGCGACCCACCGTTCAAGCTGGCGATAATCGGTATCTCAACCGCTCGCTTGGCTCGGAACAGGTGTTCGAGATAATCCTCGGAGCCTGCGGTACGGACAGGCGGGCATGAGGACTCTCCATTTTCAGCAGAGGCAGGATAGGTTGTCCTCGGACGCCCACTTACTACTACACAGACAATTCAATAGCAACCAATTTTTCCGAGCAGCGGCCACACTCTGATGCCGAGCGGGTAGCCACGGTCAGTGTCTTTCTGACCGTGGGTTCTTTCGATCGGTAAAAGCCCACGGTTGGACAAGCGCCAACCGTGGCTACCCGCTGGCGCGCGCTCTGAATCGCAGCGGAAGCGACGAATCGACCATCAAGAGTGGAGACCCAACAGAATCTCGTGTTGGCAGCGGCGACTTTCTTGTGTATATTTAGTGTAGATACATTGGGGAAGAGAGAGAGATGGCCACCACGCAGCTCGCAAAATGGGGAAACAGTCTGGCTTTGCGCATCCCGAAAGCGGTAGCGCAGGACGCTCAATTGCGGGAGGGAGAACCCGTCACCGTAACCCTCGCGCGCCAGGGCGGTCTGGTGATTAAGAGCGCTCGGCGCAAGTACCGCCTTCACCAACTCGTTTCACGCATCACCGCCAAGAACCGGCATGGAGAGACGGGCTGGGGCAAGCCGGAAGGTAAGGAAACCTGGTGAAACGTGAATGGGCACCTGATGCGGGTGATTTGGTGTGGCTCACGTTTGACCCGCAGGCCGGGCGCGAACAGGCCGGGCGCGAACAGGCCGGGCGCAGACCAGCCTTGGTCCTCTCCCGCGAACCCTACAACCGGAAGAGTGGCCTCGCATTGGTATGCCCCATCACAAGCCATGTGAAAGGCTATCCCTTTGAGGTCAAATTGCCCCCAGGTCTGGCCGTGAGCGGCGTGATCCTTGCAGACCACCTCAAGAGCGCGGACTGGCGAGGGCGGCGCGCCGAGCGCGCCGGCCACGTCGCGGTACTGGTGTTGCAAGAAGTTCTCGATCGCCTGGCGCCGCTGTTGGGCTATTGAAGAAGCATGTAGCCCACGATGAAGTTCAAGCAAGGGCAGTCGCCCTTACGGGGCTACGCGTTGTGTGGCCAAATCGGCCTGGCCCAGGACACCAGCTCAGATGCAAACCATTTATGTGATCTCGACCGGCGGCACCATCGAGAAGGTGTATTCCGAACAGACAGGGTCAGTACAGAATCTGAATGACAAGATTGACCGCTATTTCCGCCTGCTGCGGCTGCCCGACACCCGCATCAAGCCTGTCCGCGTGATGAACATTGACAGCCTGGAAATGACCGCCGCCGACCGCGAACGCCTGCTCAAAATCGTGCGGCAGAAGCTGAAGCGTCCCGCGCCTGTGGTCATCACGCACGGCACCGACACGATGGTTGAGACCGGGCTACTGCTGAAGAAGAATTTGGCGCGACTGCGAGTCCCAGTGATTCTGACCGGCGCCATGACACCGCTGGGGTTTGAGGGTTCGGATGGCTTGCAGAATCTCACTGAGAGTCTCTTTGCGGCGCGCGTCCTCAAGCCCGGCGTGTATCTCGTCATGCACAATCAGATGTTTCCCATCGACCGCGTGCGCAAAGACCGGGCGCGGGCGCGGTTTGTGTGGAAGAAAACCAGGAGTCAGAAGTCAGGAGTCAGGAGTCAGGAGCGACAAGCCAGAATGAGGTAGCGCAGAGTCTCGCGCCTTTCGACACTCTGCGGATTCCAAGGCGGTAGAATGCCTCACAGCATCCGTTCAACTGTCTCGTATATTGGGTAGAAGCCATTTCAAAACCGGGTGTAATGCGTTAAATTCGGCTAGTTGTCTTTCCCTTGGAGGAGGGAAGAGCGCCAGGAGGAGGGCGGATGGCGCGATACGGTCGGTTATTGACCGATGCCCAGTGGGAAAAGATCCGGC
>DASYXW010000027.1:0-18171 GCA_035934405.1 Terriglobia bacterium
CGCCGTCCGGCGCCCGCTCTTTCTTCTTCGAGTTGCCGTGCAGGTTGTACACGTAAATGTCGCTGAAGCACCGCATGAGCTGCTGGCGCATGCCTCGAAACGTCGGGTTATCGAGGTAGCCGTGATTGGTGATAAAACCCAGGACGCCGTACCCGGTGCGCTCAATCCGCCACTGGGCGAAGCGGATGAACTTCACGTAGTCGTCTTGTAGCCACTTGGGGTTTTTCTCGCCCAGCGGCCTGCCGTCAACCTTCTTGTAGTCCTCAATAAGCTGACCGATGAAGGTGAGCTTGCCTTCTTCGTCGCGGCTGCGATTCGCCGAATGACCCGAATAGGGCGGATTGCCGAGCACCACCAGGATCGGCCGGTCGCGCTTGATCTCGGCGGCTGCGTTCGCTTCCTCGGAAATCCACTGAGCAAAGAGTTTCTCGCTCTTCTTGGCGGCTTCCTCAAGCGTGTTGGTGAGATAGACTCCGAGGCGCTGCTCAGAGCCGAAGCTGTAGCCGGTGCGCTGCAACTCCATGCCGAGTTTCAAGTGAGCGATGGCGTAGGGGGCCATCAGAAGCTCGAAACCGAAGAGGCGATTGAGAAGGTGCTGGGCCACGTAGCTGTCCCAGGCGCCGCGCTGGCTGGCGAACTGGGCGTAAACCTGCTGAATGACGAAATAGAGAAAAGTCGCCGTGCCGGTGGCCGGGTCAAGGATGAGGGTATTCTCATCGGCGAGGCCCTTAGGGCGGGCGAACCGCGTCTTGAGCAGGTAATCGATGGAGCGGACGATGTAGCTCACCACCGGCTCCGGGGTGTAATAAACGCCGCGCATCTCGCGCAGCTTGGGGTTGTAGGCGGCGAGGAAAGTTTCGTAGAAGTGGACGACCGGGTCTTGCTTTCCCTTGCCTTCTCCGAAATACTTTAGCACCTCGTCCATGGCCGCGTGTTTGAGCAGCTCCACGATGTCATCCACGGCCCAGTCGAACGTCTGCGGCATGTCCACGCCGCCGAATTCCTCAAACAGCTTGCGGAGAAAGGGATTCGTCCTGGGCAGGCTGCGCGCCGCCATATCGCGCGAAAATGGCTTGCCCGAACCGGCGTGCACCTTCGCGGCGAAAAGACCGTAGGCGAGCGTCTGCGCGAACATGTCAGCGAACTGCGCTTCGTCGAGGTCGGGAATGAGCACTTCGCGGAAGGCGTTCAGCCAGTTTTCCAGCCAGTTTTTGTCCTTTGCGTCGCCGCGCTGGAATGTGGCGACGATGATGTCGCGCAGATTGCTTGTCATCCCCTCCATGCGCTGGGCCAGTTCTTTGGCGGTGTCGACGGGGAAGGCGGGTTGCGTGAAGAAGGATTGCAGCAGGCGCTCAAGCTGCTCCGCACCGTCCGTGGCTGGAAGAATCCGTCGCCGGTCGTCCAGGTCCCCGACCCGAACGGTAAGTCGCTTCTCTCCGGCGACGAACCAGCGGAACTCGAGGTAATCGGTCAGAATCCAGTTGGGGAGCGCGTCCCGGTAACGCTTGAACTGCTCACCGTTTGCCCCCTTGCCGCGCTCCATCTCATCTAGGCTTATTCCTATGTCTTTTGTTTCGATATGACCCAAGGGAACCTTGTTTCGTGTGATGTTGAAGTCTGGTGCGCCGCAGGCGATCCGCTTCGGCTCATTGGTAGCAGTGACACCTTTCCCGACAGCCTCTAGCAAGCGTTCTAAAGCAGCCCTGTGTGTCTGCTCGGTCGCGTCGCCTTGGGCCAGCTTCTTTTTGATAGAGGCAAGGTATTCCTGAGATGGTGTCATCAGGCGGCCTGGTTTCTTGCCGGCATTGAAGTTGAGAAGATTCGCAACCGACCAAACCGGTATTATGGCACGGTCATCTGTGAGCGCAACGGGGTGAAATCTTAGTTCCACAGATTTCTGAAACTAAGACACTACCCCTCGGCGCGGCGCCGTTACCCAAAAAACTTCGCCGTCATCCGCTGCCACCACGGCCAGTCGTGGCCTGTGCCGTCACCCCAGACGTCAAGCCAGTGGGGAATCTGTTTCGAGTCCATGATGGCGGAGAGCGCGCGATTCTGGCCCTGGCACATGTCGTGATCGCCGGTGGCGAGCACGATCTTCATGCGCGTGCGGTAGCGGCTGAGGTACCAGTCGTCGTTCATGTTGGGCAGAAAATCCGGCGGGCAGTTGAAGTAGCAGTTGTCGTCGTAGTAGCCGTCGAGAAACTGGTGGATGTCAAAAGCGCCGCTCATGCTGACGGCGTGGGTGACGAGGTCGGGATGCCGCAGCGCAAAGTTCATCACGTGGTAGCCGCCGAAGCTGCAACCAGTGACCGCGAGGTCGGTGGAAGGATTCTTGGCGCGGATAAACGGGACGACTTCGTGCATGATGTAATGCTCGTACTGCATGTGCCGCCGCACGCGGTCGTGCGGGTGAATGTGCTTGTTGTACCAACTCTCAGCATCCACACTGTCAATGCAGAAAGTCTGCAAGCCGCCGGTCTCGTACTTGTAGGCCACGGGCCCGATCATGCCGCGATCTTCATACTCAAAAAACTTCCCCAGGGAAGTCGGGAACACCAAGAGAGGCAGGCCGGCGTGCCCGAACACCAGCATCTCCATCTCCCGATTCAGGGACGGGCTGTACCATTTGTGACATTCGCGATTCATGCGCCAGGCCTCGAAGAGAGTAATGATTCAGCTAACGCGTTGGTGCCCACCCAGGTTCCACCTGCGGGCGCGAGTATGTTGTACCGGGGTGGCGGGCATGTCAATACCGCAATTCCCGGCGGCGCCGTCAAGCCGCTGGTGCGAGAACTTGGAAAGTGCAGGGCGCAATGGATTCCCATTCGCGCAGGGATGACGGTAATGGGAATCCCGTCGTCCGAAAAGTTGTGCTACACTCCCCAGGTTCACTTCGTTCCGGGGCTGCGGCGGTGTACATGGAAGAGATTGGAAAGAGCTTGCCAGGAATCCTGCGAGGGTATCTGCGGCGCGAGTCTCCGCACCTGATAGAAGTCTTGGCGCCGCTCTGGCCGCGGGTGGCCGGTCCCACGATTGCGCAGCACTCACGCCCCGTGTTTTTCTCCGCTGGAACGCTCATCGTGGAGACTGCTTCCGAAGTGTGGGCGGCGCAGCTTGGCCAGATGGGCGAAGAGATCCGGGCGGAAATTAACGGCTGCTTCGGAGTTCCGCTGGTGAAGCGGTTTATGGTACGCGAATCAAGCCGGCTCGAAACCGGCCGCGCAGGAACCTTTGAGAGCGGAAGGACGGGCCGTAGCGTCCCTCGTGGATTCAGGGCGTAAGCGCCAGCCACGGGGTTCCGGCCCCACGGAGATGGTGGAAGCATGGCGTTGACCGAAAAAGACGTCCGATATGTAGCCAGCCTCGCGCACCTCGAACTGACGGAGGCAGAGGTCACCCAATTCCTGCCGCAGCTTGATGCCATCCTGCAGTATATCGGCAAGCTCAACGAGCTGGACACGGCGCGGGTGGAACCGATGGCCCAGGTGAGCGTGGCCGCGCCAGAGAACGCTGCCCTGCGGCCTGACCTCGCTCAGAAATGCTTCTCCCAAGAGGAAGCCCTGTCCAATGCTCCGGAGCGGCGCGAGGCATTCTTCAGCGTTCCGCGTGTCATTGAAAAAGAGTAAAAACGAAACTCGAAACTGGAAATTCGAAACTGGAAAAGGGAAGTTCGTGTCCCGAACTTTGATATCGGGACGGCCTTCTGATATGTGCAGGCCAACCCCTGACTTCCAGCCGAGTTTCCAGTTTCGAGTTTCGATTTTCGGACTTCGAAATGGACCTCACCTCTCTCCGCATCAGTGAACTCCACCACCTGCTCACGAGCCGGGCAGCTTCGGCCGAGGAGGTGGTGCGCGCTCACCTACAGCGCATCGAGCAGCGGGACGGTGACATCCGGGCGTTTCTTACCCTTTGTCCCGACCGGGCACTCAGCCACGCCCGCGAGATTGACCGCAAGGTTGCGGCGGGAGAGCCGCTGGCGCCGCTCGCCGGCGTGCCCATGGCCATCAAGGATGTGCTGGTCACTCGCGGCGTCCGGACCACCTGCGGCTCGAAGATCCTGGACCATTACGTCCCCGTCTACGACTCGACCGTGGTCGAACGGCTGGAACGGGCCGGCGCCTGCATTCTCGGCAAGACCAATTGCGACGAGTTTGCCATGGGATCTTCGACGGAGAACTCAGGGTTTTTCCCAACGCACAACCCGCACGACCTGGCGCGCGTGCCGGGAGGGTCGAGCGGCGGATCGGCGGCGGCGGTGGCTGCGCATTTCGCCACCGCGGCGCTGGGCTCCGATACTGGCGGCTCGATTCGCCAGCCTGCCGCGCTGTGCGGCACAGTCGGCATGATGGGAACGTATGGGCGCGTTTCGCGCTTCGGCCTCGTCGCCTTCGCCTCGTCGCTCGATCACGTGGGGCCTTTCGCGCGCTCGGTGCGTGATGCCGCGCGCGTGCTCCAGGTGATCGCGGGGCGCGACCCGCGGGACTCGACTTCGGCCGATGTGCCGGTGCCCGATTACGAAGCGTCGCTCGCCGAGAGCGTCGTGGGTCTCAAGGTCGGCATACCCGAGGAGTATTTCGCCGGCCTCGCGATTGAGGTTGGTAACAACATTCAGAAGGGAATCGAACTTCTGGCCGGCCTCGGCTGCCGGCCGGTTCCGATCCGCCTGCCGCACACCGATTACGCCATCGCTTGCTACTACATCATCGCCACGGCAGAGGCCAGCTCCAACCTGGCGCGCTACGATGGCGTCCGCTACGGCTTTCGCGCGCCCGAGTACGGCGACCTGCGCGAGATGTACGAGAAGACCCGCGACGGAGGATTCGGCGCCGAGGTGAAGCGGAGGATTATGCTGGGGACTTACGCCCTGAGCTCCGGCTACTACGATGCCTACTATCTCAAGGCGCAAAAGGTGAGGTCGCTCATCACGCGCGATTTCCTGGAAGCTTTTGACGAGGTCGACGTCATCGTTACGCCCACCTCACCGCTCGCAGCTTTCAAGCTCGGCGAGCGGCTGGACGACCCTCTCCAGATGTACCTCGCCGACATCTTCACCGTCACCGCGGATCTCGCCGGTATTCCGGGAATCTCGGTGCCCTGCGGCAAAACCCGCGACAATCCGCCGCTTCCGATTGGCCTGCAGATCTTCGGCAAACACTTTGACGAAGCGCGCATGCTGCAGGTGGCCCACGCCTTCGAAAAGGCCGGCGGCTTCGAGATTGCCTGACAGTCGAAATTCGAAACTCGAAATTCGAAACTCGCAGCGCTCACTTGTCTTCTACCGCGTCGAGTTTCGAATCTTCGCCTACTGACAACCGGCAACTGGCTACTGCGTTCTCGCCTCGTCATCTTCAGCCAAGTCCGCAGGAACCGTAGCTGCTGCCGCGAGAGCCGCTTCGCCCGGCTCGCCCACTTCGAGCGGCGGCGCTTCGGCGGCAGGGATTTCGACCTCGGTAAGCAGCTTGAAGCTGCGGTAACGTTCGAGGCCGGTCCCGGCTGGAATCAGCCGGCCCATGATGACGTTCTCCTTGAGCCCGCGCAGGTGGTCCACCGTGCCGCGGATGGAAGCCTCCGTCAGCACGCGGGTAGTCTCCTGGAACGAAGCAGCGGAGATGAAGGAATCGGTGGAGAGTGAAGCCTTGGTGATGCCGAGCAGCAGCGGCCGTCCCGTGGCCGGCTTGCCGCCGTCCTTCATCACCCGATCGTTTTCTTCGCGGAACTTGAACTTGTCCACCTGCTCGTCGAGCAGGAATTCGGTGTCGCCGACGTCTTCCACCTTCACCCAGCGCATCATTTGGCGGGCAATGGTTTCGATGTGCTTGTCGTTGATGTTGACGCCCTGCAGCCGGTAGACTTCCTGAATCTCGTCCACCAGGTACTTTTCGAGTTCCTTCTCGCCCAGCACCGCCAGGATGTCATGAGGGTTGCGCGGCCCGTCCATCAAGGGCTCGCCGGCCTTCACGCGCTCACCTTCCTGCACCGAAACGTGGACGCCGCGCGGCAGCAGGTATTCCTTCGGCTCGCCCTTGTCGGGCACCACCATAATCTTGCGCTGGGACTTGGCGATTTCGCCGTATTTTACGGTGCCGTCGATCTCGGTGATGACGGCGGTCTCATGCGGGCGCCGGGCTTCGAAGAGCTCGACGACGCGGGGCAGACCTCCCGTGATGTCTTTGGTCTTGGTCGTCTCGCGCGGAATCTTGGCCAGCACGTCGCCCGGCGTGACCTCGGCCCCCTCCTCGACCATGAGGTGAGCGCGGGAAGGCATGAGGTACTTCCGGGTGACCCTTGCGGTGCTCTTGTCGCCACGGATGACGAGTTGCGGCTGCATCTTCTCGTCCGGCGAGTCGGTGACGACCCAGCGCGACAGACCGGTGACTTCGTCCACTTCCTCGCGCAGCGTGACACCCTGTTCCAGATCCTTGAACTCCGCCGTGCCGCCGACCTCGGTGAGGATGGAGAAGGTGTAGGGGTCCCACTCGACAATGTGCTCGCCGACCTTGACGGGGGCGCCGTCAGCCACCTTGATGCGGGCGCCGTACACCACGGCGTGGCGCTCGCGCTCGCGGCCCTTCTCGTCGAGTATCGCGATCGAGCCGTTGCGGTTCATCACCACGAGTTGGCCCTCGCGGTTTTTCACCGTCTGCAGGCCGAAGAACTTGGTGAACCCGTTGCTGCGGACTTCGAGCGACGACTGCTCGCTGATGCGGCTGGCGGTGCCGCCGATGTGGAAGGTCCGCATGGTGAGCTGCGTGCCGGGCTCGCCGATGGACTGCGCGGCGATGACGCCCACCGCCTCGCCGATATCCACCAGGCGGCCCGTGGCCAGGTTCCTGCCGTAGCAGCGGATGCAAACGCCGCGACGCGTCTCGCAGGTGAGCACGGAGCGGATCTTCACGCGTTCGATGCCGGCCGCCTGCACCGCGGTCGCCAGGTCTTCGTTGATTTCCTGGTTGACCTCGACAATGACGTTGCCTTCATAGTCTTTAATCTGCTCGAGCGAGACGCGGCCCACGATGCGGTCGCGCAGAGGTTCCACCACTTCGCCGGCCTCAACGATCGGCTCCACGTAGATGCCGTCCACCGTGCCGCAGTCGAACTCCGAAATGATCACGTCCTGTGCCACATCCACCAAGCGCCGCGTGAGATACCCGGAATCCGCCGTCTTGAGCGCGGTATCGGCGAGTCCCTTGCGGGCGCCGTGGGTGGAGATGAAGTACTGCAACACGTTCAAGCCCTCGCGGAAGTTGGCGGTGATGGGGGTTTCGATGATCTCGCCCGAAGGCTTGGCCATCAGGCCGCGCATGCCGGAAAGCTGGCGAATCTGCTGCTTCGAACCGCGAGCGCCGGAATCCGCCATGATGTAAATCGGGTTGAGCGCGGCGGAGGGGTCTTGCGATTCCATGGCCTTGAACATGTCATCGGCCACTTTGTCGGTGACGTTCGACCAGATGGCGATCACCTTGTTATAGCGTTCGCCGTGGGTGATGGCGCCGTCCTGGTACTGTTTTTCGACTTCGATCACTTCCTTCTCTGCCTCTGACACCAGCCTGGCCTTGTTGGAGGGCACGACGAGATCGTCAATGCCGATGGAGATGCCGGCCTTCGTGGCGTAAAGGAAGCCAAGCGCCTTGATTTCATCGAGCAGCTTCACGGTGGTCTCGAGCCCGAAGCGCAGGTAGCAGTAATTGCAGAGCGCGCCCAAGCCCTTCTTGCGGAGCAGGCCGTTGACAAAGGGCATTTCCTTCGGCAGATGGTCGTTGAAAATCACACGGCCGACCGTGGTGTCAATGAACTGGTTCTGCACGGTAATGGGCTCGGTATGGAGCACGTCCTGATCGTCATAGGCGGTGGTGAGATCAATCACGCGGCCGGTGTAACGCAATCGGACAGGCGTGAGCGTCTCCACCTCGCCCGCTTCGAGCGCCAGTTGCACGTCGTCACTGTTGGCAAAGGAGCGGCCCTCACCCCGCGAGCCCTTCTTTTCCTTGGTGAGATAATAGACGCCCAGGACCACGTCCTGGGTGGGGACGGCCAGGGGCTGGCCGTTCGCCGGCGAAAGAATGTTGTGCGACGACAGCATGAGCACCGAAGCTTCAATCTGCGCTTCGGGCGAGAGTGGAATGTGGACCGCCATCTGGTCGCCGTCAAAGTCCGCGTTGAAAGCGGTGCAGACGAGCGGATGAATCTTGATGGCCTTGCCTTCCACCAGCACCGGTTCAAAGGCCTGAATGCCCAGGCGGTGCAGAGTGGGGGCGCGGTTGAGGAGCACGGGGTGGTCCTTGATGACCTCTTCCAGGATGTCCCATACCAGCGGTTCCTGGCGCTCCACCATTTCCTTGGCGGCTTTAATCGTGGTGCACTGGCCGGACTGTTCGAGGCGATGGTAGATGAACGGCTTGAAGAGCTCGAGCGCCATCTTCTTGGGCAGACCACATTGGTGCAGCTTCAGCTCCGGCCCGACAACGATGACGGAGCGCCCGGAGTAGTCCACGCGCTTTCCGAGCAGGTTCTGCCGGAAGCGTCCCTGCTTGCCTTTCAGCGTGTCGGAGAGCGACTTCAACGGCCGGTTGTTGGTGCCGCGCAGCACGCGGCCGCGGCGGCCGTTGTCAAACAGCGCGTCCACGGCTTCCTGCAACATGCGCTTTTCGTTGCGCACGATGACGTCGGGGGCATGCAGCTCCATGAGCTTCTTGAGCCGGTTGTTGCGGTTGATGACGCGCCGGTAGAGGTCGTTCAGATCGGAGGTGGCGAAGCGGCCGCCGTCGAGGGGCACGAGCGGGCGGAGCTCGGGCGGAATCACCGGGATCACGTCGAGGATCATCCATTCCGGCTTGTTGCCTGACTTGCGGAAGGCATCGAGCACTTTCAGGCGCTTGGCATACTTGATGCGTTTCTGTGCCGAGGGGTCGGCCTTCATCTTCTCGCGCATCTCGTCTGAGGCCGACGCCACGTCCACACGCCGCAAAAGCTCCTTGATGGCTTCGGCGCCCATCCCGGCGCGGAACTTTCCGGGGTACTCCTGCTTGAGCTGGCGGTAGCGGTCCTCGGCGAGCATCTCGCGCTCCTTGAGCGGAGCCTCGCCGGGGTCGATGACCACATACTTCTCGAAGTAGAGCACCTGCTCGAGGTCACGCAACGAGATGTCCAGCAGATGGCCGATGCGACTCGGCAGTCCCTTGAAGAACCATACATGGGAGCAGGGCGAGGCCAGCTCGATATGGCCCAGGCGCTCGCGGCGCACCTTGGAGAGCGTCACTTCCACGCCGCACTTGTCGCAGATGACTCCCCGGTGCTTCATGCGCTTATACTTGCCGCACAAGCACTCCCAGTCGGTCACCGGACCGAAAATGCGGGCGCAGAACAAGCCGTCGCGCTCTGGCTTAAAGGTCCGGTAGTTGATGGTCTCCGGCTTGGTCACTTCGCCGTGCGACCAGGACCGAATTTTCTCGGGCGAGGCGAGGCTGATTCGGATGCTATCGAATTCGCCTATCAGGCTCACTCGGTCATAAGGGCTGCTTCGAAACAAGGTGTGCCTCCTGACAAGAATTCCAAAACCGGTTGCCCGCTACCCCGTATGTCGTGACGCAAGCCGCGCCAGGATAAAACCATTCCGGGCCGGGATGACAATCAATAATCGTCTTTGTTTTCAGTAACATTCCGGCTTGGGCTTCTGATCTGCCTTTTCACTCGACCGCAATCGGCAAGAGCTCTGGCTTGGGCTTCTTAAGCAATTCCACATCGAGGCAGAGACTCTGGAGCTCGCGCACCAGAACGTTAAAGGACTCCGGCACGCCAGGCTCGATGGCGGCTTCACCCTTGACAATCGCCTCGTAGATTTTGGCGCGTCCATACACGTCATCGGACTTCGCCGTCAAAAGCTCCTGCAGGATGTAAGCTGCGCCATAAGCTTCGAGCGCCCAGACTTCCATTTCGCCGAAGCGCTGGCCGCCGAACTGAGCCTTACCGCCGAGCGGCTGCTGCGTGATCAGTGAATAGGGCCCGATGGAACGGGCGTGGATCTTGTCGTCCACCAGGTGCGAGAGTTTCAGCACGTAGATATACCCGACCGTGACCTGCTGCTCGAACTTGTCGCCGGTCATGCCGTCGTGCAGCTCGATTTTGCCGGAGGAAGGCAGGCCAGCCTTTTCGAGGTAGTTCTTGATCTCCTTCTCCTGGGCGCCGTCAAACACCGGCGTGGAAAAGGCGATGCCGTCCTTCAGCGCGTGCGCCAAGCTCAGGACCTGTTCGTCATTGAGGTCCGCGAACTTCGATGCCATCCGGTCTGGGAACGTGCCCTTTAGTTGCTTGCGGATGGCTTCGGCGCGGTTCTCCGTCGAAAGCAGCGCGGCGATCTGGCGACCCAGCTCGTGGCCCGCCCAGCCGAGGTGGGTTTCGAGAATTTGGCCCACGTTCATGCGCGAGGGGACGCCCAGGGGATTCAGCACCACCTCGACCGGAGTGCCGTCGGGCAGGTAGGGCATATCCTCTTCCGGCAGGATGCGCGCGATCACACCTTTGTTGCCATGCCGTCCGGCCATCTTGTCGCCCACGGAAAGCTTGCGCTTCATGGCGATGTAAACCTTCACTAGCTTGATCACGCCCGGCGGCAACTCATCGCCCTTCTTAAGTTTCTGAATTTTCTCGTCGGTAATCTTGCGCAGAATATCGATCTGCCGCGAAGTCATCTCTTCGATTTCGTCGATCTTCTCGACGAGCGTCGGGTCTTTCTTGCCGATCCTCATGCGCTTCAGATTGCGGGTGGCGATGCGCGCCAGCACGTCCGGGGTAAGCTCGGTGCCCTTGGTCAGCAGACGCTTGTTGGTCTTCTCATCGTGCAAATCCGCGAGCAGAGCTTCGCCTTCTAGCAACGCGCTCAGACGCTTCACGCGCTCGTCATTGAGGATGCGGATCTCGTCGCTCAGGTTCTTTTCCAGCCGCTCCTGCTGATCGATTTCGATGGACCTCGCCCGCTCGTCCTTGTCCGCTCCCTTGCGGGAGAAGATCTTCACATCCACCACAATGCCCTCGATGCCCGGCGGGCAGGTGAGCGAGGCGTCGCGGACGTCGCCGGCTTTTTCGCCGAAGATGGCGCGCAGGAGCTTCTCTTCCGGGGTGAGCTGGGTCTCGCCTTTGGGGGTCACCTTGCCTACCAGGATGTCGCCGGGCTTGACGGAGGCGCCAATGCGGATGACACCGCTCTCATCGAGATCGAGGAGCGCCGCTTCGGCGATGTTGGGAATGTCGCGGGTGATTTCCTCCGGGCCGAGTTTGGTGTCACGCGACTCGATTTCGAATTCCTCGATATGGATGGAGGTGTAGGAATCTTCCTTGACGAGCTTTTCGCTCACCAGGATGGCGTCTTCAAAGTTATAGCCGCGCCACGGCATGAAGGCCACCAGCACGTTGCGGCCGAGCGCCAGCTCGCCCCGCTCGGTGCAGGGTCCATCGGCCAGCACCTGGCCGGCGTGGACGCGCTGGCCCTTGTGGACGATGGGTTTCTGGTTGATGCACGTATTCTGATTGGAGCGCCGGAACTTGATGAGCTGGTAGATGTCGGCGCCCACCTCGCGCGAGAGCTGCATGCTCTGGCCATCGCCCTCGACGCGCACGATGATGCGCTCGCTGTCGACGCCGTCCACGATGCCGTTGCGGCGGCAGAGGACCACGGCGCCGGAGTCGCGCGCCGTCACCTCTTCCATGCCGGTGCCGACCAGCGGCGCCTGGGCCCGCAGCAGCGGCACCGACTGGCGCTGCATATTCGAACCCATCAGGGCGCGATTGGCGTCGTCGTTTTCGAGGAACGGAATCAGCGACGCCGCCACGCTGACCAGTTGCTTGGGGCTCACGTCGATGTAGTCCACCACGTCGCGCCGCACCAGGACGAAGTTGCCGGCCTGGCGGGCGTTCACCAATTCGCCGACGATGTGGTTCTTCGAGTCGACCTCGACGTTGGCCTGGGCCACGATGTGCTGATCCTCTTCCCAGGCCGAGAGATAGAACGAATAGGGTTCGTGCTCCACCGGCTTCCGCCGCTTCTCGCGCAACTCTTCATTGGTCTTTTCCACTTCCTTGATCTCGACGTGCTCGCCCACCTTCCACGGCCCGTCGCCGCCGTGCGTGACCGTGACATAGTCAATCACGGTGCCGTTGCGCACCTTGCGGTAGGGACTCTCGATAAAACCATGCTCGTTAATGCGGGCGTAGCACGAGAGCGACGAGATGAGGCCGATGTTGGGGCCTTCCGGGGTTTCAATCGGGCAGATGCGCCCATAGTGCGTGGGGTGGACGTCGCGGACTTCAAAACCCGCCCGTTCGCGCGACAAGCCGCCGGGACCGAGGGCGGAAAGCCGCCGCTTGTGGGTGATCTCCGACAACGGGTTCGTCTGGTCCATGAACTGCGAAAGCTGCGATGAGCCGAAAAACTCCCGGATGGCCGCCATGACCGGTTTGGCATTGATGAGGTCATGCGGCATGGCCGTGGACATTTCCTGGTACACCGACATCTTTTCCTTGATGGCGCGCTCCATGCGCACCAGACCGATGCGGAACTGGTTCTCCAGCAATTCGCCGACGGCGCGGACGCGGCGGTTGCCGAGATGGTCGATGTCGTCGGCCAGGTAGTTCCCGCCGGGATTCTTCCGCAGTTTGAGGAGGTAGCGAATGCTGGAGTTGAAGTCCTCCGGGTCCAGAAGGCGCTTATCGAGCGGCAGTTGCACGACGGCACTTTCCGAGTGGTCGATGGCGAGAGTGCCCTCACAGCCGCGGACGACCTCCGAGCACACGTCGCTCTCACGCTTGCCGACGAAGATCTTTTCCTGGTCAACCACGACGTAGAAATTCGCCGACGGCAGGTTCCTCGCGTCCACCAGGGTGAAGGATGAGGCCTTCTCATCGAGCCGAGCCTTCAGGCGCGTGTAGTATCCCAGCTTGATGTTGTACTTCAGGCGTCCGACGCGCGAAAAGTCATACTTGCGCCCATCAAAGAACATGCCGTTGAAGAGGCTGGTGGCGGTATCGAGCGTCGGCGGATCGCCCGGCCGCATCTTGCGGTACAACTCGACCAGCGCATCCTGCGGGGTCTTGAGCGTGTCGCGCTTCAGCGTCTGACTGAGCACGTTGCCCACGTCATCGCGTTCGGGGAAGAACACCTGGAATTCCGAAACCCCGGCCTCGATGATGGAATTCACGGCGCCGGCGGTGAGTTCATTGTTGGCTTCGAGCAGGACCTCGCCGGTCGTGGTGTCCACGATGTCCGCCGCCGAGTAAGCTCCCTCCAGGTCGCGCGCCGAGATCTCCACCTGGCTGAGGTGGGCTTTCTGGATCTCTTTAAGCAGGCCGTCCGTGATCTTGCGGCCGGCATGAACGATCACATCGTGGCTGCGCGGGTGCTCGATATTCTTTGAAAGCTTCAGCCCCTTCAGTCCCTCCGAAGTCGTCCAGTACAACTTGCGGTCTTTGAGCGAAATCTGCTCGACCTGATAAAAGGTCCTGATAATCTCGGAATTGTTCTTGAGGCCCAGAGCCCGCAGAAAAATCGTGGCCAGGAACTTGCGCTTGCGGTCAATGCGGACGTACAGAATGTTCTTGGTGTCATACTCGAACTCCACCCAGGAGCCGCGATAGGGAATGATCTTGCCCAGAAAGTAAGTCTTCTGCAGCGTCGTCTCGAAGAAGACGCCGGGAGAACGGTGCAATTGGCTTACGATGACGCGCTCGGTGCCGTTGATGACGAACGTGCCGTGCTCAGTCATCAGCGGGATCTCGCCGAAATAGACCTCTTGCTCCTTAATGTCGCGGATGGACTTCTGCCCGGTGTCCGAGTCCTTGTCGTACAACGTGAGGCGAATGGTGACCTTGAGCGGCGCGGCGAACGTCATGCCGCGCTCCTGGCACTCGGTCACATCGTATTTCAGTTGCAGCGCCACCGGATCGCCGCACTTGTTGCAGAACGTCACCACATTCTTGTTGAACGTGCCGCACTTGCTGCAGAGGACGTCGCCCGTCTTGAAAGGGTCGGTGATGACCGTGTGGCCGCAATTCTTGCAAGTGGATCGCAGATGATGGAGGCCTCGCAGCGCCCCGCACTTGCACTCCCAGTTGCCGATGGAGTAGTCCACGAAGTCGAGCTGCGAGACCCCGCGGAAATCGGTAATCGGAAATACCGAGTTGAAGACCGCTTGCAACCCGATGTCTTCCCGCTCCGACGGCAGCAGGTTCATCTGGAGAAAGCGCTCGTAGGAGAGCCGCTGCACTTCGATCAGATTAGGGATGTTGATGACCGTCGGGATTTTGGAGAAGTTGATGCGCTCGCGGGAAGCGCCGTTTCCGCCGTTGGGCATCCTGGTGGCTCCTTGCTTGAAGTTTCGAAGGACTACCGGGGCCTTCGTCGCCGGAAGAAGGCAGTCCCTGTATGTAGAGATGCAGGCACGGGGGAGGAGGATGCAAATGCGAGCATTATCCTTCTTCCGGCGCGCCCGAAATTGAATCGCAAGTCAGGCTTCAACTGCCGAACCGAGCGGCCTCGCGCTTCGGCCCGGAGCTTCCAGTTACTTCACTTCTACGGTAGCGCCCGCTTCGGTGAACTTTTTCTTAATGGACTCGGCCTCGTCCTTGCTGACGCCCTCTTTAATCGGCTTGGGGGCGCTATCGACCAGGTCCTTCGCTTCCTTCAGGCCGAGGCTCGTGACCTCGCGCACCGCTTTGATAACGTTGATCTTGTTCGCGCCGATGCCCGTCAAGACAACGCTGAACTCGGTCTTTTCCTCGGCCGGGGCCGCCGCCGCGCCGCCTGCTGCACCGGCTACGACCACCGGGGCCGCCGCCGCCGCGGAGACGCCTAGGGCCTCCTCAAGTCTCTTCACCAGGTCTGCGGCTTCAAGCAGGCTCAGTCCTTTGATTTCTTCAACAATCTTGCTTACCGTCTCCGACATCGTTGTGTTCTCCTCATCAGAATTAGAACTCGAATGGAACCTTGTTGCCGCCCCCGCAGCGCGGGCTGTTTCCGCATTTCCAGACTCACGCACGCTCTTCGAATTTCTTCTCCTTCACACCTTGCTGAATGACACTGGCCAGATTCCGCGCTACGGCGGACAACGCACTCGCCACGCGCTGGGCCGGGGAATTAATCAGGAAGAGCACCTTGGCGAAGAGCGCCCCTTGTGAAGGCAGCGTGGCGAGCGAAGCGAGATCCGCCAGAGAAACCACGCGCCCCTCGACCACGCCGGTCTTGAATACGAAGAGCGGGTTTTCCTTCGCGTAGCTGGTCAGGATCTTGGCCAAGGCCACCGGATCAGTTTCAGTCAGGGCCACCGAGGTCGTCCCCCTCAGCTTTCCTTCCACCAAAGGCTGCGCGGGCGTTCCCTCGGCGGCGCGCTCGATCAGGCTGTTCTTCACCACCTTGTATTTCGCGCCGGTGCCGGCCATCTTGCGCCGCAAGTCTGAATCCTGAGCGACGGTGAGCCCCTCAAAACTCGAAAGGAACACGCTGGTGGCCTTCCGGAACTCCGCGCGCAGCGCCTCTGCCTGTTTTTGCTTGTCCTCTTTCTTCATAGCTCCTCAAATCTTTTCACCGAAAAATACGAAGACCGGATTCAGATCAGGCTGCCTCCACCGAGTCCAGGTCAATGGGAATACCCGGTCCCATGGTGGAAGAAATCACAATGCTCTTGACGTACCGGCCTTTGGCGGTTGCCGGCTTGGCCTTGATGATGCTCGTGATCAGCGCCAGGGCGTTCTCCGCCAGCTTGCCCGCGTCAAACGAGGCTTTGCCCAAGGGACAGTGGATAATTCCTGTCTTGTCGACCCGGAACTCCACCTTGCCCGCCTTGGTTTCCCTCACCGCCTTTTCGACGTCCAGGGTCACCGTACCGGTTTTCGGATTGGGCATCAGGCCGCGCGGTCCGAGCACCTTGCCGAGCCGCCCCACGGATTTCATCATGTCTGGCGTGGCCACGACAGCATCGAACTCCAGCCAGCCACCCTGGATTTTCTGCACCAGATCGTCACCCCCAACCTCGTCCGCGCCCGCCTCCCGCGCCTCCCGAACTTTGTCACCAGAGGCGATGACCACAACCCGTTTGCTCTTGCCGAGCCCGTGAGGCAGCACGACGGTGCCGCGGACCATCTGGTCGGCATGCTTGGGGTCGACGCCCAGCCGCATGGCAAGCTCCACCGTCTCATCGAACTTTGTAAAAACGGCCTTCTTCAAAAGCGGCATCGCGTCGGTGAGCGTGTAAGCCGGCTTATCAACCAGTTTGAGCGACTGCTGGTATTTCTTTCCCATCTGAAACTCCGTTTCGAAAACTCAATTTAGGGAACGACTTCCAACCCCATACTTCGGGCTGTTCCTTTGACCGTCAACACTGCCGCCGCCAAATCCCGCGCGTTCAGGTCTGGCAGCTTCGTCTTGGCGATTTCCTCAACCTGCTTTTCGGTGACCTTGCCCACCTTGTTTTTGTTCGGCTCGCCCGACCCCTTGGCGATGCCGGCCGCCCGCTTGAGCAGCACGGCAGCCGGAGGCGTCTTGGTGATGAAGGTGAACGTACGATCCTGGTAGATCGTGATGACCACCGGAATGATCAGGCCCTCCTGGTCTTTGGCCGAGGTCTTGGCGTTGAACGCCTTGCAGAACTCCATGATACTCACGCCATGCGGGCCCAGCCCCGTGCCCACGGGAGGCGCGGGGGTCGCCTTGCCGGCGGGAAGCTGCAGCTTTACCATTGCCTGAACCTTCTTGGCCATGCTTCGGTCCTCCGAAAACCAGGATTCGACTTACCCTTTCTCCACTTGGTAGAAATCGAGTTCCACCGGCGTGGCGCGGCCGAAGATCGTCACCATGACGCGAAGCGTCGAGCGGTCCTCATTAATTTCGTCCACCATGCCGTTGAAGTCCTTGAACGGGCCCTCATTGATTTTGACGCTCTCGCCTTTTTCAAACTTCAGCCGCGGCTTGGGATGCTCGGCGGCAACTTCCACCCGGTGCACGATGCGGTCCACTTCCTCGGCCGTCAACGGGCTGGGCATTTGCCCGGAGCCGACGAACCCCGTCACGCGCGGCGTGGAGCGCACCAGGTGCCAGGAATCGTTGTTCAGATCCATCTCCACCAGCACGTAGCCGGGATAAAACAGCTTCGGCGTCACAATCTTCTTGCCCTGCCGGACTTCCAGAACGTCCTCGCTCGGAACCATGATCTCGCCGAACTGCTCTGCGAGCCCTGCCGCTTCCACACGGCTCTTCAAGGTCTCCGCCACCTTCTTCTCAAAGCCGGAATAGGTGTGGATAATGTACCAGTTCTTGGCCATGCGCTGTACCGTGCTCTCTGTCTCAACCATTATCGAACCCACGCATCCTTGCCGCCCTAGGTGCCGTGCGCCAGCCATGACAGAAGTCTTGACACCGCATGCGAGAAAGCCGTATCACAAAGATAAAAATAAAACGCGAAGGCGAACGTGGTGATAATCACCATCACCGTCGTACCATAAACCTCCTGCTTGCCCGGCCACGTCACGCGCCTCATTTCGGCGCGGACATCCAAGAAGTATTCCCGGGTTCGCTGCCAGGCATTTTTCTTCTGTAATGCCAGTTCATCAGCCATGATCGGTTTCCGGTCCTCGGTCTGTGGTCTTCAGAAATCCACGATTCTTGCGGCGCTGCTTTCCCTGGCTTCCTAGCTGCCGGAGTGCGCGGTGCCTGATGCTCTCCTAGTCCTGGCAGGGGCGGAGGGACTCGAACCCCCATGACCGGTTTTGGAGACCGGCAGATTAACCGTTAATCTGACGCCCCTTTGTGAGGTATGGTCAGTGGCTGGTGGCTGGCGTCTGACCACTAACCACTAGCCACTAATCACTGCCTCACTTCACTTCCTTATGAGCCGTGTGATGCCGGCAGGACGAGCAGAATTTCTTCAGCTCCAGCCGGTCCTGGTTCTTCTTCTTGTTCTTCGTCGTCGTATAGTTCCGATTCTTACAATCGGCGCATTGCAATGTGATGATTTCGCGCATGTCAGTTTACCCATTTATTTATTTGCTAATTTCCGTCACGGTCCCGGCGCCCACCGTGTGCCCGCCTTCCCGAATCGCGAACCGTAACCCCTTCTCCATCGCGATTGGCGTGATCAACTCAATCTCCAGCGCCACGTTGTCCCCCGGCATCACCATCTCCGTTCC
>DASYXW010000031.1:0-122330 GCA_035934405.1 Terriglobia bacterium
TTCGTCTGGACGGCAACCGTTGAATCCATCAGGGAAAAACTCTCTCGCTGCCGCCAGACTCTAGAACAGATTCAACCCGGCTGTACTCAACCTCGCAGCAGAAAGAGACAGAAACACTGTCCAGCTAATTCGTGGACACTATACTAGCCGACGGGGAGATACCCGTCCCCGTTGTCGCAGGTGTATAGCGTTTTCAAAGTCTGCGCCCGTGACGCAATCGGCGCCCTTGCGCACAACAACAAGAGGGCAGAGGCCCGCTTCCCCCAGTTGAGTTTGTCCATGTTGCCTCCTCGCTGAACCTCGCGGCTCTCGGCTGTGACGGTGGATGTGTTCGGAGACTACTACTACTGGTCGACGTTGTCAGACCGACCCCCACACGTCGTTCAGCCTAAGGACTGATCTCGGTCACGCCATCGAGATACGGCCGCAGAGCCTCGGGAATCGTCACCGAACCGTCGGCCTGCTGATAGTTCTCAATGATGGCGACCCAGGTGCGTCCGACGGCGAGGCCGCTGCCATTGAGCGTGTGGAGGTGCTCGGTCCTGGTTTTCCCGTGGCTCTGCGGGCCGCCGCGGCGGAATCGAAGGTTGGCGCGGCGCGCCTGGAAAGCCTCGAAGTTGGAGCAGGAAGAAATCTCCTTGTACTCGCCGCTCGAAGGAAGCCACACTTCGAGGTCGTAGGTCTTCGCTGCACTGAACCCCAGGTCGCCCGTCGAGAGCGCGACCACGCGGTAAGGGAGACCCAGCCGCTGCAGGATGGTTTCGGCGTCGCGGGTGAGCGATTCGAGTTCGTCGTAAGAGGTCTCGGGAAGAGTGAACTTCACCAGTTCGACTTTCTGAAACTGGTGCTGGCGGATGATGCCGCGCGTGTCCCGGCCGTAGGAACCCGCCTCGCTGCGGAAGCAGGCCGTCCAGGCGCAATGCTTCAAGGGCAAGGCTTCGGCTTCGAGCACCTCATCGCGATAGAGATTGGTGACCGGCACTTCCGCCGTGGGAATCAGCCAGTAATCACCACCCTCGAGCTTGAAGAGATCCTCAGCAAACTTGGGCAGGTTCCCGGTGCCATAGAGGCTGGCGGAATTGACGATGAAGGGCGGCAGGATTTCCGTGTAGCCGTGCTCCCGCGTGTGGACGTCGAGCATGAAATTGGCGAGGGCGCGCTCGAGCTTGGCTCCTACGCCGCGGTAGACGGCAAACCGCGCTCCCGAAATCTTCGTGGCGCGTTCGAAGTCGAGGATTCCGAGAGCAGGGCCCAGATCCCAATGCGCCTTGGGTTCGAAATCAAACCGGCACGGCTCGCCCCAACGGCGAATCTCTTGGTTATCGGTGGCGCTTGAACCGACCGGCACGCTGTTATGCGGGAGGTTGGGAATCTTCCGCAGCAGCTCCTGCAGCGTCGCGTCGAAGCCCGCGGACTTCTCGTCGATCTCCTTGATGCGCGCGCCAAGCTCTTTGCTCTCCGCGACCAGAGTTGAGGCGTCCTGCTTCTGTCTCTTGAGCGAGGCGATCTCCTCGGAGATTCGGTTGCGGCGCGCCTTGAGGGATTCCGCTTCCAGCAGGAACTTGCGGCGCTCGCGGTCGAGGTTCTCGAAGTCCTCGAGGGTGTCGGCCACGCCGCGCTCGCGCATCTTCTGCCGGACGAGTTCCAGGTTATTGCGGACAAAGTTGAGTTCGAGCATAGGTTTGAGGTCTAGAAAACTGCGGGCGCCGGCGGGACACGTTTTCGATCTCCCGAATTGCCGGAGCGAGATTCTTCGCTCGGCTGCGCCTCGCTCAGAATGACATATCTCGGGGCTGTGCGCGCCGCAACTTTTGTCCCCGCGGCTGGGTTCAAGGCAGTGTGAGGTGGACGATCATGCACGCTGCGTCGATGGGCCGCGATCACGGAGTTTCTGCGAGCGGCAGCGTCTCCGCCCTCTGGTCTTGGCTGCCGCCAGCGCCGGCCACGCGCCGCAGGAGTCCCCTTTGGCTGCGAGTCTGCTGGCGGGTGGCCCTCACCCTCGTTCTGGCGGGCTTTGCAGCGGTGGGGTCGAAGCTGCTGCAGGCACTGCGATAATCGGCCCGAGTGTCAGTTGGCAACCCTAGGCGTCCAGGGGAACGCCATGTGACTTTGAGAACGAGACCTTGTCCCAGTATCCACGCTGGAACACGATCTTATCGTGCCGCACGTGGAAGAAACCGCAGCCACGCAAACCCTTGGGGTCGCGCCATTCCAAGATGGCCCATTCCCCGTCTTGAAAGAGGTTTTCCACGATGCAGGTCATCGCGGCGGCGGCGAAGCCTTTGGCGAACATTTCCCGGATTGCGCTCTGTCCCTTCACTGGGCTCTCGGCCACCTGATGATTGACGGCGTCCTGCTGGTAAAGTGACGCCAGGGCGTCCACATCAGCCCGGTTGAACGCGTTGACCCACACCCGCACCAACTCTTTCGGTTCCATGGGTTCTACTCGACCCTCTGACCGTCCGTTCAAATCACCGCTCGACTTGTGAACCGACGGCGGTGGCGGTCCGGCGCGCTATGGTTGCAGGCCCATCTGCCGCGCCACCTTTTGGAATCTCGGTTGGGCGCGAAGGGCATCCCACACCGGATAAACCTGGAGGAAGATCAGCCAGGTGGAGCGCTCTTCATAGGCCCGTTCCAGCCAGTCCAGCGCCTGTTCGATTTCACCCATTCCGGCGTGAATGATGGCAATCGAAGATGCCGGGAAGTATCCCTCCCTGGCAATCTGCTTTGACTCCTCCAAGAGTTTCCTGGCTTCTGTGAGGTTTCCACTCACGGCGTAGACGTGTCCCAACGCTGCCCAGAGGACTCCAAAAATGGCGCGTGAAGTGTTGAAGCCCTTCTTGAGCTGCGCCACCGCCTCTTCGTACATTCCCTTCTGCTCGTACGCCGACCCCAGGGCGAAATGCGCGGGTGGAAAGTTCTCGTCCATCTCGATGGTCTTCCGGCACGCCTCAACGGCCTCGTCGTAGCGCCGCGCCAGGTAATAAGAGAATCCGGTTGTGGTGTTGATGGAGAGCGACAGCGGATCGAGCAGCAAAGCCCGATCCGCCTCACGGATCGCTTCCTCGTGCCGGCCGAGGGCCATGAGTTCAAACCCGTGCCACTGGTGGGCGATGGCGTAGCTGGGGTTCACCTCGATTGCCCGCTCGAATCCGCTGGCGGCGCCCGCCCAGTCCCAGTCGAACAGCAGCTTGGCGATGGCGAGCGAGGTATGCGCCTCCGCCAAATCGGGGTCGAGCTCCAAAGCTTTCAAAGCGGCCGCCTTGGCCTTGGGAAAAGAGTCTTTAGGAGCCATCATCGTGTTCCAGCCGAGCATGGCATGGCAGTCCGCCAGGCCCGCGTACGCCTGCGCGTACCCGCTATCTTCCTCGATGGCCTGGTTGAAGTAATCGAGGCCCCTCTTCATGCCCTCCTCAGTCCGTTTGTTCCAATGATAGCGGCCCCTGAGGTACATCTGATAAGCCTCAGTGCTGCGTGTGCGGCGCTTGGCAGGCTGCTTGCGATCCTTGCCGGTCAACTTCACTCGCAAGCGCTCGGTAATGGTGTCGGCGATTTGCTCCTGCACGGCCAGGAGATCGGAGAACTTGCGATGGTAGTGCTCGCCCCAGAGGTGGCTGTTGTCGCGAGCGTCGATCAGCTCGGCCCGGATCGAGAGGTCGCCGCCACGCTGCACCACTCTGCCCGCCACCACTGTTCCCACGCTCAGTTCGCGGCCAACTTCGACGGCGTCCACCTCACGCCCCTTGTAACGGAACACCGAAGTCCGCGAGACCACGCGGAGGTTGGGCAACTGCGAGAGGCTGTCAATGAGACTCTCGGTAATGCCGTCGCTCAGGTACTCGGCCTCCGGGTTTCCGCCCGCGTTCGAGAACGGCAGCACCGCCACGCGCATGACTTCCGGGGCCCCCCGCGCGCGCCGACGCACGCGGTCGCTGCCGGGGCCGGGCGAGAAGGTTCGGCCTGACTCGGTGTCGCGTTTCAGGCGCTTCAGGTCGGCTCGCAGGTCGGAAGCGGTTTGATAGCGCACCTCGCGGTCTTTCTCAAGCGCCTTGCTGATGATCCGTCCGAGTTCGGCCGGCAGGGCAGGATTGAGGCGCAAGGGCGCAGCCGGCACACGGTTGAGGATGGCGTCGAAAATCACCGCTGAGGTGCTGCCACTGAAGGCTTCACGGCCGGTCGCCATTTCGTAGAGCACCGCCCCGAATGAGAACAGATCGCTGCGACCGTCCAGTTCCTCGCCGCGCGCCTGCTCGGGAGACATATAAGCGATCGTACCCATGGCGACGCCCGGGCTGGTGAGGTGCTCTTCCGCGAGCGACCCCGTCTCAGCGCTATACAGGTGGGAGGTGTCCCCGATCTTACTGGAGGAGACTCGCCGCGCCGGCCGTGGTCCGGGCGAAAGCTTGGCCAGGCCGAAATCCAAGATCTTGGCTTGCCCGCGATCGGTGATAAAGATGTTCGCCGGCTTGATGTCGCGGTGGATGATGGCTTGCGCATGAGCGGCGTCAAGGGCGTCGGCGATCTGGATGCCAAGCTCGAGCAGCGTGTCGTTGGCGAAAGGGGCGGCGGCTTGTTGGAAGCCAGCCGCGAGTGTGCCACTCGCCGGGGTGATGCCGACGGACGAGACCCGCCCAGCGCGGATGTACTCCTTCAGCATCTGACCCTTCAAAAGCTCCATGGCGATGAACGGCTGTCCTTCATGTTCACCCGTCTCATAAATAATGCAGATGTTGGGATGGCTCAGAAGCGAAGCCGCGCGGGACTCGCGTTGGAAGCGCTCCAGAGCCAGGTGGTCCGAGGTCAGGTCCTCGGCCAGGAACTTCAGTGCCACCAGGCGGCGGTTCAGCTTGAGGTCCTCGGCCTTGTACACCACACCCATGCCGCCGACGCCCAGCCGCTCGAGGATCCGATAGTGAGAGATCGTGCTGCCGATCATCCTTGTGAGCGGGCGCGCGGCGCTCCCCCATTGCCGAGTACGCAGGTTCGTCGTCCAGGCCCTACCCGTGTCCGCAAGAATAATTATGGCCGGGGACAAAGTCAATGGGTTAGACGGCGTGAGAAGACTTTCGTATACTGACGGTGTTGCGCGCGCGCAATTCAGAGGCTTGTGCATGAAGGCCGTTCGATTTCACGAGCACGGCGGGCCGGACGTCCTGCGGTACGAGGACGCGCCCGACCCGAAGATTCAGGCGAACGAAGTCCTGGTCCGGGTCAAGGCCTGCGCCCTGAACCATCTTGACTTGTGGATGCGGCAGGGCGCATCAAGCTGGAAGCTCCCGATGCCGCACATTTCCGGCAGCGACATTTCCGGCGAGGTGACGGAAGCAGGGTCGCTGGTGAAGCGCGCCAAGCCGGGCGACCGCGTGCTACTGGCGCCCGGAATCAGTTGCGGGCAATGCGAGATGTGCTTCAAGGGTCTCGACAGCGCCTGCCGCAGCTATACGCTTTTCGGCGTCATGGTGGACGGCGGGTACGCGGAATACGTCAAATCACCCGAAGCGAACGTCATCCCGATTCCCGGCGATCTGAGCTTCGATGAAGCCGCGACCGTGCCCCTTGTGTTCCTGACTGCGTGGCATATGCTGATTACTCGCGCTCAACTCAAGCCCGGAGAAGACGTGTTGGTGATCGGCGCCGGATCGGGCGTGGGGACGGCCGCCATTCAGGTGTCCAAGCTCATGTCGGCTCGCGTCATCGCGGTGGCGGGAACCGACGAGAAGATTGAGAAGGCGCGCCAGCTTGGCGCGGATGTTGGCATCAATCACCGGAAGCAATCCATCGCCGCCGAAGTCAAACGGGTGACGAGCGGCCGCGGCGTGGACGTGGTCTTTGAGCACGTCGGCGCACCCGTCTGGGAGCAGTGCTTCGAGTCGCTGGCCACCTACGGGCGTCTGGTGACTTGTGGCACCACCGGCGGCGAGGAAGTGAAGCTGAACTTGCGGCTGCTCTACGGCCGCCAGCGAAGCGTCCTCGGTTCGTTCATGGGCGGCAAGGGGGAGTTGCTCGAGGCGCTAAAATTCATCGGTCAACGAAAGCTCAAGGCGGTGATTGACTCCGTGTTCCCGCTCCAGGAAGCCGCCACCGCTCAGAAGAAAATGGAAGGCCACGACTTTTTCGGCAAGATTCTGCTGCATCCGTGAAGCAGTTGTCAGTTTTCAGTTATCGGTTGCAGTTCTAGACAGACAAGTGGTCTCGCGAGTGCGAGGCTTACGAATTAAGCGACGGCCATCACTCCCACGGGAAATCCTTTCCTCTAATGGACCGTCAAGGTCAGATTCACGCTGTGCGTCAGTGTGACGGCGCCAGACTGGAACACTCCGGTGACCGTCAGGCGGTACGCGCCGGTGCCGGTTCCCGGCTCACGACTGATTCCGGCGCCGCCGCCGCACGATGCTGCGAGCACGATCGAGAGAGCAACCATCATCAGCATCCAAGAACGCGGGATTGTCCGCCGCATCGCCGCCCAACACAAGAGGAGCACGAAGAGAGACGCCAACGGGGCCCGTAACGGGAAACGCGGAGCGGGGAACGCGAGCGAGCGCGCCGTCGTGTTTACATTGATTCTAATCGGCCACGGATGCGACCCGTCCAACGTGACCGAAGCGGGTTCAACCGAACAGCGCGAGGCCGCAGGCTGCTGCCCCACCCAGGCGCACGCCAGAGCTACGGTCCTGTTGAATTTTCCTTCCGGCGTGGCTTGGAGCCGGTAGGCTGCGGCCTCGCCCGCCCTGACTGTCGCGGTTGCCGGTGAGTGGAGATCCAAGGCAAGCGAGAAGTCCTGCCCCAAGCCCTGGAGGGCGACGACGGTGGGCGCGATAACGGCGTCGGTGCTGATTTCGAGCTCGCCTTCGCGACTGCCGGCGGTGCGCGGCTTGGAGCGGACTTCGATGGCGCAGGTCTCGGCCGGCGCGAGCGGAGAGGATACCCCGCAATCGCTCGACTCGGTGAAGTCGCCGTCGGCGGTGACGCCCAGAACGCTGAGATTCGAGTCGCTGCCGTTGGTCAGCGTCAGCGTTTGCGCTTCGCTCGCCGTCCCCACAAGCTGGCCGGGGAAATCCAGCCGCGCGGCCGAGAGTGCGACGGCTGAGGGCAGAACGGTAACCTTGACGCTCGCTTGCGGGCCGGAGCCGTAAGCGGCTGTGACCGTTGCGCTGCCGGCAGAGACGGCGGCGACCATGCCGTTCGAATCCACCTTCGCCACGCCGGGGTCAGAGGCGCTGTAGTGCACCCGGGAGGAGTTCGTCAGGTCGGTGGTGGTTCCGTCGGAAAAGGCGCCGGTGACCTTGATGGGAGTCCGCTCGCCGACCGATTCGAACTGGATTTCGGCCGGCTGGGCGCTCAACGCTGTGGGCGCGTCGGGACGTTCCACGTCAACGGTGACACTGGCGGAGGCTGAGATGGAGCCGGGGGCGTCAGATCCCAGCGCGGTGATGCGGTAAGGGCCGGGGCGGGCGCCAGCGGGAACGGTCAAGGTGAATCGAAAGGGAGGATGGAGCGATGGGCCCCCAAATCCCATTCCACCGGCGCCGATGACCGCCACTCCGCGCGCGAAAGATGCGGGCGTGGCAACCACGACGGTGAGGCTTTCGCCAGGGGCGACCACCGCGCCGTTTGCCGGCGACGTAATTTCGATGGAAGCGGCCGGGTTTTGGGCGAAGCCGGAAGCGGCAAGAGCGGCAAACGCCGCGGCGGCCGCCATCCGAACACCGCCCGTCCACGATCTTCTTCCCACCCGCCATCTCCGGAAAGCAACGCTCGACCGGTTCACTGCGGCAGCGGAATGTACGTCGAGCTGGTGACCGGCGTATTGAGCAGATTGATGACGACGCTCGCCACCCCGCTCGATGCGTCCAACTCGGCTGGCGGACCGAACCCGAGCTGCTCGGAGCTGGCAGAATGGATCACGCCGGTCACTTCCGTGCCCGTCAGGCCGTCCAACTCGCTGAGTTGCGGCACAATCGAATCGCTGTCCTGATTGAAAATCGTCGGCCACCCGGTGGAAGTGAGATCGTTGGCCAGCGTGTCGCCGGAACAGAGCAAGCGGATAAAGAGCGCGGTGGCGGAGGAATCAAGCCCGTCCAACTGGCTCTGTGACTCTAGGCCGTCAATGAGCGCGGTCGGCAACGGGTGCGGAATGGGCTGCTGAAAAGCGGTGATTGCCGCGCTTAAGCCGCCTCCAAAACCGTCGCCCTCGAGATCGAAGACGCCGCCGTCGGCCGTGGTCTTGCCGTTTAGAGTGACCGAACTGAAGGCGACGCTGCCCGCGTCGGCGAGCACCCCCCGCACGCAGCCGTCGTTGCCATCGAGCATCAGCCCCGCCAAAGGTGACCCCCAATGCGGCGTGGCGATAGTAACCACTTTGTGAATAGGTCCCAGCGCCAGGGTATTGTTGGAAAGGTATGCCGTCAGCAGGGGCAGGGTGCGCGTGATGTCTCCACCCATGCTGTGAGCCACGATGTCCGCTTGTACGCCGGCCACCGGAATCTTCGCGGGATTCATGCTGTTCTTGAACTCGCCCACGAAGTTCTGGATCTGGCCGAGCACGGTGGGGGCATTGTAAGAAAAGCCCAGGGCGCTCGTCGTGGCCGAGTCAGGGCTGGACCAGAAAGGAAGTCCCGGCGAATACTGGGTAATCTCGCTGCCGATGGCGGTGGAATAGTTGGCTTCTTGAATGAAGAACCTGGCGTCGCCGATGAGCGGTGTGAAATTGTTCCAGGTAGTGGGATCGGACCACAGCCCGTGCACCAAGACGAGCGGCGGCCGCAGGAGAGTGACGGTGGTGGTGGAGCTTGAGCCGCTCGCGAGCGCTGTGACCTGCAGGTAGATGAATCGCTCAGTGGCGCCAGCGTCCTGGCCCTCCGGCCGCGGAAAGTCCACCGGAGCGAGGTAAATCGCGAATGCCATCGGGCCTTTGCTCGTGGCGACTGCCGCCACCGTGAGCTGGCTGAGGGTGAAGCTGGTGGAGCCGATGGCGCCGAGCGCGCCGTCCTCGGCGGCCGACGAGCTCTGCTGGTGCTGATCGTTTTCGACGGTGATGGTGAATTGGTCCCCCGCCGAGCGCGTGGGAATCCGCAGAACCATCTCGGTGGCTCCGTCGGCGCCCGCGCCCTGTACCTTACGGCCCTTGGTGGCGAGGATGTTGTCATTGGTCGTAACCGCCGCGCCGCTCAATAACCCCGGCACAGGGTCGAGCAGCGTCAGTTGCGGAGTGGTGGGAGCTAATACCAAACTCGCGGCGGATGACGCGCCGGTTACGGCGAGCAAGAAGGCGGTAGTTAGAGAAATCGTCTTGAGATAGCCCTGGAGCTTCACAGTTGACCTCCTGTAGCGGCCGAAATGGGTAACATCCCTTTTGCCGAAAGCGAGATTCTAGCGTCAAGGCAGGAGCGAAGTCAAAAGATTCGCCCGGGGCTTACAGTTGAGGAGCGCACGAGCGGAGGAAAGGTCTATGCTCTAACGAGGCCCGGGTCAGGCCGTGCGATAGAGCCGCTGGAGGTGCAGTGAATCTGACCTTGGCGGGAGAGAGGCGATGAGCACGAACCGAGTTGAAGCTTTCAGTGACGGCGTCATCGCCATCATCGTCACCATCATGGTGCTCGAACTGCAAGCACCGCACCAAGCCAGCCTAGGGGCACTCGCCCGGCTGGCGCCCGTATTCCTGGCTTACGTCTTGAGCTTCCTGGTGGTGGCCATCATGTGGGTGAATCACCACCATTTGCTCCACGCTGCCCAACACGCCGATGCCCGGCTGTTGTGGACGAACAACCTGCTGTTGTTCTGGATGTCGCTCATCCCTTTCGTCACCCGCTACCTGGGCGCGAATCCGAAAGCGTCCTTCGCGGTGGCTATTTACGGGGCGGTGCTGGCGATGTGCGCGGCCTCTTTCACGCTGCTCCGTCACGCCGTGAATCAACACCACCGGGACGACCCGACTTTGGCGGATTACAACCAGCGCATGCTGCGGAAGAGCGTCGTCTCAACCACGCTTTACGCGGCTTCTGCACCGTTGGCGTATGTTTCCGTCTATCTCTCTTTCCTCATCTTCGTCCTGATTCCGGCGCTCTATTTCCTTCCCGAGCGCAAGCTGGCGGAGAGCAAGACGGAACGGCAGCGCGAGCCCATTGAGCCGGGCGCTTGAAGGTTGGGCCATCAGCCGACCGGCCGGTCATTACATGCGAATTCTTATTCCCCGCTACCTGTGCTACGATGTGCCGCTGAGACGTATAGTGATTCCCGTGGAGACGCGATGAGCGCCAGCGCAACTTCCGAAACTATCTACCTAATACCACCCAAGACCGTTGCCGAAAGGCCAGGCGAAGGCGCGGCACTCGAGCTTGGACCGCTCGCAGCAAAGTCCCTCCTTCTGGTGCTGCGGGTGATGGAGATCCTTGAGCAGGAAGCACTGCAGGTTTCGGTGTGGGGGTCGGCGGACGGAAAAGACTGGGGCGCCAAGCCGCTGTTTTTCTTTCCCGAGCGCTTCTACCAGGGCGCGACGCCGGCCGCGCTCGACCTCAGCCAGCGGCCCGAAGTGAGATTTCTCCAGCCGCGCTGGCAGGTGAACCGCTGGGGCCGCGGATACCCCATGCCGCGCTTCATGTTCTCCCTTGAAGTCCAGGGTCTCGCCGGCCGCTAGGGCCGTGAACACTACTCTGCAAACGAACCCATGATCTGGGACCGCCTGGTCCTTGCTGGTGTTTTGGACCGCTTTGTGCTAAAGCTCAACTGGATGGCACGAGCCCGCCCCGCGGTGGTTTGCCGCGTTTGGAAGGGTGATTCAGGTTGGCGATGGCAAACGTTAAGAAAGATGTTTTGTCGAACGGCCTCACGATCATCACGGAGGGCATGCCCGCCGTGCGGTCGGTCTCCATCGGCGTCTGGGTACGCACCGGATCGCGCCGCGAGCGCCAGTCCGAGAACGGCGTGACCCATTTCCTCGAACACATGGTGTTCAAAGGAACGAAGAACCGGACGGCGGAGCAGATCGCCCGCTCAGCGGACTCGATCGGTGGCCATCTCGACGCCTTCACCGCCAAGGAGTGCACCAGTTTCTCGATCAAAGTACTCGATGAGCACGTGCCGCGCGCCTTTGAAGTTCTCGCCGACCTGGTGAAGAACCCCCTGCTGCGCGATCAGGATGTGAACAAGGAATCGCAGGTCATCCAGGAAGAGATCAAGATGGTGGAGGACACGCCGGATGATTTGGTGCACGAGATCTTCACCCAGAGTTACTGGCGCGGACACTCACTCGGCCGGCCGATACTGGGGACACGGCAGACGGTCAGCAGCTTCAACCGCCAGGGGATCTCCCGGTACTTCCGCCATCACTATACGCCCCGCAACATGCTCATCACCGCAGCAGGAAACCTGGAGCACGCCCCCGTGGTCGATCTCGTGGCCAAGGAGTTTGCCGGCGCCGCCGCCGGACCCGAGCTTCCGCGGGAAAAGGCGCCGGTTCCTCACCCGGAGATCCGTCACCGGCACAAAAAGAATCTGGAGCAGGTGCACATCTGCGCCGGCACGCCGGCGTATCCTCAGGCTCACGAGAAACGTTTTGCAGCTTACATCCTGAACACCGTGCTGGGCGGCGGCATGAGCTCGCGGTTGTTCCAGAACATCCGCGAGAAGCGCGGTCTGGCTTACGCCGTGTTCTCGGGCCTCAATACGTATCGCGACGCCGGCTGCCTCAGCGTTTACGCCGGCACTGCCACGGCCAACGCCCGCACCGTGGTGCAATTGATATCAGAAGAGTTCGGACGGCTGAAATCCACTCTGCTCCCAGAGGAGGAGTTGCAGCGCGCCAAGGATTACCTGAAGGGCTCGACGCTCCTGAGTTTGGAATCCACCATGAGCCGGATGTCGAACCTGGCGCGGCAGGAAATGTATTTCGGGCGTTACATTTCGCTCGACGAGATCGCCCAGTGCGTGGACGCGGTCACGGCAGAGGACGTGCGCGGCGTGGCCCGCGAGCTGCTGGATGCGAAAAAGATTGCCCTCACCGTGCTCGGGCCGCTCAACGGCGTCCGCATCACGCGGACGGATTTGAGATGCTGAAAAACAGGAGTCAGAAGACAGGAGTCAGGAGTCAAAAGAAAAACCGATGAGAAGTATGGAGAATCTGCAAGTCATTCTGACGCCTTTCTTCTGGCTTCTGACTTCTAGCTTCTGACTTCTGCTTTTATGAGCCTCCGCATTTGCGTTCTCGGCAGCGGCAGCAAAGGCAACTCCACCTGGATTGCCACCGAGCGCACTTGCCTGCTGGTGGACGCCGGATTCAGCATGCGCGAGACCTGCGCGCGCCTGGCGGCGATTGGCGAGCGCCCGGAAGACGCCCAGGCCATCCTGGTTTCGCATGAGCACACCGACCACATTAGCGGCTTGCGGAAACTGGCGCGGGAGCTCCGCGTCCCGGTTTACATCTCCGCGGAGACGCGCGAAGCCATCCATTGGGGCAAGAAGATCGCAGCCTTCGAAATGTTTTCCGCCGGCCAGCGGTTCGTGATTGGAGACATTGAGGTCACGCCGTTTTCCATTCCGCACGACGCGGTTGATCCGGTGGCGTTCACCTTTGAAGCCCAGGGCGTCAAAGTGGGGGTGGTTACTGATCTAGGCTACATCCCAGAACTAGTGAAACAGCACGTCCGCGGCTGCCAGTGTCTCGTGTGGGAGTCGAACCACGACCTCGAGATGCTCAAGGTGGGACCCTACCCCTGGTTTGTGAAGCAGCGGGTGATGAGCCGTCACGGCCACCTTTCGAACCTGACCACGGCCGAGTTCCTGACCCGGGAGTACGACGGCGCGGCGCAGGTGCTGGTGCTGGCCCACTTGAGCGAGACCAACAATCATCCCGAAATCGCCCGCATGACAGCCGCCGAAGCGCTGGCGCAGCGAGCGAACGGCGAGGCCCCTGAGTTGCACCTGGCCAGCCAGTCGGCGCCGACGAGGGTGTTTCGGTTTTGACTATAGATGAGTCAGGGATATGTAACTGGTTATGCCGGAATCCCGCGCGAAGATCGGCAGGAGCATCCTCTTTCTATTAGGTTTAGTGCTCGTGGGCTTTGGTGTGAGTGCGATCGCCAGCGGTTCTGGTCTGTCTTTTGCAGCGGGGAACGGTGCGGGACTTGTCTTCGCACCAACTGGAATTCTAATTGGCGCGATCTCGATCTGGATCGCCGCTTTCAGGCCCCACTTCTTTGAAAAGCAGCCGCTGAGCAAACGCGACAAACGAGGAACTAATAAGCCACCGAGCAGGTACTAGTTGGTCTGCATATCTCCGCATTCTGATCTAGACGCGGAGCCTGCGAACACTTGCCATGATCGCTCGCTACACACGCCCGGAGATGGGCCGCATCTGGACTGACGAAAACAAGTTCCGCTGCTGGCTTGCGGTGGAGATTGCCACCGCCGAAGTCGAGGCCGAGGCCGGGCTGATCCCGAAGAGCGCCGCCCGCGCCATCAAACGCAAGGGCCGCTTCTCGGTCGAGCGCATTCTTGAAATCGAAAAGCAGGTGAAGCACGACGTCATCGCTTTCACCACCAATGTCGCCGAAAACATCGGCCGCGAAGGGCGCTACCTGCACTACGGGCTGACGTCGAACGACGTGGTGGATACGGCGCAGGCGTTGCAGGTCTGGGAAGCCTCCACGCGGCTACTCGCCGGTCTGCGGCGGCTGGGCGAGGTCTTGAAGCGGCGCGCGTTCGAGTTTAAGACCACTCCGATGGTGGGCCGGACGCACGGCGTTCACGCCGAGCCCATCACCTTCGGCTGGAAGCTCGCTATCTGGTATGCGGAAAACCAGCGCAACACCGAGCGCCTGGCTTACGCTGCGGAGCAGATGCGTGTGGGCAAGATTTCGGGCGCAGTGGGCACCTATGCGCACCTGAGTCCGGCGCTTGAGAAGAAAATCTGCGCCCGGCTGGCGTTGCGTCCGGCGCCCATCACCTCGCAGGTGATCCAGCGCGACCGGCACGCGTTCTATCTTTCCACGCTGGCCGTCGCCGCCAGCTCACTCGAAAAAATCGCCCTTGAAATCCGTGGTCTGCAGCGCACCGAAGTGCGGGAACTGGAGGAATACTTTGCGCCGGAGCAAAAGGGCTCTTCGGCCATGCCGCACAAGCGCAACCCGGTCACCGCGGAGCAGATCTGCGGCCTGGCGCGCGTCGTCCGGTCGAACGCCCAGGCGGCGCTCGAGAACGTCGCGCTCTGGCACGAACGGGACATCTCGCACTCGTCGGTTGAGCGCGTCATCCTGCCCGATTCGACGATCCTTCTCGACTACATGCTCGACAAGACAGCGCGGCTGGTTGAGAGGATGTTCGTCTATCCCGAGCGGATGAAGGAAAACCTCAGCCTGCTCAAGGGGCTGATCTTTTCCGGGCAGCTTCTGCTTGATCTGGTGGAGAAAGGCGCGGCGCGCGAAGAAGCCTACCGCTGGGTGCAGCGCAATGCCATGCAAGTGTGGGAGATGCGCCAGGACTTCCGCGCGCTGGTCGAGCGCGACCCCGACATCCAGCGGCACCTCACGCCGCGCGAGATCGCGCGCGCATTCTCCCTGGGGCGCCAGCTTCGGCACATTGATACCGTCTTCCGGCGCGTGTTCGGCAAGACCTAAAAGGTAAGAGCGACGGAAGCCACCCTCAGTGGCCTGGCTGGATTTCCTGCACGCCGCCTTGCGGCGGAGGCGCGGGCGAGGCGGGTCCGGCCACTTGAATGGTGTGCAGGGTCTTGTCGCAGGCTTGCAGGTAGAGGCTGGTGTCGGTGTTGCCGGGCGCGCAACTGGCTTCGATGATGTGCGCGGGCGCAATAATGTGCGCGGTCATCGTCCAAGCCTGGTTTCGATACTGCCAGATGAGCGCGGCATCGCGGTCATTGATCTTGATGTGTTCGAAACTGTACTGCGGCATGTTGGCTTCAGCGAGCGCCTGCAAAGCCGGACTCATGCGCGCGTTGCCCGGCGTCCCAGTGTCTTCGGTCACGCCCTGGGTCTGCCACTTCGCGAGGATTTCAGGCGAGAACTCCGATGCCGCGCCTTCGTTGGGTTGGGACGTGATGGTCAGCGCCGGGTCGGCGCCGTACAACCGCGGGCGATAGATTTTGACGCCGCCGGGGAAACTCTCCACCTTGCCGTAGAGCCCTGCCGCGACCTGCATCTGGATCCCCAGACCGTCGTTCTGGTAGGGCGCGAGCGTGAGAACCTGTTCCGCAACGCGCTGCTCGTGCCCGGGCCACCAGCGCACCAGGCCCATCTCGCCGAGCAGCAGGCCGCCGCCCACAATGACGATGACCACGAACACGATCAACTGCGTGGAGACGCCCTTATCCATAGAAATCATCTTAGCTTGGAACACAGAAACTGGAAATTGGAAACTGGAGGTGTGGGTACCGATCACTCGGCAAGCGAAAACTCCAGCTTGTTGCCGGCGCGCTCGATGCGGTCCAGGCGCACGCGCACGCGGTCGCCAAGCCGGTAAGCGCGATTCGAGCCCCTGCCGACGATGGCGCGAAGGCTCTCGCGGTAAACGTAGCGGTCGTCACCAAGTGCGGCAAGCGGCACAAAGCCTTCCACGAACAGGTCAATGAGTTCAACAAAAAAGCCATGCTTCGTTAGACTGATGATCAGCGCCTCGAATTCGTCGCCGAGCCGTCCGGCCATGAACGATACTTTCTTCCATTCCATCAATTCGCGCTCGGCATCGGCGGCTCGCCGCTCTGCCTCGGAGGTCTCAATACCGAGGGCATGTAACTCTTCGACGGTTGCGGCGCCGCCGCCTTGCGCCTGGGCTGGGGATCGCGCCTCCGTGAACACCCTAGGCGCCCGCCTCGCGCGTTGAGCAGGCTGCTTGCCGTGGCTTTCCACCCGCCCGCTGCCTCCTTCCGTTTCGAGCACGGCCTTCAGGACGCGATGCACGATCAGGTCCGGGTAACGGCGAATGGGCGAGGTGAAATGCGTGTAGGCGGGCGAGGCCAGGGCAAAGTGTCCGAGGTTTTCCTCGGCATAGCGAGCTTGCTTGAGCGAGCGCAGCATCAGATAGGAGAGGATGCGCTCCTCCGGCTTTCCGGCGATGCGCTGGGTGAGGCGCTGGTAATGGCGGGATGTAATTTCGAAATCTTCTGCGTCCACCGCTTGCTGAAAGCGCGGGTAACGCTCCCGCTCATCCCGCCGGTGAACCTTCACGCGCCTTGCCGCGGGCAGCTCGACGCCCAGCGAGTAACCAAAGGTCGCCGCGATTTCCTCGAATTCGAGGACTTTCCTGGGGTCGGGTTTTTCATGAACGCGGTATAGCGTGGGCACGCCCTGGCGCTCCAGATAATCCGCCACGCTCTCGTTTGCCGCCAGCATGAATTCCTCGATGAGGCGATGCGCCATGTTGCGCTCCGAGCGCGCGACGCCGACCATGCGGCCGTGCTCGTCGAATTCGATCTCCGGCTCCGGCAGGTCAAAGTCGATGGAGCCGCGAGCCTCACGTTGGCGGTTCAAGGCTCGCGCCAGTTCTTCCATCAGTTTGAACCGCTCGACCATCACAGCGTAGCGCTCACACGCCGCGGGGTCTCCCGAAAGGACGGCGTGTACGGCGGTGTAGGTCATCCGCTCGGCGCTGCGGATGATGCCCGGCACGAGCTCGTATGCCGTCACCCGGCCGGCCGCGTCAATCTCCATCAGCACCGACATCACCAGCCGCTCGGCGCGCGGGTTGAGGCTGCAGATGCCGTTCGAAAGCTCGAGCGGAAGCATGGGCACAGCGCGGTCGGGAAAGTAAACGCTGGTGCCGCGCAGCCGGGCTTCGCGGTCGAGCGCCGTTCCCGGCCGGACATAGTGGGCCACATCGGCGATGTGAACCTGAAGGACGTAGCCGCCGCCCGGGGCGCGCTCCACGTATACGGCGTCATCAAAATCCTTGGCCGTCTCGCCGTCAATGGTCACGATGGGAAGATGGCGGAAGTCGCGCCGCCCCTCCCGCGCGCGCTCGGGAATGAATTGCGGCGCCGCCTCGGCTTCGGCAAGAACCTCCACCGGAAAACGATGCGGCAGATGAAACTTGCGAATGATGATTTCCACATCCACGCCGAAGTCGTCCCGTAGGCCGAGCACTTCCACCACGCGGCCCCGCGGGCTCGTGCCGCGAATCGGGTCGGGGAACTGTGTCAGCTCGATATCCACAATCATGCCGTCGAGCTCGCGCGCCGCCCGGCGCCCGTCCGCGCGGACCCGGCCGCGCCGGCCTTCGGACTCGCCTCCGAACTGCCGGTGGCGAAGCTCGCTCGTTGCGGAGGGCCACTCCTGGCCGCTCGGAATGACAATTTCGAAAGGCAGGCGATGGTCGTAAGGCAAAACGGTGTTATGCCGCGGCCCGCAGCGGAACTCACCCACGACGGTTTTCTGGGCCCGATCGAGGATCCGGATCACCCGCCCTTCGAGACGCTCCTGCGCCGGTGCCGGCCCACCCCACCCTGGCCTCGCGGGTTTCGCGGAGCGGACGAAGTGGACCTCCACGCGGTCACCGTGCATCGCGCCGCCCAGGGCGCCGGGCGGAACGAAAATGTCCCGTGACCCTTCACCGAGCGCCTGGTCGGGAACCACGAAGCCATAACCGTCGCGATGGCCGATGAGGCGTCCGCTGGCCACGCTGCGTTTCCCGGCTTCGGGCCTCAGCGCGGTCACGCGCCGCGAAGCGGGCGCGCGTCCGGCAGAAGGCTCTGCTCGCTCCCCCCGGAGGGCGCTGTGCCGCCGCGCCAGGGCGAATTGGTTTTTCTTCAGGTAGACGAGCTTTCCCGCGCGCAAGAGATCTTTGAGCGCGCGCTTCAACTCCCGCGCCTGGCTCGATCGCAGGCCGAGCTCGGCCATGAGCTCGCGAAGGCGGAAAGCTCGCGGCGGCTCGCGTTCAAACACCTTGACGATTTCAGAAATGGAGGGAAAGTTACGCATGGGGCTCAACAGCTACTGTCGGCGTTTGTCCAGCCTACGGATCCTGCCGGATTGTCTCCTCTTAGGTGCAGCCGCTATCTTCGAACCCGGCAGCGCCGCTGAAGTCTTCGCGCGCTGAGGCGAGGTGAAGCGATGGCTACGCATCTCCCGGATGAGGCTCAGCTCGTTACCGCGGCTCGCTCTGGGAATGCCGAGGCGCTCGGACTCCTGATCATGCACTACTATCGCAACATCTATCACCTGGCGATTAAGATCACCCGCAATCATGAGGACGCCGAGGACGTGCTGCAAGAGGCCTCGCTCAAGGCCCATTGTAAGCTCAAGCAATTTCATGGCAACTCGCGATTCTACACTTGGCTGGTGCGCATCACCGTGAACGAAGCCCTGATGAAGCTGCGGAAGAAGCGCAATGAGAGAGTGGTTCCGCTTGGCGAAGCGGTCGCGTCGGGTAACGGATTTGTTCTGCCTCAATTTCAGGATTGGAGTAAGCACCCTGAGAGATTTTACTCCGAGCTGGAGTTGGAGGAGGTCTACCGGCGCGCGCTCGTGAGCCTCAGTCCTGCGCTTGCAGAGGCGTTGATACTGAGGAATATCGAGGAGCTTTCCATGAAAGAGGCGGCTGCGGCCCTTCGCTTGTCTCCCTCGGCGCTCAAATCGCGCCTCGTACGGGCGCGTTCCCGAATGCGCAAGCGGCTCAACAGGATGATCTGGGGACAGAGTCTGACGCGAGATGCAACGTCGTCGCGTTTGCCCACCGAGCGGTCTCGGACTGCCGGCGGCTCGGATCTGGTAAGGGCGGCGTGTAAACAGAGCCGGCTCTTGTCTTTTCTCCCCAACCGGCCTTCTCTTGTCGTTACCGGACGTCTACGGGTTATTACGACCTCGGGTACAGACTCCACCCGATGGCGTCGGCTGCCTGAGAACGACTAAGCTATGATTTCGCTTCGGTACAGTCGCGATTTCTCAACCGGGAGGTCCGCGGCTGTGTCGTACCGCATGCGGTGCCAGTTCCACTCGTGCTAGGCAACGGCACAGGGTTAGCAAGGGGGGTGGGTTATGGCGGAGTTGACAGTGGCGCGCTATTTTCGCGGCGGCCTCGCCGCGTTCAGGTGCCCGGTCTGTAACTGCCTCCTTGAGGTGCCGGCGCCGCCGCGAGGAGCGCGGCCATGGACGGCCGATGAAGCAAGAATAAGGATTGATGCCCAATTCAAAGCACACCTTCAGGATCGGCACGCCACCCACCAGGATTATGCAGCGGAGACCGGAAACGACCCCCCCGGCCAGGAAGGGTCCCCCCCTACCCATCTTCCGGGTTCAGTCACGGTCTCCGCTGCGCCACTCTTTCACGATGCGACATCGTGGGGTCGCGCTGTCACTCCGCAGGGGTTAAGAAGGCCAGCGCCTGACTAAACGAAGCGGACCGCGCGCCCCGTGAGGAGGCGATTATGATAAGCCAGAAAGAACCGATTATCGCGTTGCTCGTCTATAGCGATGAAAGCCCGCTCGCCGGACTCCGTGTCGCACTGGCAGGGCAGTCGGTGGAGACTTATCGCGCCAGGACGTGCCAGCATACCAGGAGTTTCTTGGGAAAGGCGAATCAGCACCCCCATATCGTGTTTACCGACACAGCGCTGGCGGATGGAGCCTGGACGGACGTTCTCGCGGCGGCCGGAGAAGCGCAGTCAGCCGTTGATGTCATCGTGGTTTCGCGTTGGCTCGGCATGAAGGTGTATGTCGATGCCCTCGAGCGGGGCGCGTTTGATTTCATGACGCCTCCCTTTGAGGTGCCGGAGCTGAATCACGTTTTGCGGCGCGCGGCTCACGACGTGCTGGCACGTCGTGTTTCGACGAGTATGGCCGCCAGCGCTTGAGGGCGGTCTGCGGAGCCTTTTTCAACCGGCCCCGAGGCGGCGGACCAATATGGTCAGGGCGACGAGGCAAGGCTCGGGAGGAATCAGATTGAACGGATCGAGTGACAGGAAGAAGAGGCGCATAGAGCGGCTTCTCGCTTGCCACCGCGTCTGCCTGAGCGCGGTCGAGACCGGCCAGCACGATTCCCGGCCCGCCGCCGCCGGGCAGCTGTGGATGCTCTTTCTCTGCTCGGAAGTCTGCCGCCTCGGCGCCGAGTGCCTGGAGCGGGGTGCGCAGATGGACGAGTCAACCCTGGCCCTGAGCGCAGGAATATCGGCGGTATGCGGGTTAATCTGCGAGCGCGTGGACGGTAACGCGCCCTGGACGAGGGCATGTGCCCGCACCTGTTTTCGCTGTTCTGAGAGCTGCCTGGCTTTGCTGTTTCATGACCCTGACTCCGAGCGCATCTTGGCCGCCGCGAACGAGGCGGCCAATTTTCTCGCTCCTTGGCGCTTCGAGCTTCAGATTACCCCGGGCGGAGATCTGTTGGCCCAACCCGGAGCGGTGAGCTCTGACAACTCCTGCCTGGCCGTCGTCGCCGGGGAGCAGCCACGGCCTCAAATAGCGCAGCTCCGATGAAACACACTTCAACCTGCGGCGTGTAAATATTTCCTGCTGCTCACCTACACGTCGCCAGCAATCCAGATCCTTCCAAACTCCGAATCCCATTTCATATCAGCGCTATAAACTCTTGCGGTTCTGATGGTCCACGGATTGCCGAAGCGCATGTGTACGATGCTTGCGGAAGGGGCAGAAGGAGGACGTAAAATGGGGCTGGCGTACACGGAGTTGCTCGAACCCGCCCGCCGCGTACCAGGCAAGTCCAAGCAGCGAGCGAGCACTGGCAGGGACGACTTGCAATTGCAGCAGTCGGATCACCCGGTCCGCGTCCTCATCGCGGACGATCACGAGATTGTGAGGCAGGGCCTGCGAACCCTGCTCGCGGCCGAATCGGGCGCCTTCGAGGTCTGCGGCGAGGCGACAGATGGGCGGGAGGCGGTTGAAAAGACGCGGCAGTTGCGCCCTGACGTGGTGGTTCTCGATATCAGCATGCCCGGACTTAACGGCCTGGAAGCGACGCGCCAGATTGTCAAGGAGATCCCTCAGGCTGAGGTGCTGATCCTTACCATGAATGAGTCTGAACAGATGATCGAAGCCTTGTTGAGTGCGGGGGCTCGAGGTTATCTCTTGAAATCTGATGTTGCCCGCGATCTTCTCGTCGCCATCAAGTCCCTTTACGAGCGCCGGCCGTTCTTTACCTCTAAGGTTGCTCGCCGGGTGCTCGACGGGTATCTCAAAGAGGCTGGCCGCGCCGGCACAGAGTCACGTCTAACCCCGGCCGAGCGCCGGGTTATCCAACTCCTGGCCGAGGGCAAGAGCAACAAGGAAGTGGCGACCGTCTTGGGGACGACCGTCAAGACGACTGAGACCCACCGCGCCAACATCATGCGCAAGCTCGGCCTCCGTTCAGTAAGCGACCTGGTTCACTATGCGGTACGCAACGGGATCATAGAGCCGTGAACTGAAGGAGTCTGGAGATTTTACATACCCACCGAGCGGAAATTCCCCGCGCAGTCGCCATCTTTATCTGACAGAATTTGAAGTAAATCAAACATTGTGAATAACTTGAGTCCTTCAGGCGCTCTTCGGCCCTGTCCTTGCTGGAAGCTCGCGCAGGGGGAAACGCGGGGGAACAGGAAACTACAAATCGCAAAGGAGATAACCCATATGAGGAGCATCAAGCTGTCCACCCTAATCGCATCCTTTATGTGCCTTCTGTTTGCCGCCTTCCTCTTCGGACAGCAGCAACAGCCGACCTCCCAGCCGTCAGACCAGAGCACCGCGCAGCCGGCGGCGCAGCAGCCGGATTCATCACAGCAGCCAGCGGCCGCGCAGCCGTCCCAGCAGACGGATCAGTCTCAGTCCCCGTCTTCCTCCGACCAATCTGCCACGCCGTCCGATCAGTCGATGGATCAGACCAGCGGCGCAGGAAAGATGCCGAAGACAGCCAGCGACGTTCCCCTGCTGGCATTGCTCGGGACCTTGTGTCTCGCGGGGGCGGGCGCAGTGCACCTTGCTTTAAAGTCCAAGCACTCGGCTTGAGACTTTGAGGCTGGCCTGGCGCCCGCCTCGGCGCCAGGCTTCCATTCGACGAGCCAGCCCAATGCAAGCGCGAAGCACGCATGCCATTTCCCCTGAACCCTCCGGCTTGACTCCTCAGCAAAAGGCCTTGCGCCTCAGCAAGTACGGGCTCGCGGGTCTGGGCGTGGTGCTGCTCGGCGTTTGCGCCGTGATCGTGATAAATGCCGCGCTGTACCAGTCGTATCAGAACTGGGCGTTCGAGCAGATTCAGTCCGGACGAGCGATTTCCCGCACGGAATTCCTTCTTCATTTCGTCAAGCGCGCGCCGGCTGAGCCAGAATCGCCGCGCGCGGAGCCAGGCTCAGCCGGCGGAGCGGGCGGGGCCGGTCTGAACGTCACTGCCGATGGTCTCGTCGCGCGACTGGAGATTCCTTCCGCCGGTGTCTCCGTGGCGGTGATGGAAGGCGTGGACGCTCGAACTCTCCGCCAGGCGGTAGGACACATGCCGGGCACGGCGTTTCCCGGGGCCGCCGGCAACATAGTGCTCGCCGCTCACCGGGACACCTTTTTTCGTGGACTTCGCAACGTCCATGAGGGCGACCCGATCACCCTGAACACCCTCCACGGCAGCTTTACCTACGTCGTGGATTCGCTGCAGGTGATCCAACCCCAGGACGTCGGAGTGCTCGGCTCGATTCCCCGTCCCACCCTCACCCTGGTCACTTGTTATCCCTTTTATTTTGTCGGACCCGCGCCGGAGAGGTACATCGTTCGAGCCCACCAGGTTACGTCGCCATAGTGTCCTGAATCAGAAGCTCGTTGAATAAGCCGTGGATTCGGTCGGGCAACAGCCCGCGGAGCGGGCGGAAGTTCGTGGCGCACGCGCAAGCCGTGGGTTTCAGATGCCTATCGGGATTGAAGCCCCGGAGGGGCGCAAGGACGCTGAAAAGCAACGTCCGCTCACTGGCTGGGCAGGATCGCCTTCACCGTCGCGCCCTTGCTGCTCGACGCAATCTCCAGCCGCCCGCCAAGCTGCTTCAACCGTTCGCGCATTCCGGCGATGCCCACGCCCAGCCGCAGAGCGCTTTGCTTTTCGTCGCTGAGGTCGTCGGCCGGCATACCCCGGCCTTTGTCCTGGATTTCCACGCTGACTTCGCCGTTGGTTTGAACGATTCGGACCCGCGCCTGCTTGCTGCCGGAGTGGCGCTGGACATTGCTCAGGCCTTCCTGCACGATGCGGAAGAGCGCGATTTCAGCGTCCTCCGGCAGCCGGCGCAGGTCGTGCGGCACCTCCAGTTTCACCGCGATGGCGCTCCGCTCGCTGAACCGGGTGACGTACCAGCGGACGGCGCCAGCGAGGCCCACCGCGTCCAGGTCCGGCGGATGCAGCAGGTGGGAGATGTTGCGGATCTCGATGCTCGCCTCCTTTGCGAGCGCCTGACTGTCAGTGAGGATCTTGGAGGCTTCCGCGTCTTTGGCCACACGTTGCTGGATGAGCGAAAGATTCACCGAGAGAGCCGTGAGCACCTGGGCGGTGCTGTCGTGTAGCTCGCGGGCGATCCGCCGCCGTTCTTCATCCTGCAGGCGCAGAATGTGGCCGGAAAGCTGGCGAATGGCGGCTTCCGCCTGCCGGCGCTCGCTAATGTCGCGGGCGATGGTGGAGGCCCCGGTGAGTCGCCCGAACCCATCCTTGATGGGAGAGATGGTGATGGAGACGTCGATCAGCTTTCCGTCTTTCCTTTGCCGCACGGTTTCTTCGTGGTCGACAGTCTCTCCGCGCGCGAGTCTGGCCATGATTTGCTGCAACTCATCGGGATGCCCCGGCGGGAGCAGGATGGAGACCGGTTTGCCGATGACTTCCTCCGCCGAATAGCCATAGAGATGTTCCGCGCCTTTGTTCCAGCTTACAATGACTCCATCTGGCGACTTGCCGATAATGCCGTCATCGGAGAAGTTCACGATTGAGGCCAGTTGGGCCCGGCTCGCCTCCGCCTGCTTGCGCGCCGTGATGTCGCGAATGGCGCTCGAAACCAGCACGCCCTCCTCGGTTTCGAGCGGACTCAAGCCGATCTCCACCGGAAACTCCGTGCCGTCCTTGCGCCGCGCGTACAGTTCCAGTCCCACTCCCATGCCCCGCACTCGCGGCTCACCGAAGAAGCTGGCTCGGTGCCCCGGATGCTTCGCCCGGAAGCGTTCGGGCACTAATATTTCCATCTCTTTTCCCAGCAGCTCTTCCCGGCTGTATCCAAACGCCTTCTCCCCCTGAGCGTTCACGAGGACGATCTTGCCTTCGCGATTCACCACCACCATGGCGTCGGGAGCTGCTTCGAGCAACCCGCGGAACTTGATCTCGGCCCGCTTGCGCTCGGTGATGTCGGTGACGATGCCGCCGGTGGCATACACCTTTCCCTCGCTGTCGCGCAGGGGAAACTTCTGGACGAGGCTGGTGTGCGGTCCATCGGGGTAAAGGGCAACCTCTTCGAATCCCGTCGCCTCGCCCGTCTCGAGCACCTGAAGGTCATGGACCCGGAACGCCTCCGCCTGCTCAGGCGGAAACAGTTCGCTGTCGGTCTTGCCCTGGATCTCGCGCGCGGCATGGCTGAGGCTTTCGAATGCCCGATTCACGAGTAGATAGCGTCCTTCAGGGTCTTTCAGGAACATGGGATTCGGGCTATTGTTCAGGAAGGCGCGGAAGCGCTCTTCGCTCTGCCGCAGGGCGATTTCGGCCTCCTTGCGGCGCGTGATCTCGCGCACGAGAAGCGAGAGGGTTTGCGGAGCGCTCTTCCCGGAAACGATGCGGTTAATCCGGGCTATAAACCAGCGCCGGCCGTGCCCCATGTCAAGCGGGTATTCGACGTTTTCCGCGCTTCCGGTGCGCAGCACGCGCCCGAAGGCTTCGAGCAACGCGTGGGCGGATTCAGCAGGGAGAAAATCTGCAATACTGTGGCCGAGTAATTCCTCGCGGGGCCGGATGAAAAGGCTGGGGTTGGCGCTCCACGCGTTCAGGTACTTTCCGTCTTGATCGATCTCAAAGACGACGTCGTCCATGGATTCGACCAGCGCCCGCAGGGATTCCGTCGCCCGCTTGCGTTCGGTGACATCTTCGATCGCCAGCAGGACTAACGGGGCTTTGTCAGCACCTTGCCCGGTCTGCAGAGCATTCAGCAGCATCGTGCGGCACCCGATACTCGGAAATTCATGGTCAACCTCAAAGTCTCTGACCTCAGTCCGCTGCGGCAGGATTTCGTTGAGCAGATCGAGCAGCCGCGCAATGTTCCATTGGCCGTTTCCGAGCTCCCGGAGAGGGCGGCCCTCGGTCTCTTCCGGTGACACCTGGAAAGCTTCGAGAAAGGCGCGGTTGGCGGCTTTCACCCTCAACTCGGCATCGAGCACCAGGATGGGCTCGCGGGCTGTCTCGGCAATCGATTGCGCGTAAGCGCGCGCCTCGGTAGCCTGTGTTTTCACCTCGTTGATGTCAATCAGGGTGATGATGGCCCCTTCCACCCGGTTTTCACTGGTCTTGTAAGGGCGCGCCCGCAGCGAGTGCCAGCGGCCCCGCCGGTCCTGGACCTCCCGTTCCTTGACGCCCATGCTCTCGATCGCCTCCGAGACCATGGTCTCGAGGCCGGGAAAATCGAGCGTCGAGCGCAGGTCGCTGATCGGCCTCCCGACGTCGGCGGGAATCAGGCTGAGCACGGCTCCCGCGGCGGGCGTGAAGCGCCGGATGCGCAGGTCACTGCCCAGGATCAGGATGGGGACGGTGACGTTGGCGATGACGTTGCTCAGGTCGTTGTTGGAGGTCGAGAGCTCCGCATTCCGGTTCCGCAGCTCTTCATTCAACGTCGTCAATTCTTCATTGGTGGCCTGCAATTCCTCCTTGGCCGTTTCCAGTTCCTCGTTGGTGCTCTGCAGCTCTTCGTTGCTTGACTGAATCTCTTCATTGGCGGCCTGCAGCTCCTCGTTGTGCGACTCAAACTGCTCCAACATGTCCCGCAGTTCCGACTTGCTCTGGTCGAGCTGCTGCGTCAGGTCCAGCACCTCCCGGTCTCCGCCCGTTTCCTCCTCTCCGGCGCCGCGAGGGGCCCTGGGCGCCGCCGTCTCTCGAAACAGCACGAGGAAATGGCGCCCGTTGACCGGATCAGTCCTGAGCGATCTCACCTCCAGGTTGACCTGCCGCGTGTCTCCGCCGTACGCGATGCGGATGCCTTCTTTGACGACCGTCTTGTTTCCCTCCCTGGCCTGATGCAGAGCTGTCCGCAACTCCAGCGGCAATCCCTGCCGCGCCATCTTGAGCAGCCGGAGGCTGGCCGCTCCCGCCGCCGGCTCGAGATAGGGGCCCGTGCGGCCGTGGAACTGCACGATTTCGAGATCGTCGTTCACCACCACTCCCGCCGGCGTGTAGTCCGCCAGAAGCGTGCGGTTCACTTCTTTCTGCAAATCAAATTCGCGCCCGCCCGGCCCGGCGGGGGCCGTTGCCGACGGCCTGGCGCTGGCGTAATCGTTCACGCTAAAGTCCGCGCGCTCTTCGTGGACCTTGGGCTTTTTCGCAAAGATCTGGCCTTTCTTATCAACTAGCGTGAACAGCTCCGGAAACTCGCTCGTGCCTTCCGAGCGGCCCAGCATCAGAAATCCGTTGGCCCGCAGGGCGTAGTGGAGCATCGGCATCAGCTTCTTCTGCAGCGACGCGTCCAGGTAGATCAGCAGGTTGCGGCAACTGATGACGTCGAGCCGCGAGAAGGGCGGGTCCTTGATAATGTTTTGTTTCGCGAACACGCACATCTCGCGCAGCGACTTGTTAATCTGGTAGCCCCCTTCGGCCTTGGTGAAGTATCGCCTCAGCCGCTCCGGGCTCACCTCGCTGACGTCGCCCTCGGAGTATTTGCCCATCCGCGCTTTTTCGAGCGCCGGATCGCTGATGTCGGTGGCAAAGATCTGAAGCCCCGTGGCGCTTCCGGCTCCTCGCAGGTATTCGAGGGCGCAGATGGCAATCGAGTAGGCTTCTTCTCCTGTCGAACACGCCGGCACCCAGACCCGGAGCGGCACCTCCGCCGGCCGGTTGGCCATGAGCCGGGGAAAGATTTCGTGCTGCAGGATTTCAAACGTCTCGGACTCGCGAAAGAAACTCGTCACGCTGATCAGGATGTCGTGGTACAGGGCGTTCAGCTCCGTGCGGTTGTCTTGCAGGCGGCGCGTATAGTCCGCCAGGTTCTCGATGTTCTGCAGCACCATCCGCCGCTTGATCCGGCGGATGATGGTGGCCTTCTTGTAATGGCTGAAATCCACCCCCGTGGCGGCTCGCAGCCAGATGAAAACCTTGGACAGATCGTCCACCGGCAGCGCCGCCGGTCTCTCCAGCGGCCTCCTGGCCGGAGCCACGTAAGGATGCCGCGCGATCCTCACCAGTTCTTTGGCGATTTCCTCCGGCGGCAGGATGTAATCCACGTAGCCGGCGGCGATGGCGCTCTGCGGCATGCTGCCGTATTTCGCCGATTCGTCCTGGGCGAACGTGAACCCGCCTTCCGCCTTGATCGCCTTGAGGCCGAGCGTGCCGTCCGAGGCGGCGCCCGACAGCACCACTCCAATCGCCTTGCCCCGTCGATCTTGCGCCAGGGAAGTGAGGAAATGATCGATGGGCAATTGCTGCCCGGCCCCGGACGGGCGCGGCATCAGGCGCAGCTTGCCGCCCAAAATGGCCATGTCGGTGTTCGGCGGAATCACGTAAACGTGGTCGGCTTTCGCCTCCGTGCCATCCGTCACCTCGGCCACCGGAAGCCGCGTCGTCCGCGCCAGCACCTCCGTCAACATGCTGTGGTGCTGCGGCGCCAGGTGCTGAATCAGCACGAACCCCATGCCGGTGTCCGGAGGCAGATGCTTCAGCAGCGCCGTGAAAGCTTCGAGACCGCCGGCGGAGGCTCCGATGCCCACGATGGGAAAGAGGGGCTTCTCCAGCCGCGCTGGCTGCTCCGGTTCCGGCTCTGCCGTTCTTGGCTCTGCCGGTTCCTCTGCCACCGGCACCTCCGGCTGAGTTTTCGGTTTGGTCCTCGGCTTGGTTTCCGGCCGCGGTGGTTCCATGCCACACCCTCCGCCAATGGTACTCCGCCGGGAGCGTGAACCCCCCCTGGCCGCCTCTGCTCGACGGCGGTTACGCGTGTCATTTGCTCCGGGGCAGTGCGACGCGACTCGCCGCATTCGATATTCGCTCGCCGGAGGGAAGAGTCTCCCTCAGCCTGTGGCGCAAGTCAAGTTCGGATGGCCCTGAGGCCGATATCATTGCTCCCCGGCGAAGCCGTCGGGAAAGCGGCAGCCCCATGTGACCTGCAGCCCGCGGAGCGGGCGAAAGTTCGTAGCCCACGGCGCAAGAGTCTGCGTGATAACTCGTATCGGACTGCTTGCCCCGCCCCGCTGTGCGGAAAGGCTTCGCCTTTCCGGCAGGGCGGCAACCCATTGATTCTATTTTCTTGTCTTGTTCTGTCGCACGGAAAGGCTGAGTCTTTCCGCACAGCAGAGCGGCGGAGCCGCCGGTTATCAAGCCGTGGGATTCCGGTCGCAGACGCGCTTGAATCCCCGGAGGGTTGACAGGCCGCTGAAAAATCGCGCGCCGATAAGAGATGAACATGGCGGTACGCTCTTTCGGCCCTGCCCCCCGATGGCGGAATGCCCTGGCGCACCCCTTGACGCAATTTACTACTTGACAAATCCCGAGTCTGCGATAATCTCAACCCTGCTGTGTTGTTATGACGCGTCCCACCACCGCACGCCGCCTCGAACTCGGGAACCTTCAGAAGGTAAATTCGCCTAACATTCATCCTATTAGCGAGATAGGAGGAAATCATCACGATCCGGCCCAACTCGATTATGCTGCTTATTATCAGCATTTTACAGAGAGCTTCGCAACCAGCCGCGCGAGCGACGGGATTGGGCTCCAGAAAAGAGGGTTCAAATCAAACCCATCATCGCATTTAGAATCAATAGATACGTCCCTGACGTCTCCTGGCCGCCCGGATTCAGATTCGAAAAACAGGGGGCTCGATGACCTTTGGAAATCTGCCATGTCGTATCCGCCGAGAGAGGACCACGGCATCATTGGAAACTTGGTCACCGCCGCCCTGGTGGCCATGGACGGATCCATTGACTGGCTCTGCCTTCCCCGCTTCGATTCCCCAAGCGTCTTTGGCGCTCTGCTCGACCATCGCAAGGGCGGCCGCTTCCGAATCGCTCCGCTGGGCTCCAGCTTCACCCGGCGGCAGTATTACCGGCCCGATACCAACGTGCTCGTTACTCACTTCGCTTCCGCCGACGGAGCGGCTGAAATCACCGACTTCATGCCGGTGACCGATCCGAAGGAAAGAGAGGCCTGTCCTCTCGTCCGGCGGGTCCAGGCCGTGCGCGGTTCAGTGGCCTTTCAGTTGGAGTGCGAGCCCGCCTTTAACTACGGTCGCGACTCGCACCGTGTCGAGATCGACTCCGCGGGCGCGGTGTTCCGCTCGAAGGCCCTGAAGGCAATGATCCTTGCCCTCTTTTCGCCAGTGCCGCTCCGCCAGGCAGGCCATGCCGTGCGGGCGCGGTTCACCCTGCACGAAGGAGAGTCGCAAGCGTTCCTCCTGCAGGCAATCTCCGCCGGCCGGAATCCGGCTCGCGCTCCCTCCGCCACCGAGCCCGAGGCCTGGCAGGCACAGACCGAGGACTACTGGCGCAACTGGATTGCGAAGTCGGGCTGCACCGGGCGGTGGAGCGAAATCGTGCACCGCTCGGCGCTCGCCCTGGAATTGCTCGTCTACAAGCCCACCGGCGCCATTGTAGCCGCTCCCACCACCAGCCTGCCGGAGCGCATAGGAGGAGAGCGAAACTGGGACTACCGCTCCAGTTGGATCCGCGATTCTGCTTTCACCGTGTATGCTCTCTTACGCGTGGGCCTGACCGACGAGGCGGACCGGTTCGTGGGCTGGCTCCAGTCGCTTTCGAAGCAAGCCGCCCAGTCGCGCGGGTCGCTGCAAACCGTCTATGGAATTGACGGGCGGGAGACCTTGAAGGAGGAAACCCTCGGCCATTGGGAAGGCTACCGGGGCTCGCGCCCGGTTCGCATCGGGAATGCCGCCTACGAGCAGCTCCAGATGGACATTTACGGCGAACTGATGGACGCCGTGTACCTCTACAACAAGTACGGCAATCCGATTTCATCCGAGCTGTGGAGCAGCCTGAGAGGGATGGCCGATTGGGTTTGCGACAACTGGCAGCGTCCGGACAGCGGCATCTGGGAAGTGAGAAGCCGCCCTCAACACTTCGTCTATTCCAAGATGATGTGTTGGGTTTCGCTCGACCGGGCGCTGCGTCTGGCGGCCAAGCGTTCTTTTCCGGCCGACTTCGACCGCTGGACCCGGACCCGAGACCGAATCTATGAGCAGGTGCTGAGGAAGGCGTGGAATGCGAAGCGAGGCGCCTTCGTCCAGCATTATGGCGGGACAACTTTGGATGCATCCTGCCTCACCATGCCACTCGTGTTTTTCGTGTCCCCCGCCGACCCCAGGATGACCCAAACCCTCGACGCCGTCTGCCGGCCCGCATCGCAGGGCGGGTTGCTGTCGGACGGCGGGGTCTACCGCTACAATTCCGGCGAGGTCAAAGACGGCCTCGAAGGGGGCGAAGGAACCTTCAACATGTGCGGGTTCTGGCTGGTCGAGGAGCTGACGCGCGCCGGGCGAACAAGCCCGGCTCGCCTCCGCCAGGCTCACCTGCTTTTTGAGAAAATGCTGGGTTAGGTGAATCACCTGGGCTTGTACTCCGAAGAAGCCCGCCCGAGCGGCGAAGCTTTGGGTAATTTTCCGCAGGCGCTCGCCCACTTGAGCCTGATTAGCGCCGCGGTGAATCTTGATAAGGCTCTTGGGGCTCAACGCCCGGGCGCCGGCCTTGGCGGCGGGATGGATGAGTAAACCTTTCATAATGAGAATGTTGCACAAACACATGGACGCTGGAGCAGCGACGTGCCTACGGCTACTTCCTTCTCCGGTTACAGCCTTCGCCGGATTGCTTCCGTGACGAACTACAACCTACCTTCGACTAGTCGGCTAAATGGGTCAGGTAGCGGGCGGAGTAAGGAAGGGAACGAAGCTCAGGGATGTAAGATATGGAGACTGGAATTGAGGCGCGAGAAACCCAAACACGCCCCCGAAAAGGTTGGCCGGGGGATGAGGGATAACCGTCGGACAGCGGCGCGAGCCTCGCGACGGGCAAAGCCGTCTGAACGGACAACGGTGGCCCGCGTACTTGGACTGTGACCCACAGATGTCTACACGATCAATTAATTTCTCGGATGATCGGGACAGGCTCAGCGTCCGGACCCCATTACAATTGCGGCAAGCCCCGACCACAGCGCTGCGGCAATGGCGGCGATGGACAGGATCAGCATCAAGTAGCCTCGCAGGTCGACGTGTCGCACGCGAAACCGGAGCTTATGAATCGAGTGGTTCTCTTGCGCTGCAGAACCTGTCGGACTTGATTGAACGTATGTCGCCATGGAATGGGCCCCATAAAGAAATAGGTTGCTCGAAACAACCAATCGAGTATGTGGGCCTCTGGCCGGCCGATCAATACGGTGAATGCCTGAGTGCGTTGCGGATTCAAGCCTATGGATGGGAATCCCGGCGCCCGGGTCATTGCCGGGCTCTGCAGCGCGTCACGACGATGTGTGCCGCAGCGCACCGCCTGCATCAACGCCCCGGAAGAGCATGGTTCCTATTCTTCGGAGGATTGACGTGCTGGTGCCCAACGTATCAGTTTCCCGCAGTGCGGGTGCGAGAATAGGAATGCCCGTTCGGATTCTGCTGGCAGACGATCACGAGATCGTGCGGCGCGGGTTGCGAGCGATCCTCGAAGCCCAAGCCGACTGGCAAGTGACGGACGAAGCCGCAAACGGACTTGAGGCGGTGGAAAAGGCCGAACGCACCAAGCCGGACTTGGTGGTGATGGACATCAGCATGCCGGGGATGAATGGACTCGAAGCCGCCCGACGCATCCGCTTGAGCCATCCCGGCGTGGAAGTGCTTTTCCTCACCATGCATGAATCCGAGCAGATGATCCGCGAGGGAATCGACGCAGGCGCCCGCGGCTATCTGCTGAAGTCCGACGCAGGGATCGATCTCGTCACCGCCGTAAAGTCCGTCAGCCGCCATCGGCCTTTTTTCAGTCACCAGATCGCAGGCCCGGATTCGCCGTCGCGAGAGGGCCGCAACCAGTCTAAAGTTCGGGGCCAGGGGCGGGCGAGCGTGCTGACCTCCCGCGAGCGCGAGGTGGTTCAATTACTGGCGGAAGGAAAGAGCACCAAGGAGGTCGCCTCCGCCCTGCAGATCGCGGTGAAGACTGCGGCCACCCACCGAACCAACATTCTTCGCAAGCTGGGTTTACACTCCATCGCTGACCTCGTGCGCTACGCCATCCGCAATCGTATCGTTGAAGTGTAGTATTCTCGGCAGACGAGTGATGCGCGCGCTCAGGGGCATTTGTGGTCCCGAGGCCAGCGGAGAGGGCTCGGTGAACGTTGTACTGATCTCGACCTACGATCTCGGGCGCCAGCCTTTCGGTCTCGCTTCGCCTTCGGCCTGGCTGAAGCCACTCGGTGTATCCGTTGCCACAGTTGATCTCGCGGTTCAGGACCTGCCGCACGATACCCTCGCTGCCGCCGACCTGATCGCCTTTCATGTTCCGATGCACACGGCGACGCGCATCGCTGTCCATCTGATGCCGCGAGTGAAGGAAATCAATCCGACGGCGCACGTCTGTTTCTACGGCTTGTATGCGCCGGCCAACGGAGATTTTTTGCGGAAGTTGGGGGCTCTCACGATCCTGGGTGGGGAGTTCGAGGCGGGGTTGGCGGCTCTGGTGGAAAGGCTCGCTGCCGATGGAGAACGGCGGCCACCCGCCCCTCAAGCCGAACCCGAGGTCTCGCTGGCGCGCCAGACGTTCCAGGTTCCGGACCGCAGCGGCCTGCCGGGGCTCTCCAGCTACGCCTACTTGACGTTTGGCGACGGTGAACGCCGGACGGTGGGTTACACCGAGGCCAGCCGCGGGTGCAAGCATCTCTGCCGTCACTGCCCCATTGTGCCCGTTTATGAGGGCAGATTCCGCATCGTCCAAGAGGAAGTGGTTCTGGAAGACGTCCGAAGGCAGGTGGCGTCAGGCGCGCGCCATATCACCTTCGGCGATCCGGATTTCTTGAACGGTCCCCGGCACGCGCTCGCCCTCGTCAGAGGCTTGCACCGCGAGTTTCCAGAGATTACCTACGACGCGACCATCAAGGTCGAGCACCTGTTGAAGCACGCCCACCTGCTCCCGGTCCTTCGAGATACCGGATGCCTCTTTGTTACGACAGCCGCTGAGACGTTCGACAATCGCGTTCTGGAGATCTTTGACAAGCGCCACACTCGAGAAGATTTTCGGCACGTTGTCGCTCTTTTCCGCGAAGCCGACTTGGCGCTCAATCCGACTTTCGTGTCGTTCACACCCTGGACCTCGCTTGCCGGGTATCGCGATTTTCTCACTGAGATCGTTGACCTGGACCTCGTGGAGAACATCGCTCCCGTGCAATACGCGATTCGCCTGCTCGTTCCCGCCGGCTCGAAGCTCCTTGAACGGCCGGAAGTGCTGCGTTGGGTGGAAGTTTTCAGCCAAACGGCGCTGTGCTACCCGTGGAAGCATCAGGATCCACGCGTCGATCGGCTCTATGAGGACGTGTTGGCGATCGTGAAGAGAGGCCAGTGCAAGCACGAGACTCGTGGGGAGACTTTCCTCAAAGTGTGGGAGAGAGCGAACTGGGCGAACTCTGCGGGTGCGGTGGCGCTCCGCGCCTTGCGACTGGACGAGCCTCCGGCAAGGGCCACCATACCTTATCTCAGCGAATCTTGGTTCTGTTGAGCGGAGCCTACGGAGGAGCAGTTTGCTCCGAATCTGATCTGAATGCAGTTGCCGTCGCCGCGAGGGGCAACACGGTGGAGCGCTTAACTAATCTGGTGCCGAAGAGAGGACTCGAACCTCCACGCCCTGTCGGGCACTACACCCTGAATGTAGCGCGTCTGCCAGTTCCGCCACTTCGGCACACCCCGTCCTTGCAGGCGCCTCGACCTGAGGCAGAAGGACAAGCCTGTTCAACCAACGGGTACTGCCATCTTGCCATCCGCCACGGGCTCTGTCAAGACAACGTAGCAGGCGGTCTCCGACCGCCGGCCTTTCTTTTCAAACGATTTCGGCGCTCAGAGAGCGCCGCTACAACAAACTGACCCACCACCTAGCAGGCCCAACCGCTCAAATTGCCATCGCGGGTGATTCGTCGCGCCCCTTGTGGCCTGGCAAGGAAAGGCCGACTCTTCCTTTCGGCTAGGCGGCGCGGTGTTTGATATCATGCTCGGCGTTGCCAAAAGACCGCTTCTGCCACGATGCTCTTCAAGACCTTCAGCGCCGCGGTTTTTTGGAGTGGAAGTCTGTTGGCCCAGCGGGACCAAAAGGAGGCTTCAATTGCCGGCGTGGGCCGAATTATTGTCGTGGTCGAAGGCAAAGGCGCGACCAATCCGTAGGTGATTGCCAGGGTGTAGTGCAGCCCTATGGCTGCACCCGGCTAGAGGGCGGCCGGCCTTCTCGCAAGTCTCCTTCAGCCTTGGCGATTTCTGAAGCCAGGGCAAAGGCTCCCAGGATCCCGGCGTTGTCGCCCAACTGGGGCGCAACAACGTATTCATCGATACGGTTGCTGATGGCAGCTGATTGGATGTATCTGTTGAGGAGTTCCAGGGTCTTCGCTCGGACCAACGGAAATAGGTTTGCCCGCCGCATGACGCCGCCGCCCAGGATGATCCGCTGGGGCGAAAGGGTGCAGACTAGATTATTCACACCGAGCGCTAGGTAGTGCGCTTCGAGTTCCCACGCCGAATGGTCAGGCGTCAGATTCTGACCCTTGCCTCCCCAGCGGCCTTCAATCGCGGGACCCGCCGCCAGACCTTCCCAGCAGTCACCGTGAAAAGGGCAGGCGCCGACGAAGGGGTCGACTGTCCAGTCGTGGGGAACACGCATGTGGCCCATTTCCGGGTGGAGCATTCCATGCATCAAGCGCCCCGCCACCATGCCGCCGCCACCAATGCCCGTGCCGACGGTGATGTAAACGAAAGTATCCAGTCCCCGTGCGGCGCCCCACTCACGCTCGCCGAGGGCTGCTGCGTTGACGTCCGTATCAAAGGCCACCGGGATGTCCAGCGCGCGCCCGACGAGGCCCGCCAGGTCCACGTTCTGCCAGCCGGCCTTGGGCGAGGAGGTGATGTGACCCCAGTCCGGCGACACACGGTTCAGCTCGACGGGTCCGAAGGACCCAATGCCGATGGCTGAGAGCGGTTCGCGCTTCGCCTGCTCCTGCAAGAAGGCGATCGCCCGGCCGATGGTCTCCTCCGGCGAAGTGGTCGGCAGTTCGAGGCGAGCGCGCAAGTCACCGGGGCCCGTGCCCACGGCGCAAACGAATTTTGTGCCTCCCGCTTCAACCGCGCCAAACAACGCCATGAGGCGCGCCTCCTGATCCTTCTTCGTCACCAAGCAGTTCGTTTCAGTAGACCGGCGAGCCCGTCAGGCAAGGCTCGGACCTCAGGCGATGCCCAGCTTCTGTTGCATCTCTTCAAGAGAAACACCCTTGGTTTCAGGAAACACGAAGAGCACCACAAAAAACTGCAACACCATCATGATGGAGAAAAACACGAAAGGATAGGCACCCGAGGACGCCGCCATGAGGGGAAAAATCCCGGAAATGAGGGCGTTCATAAGCCAGTGCGAGAAACTGCCGAGGCTCTGTCCCTTCGCCCTCACCTGGTTGGGAAAGACTTCCCCGATAAAAACCCAGATTACAGCGCCTTGAGAGAAGGCAAAGGAAGCGATGAAGCCGATCAGCAGCCAAACCAGGGCCCCCTCATGGGTATGGGTGAAGAAGACCGCGGCCACGCCGGCGAGGCTCAAGGCGGTGCCCACCGAACCGACGAGCAGCAGGGTCTTGCGGCCGAACTTGTCGATCACCAGCATCGCGATGATGGTGAACAGGAGATTGGTGGCGCCGATGGCCACCGCCTGCAGGTCGCTCGATACCGTGCTGAATCCCGCCTTGGAAAAGATGTCGTTGAGGTAGTATAGAATGGCATTGATGCCGGAGAGTTGGTTGAACATGCCAATCGAGACGGCCAGAAACATGGGGTACAGATACCTCAGGTTGAGGGAACCGCGAACCCAGTTCCAGTTGAACAGGTGATCTTGAGCGGCGTGCTCGAGGTCAATCGACCGAATGATCTCCTGCAAGTCCCGCTCATAGTTCTCGTCTCCGGTCACACGCAGCACCTCTCGCGCTTCGTCCACGCGCCCTGTTTTTACCAGCCACCGCGGGCTGCGCGGGATGCCGAAGAGCATCGCAAGGAACAGGCCGGCGGGAATAGCCGACACACCGAGTTTCCAGCGCCAGTCGGCGTCGCCAAAGCCCGCGAGTCCGACGAGGTAGTTGGAAAAGTAAGCCAACAGGATGCCCAGGACAATGTTGAACTGAAAGAAGCCCACCAAGCGCCCTCGCGCCTTCGCGGGTGCGATCTCGGCGATGTACATGGGCCCCACCACGGAGGAGCCCCCGATCCCAAGACCGCCGATGAATCGGAACGTCACCAGCATTCCCCAGTTGGCGGCGAAAGCACAACCCAGAGCCGAAACCAGGTAAAAGACGGCCAGCACTCGCAGGCTGTCGCGCCGGCCATAGCGGTCAGCCGGAAATCCTGCCAGCATCGCGCCCACGATCGTGCCCCAGAGGGCAATGGAGACCGTCAACCCGAGCGACCCGGGCGAGAGGTGGAACGTCCGGGTCAAGCCGTGGGTCGTGCCGGCAATCACCGCGGTATCGAACCCAAACAGAAGCCCGCCCAGGGCGGCGACAATCGTGCTTTTCAGCAGGTATTTGTTGAGTTTCATAGCGTCTCCCAAGATCGTTGCGATTTGAGTCACGGACTCTAACACAAGTGAACTTCGTTTCGGGTCAATTTGTCGCGCAAAGTCTCCCCGGTGGTTTTGACTGGCCTGCGTGGGAATGTTTGGGCAGAGCGTCCGAGAGAAACCTGTGTGCCGGTCCTGTTCGTGTTCATCCTTGCATGTCTGACGCAGACGTTGGTTCATCACAAGAGCACACGAGAGCTCCTGTCATGTTAGAATTAAACCTCCTTTGCTTCAGGCTTCTGAACGGTGAGCAAGCGCATCAATTCCGACAACCGCTTCCCCTTGTTGATAGCACCTTTCCTCTTTTTTTCTCTCCCTTTTCCTTCTTTGGCTGGAGGCCAACGAGCCGCGAATAACGCGGCTCTTACGCCGGAAATCAAGGCCCACTGGCACGAGGCCCAGGATGCCCAGAACCGCAAAGACTACAAGACCGCAGCCCGGGAGTATCGCGCGGTGATCGTTCGAAGTCCGCGTTTCGCGGAGGCCTATCAAAACCTGGGACTTGTTTACCAGCTTGAGGGGCGTTGGCCAGACGCCGTGCTAGCCTTCCAAAAGGCGCTGGCGCTGCAGCCCAGCCTGACCGGCGCAAATTTGTTTCTCGGCATCGACTACTGCCAGGAGGGAGAAGCGCGGCGCGCGATTCCTTACCTGACGAGGGGGAGCGAGGAAAAGCCGGAGCTGCCAGAATCCTGGTCGTGGCTGGCTACGGCTGAGGAAATGCAAGGTAATGTCGCGACTGAGATCGCAACGCTTCAACGCGGCCTTCAGCTCCATCCCGAGAACATCGACTTACTTTATCTACTCGGCCACGCTTACGAAGTTTTGGGGAAGCAGGCAGTGGATGCGGCAAGCGCAGTAGATTCGAACTCGACTGGCCGGGAACTGTTCCTGGCGGAAAGCTACGAGAGCAATGGCTATTGGTCCGAAGCCTTGGTCCATTTGCAGAACGCCCTGGCCCAATCGCCGAATCGGGAAGGGGTCCACCTGGATCTCGGCGAAGTGTTCATGCGCACCGGACGTTTGGACAGTGCCCTTGCCGAGGTCGATGCCGAGCTCAAGCTCCATCCCTACAGCCTTCGGGCCCGAGTCCGGCGTGGTGAGATCGAGCTCCTGCAAGGCCGGCTCGATTCGGCCTTGGCGGACTGGTCTGAGGCTGCAAACGCGGACCTGGCGCGGACCGAGGCGATCCTCGGAATCCGCGAAACCGGTTTCGGCGAGGCGGCGAGGGAACAGCTCGCTCCAGGCTTGCGCCAGAAGCTCGATGAGATACGCCCCCGGTTGAATCAGCAATCCGGAACCGCCGGCTGGTTGGCGGCTGCGTTTATCGCGTCGCAGAACGGTGGAGCGCCGCCCCCAGGTCCTGGGATGGGACCGCATGTCGCGGATCCCAGCCAAGAGAGGACCTGCAGCTTGGAGACGGTGCAATCCTGGCTTCGCGACGATCAACTCGAGGCGGCCGCCCGCTGTGGCGCTCGCGTCGTGACGGCAGATTCTCCACCGCCGCTGCGGCTGGCCGTCGCCCGCGCTTTGGTCGAAACCGGGCAGCCGGAGTCTGCGCTCGCCGTCTTGAACGCGGCCCCGGCAGCCCAGGCGCACGCTCCAGAACTTCTCTACTGGAAATCGCGCTGCTACAAGAAGCTGGCGCTAGCGGCCTATCTGAAGCTCTATGCTGTCTCCCCAGAATGCTACCGTGCCCACCAATTGCTGGGAGATACCGACGCGGCGCGCGACGAAGATTCCAAGGCGATTCAGGAGTACCGGCTCGCGCTTGCCCAGCGACCGCATCTGCCAAACCTCCACTACGAAATCGGGCGCTTGCTTTGGAAGACCCTGAAGACCGATGAAGCCCGTGCGGAGTTCGACGCCGAGCTCAAACTAAACCCCCTCCACAGCGGAGCGCTGATCGCATTGGGTACCATCAGCCTTTACGAACATCAGCCCGAGACCGCGATGAGCTTTTTGCAAAAGGCGGCGGCGGCCGAGCCCCAGAACCCCGACGTGCACCATTTCTTGGGAACCGCCTACCTGCAAATGCGCAGATACCGAGAGGCTGTCACGGAGCTGAAGCTCGCTCTCCATGAGGATGAAGACGGCAAGATCCACTACCAGCTCGCCAGGGCTTATCAGAGTCTGGGGCGGAAGGAGGAGGCCGCTCACGAATTCGTCGCCTCCAACGCTCTCAACGAGCGGTTTCATTCCCGAAGCGCCCAGAGAGTCCAACGCCTGGCTGCAGCCGAAGCCGCACTCAAGCAACCTTGACGCCGCGTGGTGCACGTCTCCCCGCGTAATCGGAATCCACGTCAGGCCTCCCCAACTCCGCCGATTTCAGGGCCGAAGCGAACCGGGTACCTGAAACTCTACCGCGATTCGGCTGCAGCGACACCAATATACTTGTCCGCGCCGCCATAGTAGAAGAGCCACTGCTTGCCGCGCCGGACGAGTCCTTCGACGAAGATCACGTTGGGAACCTGCCCCCCCTTTTCCCAGGTCTTGACCGGATGAAAGATCGGCGTGTGGGCGCGTGCGAGGACCTTGCTGGGATCGCTCTTGTCAAAAAGAATCCATCCCGTGGAATATACCAAATGATCGTTCGCCCCGTTGTAGATCAGCAGGATCCCTTCGGGCGTAAGAACGGGAGGCGGACCGGGCTCCACTACCTTGGAATCGAAGTACCCCGGCCGCGTGGAAGCCACCGGCTGGTCTCCAGCATCGGTCCAATGCAGAAGGTCGTCCGATGTGGCAAGGCCCATCTTGCCCCCCGAATCGCTCGCATCGCCCAAATAGTACATCCAGTATTTGCCGTTGATCATTTGGGGGACGATGGCGCCTGATTTCGTCCAGCCCACGTTCCACTTTCCCTTGTAAGCGGGCAAAATGACTCCGTGCCGTGTCCAGTGGGTCAAGTCGCTGGAGGTGGCGAGGCACAATTGCGCGTCCCTCTTGCCTTTGCCGATCCCATCGACGTTGTTATAGCCGGTGTACGTGAGGTAGTAGGTTCCGTTGATCTCGACTAGTCGGGGATCTTCGGTGCCTCCGCCTTTCTCGTAGGGAGCCTCCGGGCCCAGAACCGGTTCAAGCGAACGCGTAAAATGAACCCCATCCATGCTGACGGCGTAGCCTAGCCTAGAGGTTCCTTTCTTGTCCTGAGCCCGGTAAAGCATCACAATCTTTCCATCCTTCTCCACCGCAGCAGGATTGAACGTGCCGGCTGATTCGAATCCAGTCCCTTCTGGGGCGATAATGGGCTGAGAGGAGAGCCTCCTCCAGGTCCCAAACGGCGGCCTGAACGTTGAGGCTCCAAGCACAACGGCCGCCAAGACTACCGTCGCACATATCGAGCCGGGAACTCTGAGACGTGACTCTCTATGTCCCATTGAGTTGGCCTCCTTATGCCGTCAGACATCTACATGGAAGACTAATACTCTGCCTTGATCCGTACATACTTCCTTGGAGCCAGCGGGATAGGCCCGGATGCCGGCCCGCCGTCGATGTTGAGCGTGACCGGACTTCCCCCAGCAGCCGGAATTGTGACCCGCGCGAAACGCGTCGAACCAGTCGGATTGAAAAGAATAAAATTGAGCTCGCGAGGCGGGAACACCGCTGAATCAAAGGCGTCCAGCAGATCAAGATTCACGAGCATCAGCTCGCGATCGTCTGTCGTTCCCAGAGCCTCAAACATCAAGTACGACCACAGCACTTCTCCGCTGCCGTAGATCTCTTTGCCGACCACGCCCGTTTGGCCGCCTAACTCCAGCGTGCCCAGATTCTCATAAGGGATAAACGGCAGCAGTGATTGCTTGCCCGCGACGCCGTGGCAGGAATCAAAGTAGTAGAAGTTGTTCCGCCGTTGCTGGTCCATAAAGCGCAGGAGCGCGTCCACCATCACGCCGCGCTTCATGATGCCCGTCCAAGGGAGGATGGCCTCGACGTTCTCCTTGAAAGCAGGATAGAGAATTGACGCCGCGGCTTGCACCATACCCCGGATGTCGTGCGTCTTCTGGCTAGGATCACTGTACCAGTAGAACATCCGCAATTGCTCATAGAGGAGATAGCGGGCGGCGTCCTGCATACCCAGGTCCGCCGCGGCCAGAGCGCCAAAGGCCAGCTCCTGCGGCTCGTGGAACAGGCCAGCAGCGCGCACGGTGGTGAGCATGTCCAGCGCCCGGCGCGCTTCGTCCTGATACCTCGTGTCGCCGGTCAAGCGGTGCGCGATCAAGCCAGCCCAAGCGTAGAGCCCTCCGACAGCATAGTTAGTGCCTGCACCCCGCTGCTCCAGGCTGTCGGTCCGGTAATAGATCGGAAAAAGATGACCGTAGCGGTGCGCCATCTTGGTGGCGGTTTCGTAAGCGAGGAGAAAATTGCTGACCAGCGCCGGCGAACCCGAAAGGACGCCGATCAACGGGTATTTAATCAGGCTGTTCTCGAACGGGTACCAGGAATCAGCGACTTCGTTCTCGCCCCGGATGAAATCGTTGCTGATGCTTCGCGTGTCTTCGTGATAGAAGAGCGGCATGCTCTGGACAAGATCACGGACCACCTGCTGGTAACCCGGGTTCGGCTGAACCTGCAGATACAGCAGCGAGGGCCACAAGACATCCGCCATGGTCATCAGCTCGAAGTTACTGCCCGTCTCGTGCCAGAGCTCCGAGGATGCCTTCACGTAAGCGCGCAGGCCCCGGTGGCCGTTGACGCTGATAAGAGCCGTATCTTTCTGCTGCACATCGTTCACCGTTCCGGCCGCAAACTTCTTCCAACTCGTCGCGCATTGGGGCCAGTCGAGCCTCTCCTCAAAGAGCGGAAGCAACGCTTCCATCCAGCGCGTCACGGCCTGACGCTCGTTCAACAACTCATGTAGCGGGCGTTGCAGCAGCCAATAAGTGAACCGTATGTCTCCGGCGGGCAAGGTGTTACCGGTCGCCTGGTTTGCAATAAGGCCGATCCCAAGCGTCTGGTTGCCATCCTTCTCCAAGCGGGACACGGTCGAACAGCGATAGGCGAGGAAACGCGGAACGTTCTGGAGCGACATCCAAGCCATGTCGCTCAGGTCGAAGTAAAGCATCGTTTCCACACCGCGGGTGGCGTCGAGCAGGTAGACAGACGGCAGGTCGTTGCCGTACGCGTCCAGGGAATTCCGGGTCGGCTGGTCCAGAAGAACGCGTCGCCAGCTTGCCGACTGGCCTTCCATCATGGTCGAGGCTGAAGTAAGCCAAACGATGATCTGCGGCTCAACGACCAGTTCCTGTTTTAGCCGGAGGGGCTCAGGCAGCTTCAAGGCCACGCGGACGCGGAACCAGCCTTCCGGCCCGGGCATGCTGATCTGAGCGTCCCACGTGTAATCAACCGGTTGCCCGCGGGCGCCCTCAGCGCGCGCCGTCCCCTGCGAGACAATGGTTAAGCCGGAGCGTTCTAGAAGTTTCGGCTGGAGACCGAAGGAGGGACCCGCAACCAGCGGTACGTCCGAAAGGGTCGCGGCTACCCACTTGCCCTCCAACTTTACGAAACTTCGGAAAACCAACTGGCGGGCAAAGGTCGCAGCCTCCAGCCGCTGATCTGCGCTCTCGAGCGCGACACTGGTGGGATCGGGAGTCTGCGGAGCCTGGGAGAGTGTCGGCCCTCTATGGGCAGTCACAGGCAGAACCGCCGCGTTCGCGGCACCGGCGATCAGCACTTGGACGAAGCTGCGACGGTCGATCTTGCTCATGGAGACAAGAAGCGCGGGAATACTCCGGTGCCCGCGCTCTTGAGCGGTGTTCGCGAATCAATAGGTGATTTTCAGGCCGAACTGAATCGTCCTTGGCCCGCTCGCGCTGGTGACGGCGCCGAAGCCACACGCGAAGGGCCCGGGACAACCGGGTGAGCCCACCGCCTGGAAGGGAACGCCTAGGGGTGTGGCGAAGGCACCGTTCGGCGCCTGGTAGATGTGCCGGTTGAAGAGGTTGAAGAACTCGGCGCGGATGCTGAGCTTTGCTTTTTCGCCCAGCAGTGCCGTCTCTTTCTCAAGCACAAAGTCTTCATTGCGCCCGCCATAAGTGCGGGCATGATCCAGGGCGCGAGGCTCGTCGCCGAAGGTGAAGGGCGCGGGGAGGGCGAAAGCTGCGGCGTTGAAGAAGGGCGTACTAGCCGGCTGGAAGTTGCTGCTCTTATTGGTTTGAGCGACCCCGGGGATCACGTTCACACGCGCCGGCGCGCCCGCAACCTGGCACCCGCCGAACAGCACTCCGCCTGCCGTCCCGCCACAGGGACCGTACACTGCGGTCGGGATTCCCGAACTGTAACTAAGAACGCTGGCCACGGACCAGCCGCTGACCAAACGATCGAGAGCGCCGCCTCGATTCACGAATCGCTTGCCACGACCCACCGGCAGTTCATAGAAGAAGCTCGTTACCAGGCTCTGAGGAGTGTCGAGCTGGCTGACGGCTTTTTCGGCCCGGCGATCATACGAGTTTTGGCCAATGAATCCGCCAGTGCCGGTAAATCCGGAGACGCCGGGCCCCAGAGAATCCGCGTCCGTGATGTTCTTGGAGATCGTATAGGATACGAGCATGCTCAGTCCCGCTCCAAAACGTTTGGTGACGCGCGCCTGCATGGAATGGTAGGTGGAATTCCCGGTGCGATCGGGCCCGAAAGACTGGTCCTCGCCGTTAAAGTTGCCGTATTGCGGGAAGGGCCGCAGCGCCTGGGCAATCGTCGCGCCCGAACCAAAGAGGGCCGAGAAATTCGAAAATGGCACCGTCACCCCGGCAGCTATGGCGTTCGGGCAGGCACCGCTCGCGAGACAACTGACATTCATACCCAGCTCGGAGCCAAGCGACAGAAACACAGGGTTCACTTGATTTGTAAGGATGTTGTACGCCGGCAGGTGGGTACCTTTCGAGCCCACGTAGGCGACGTCAGCCACCAGATTGGTGGTGATCTGCCGCTGCACGTCGAGATTCCAGGATTGGATGTCGCCGGGCCGGCCGGAATTGGCTGGCGCAACAATCACACCGCCGTTGCCGTTCTGGCCGTCAGGCGTGAAGGGTCCGAAAGTCGGTAAAATGTGGGGCACTCCACTGTCGATCTGGAGCGGGGTGGAGAAGTTTTCCTTGTTAAAAAACCCAAGCCCATCCTGGTCAGCGAACGACGGCTCCTTCAGTGGCTCGTAGAAGATGCCATAACCGCCGCGCACAACGGTCTTCTCATTGACGCTGTATGCGAAGCCAAGGCGCGGGCCAAAGGCGTGAGTGTAGATGTCCTGAGGACGCGTTTTTCCGTTTCGCCCGGCCCCGGTTCCGAAGTACGTGTAGGCTCCAGGAAGGTTGCCGGCACCCGGGTTGGGCAAAGTGGGATCCACCACAGCGAACCGGTTGAAGGCTTCGGTAGCCGGAATGTCGTAGTCGTAGCGCAGGCCGTAGTTTAGGCTGAGCTTGGGGGTGATCCTGTAAGAATCCTGCGCGTAGAAGGCAAGGTCCTTGTAGCGGACGCCGCTGAACGCCCCATAGTTCAAAGTGGTGGTGTCAACCAGTCCGAAAAGAGCGCTTGCGATCGCGTTGCCGCCCACGCCCGTGGAGTCGCCGGTGGAGCTTGTTTCGGGACTGTTAAAGTCGAACTCGCCCGACGACTGGGTCAGCCGGCGCACATTGAACTGGAGCGCTCGCAACTCGCCGCCAAACGTGAAATTGTGTTTGCCATGCACCCAGCTCACCGCGTCGGCAAACTCGAAGACGTTATCGGCGAACTCCGAGTCGCCGCAATTGTTGAGAACGGAGTCGTAAGGAGTGCCGTGGAACTTGAAGCACGGGAAGGTGGTGTTCTGAATGCCGGTAATGCCCAGCTTGGTCGGCCAATCCTGGCCGATGCCGTTCGACAGCTCGCCGCGGAAACGCCGGCTGAATCCAACCAGAAAGTGGTTGAGCAGCGAGGGTGTGAACGTATAATCGTCGCTGAGGCGCCCGTAACGCGTATTCTGCGGAGTCTGGCCTCCGAAAATAGGACCGAGGGACACGATCGACTGATTGTTGGTGTTGTCGTAGTCAAACCCCACCGAGATGCGCTGCCGGTCTGAGACATTCTCATCCACCTTGACATCAAAAAGGTTCGCGATGGTCTGCGAGGTTTGGCGCTGAAACACGTTGTTGGTCAAGCCCCCGTTGGTCGCCGGCAGAAAACCGAAGACCTTGGTGATCACTGAGCTGGCCGTGAAGTTGGGATCGTTGGAAAGAGTATCCTGCGGGATCGGCGCATGGGTGGTGGGGTCGTAAACCTGCTGCGTGGGATCGTTGCAGGCGCCGGCAGAGTTGAATCCAGCCGTACACAAGGCGGAGAGATTCCCCTGCCGGAAGTCCTCATTCGGAAAACTTTGCGCCCCGCTGCTGCCCGTGTGGAACCGGAAGCCTTCGTAATTGAACATGAAGAAAGTTTTGTCCTTGCCGTCGTAGATCTTCGGCAACCAGACCGGTCCCGAGACCAAAAACCCGAAATCGTTTTGAATGTCCTTATTCTTAGGTTGACCGGCCGTATTGTTGGCCCAACTGTTCGCGTCGAGCGCACTGTTGCGCAGGTAATCGTAAACATCGGCGTGGAACTGGTTCGTACCGGATTTCACCGTCAGGCTGACGATGCCGTCGCCTGATTGGCCGTATTCGGCGGAGAAATTGCTTTGCAGCGTCTTGAACTCCTGAATTGCCTCCGGGGATACACCCTTATTCTGTTGAGTATTCGGGCCGACCAGGGAGATGGAGACGCCGTCAACCAGGATGTCGGTCCCACCCTCCTGGCCTCCGTTCAGCTTGTAATCGTCCGAGCTGTTGGAGGCAGGGTCATTGGCCACACTGCCGACGAATCCAGGCACGAGCGTGATGAATTGCACAGGGTTCCGAATGGTACCCGAGACCTCGAGCGGCAGGTTGGCAATCAGGTTGGTCTGAACTGTACTGCCCACGTCGGAACTAGTGGTCTGGAGTTGCTGGGCATTCGCGTTGACGGTCACGGTCTCCGAGACAGTGCCAAGCTGCATCGCGACGTTGAGGTTGGTGGTCGTCGCGGTCTGCACCGTAACGCCCGTCTGCTCAAACTTCTTGAAACCGGCGCCACCCTCAGCCTCAATGGAGTACGTGCCGGGCGGGAGGTTGGGAACGGAATAGAGTCCGGCATCGGTGGCCTTTACGGCGACAGTCAAACCCGTGTCCAAATTCCGGGCCGTCACGGTCGCCCCAGAAACCGCGGCGCCCGACTGATCCGTGATCGCGCCTTCGATGGCTCCATTAGTGGTTTGACCGAAAAGGCAGGCCGCAGAAACCAAAATGAACAGCAATCCGTACCCGAAGTTCCTCATGCGAAGCCTCCTGACGGTCTTAAATATACGCGCAAGACAAGACACAGATTCATTATCCGCACTTAAGCCGAAAAGGATTTCACCGGTGAAATCATTGTTAGGCGTATGTTAAGTCGCAAGAATGTAGGGCTTGATGCTCTTTAATTTCAACACCACCCCGTCCTTCCAATGATGGAAATAGGTTATTGCTCTTGTTCCATCATTGGGATATTATTTGACCTCGCTCCGCTTTTCTCCTGGTGGGGGGTCTCAGGACACAGTCGTCCGCTGAGACCTGCTCTCCCTCAGGATTCTGGGACGGCCCACCACTTGGCGCGGAGTACGCCATTTAGCTCGAGGCGACGCTAGCCTAAGTGGCTGAGGCTGTGAGATGGACACGCTGCAGCACGACGTCCGCCGGGAGACCTTGGTGGGCGACGAACGGTGGCAGCTGGTTGAGCGCATCGTTGGCAGCACGCCCTTTCACAAGTCGGCTCGTCTCCGCGAGCTGCTTCTTTACATAGCCGAGCAGGCTCTGTGCGGCAACGCCCAGCAGCTCACTGAGCAAAGAATAGGTCATGCAGTTTTCGGCAAGCCAGCCGACTACAGTCCGCTCGAAGACAGCTCGGTGCGGGTCCATGCCCGGCAATTGCGGTTGAGGTTGCATGAGTACTTTGACTCGGTGGGGACGTCGGAGCCTCTCGTGGTCGAGATCCCCAAGGGGGGCTACGTACCGACGTTTCACCGCGCGCACCCACCGGGGCCTTCTCAGGATTCTTCGCATGTCGAAGTCGCTAAGCTTCGGTCGTCGTTTTCGCGATTTTCCCCTTGGATCCTATGCAGTGTCTTGGCAGTGGCCTGCTTGTTGATGGCGTGGCGATTAAACGGTGTTCGAAGGCTCGAACGAACCGCGACTGCTCCTCCAGAGCCTCCCTGGCCGTTGTCAGGGGTCTTCGAACCACAACGCCGGACCACGATCGTGGTGGCTGACGCTAATTACGGCATGCTCCGCATCATGTCTCACAAGCCTGGATCACTCGAGGAATATTTGAGACCGGATTTTCCCGCGAACTTCATGCCTTCCTCTCTTTCGAGCCAGGTTGCGCCCATCACGAGCTATATTTCTGACTCCCTGCTCACCTCTTACGCAGACGTCGCGACAGCAACTTCCCTGTTGAAGTTGGCGGGCGCTCGCGGCGATCAGGTCTCAATCCGTTCCGCGCGTGACTTGCGTTTGCGTGACTTGGACCAGGGAAATTTTGTTCTCCTGGGCAGCCCGGGCTCCAATCCCTGGGTCGAGATGTTTCAGGACCGGCTGAACTTTGAGGAACGCGAAGGCGTGGTTGGCGAAGGCCGCAAGTTCTTCTTGAACAAACAACCCGCTCCCGGGGAACAGAAGACGTATGAAGGCCTCCGCTGGACGGGCAAGGCGGGGACGGATTACGCCGATATCGCCCTGCTCCCGAACGAACAGCACAAAGGTGAAGTGCTGATTTTGCAGGGACTCCAGCAGGAGGGTACGGAGGCGGCGGGCCTCTTTTTGAGCGATCCGGAGAACCGTCGCATGCTCCGGGAGGCTTTGGGACTGGACTCGGATTCCGAGGGGAAGGCTTGGTTTGAGGTCCTCATTCGCACCGAGGCCGTCGATGGCACACCGAACTCCGGGACCTTGGTTGCCAAACGATTGATTCGTTAGTCGCACTTTTCCAAACTTACCTCGTAGCACTCGCTATAATTGATCGCCACTATGGCTCTCAATTTTTCGCGGCGACTCCGTCTTCTCTTGTCGGCGCTGATGGCAAGCGTGGTCCTCACCTTATCGGCCGCTGCTATGGCCCCTGCGGCGTTGCAGGCCGTAGGGTCAGGTCTAAAACTCGATGATCTCTTGCGACAAGCACGTTATGACGAACAGCAGCAAAATTACTCGGAAGCCGAGCGTTTGTATGGGCAGGCCCTGGCGCTCGCGCCCGATGATCCTGAAACCATGAAGCGAGCCGCCGTGCTCGATCAGACCGAGCTGAAGTTCAACGCTTCCATTGACCTGCTTCACCGGCTCCTTAAGCTGGATCCCCATTATCCCGAGGCGAACTTCTTTTTGGGCGTGTCCTATCTTGGAATCAACAACCTTCCCGGAGCCCTTGCGGCCTTTCACAGCGAACTCGAGAACCCAAACCCGCATCCCCGCTGCCGCTATTATCTCGGTGTGGCGCTCGAGTCCTCAGGGCGAGTCGAGGAAGCCATCGCCGAGTTCGATCGCGCGGTCGCCGAGAATCCCAAAGATGCCGACTCACTGTATGAGCTGGCCCTGATCCACAAGAATGCTTCACTGAAGGCGATTGACCAGCTTCGGAAGATCGATCCCGATTCCTTCCAGCTCCATCGATTGATGGGCGCGATTTACTCCGACGACGAGCGCTACGCCGAAGCCGTCAAGGAATATCAGGCCGCGCTCGCCAAGCGTCCTGATGACCCGAGCCTCCATTACGCTATGGGCGTCGCCTACTGGGCGGAGAGCCAGCTCGAGCCGGCCCGGCAGGAGTTCACGCTCGCCCTCAAGCACGACCCGGAAAATCCCCTCATTAAGCTTTACCTGGGCGACATCGCCGTAAAGGAGCACCGCTTCGACGAGGCGTTGCCCTATTTGCAGGCGGCCGAATCGGGCGAGCCCGGGATGAGCCACGTGCACGTCCTGGTGGGGCGGTGCTACCAGGCGGCGCAAGACCCGGTCCGGGCCAAGGCGGAGTTCGAGCGGGCCGCGCAGTTGGACCCCTCCGATCCCCAGCCTCACTATCTGCTCGCCCAGACTTATCGTGACCTCCACCAGCTCGACCAAAGCGCCAAGGAGTTGGCCCAGTTCGAACAGCTCTCCCAGGCGGAGAAGGACAAGAGGCTCTCCACTGTGGATCGCAAGTGGCATCAATAAGAGCTGTGCTCAGGGGCTTGAGAATCGGGAGGGTATTGCCAGGTCGGCTCAAAGAAATCGTCCTCTGCGAGAGCCTCGGTGTGCGGGACCGGCTCGGGCCGGGCTTCGTTGGCATAGCGCGCCGCCTCCACCGGGTCATGCTGCATGGTGAGCGCCTGCGCCAGCAGCCTCTTCGCCTGGCGGTTTGACGGATCGAGGCGCAGAACCTCCTTTAAGTCCGCAACGGCCGGCTCGAGCTGGCGCAAACGCAACTCGGATTTTCCGAGCGCCAGACGGACCTCCGCGTTGTCGGGAGCAAGCCGGACTGCGTCGCGAAAGGCCTGTTCCGAGTCTGCGGTCTCTCCGGCGCGATCGAGTGCGATGCCGAGGAAGTACGCCAGCAGCATCGAGTCCCCCAGGCGCTGCCGGGCGGCGCGAAGCTCATCCACCGCCTCGGCGGCCCGTCCCGTCCGCAACAACACCTGCGCAAGACCCACATAGGTCGTCGCCAGCGGCTCTCCATGAGCAATGAGATCGCGGAAGGCGCTTTCCGCCTCGCCGTACCGGCCCGATCCCAGATCAATCGCACCCAGTCTCAACCGCAGGGCGTAGGAACCGGGGTTGCTTGTCAGCCCCTGCTGCACGGCATCCAAAGCATCACGATATTGGTCCTGCGCCATCAGCTCCCGTGTGAGGTCGAGCCAGCGCTCTTCGTCGCCGGGCGCGAGCCGGGCGGCTTCGCGAAAAGCGCCGACCGCGCGCCCCGGATTGCCCGCGCGCGCCTCCGCGATGCCCAACAAAGTCCATGCCGGCGCCGGTGACGACAACTTGCTGTGGGCAAGCTGTTCCGCCTGCGCAATGGAGTCGGCAGGGCGGTGGGCAGCCAGGAAAGCCAGCGCCAGGTCGAATCGTGCCCAGGGCGCATCGCATTCGGACGCAAGCTTCCTGAAGACTGCGAGGCCGCGTTCAGGCTGATACTCGATCAGCAGGGAGCCGTAGCGAACCGTCTGGGCATCATTAAGGTGTAGCTTCCCGGCCTTATCAAGCGCGGTTGCATCCCTGTGCAGCGTCATCTGCGCCGCGGCAAGTGCCAGCAGAAAGTCGGGATCCCGGGGCCACAACTCGGGAGTGCGCTCCAGATCGTCGACCGCTGGTGCGTCATGCTGTTCCTCGAGTTCAACCCGGCCCAAGTAATAACGAGCGAAGTGATCGTCAGGCGCCAGGCGCAATGCCGTGCTGAGCGCCTTCTCTGCCTCCGTCAAGCGCTTGGTGGTCCAGGCGAGATAACCCAGGTTCCTGTATGGCTCCGGCTGATGCGGATCGAGGCGAATCGACTCGCGATACTCGGCTTCGGCGTCCGCATTTCTCCCCAAGCCCGCGAGAGCGATACCGCGGAAATTCCGCACGCGAGCGTCGGAGGGATGGTGCTCCTCCGCCACGGTCAACTGCTGCAGGGCGAGGTCGAACCGGTTTTGCTTCAGTGCGCGCAGACCTTGCGAAAAAGCGTCCGGTTGACCGGAGCCCAAGCAAACACCCGCGCCGGCGAGCATCAGCAGGTATGCCACGAGCGTCAAGGCCCACGAGACGCGTGCGGCGAGGGATCTTGCGGCGTTCATCCGTCTTAATTCTACGCCCACTCATGCCGGCGCGCCCAGATGCCGTCGGCGCAGCGCAAAGCCAGCGCCCCGATAGTGGACGTGGGGTTCACTGCGGCACTAGTCGTAAACGAACTGCCGTCGACGATGAAGAGATTCCTCACGTCGTGCGCCTGGTGCCTGGCGTTCACCACCGACCACCTGGGGTCCATGCCCATGCGCGCCGTGCCGAGCAGGTGAAAGGCCGGCTGAATCACGCCACTGTCCAGGATCTCGGCGGCGCCGGCCGCCTCAAGTGACTGGCGCGCCGTGCCGGCGGCGTGTTCGAGCATCTTCAGGCTGTTTTCGGAGTAGGTATAGACCACGCGCGGCGCCGGGATGCCGCTGGAATCCTTGGCATCGGGATCAAGTTCCACCCGGTTGGCCTCGACGGGCAGGTCCTCGCCCAGTACGGTGACGCGGATGACGTGCGGAAACCGCTTCTTCATCTCTGGATGATGACGCGCGCCCCAGGGAATCGGCTTGCCTACAAAGCTGCCCCAGGCGTGATGCAAGGGTCCGAAGGAGCGCTCCAGCATGAGCATGTAACCGCGCAAGAATCCCCGCTTGGGATCGGTCTCATAGAACTGCTGGCTGTATGCTGGAACGCCGAAGGGGCCGTCGTGACCATCGATGCGCTGCTCGAATTGCCCTTCCAGGAACCGGAACGGGTGCAACATGAAATTCCGCCCCACTAGGCCCGACGAGTTGGCGAGCCCCTGCGGGAATAGCTTCGACTTCGACAGCAGCAGCAGTCGGGGCGTCCCGACTCCGTTCGCCGAGAGCACCACCACACGCGCGGTCTGCTCCTGCAGCTTGCCGTTGCGATCGTAGTAGACCGCGCCGCTTGCTCGACCCTGTTCGTCGACGGTGATCTGCCGCACCCGGCAGCGCGTCTTCAACACCGCGCCTTTACGCAAAGCCTTCGGCCAATAGGTAACGTCGGTGGAAGCCTTGGCCCCGATCGGGCAGCCTAGCATGCACTTTCCGTGCAAATCGCAGCCGGGGCGGCCGTCGTACGGGCGCGAAATGATGCCGTTGTCCGAAACCCACCAGTGCCAGCCCAGCTTGTCGAACCCGCGGCCGATGGTCTCACCCAGGATGCCCAGGGGCAGCGGCGGCGTTGGACGCGGCGCTCGCGGCGGGTTCGCCGGATCACCAGCGAGGCCGGCAACTCCCATCTCGCGATCGTTCTGATCGTAGTAAGGCTCGAGCTCCCGGTAGCTGATCGGCCAATCCTCGGCCACGCCGTCGAGGGCCTTTACCCGGAAGTCAGAAGGATGGAATCGGGGCCAGTGGGCGGTGTAGTGGATAGTGCTGCCACCCACGGCGTTGAACATCAGCACGGTGGGGGGATGCCCGCCTGTGGCCACCACCGGGTAGTCCTCGGGCCGGCGACGGATGTTAGGGTTGAAGTGGTAGGGGCCACGCTGCAGTGCGATTTCCCAGTCGGGCCGGGTGGAGGGATACTGGTCCGGCTTCATCCAGTCGCCCTGCTCGAGACACACCACCTTCGCACCCCGGTCCGTCAGACGCTTGGTGACAGCAGCGCCCGCCGGGCCCGATCCAATCACCAGTACGTCGGCTCGGTCGTTCGGCAACGGATTACTCCTCAACACGATGGCCCCGCTTGCACGGAAACAAGGCCGAAAGGCTGGGTCGCGGCCTAGCCTGCTTCGCGATACAGCTTGGGCATCCTGCGCACCTTCGCCAACACGGACTCGTCAAACGGCTTCATGGGCGGGCCTGCCTGATCGGTCGGATAGAAGGTGTACCCGATCAGCTTCCAGATTCGCGGTTGAGTGTAATAGGACTCGTAGACATGGTCACGCAATTTCACAAACACTCCGGGCGATTGGGTTTCGAGTGCCGTCAGGATCTCGACCCGCTCCCGCGAGGAGAGGCGCGCAAAGGCCGCGTGGAATCGGCCCTCACTCAAGCCTTCGAGCGCGTCCAGTGCCCGTTCGATGTCCGCCGCGAACTCGGGTTCGCGCAAGCTGACACGGCCGAGGTATTCGAGACCCCCGGCGTCGCTCGCAGCGGGCATACCTTCGCCTGCCGGGATAATCTCGTCGATGGCAGCCTGCAAGGATTCGCGCCGCCCGGCCTCAAGGCGTAGCGAAACCGGCCGCTTGCGCGCTTGGCCTTCCTTCGCCACGGCTGACGCGCCAATTACCGCCGGCCCTGCTAGAGCGGTCTCCAGGAACCTGCGGCGCGTGAATTTGTGTGACACGGTATGCTCCTCGTCCACCGTGCAGCCTGACCACGTCCCAGCTACAGTCAGATACGGCATTTTACGCAAGTAGCCAGGCGCATTGCAACTTGCTTGAAATCACGGTAGTGGGTCAGTTTGCTGTAGCGCCGCTCTATCAGCGGCGGATTCGATTGAAAAGAAAAGGCCGCCGGTCGCAGACCGGCGCTACAACGTCCAAACTGGACCACTACCAAATGGCTGGCCAAGAACGGACAGATGCTGTTGCCGATGGTGGAGCGGATCGAGTAGTCGAAGCTGGCGGTGGATGAGTTGATCGACGTGCTGGGGCGGGCGCAGGTCGAGGCGAGGCTGAGGCTGTCGGCGGAGCGCGTGGCGGGACCGCCGCATCCAGGGAAAAAAGGCGGCACGGGGGGGGATGGCACGGGCGGGAGCGGGGAACGGTCTGCCTGAAGGAAAGGAAACTGCACGTGGAGCGGCCGCGCTTGCGGAAGAAGGGGGAGGGTGAGGGGGCCGAGGTTCCCCTTCCCGCCTACCAAGCGATGCGGAACGATGGGGAGTTGGGCAGCCGGATGCTGGAGATTCTGCTGCGCGGGGTCTCGACCCGGCAATACGAAGCGGCGCTGCCGGCGATGGCGGAGACGGTGCGGGTATCACGGTCGAGTGTGAGCCGGGAAGCGGCGGAGGCCAGCGAGGAGCAACAGCGGCAGTTGTGCGAGCGGCGTTTGGACGACTTGGAACTGTTGGCAATCTACGTGGACGGGGTACGGTTGGGGAACCATCAAGTGATGGTGGCGGTGGGCGTGGACGGGGAGGGAAACAAACACGTGCTGGGATTGGCGGCCGGGGCCAGAGTTAGAAGGGTATATCCTAGTCTCCCCTAGGGGGTTGAAGTGTCTAAGCGAGAAACGGAGAGGGAAGATGAACGTCTTGCTGGGGGGGAGAATCAGGCGACCGCCAGTAGAATCTCAAGCCTGTAATCTACCTAGACGGCCATCTTGAGGATGCAAGCAGTCCGCGCGCCGGTTATACTTTCCCCGTCACCAGCGGCGGGCGGTTCTCTTGTCACTTTTCAGCTTCGGCAGGCGTTTCTGTCATGAAGCAAGGTGATTCGCGCAGGAGGTCCGCTTTGATCGACGGAGTCGCTGAACGGCCAAGTAGTCTGGTCGTCCCCAGGAGAGAGGCGGAACGGGTGGTGGGCGAGCGGAACTGGAGCGCATCGGATTTCGAGGGTGTTTTCCTCGAATATTACGGCCGCATTGTTTCGGTCCTTCACCGGCTGCTCGGCGACCGCACGCGGTCGGAGGAGCTGGCGAATGACGTGTTCTGGCGGCTCTATCAGCAGCCGCTGCGGCCCGAGCCGGATGGGAACGTCGGAGGGTGGCTTTACCGTGCGGCGACGAATCTGGGCATTGACGCGTTGCGCGCGAACGCGCGGCGCCAGCGTTACGAGCAAGCGGCGGGCCGCGAGATGGCAACGGGCTCGGACCCCGACCCCCTGGACGACGTCTTGCGCGCCGAGCAGTGCCAGCGGGTGCGCGCAGTGCTCGCCGCGCTCAAGCCGGGCCAGGCGCAGGTGCTGGCGTTGCGGTCGAGCGGGTGCTCCTATAACGAGTTGGCTGAAGCGCTCGGGGTAAAGCGCGGGTCGGTGGGGACGATGCTAATCCGAGCCGAGGCAGAGTTCAAGAAGCGGTATGTTGAAATGTATGGCTCTGGGCAGGAGTTAGGATTTGGGAGTTAGAAAGAAGTTTGTGTTTTGGAAAACAAACCCTGAATCTTCTTTAGAATCAATAAGAGTTCTTATATTTCCTATGGAAAGCCACCATGTAATTGAAAACATGGAGTTTATTGTTAAACAGTAGGTGGGAAAGCCACCAGGTTGTTGAAAACACAAGATGTTATCGTTCAGCATACTGCTAGATCCAGGAGAGGACAAAAACATGTGCATCACCGATGAAATCCTGCGGGCGAAGCTCGATGGCGAACTCAGCGAGGCGGAGCGGCTGGAAGGCGAACGGCATCTTGCCGCCTGTGCCGGCTGCCGGGAACGGGAAACGGCTATGGCCGCCACAATGAAGAGTGTGAGCGAGCACCTGGCGGCGCTCGCGCCGCGCGCCGACGAGGCGCAGCCTGATGCCCGGCTGGCTTACATGCGTTTCCGGGCCGCGCACGCGGCCGCGGAGCCGTCGCGCTCGTTTGCCGGGCGCCTGTTGGCTCGGCGCTGGCCGGTGGCGGTGGGGCTGGTGGCGGTGGCCGTCGCAGTCCTGGTGAGCTTTGCGCCGGCGCGCAGTTGGGCGCAGAAGATCCTCTCCATGCTGCGGGTGCAGAAAGTTACCGTAGTGGAGCTGAATCCCAGTACGCTGCCGATGGCGAACGGCGGGCGAGCAAGTAACATGCTGGAGCAGCTCATTTCCGACAAGCTGGTGGTGACGGAGTCACCGGGGAAGCCGCAGCCGGCAACGGACTCGGACCAGGCGAGCCGGCTCTCCGGGTTCCGCGTGCGCCTGTTCTCGGACCGCGCTGACCAGCCGAAGATCGCTGTGGAAGGCGAGCGAGGTTTCTCCATGACGGTGGACCGCGACCGCGTGCAGGCAATTCTGAACGAAGCTGGTCGGCCGGACCTGCAGCTCCCCGCTTCGCTCGACGGCGCGACGGTCGCCGTTCACATTCCGAAGATGATGTTTGCGCGTTACGGCAATTGCCCGGAACCGCGGAGGCGCGGGGAAGATGGCGACCGCTCCGGTGCGGCGCCCGACGCCGCGGGTCAATCCGGTTCGGCAGCTTCGTCCGGTACCGAGGCCCCTTGCGTGGTGCTGGCAGAAGTGCCGAGTCCGACGGTGAGCGTCCCGCCCGACCTCAACATCGAGCAGCTTGCCGAGGCCGCCTTGCAATTTGGCGGCATGAGCGCGGATGAGGCCCGCGCCTTCTGCCAGACCGTGGATTGGACGTCCACGCTGGTCATCCCGATTCCGCGCGACGGCGCGTCCACCGCAAAGGTGGACGTGGATGGAACTGAAGGAACCCTCATCAACGTGACGCATCGCGGGCGGCGCGATTTCGGCGCGGGCTACTCGCTGGTGTGGGTCAAGAACGGCATCATCTACTCGGTGACCGCGCCAGGCAGCTCGGCAGACGCCGTGACACTTGCGGATTCCTTGGATTGAACGATCAGGCGATTGAGTGATTGAGTGATTGAGTCATCGGGTCATTGAATCGGAAGGCAGGTTAGAGGATGTTTTGGAGTGCTTGGCATTCTGAGGTTGCGCCCAGCACCCAGCTTTCCAAATGACTCAATCGCCCGATCAAGCAATCGCTCAATCACCCAATGACTTCGCCATCCAAACCCGCGGGCTGCGCAAGGTATTCGGCGCGAAGACCGCCGTCGAAGGCCTGACGCTCGAAGTGCAACGGGGAGAAGTCTTCGGATTTCTGGGCCCGAACGGCGCCGGCAAAAGCACTTCGGTGAAGATGCTGCTCGGCCTGGTGACGCCCACCGGCGGCGAGGCTAGCGTCCTAGGCCAGCCGGCGGGCAACGTGGAAGCGCGCCGCAAGGTTGGGTTCCTGCCGGAACACTTCCGCTTCTACGATTGGCTCACCTCGACCGAGCTCCTCCGCGTGCATGGGCGTCTGTACGGCATGCCGTCCGCCCGCCTTCGCGCGCGAGTCCCCGAGTTGCTCGATCTGGTGGGTCTCACACCGCATCGTGACAAGCGGCTGCGCGATTTCTCAAAGGGGATGCTGCAGCGCATCGGCCTGGCGCAGGCGCTGCTGAACGCTCCCGACCTCATCTTTCTCGACGAGCCGACTTCGGGACTCGATCCCATGGGTCGGAGGTTGGTGCGCGACATCATCAAGGCGGAGCGGGCACGCGGCGCGACCGTCTTCCTCAATTCCCACCTGCTGGGCGAGGTCGAGGTCACCTGTGACCGCGTGGCCTTTATCAAGCGCGGGCAAGTGCTCGAGACGCGAAGCCTCCAGGCGCTGAGCGAGGGTGAAATCACCGTAGTGGTGCGGGCGCGGAACTTCGACGCCGGCATGCTCGCGGGCCTCGCGCCCTGGGCCTCCGGCCTTCGCGCCGAAGGCGAGCGCCTGACGTTCGGCGTGGCGAGCGCGTCGGTGGTGCCCGAGGTGGTACGCTACCTCGCTGGCGCAGGGGTGGATGTCTACGAGGTTACGCCGCAGCGGCTGTCGCTCGAAGACTTGTTCCTCGATGTCGTCGGCGAGGATGGAGGCTTGTGATGGGCGCCTGGGTGATGGCAGGCGTAACCTTTCGCGAAGCGGCGCGCAAGAAGGTGCTCTGGATGGCCCTCGCCGCAGGTGTGGCGTTCCTGGCGCTGTTCGGTACCGGTCTCTACTTTCAATTGAAGGACTTCAGTCACCGCTTTCCGCTTCCCGTCGTCCGGGAAGGCATCAGCGGTTTTCTCATGGTCGGGCTGTACGCCGTGGACCTGATGGCCATCCTCATGACCGTGCTCACGTCAGTGGACACGCTCTCGGGCGAAATCGCATCGGGAACCGTCCAAGCTGTGGCCACCAAACCCATCACCCGCCGGACGCTGCTGCTGGGGAAATGGCTCGGATTCGTCGCCATGCTCACGGTATACGTGGCCATCATGGTCGGCGGCATCACGGCGCTGACTTATGGGCTGAGCGCCCACTTCATCACCGGCGTGACGGCGCGGCATCTGCTGCGCGGCGCCGGCCTGATTTGGCTGGAATGCATCCTGCTGCTGACGGTGACTTTTTTCTTCGGCACCTGGCTTTCGACCCTGACCAACGGAGTGGTGGCGCTGGGGCTGCACGGCCTCGCTTTCATCGGCGGCTGGATCGAGCAGGCCGGCGCGGTGACGCACAGTCCACGGGCGGTGGAGGTAGGCGTCGTCGCCAGCCTCATCATGCCAAGCGAGACCTTGTGGCGTCGGGCGGCGTTTGAGATGCAATCGCCGCTGGTGGGGGCCTTCAACTTCTCGCCTTTCAGCAACGCGTCGGTGCCGAGCGTCGCCATGATTGTGTACGCGGGGTTGTACCTGCTCGTGGCGCTGGGGCTCGCGCTCCGTCATTTCGGCAAGCGCGACTTGTAAAGCAGTTGTCAGTTCTCAGTTGTCAGTAAAAAGCACTCCTGGCTCCTAACTGCTAGGTCCTGCTCTTCGGCCGGAACTTAATGACGTACGCTCCGCCGACAACGACCATAATGCCGCCCCACCAGACCGGCGCGTGAAGGCTGGCCAGCACTGTGTCCGTTGGCCGCGAGAACTCATAGAGGCCGCTCGCAAAGATGATGACGCCGTAGATGAAAAGGTTCAGGCCAATGAAGAACCACACCGGTAACATTTGGCGTTTCTCGCCCATGCTCACGTTTCTCCTACCAGAAAATCCACTGCAATACCAAGAACACCGCGAGCGCCACCCCGGCCCAGAAAATCGGCCGCTTGAGGAGCGGCAGATCACCCTCGCTTGGCAACGGAGTGGCTCCGTACACCAGACCCTCGTAGTCCTGATTCGGGTCAGGCTCGGTCATCAGGCTGACGAGCACGGTGACGATCAAGCAGATCAGCCATGACCACAAACCGCGGTACATATCGGCCGCCAGGTCCTTGGCGTTCGCGGAAAGCGCGATGATGGCCAGCTTGCTGGGGTCCAGCTTGACCAGCGTGAACATGCTGACGGAAGATACCGTGCCGGCGAGCAGCCCCCAAAAAGCGCCGGAACCGGTGATGCGTTTCCACAGCATTCCGAGGATCACAGTGCCGAAGAGCGGCGCGATAAAGAAACTGAAAAGGGCCTGGACATAGTCCATGATGCTGGCGAATTGGATCACCACGTATGCGGCGCCGATGCTGACGAGCAGCCCGATGATCGTGCACCAGCGGCCCATGGCCACGTAGTGGGCGTCGGTCGCGTTCTTGCGAACGAACGGCCGGTAGAGGTCGTAGGTCCATACCGTGGCAAAGGCGCTGACATTTCCCGCCATGCCCGACATGAATCCGGCCAGCAGCGCCGTGATCCCGAGGCCAAGCAGGCCGGGGCCGCAGTAGCGCGCCAGCATCAGCGGCAGAACGTCGTTGTAAGTGTGCTGCCCGGCAGTTGCCACGCTTTCAGGGACGAGATGAAAGGGAAGAACGGCTAGGCCGAGCAGACCGGGCAGAATAATGATAAAGGGCACTGCCATCTTGAAGAACGCGCCGATGACCGGCGCCATCTTCGCGGCGCGCAGGTTCTTTGCGGAGAGCACCCGCTGCACCACCAGAAAGTCCGTGGTCCAGTAGCCAAAGGAGAGCGTCATGCCGAGACCAAAGATGATGCCTGTCCAGTGGATGCCCATCGGGTTGTCGGAGAAATGGCCGAGGTTGCTCCACAGGTGGGTGAAGTCCTGCCCGGGAAAGTTCTGGTGAATACGAGCCACCATGCCCGACCAGCCACCCGTCTCGATGAGGCCGAGAATCGGAATCAGCAGCGCTCCGAACCAGATGAGGAAGAACTGCACAACCTCGTTGAAGATGGCCGAGAACAGACCACCCATGGTGACATAGATACCCACCGTCAGTGATGACATCCAGATACTGAAATTCAGGTTCCACCCCAGCATCACCTGCATCACCTTGGCCATGGCAAACATATTGACGCCGGACATGAGAATGGTCATCACCGCGAAGGACGCGGCGCTCAGCGCGCTCGTCGGCTTGCCGAAGCGGAGCTGCAGGTAGCCGGGAACGGAATGGGTTTTCGAGATGTAGTAGAACGGCATCATCACGATGCCGAGGAAGAGCATGGCGGGGATGGCGCCCACCCAGTACCAGTGCGCCGCCAGCACGCCGTATTGGTAGGCTGAGCCGGCCCAGCCCATCAGTTCGAGCGTTCCCAGGTTGGCGGAGACGAAGCTGAGCCCCGCCACCCAGGCGGTCATCTCGCGCCCGGCCAGGAAAAAGTCCTTGCCGCTCTGCGCGTAGTTCTTGAGATAGAAGCCGATGCCCAGGACCATCGCGAAATAAATCGCGATGATGGCGAAGTCCACCAAGTGCGGATTCATCATCCGCCCGGCACCCGCGCCGGGCTCGACGAGGAGCGCGAGAAGCGGGACCGCAGAGGGCCAACTCATGCCGCGTCCTCCAAACTCGAAGCCGGAGCCAACCGCCCGATGCACAAGCCGGATGAGTAGTTGAAAAGGTGGGATGATAACGCCAATTTGAGGATCGTGCTCGAAATTATTCGCCGCCTGCCGCCCTGCACGCGATGATACTCTGTACCCGACTGGAACACCGCCAAATGCTGAACTTTGACGACGTCCGGAAGCTGCCGGTTTCGCCCGGCGCACAGCGGATCCCGTACGGTCCTCGCGCCGTCGAGTTCGGAGACCTTCGCTTGCCCGGGGGCCTGCCGAAGGGCCACGGCCGCTGCCCCGTCGCCATCGTCATTCACGGCGGCTGCTGGAGTTCGGAATACAATCTCGACCACATCGCGAGCTTCGCCGACGCGCTCACTCAGGCTGGCGTCGCCACCTGGAACCTGGAGTATCGCCGAATCGGTGACGCGGATGGCGGCTGGCCCCGATTGTATCGGGGCTGGCCGGGCACCTTCGAAGACGTGGCGCGCGGCGCCGATTACGTCCGTGTCCTTGGGCCGAAGTACGCTCTCGACCTCGACCGCGTCGTGGCCGTAGGTCATTCGGCGGGAGGACAACTGGCCCTGTGGCTGGCGGCGCGGACCAAACTGCCGAAAGCCAGCCCGCTCTATTCCTCCGAACCCGACAAGTCTATACGGCTGCGCGGCGTCGTATCGCTGGCGGGCATTCCTGACCTCCGCCGCGCCTTTCGCGAGAACGTCTGCGACGATACCGCGAGGCAGCTCCTCGGCGGCTCTCCTGCGGAAGTGCCGGAGCGTTACCATGATGCTTCCCCCATCGAGCTTCTGCCGCTCGGCGTTCCGCAACGCCTGGTTCACGGCACCGAGGACTCGACAGTGCCGCTCGCCTTCTCCCACGATTATGCGATGGCGGCCCGGAGGAGCGGCGATGACGCGCGGCTGATCGTGGTTCCTCACGCCGGGCACTTCGAGCTCATCGTGCCTGGGTCGCTGGCCTGGCCGGTGGTCGAGGCGGCAGTGCGCGAGATGCTGGGACGAGGCGCGGTGCAGTGAGCTATTGACGCGTGCCGGGCGCGGAAAGGACCTCTTCGTACTCGCGGACGATGCGCTCCACACGAAAGCGCTCGAGGAAAGCTTCGACGCCCTCCAGTCGATACGACTCTGAGCGGGACTGCAGCACCTCGGTGATCGCGCCGGCGAGCGCGGGCGCGTCCCCAGGCGGCACAAGATGCCCCAGAGGACAGGCCTCCAGAACCTCCCGGACCCCACCGGGGCAGTCCGACGCCACGACGGGTTTCCCCAGCGCCAGCGCCTCTAGCGCCACATTGGGCAGACCTTCATAGCGCGATGAAAGCACGAAGAGGTCCGCGTGCTTGAAATAGGGATAGGGGTTCGATTGAAAACCAGCGAAACGCACTGAGGAGGAAAGACCGAGCTGCTCGCTTTGCGCTTTCAGTTCGGCCTCGAGTGGCCCTTCACCAAGTATGGTCAACCGGACGCTGGGAAGCGTCTTCGCGACCAGCGCCAGGGCATCGAGCAGTAGATCGAATCCCTTTTGCTTGTGCAGGCGTCCTGCAGCAACGACCTGTGGGCTAGCATCCGGGTAGGGATTCTCGCCCAGTGCGGCGAGTTGCCAGATGCGGTCGACATCGACAAAGTAATAGACGCGAACCAGTTTGGCCCGTGGAATCGCGAAGTTTTCCGCGAGATCATTGAGCACGTCATCGGATACACAGATGATCTTGTCCGCTCTCGGGTAAAGGTGGCGGTAGAGCCATTGCCACTTTCCCGAATGTCTGCTGACTTGAGCGAGTTGCCGGCTCGTGCAAATGACCTCCTGGAGCACCAATCGCATCTCTCGCGGCAGGAACGGCCTCGAGAGAACCATCGCCAAGTTCAGCTCACCAAGTGTCGAATGCGCCGTCTGTGGCCGGAGACTCCAGGCAAGGCGAATGATGCCGGGGATTGCACGGCGCACCCTGGATGATTTCAGATCGTGGACCGGCACGTCGGCGGGTACCTCCTTGAGGTAGGGACCGGCCGCTTCGACTAGGGCGAGGTGGGGCTCGAACCGTGTGCGGTCCAAGTGGCGCAGAAGGGTAAGAATCGCCCGCTCGGCGCCACCGCCGGCGAGGGAAGGAAGAACGAAAAGGACTGTTCTGCGACTTCGAGTCATCGGCACGCAGGGCGTTCCGCAGCGTCATCAGGAATGCCGATAAGTTTTCTGGCGACGCAGTAAATGTAGGGCGAGCTCCATCGGTTGGGCCGGAAATGGAAAGCATCATCCAGCAGCCACACAAAGCGCGAAATGACGCCGTGGACGCGGACCACGATCCAATAGGGCAGACGGCGCGGCCATTTCTCCACGTTGAGAACCTCGAGGCCAAGCGGCAACAGGTAATCGCAAGCCTCCACGCGCAATCCGGCTTCTCGGTGCGCTGCCGCGAGCTGATCGAGGTCGAGCGGAAGGTGCGCGTCGCACAGCGCGCGGTCGAGCCTCCGCTGGTAGGCGCGCAGGATACCAGTGAAATTGGGGATCAACGTGATCATGCGTCCTTCCGGCTTGAGGAATCTGGCGATGGCAGCGATCACTTGCGCCGTGTTCTCGAAATGCTCCACGACTCCAAAGGAACCGCACACGTCAAACGAGTAAACCCAGTCGGTCGGCGGTGAAAACAAATCGCCGCAGCGAATCTCCCCTGCCACGTGCTCCCGTTCAAGAACCATGCGGGCCCGCTGGCAACCGAGCTCCGAGCGATCGAGCCCGGCAACCTTGAAGCCGAACTGCTTCGCGAAGTAAGGAAGCCAGACCGACTGCGCGGCGCCGATTTCAATGAGTCTCTGGCCTCTCGCCGGCCGGTCGCTAAAAACCGCCTCAAAGAACTCATGAAGTTTCCGGAAGGGATAATTCTTCAGGCCGCGACGGCAAGGGTCTATCGGCGGCGGCAACGAACTGCGCTGCCACCACTCGTCCCAGAACCGCGCGCCCGCCCGATCGCCGACGGCGGGTTCACGGCTTGCGGGCGACGTAGGTGCAAATGCCATAGGTCCTCCAAATAGTCTGAACGGTCTCGATCACCGGCCACAGCGCGCGGTCGAGGACCTTGGCGGGGTAGCAGGCGGTGAACTTGAGTGTTGAGAGTAGCCCAGGCCTTAACCCGTTCCGCCGTAGGAACTCCGGCCGCGACGGCAGCAAATCCTCGTAAGCGAAATTGCGGCGCCTTAGGCGCCGCTGGAGGAAGTACGGCAGCCAGTTCGCGGGAGGCATCCCGTACACATCGCGGCCATAATGCATCCGCTCCAGCCTGAAACCGGTCGCTTCCAGGTATTTCCTGACTGTTGACTCGGTGAAAAAGTACAAGTGACGGGGCACGTCCTCGGAAAAAAGATGCCGCGAAGCGAGGCTCTCAAAGTTCGTGACCAGGAACACGAAGAGGCCTTCAGGTTTGACCACTCGGTATGCCTTTTGCAGGTAACCCATCGGATCGTGCACGTGCTCAAGCACGGCCCACGCCGTGACGGCGTCGTAGGTGGGATCGTCGACCGGAATCTCCGGAAAGGGCTGGGAGTACAGTTGGAAATCGCGGATTGACCGAGTGGAAGCGGAGACTTCAACGCCTTCCACATCCCAGCCACGCCTACTCATGAAACGAGGGAAACTTCCGTTGGCGCAACCCACGTCCAGCAACCTCAAGCACCCATCCTTTTTCTCCAAATCATGCAGATAGCGCGCCTCCCTGGCATACCGCCTACGATGGTGTATCGGGTTGTTCTCAAACTCTTCCTCATAGTACTGCGAGGGATAGTACCTCTGCATTTCACTGAACGCAGGCCTCGGATTCACAAATCCCAGGCCGCATTCGTCACACTCCACCACCGTGAACCGTTCATCCGAAGGGTAACGCCGGTCCGGCATGGTGTAGACCGGCGTCGAGCGCGTGGACCCACAGAGGTTACAGGCGACCGTCTCCATCCCCTGTCCCTTTCGTTTCCATTCGCTTCATCATCGCGCCAATCGACGCGAAAACCAAGGCGCAGGCGACGCAGTACACAATTGAAGTGGAGAGCGCGATGCCCGCCACGCCATAGTGTTTCATCAGCACCCAGTTGAGAGCCACGTTGAGCATCGTGTTCACCGCCGAAATCGTCATGAGGACGGCGTTGCGTTTGAGAGCGCTGATCAGCCGGACGCCCAGACTGCAGAGCAAATAGAATGGAATCTGCAAGGCCAGCCAGGCCTCGACGTGGCTCACCACGGCGGTATCCGGCACGCTGAAGGCGCCGCGCTCGAACAGGATGCCGACCAGCGGCCGGGGAAACAACACCAGGACGGCGGTGATCGGAACCGTGATCGCCACAATCAAGCGCGAATAAGTCTTCAAGGTATGGCGACACCCGGCCCAGTCCCTATTTGCCGTCATTTCCGAGAAATAGGGCAGCGCGGCGGTGCTCAGCGGGACGGCGCCGAGGACGATGGACACGCTGACGATCTTTCGCGCGTAATTCAAGGCCGCGACGCTTCCCGGCGGAAGCATCGCCGCCATGGCCTGATCCACCAAGTCGGTGGTGCCCATCAGCAGCGCGCCCGCCGCCATGGGCGCGTACTGGCCGGCGACGCGCCGCAGGGCGGAGTCGAGAGGGTACCACCCGAGGCCGAGCTTCATGCTGCGAGCCCGCAGCATCCACACCAGGATGGCGGCTTGAATCATCGCGCCAACGACGGTTCCGGCGGCGAGCGCCATGATCCCCCATGCGCGCCCGAGCGTCCACAGAAAGACGACGGCACCCAACGGCACGAGTCCAGGGGCGAGCGCCGGCAGCGCGAACCGCTCACCGGCGTTGAGGATGGCCGTACACGTGGCGGCAACGCCGCTCAGCACCACGAACGGCAGGAGGGTGTAGAGCAGTTGGCGAGTGAGCGCGAGCTTGGCGGCGCTGAACCCGGAGCCGAGCAGCGGCAAATAATACGGAGCGAAAACGCCAAGCAGAACGGCGAGGCCGGCGAGAAGCATCAGGCTCCAGACGAGCACGCCGGAAAACAGGCGCTGCGCGGCCTGACTTCCCTCGGCGGAGCGCACCTCGATGAAGGTGGGCACCACGGCGGAGCTGAACGAGCCGCCGGCAATGTTGACGACGAAGGCGGGCAGCACGTAGGCGATCAGAAACGCGTCGAGCGCGTCCTGGCGGCCGAACCACTGCGCCACAGCAAGTTCCTTGATGGTGGAAACGGCGAGCACGGCCAGGGACGCCAGGGCTACGCTCGCCGTGGCCCAGAAGATCCTGCGATTCGTTGTGACGCCAGCGCCGAGCTTGGAAAGGAGTTCCATTTTCTGTCTTCGTCGTTAGGGCCGTTACTGATGCCTTTCATTAACCCACAATCCTTCGGCCACGAACGGTGTTGAAATGACAAACAGAAAAACCATCAGCACCGGCGAAGTGCCGAAATTGAATTCGAAGAAACCCTCCGCAACAAACGCCAGCCAGCCGGCGAGCGCCGCGTCCGCCACCCAAGTAGACTGGCCGGCGCGCGCTAGACGTTGTCGAATCTTCACGAAGCGCCATGACAGCGCGATCATAAACCATAGCCAGGCGGCAAGGCATGGCAGGCCGCGCTCGGCGGCGACCTGCAACGCGTCATTGTGCATGTGTTCGTGGTAGCCCACTTCAGGTTGATACCCGCGCGGCAAGTAGAGCGTGTAAACCTCATTGATGTTGTTCGGGCCCACTCCCACCCACGGGTGACGCCGGATCATGGCGAGGCCGGCGTGCCAGATTTCGAAGCGCATGGCGAGCGATGGATCGGCGGCCGGATGCCGCAGAGAGTTCAGGCGGTCGCGAACCAGCCCTGGCGCTGCGAGATAGATGGCGGCGACAAGGACGGGCAGCGCCCAAAGCGCGCGCGCGCGGCAGCGCGACACCACATACACGCTGGCGACAAAGCATCCGAGCCAAACGCCGCGGGTGAAGTTCAGCAAGATGGACAGGGCGATGATCGCGAGCGCCAGCCACCAGAGGCTCGGGGGTCGGGGGCCGGGGGTCGGGGGTCGGCGGTCAGCGTCCGAGATCATTGCCAGAGGCCTCTTGCTCCGCCCATGCTGAACCCCGAACTCCGAGCCACGAACCCCGAACCCCGAAAGCAGCAGGAACGCAACCAGGGCGGCAAAAGCGAGCATTTCCTGCCCGCCGAAGTTCATCCAGTGGCCCATAAAGCCGGTGATGCGGGTGGCGGTCATGTACGAGTACACCTGGCCGGGATGCAGCGCGCGGACCTCGCGATACTGGAGCGCGAACTGCCGGACACCGTAAAGCCCCGCCAGTGCGGCGCCGAGGAACACGCCGCCGTAAAGCCATTTCAGATGCCGGGCGGTGACGACGAGATTGACGGCGAGAAGCAGAATCAGGAAGAGAACGAACTTACGGATGTCCACCCAACCGACGGTTGGATTCTCGGCGAAGAAAATCGAAATCAAGGTCGTAAGAAGGAACAGGGCCAGCGGCAGCTTGACGGGCGGGAAGCGAGGCGCGGTCGGATGCCTCAGCAGGTGCGCAGCATAGAAAATGGCGGCGAGCGCCAGGAAGGCCTGCGAGGCCGCGAGAGAAATGAGCATCGTGAGAACACACAGGCTGAAAAAGACGGAGGCCCAGCGCGCCAGGGGCGTCGCCGGCAGTTCCGCGCGCACCGATGAGATGAGGTTACGCAGGCTGGTCATGGGAACTTGCGGTTTTCATTTCAGAACTTCCATCTCAAACTCCATCGCCTTGCCGCGCACCACAAAGCACAAGTAATGCTCCCAGAACTTGCGATAGCGCGGGAAATGGTTCACGAGAAACTCGAACCCCAGCCACCTCCAGAACGCCAGCAGCTTGACTCGCACTGACTTCTCCCGAAACCGGACGCAGGTGTAATAACCGAACCCGCCGTGGCTCTCGCCGAAAAACTTGAACGAAAAACTATTGAGGTGGCTGCGGTGGGTCGGATCGCACCACGAGCTGTAGTCCGTGTAGTGCGGCGTCTCAATCCGAATGCTACCGCCGGGTCGCGCCAGGCGGTGGAACTCCTCGAGGGCACGCATCACGTCGGACACATGCTCGATAACGTGGATGGCCAGAATCCGGTCGAAGGAATTATCGGCGAACGGGTACGGGAAACGGTCCAGGTCGCAGAGCACGTCGGCGCGGCTCGCCGGGTTGCGGTCGATGCCGATTGCCCCGGGACGCTTGTTGATGCCACAGCCGACGTCGAGAACACGCATCGCGGCATCTTAGCACAGCACTCTTCGCAGAAACCGAACGGCATCGGCCGCGGTGAGCGCCACAAGACCGGGGCCGGTGGCGATGACGTTGCGATTGAAGGCGAGCGCCTGCGTGAAATGCCCGTGAAAAAGCGCCGCGAGAGCCCGCGTGGTGCCGCACGAAGGGCAGGCTTTGATGCGAAAGAGATGACACCACAGGCAGAGGTTCGGCCCGCGCGCCAGCAGCTCGGGCGGCACGAGGCACAGCACCGCGAGCGTCACGAGGAGCAGAGCGAGGCGCGGGATTCCACTCGCAAAGAGAGGCAGCTTCGGAGCTTGATCCATAGGCGGGCTACATCCGCGGCGCGTACCCTTGGGCGTCCGGCAACTTGTCCAGCGCCAGAAGCACGTCGTCCACGAGCTTCCAGATGCCGCAGCCGCCGAGCGTCACGAGCTTCAGGATGCCGAGACCCGTGTAGCCTAGATAGAGGCGGTCCACGCCGAAGGTGCCGAGAAAAATGGCCAGCAGCATCGCCGTTGACCAATCCCGGTTCCCGACGGGCTGCGCCGGCTGCGGCAGGCGCAAGGGCCGGCCCTGGGCATCCGGCAGCTTGCGGAGGATAATCAGCACCAGGTCCACAATGGCCCAGATGCCGCATCCGCCCAGGGTGACCAGCTTCAAGATTCCCAAACCAGTGTAGCCTAGATAGAAGCGGTCCACGCCAAAAACGCCGAGGAAGAGGGAGAGCAGCAAGGTAATGCTGAGCTCTCTCTCGGGCCCGGCCAACGCGGGCGTTACGGCCGTCCCGGCCATCCCTGTCGGGGGGGCCTGCAGACGCACGCCACACTTGACGCAGACCACCGCGCCGAACACGGTTTCCGCGCCGCATTGCGGGCAGTACCGCGCGCCGGAGCGGGCCCGCTGACCGCACGAGGTGCAGAACTCGGCTTGGTCGGAAATCTGGTGAGCGCAGTTGCGGCAAAACATAAGCGTAGCCTCGGTAAGTTAAGAGCGCACTGCCACGAACGGGGCTTATCTATACGAGATTGGTCGCGAAAAGTCAAACCCATAATGCCACCATCGGGATTCGCTAGGTTCACGCTGCAAGTGCAGCACATCGGGGCTTCCCTCGGTCAGTCGGTGGCTATCATTTCCCGGGAACTCCGCCGTAACAGTCTGGCCACCAAGTCCTAGGTAACGGGGTTACGCTCGCTGCGCGCCCAGGCCCTCACCGACCAGCGCCGAATCTGCGGCCGCGCTGTGATTAGTCACGAGTCCATCTACCGCCTTATCTACCACCGCTCCCACCCCGGCCACTGGGAAGCTGATCGCATGCTCTTCCGAAAATACGGTCGTCAGGCTGTGCTGGCCGCTCACGAGCGCTCTTCGCGCCATCTCCGCCTCACTCACCAGCCCAATAAAGCCGCCCAGCCCGTGCTCCAAAGTCTCCTCCACGGGCTCCAGCCTCTGCCACCCCCGCCCATTATCGAAAACGCCTGCAGCCGCTTGCCCCGACTCTTGCCCCGTAAAACTGATCTCGCCACCTTGCTCCCCGACCAACTGCAGGCCTGCGTCCCCGCTACAACAACACTCCATGCATATGCCTCTGCTTCTTGCCCCCCAGGAGGCCCTCGCTTATGCTTTCTCCAGCGTTGCACTTCAGGCGTGAATCCACCTCCCCGCTTGCCCGGAAATGACTGCCTGGCGCAGTGAGACCCTACGGGACGGTGGCCGGTGCGGGCGAGGGTCCTGGAGCTGGGCTTAAAGCTCCGATGTTGAGCGGCGCCGAGGCGAGCGTCCGCTGGACGGAGGCCGGAAGCTTGTCGGCGTTGGCCAGCAGCAAGCTTACCTGCCATATTTCATCCTTGGTCAGCGCCGTGCTGAAGCCCGGCATCCCGGTCAGCCGGATGCCGTTCTTGACCTTCCAGAACGATTCGCCCGGAGGGTCGTCAGTGACCATGCCATCCTTTTCCAGCAACTGCGGCGCGTGCGGATACATTCCCTTGGCGATCACCGGCGCCGGCTGATTGGGCAAACCATGACAGGTGGCGCAGTGTTCGTCGTAGACCTTGGCGCCGGCAAGCAGCGTTGGCTCGTCCGGCTTCAGCGGAACTGTGTGCGGCATTTCCTTTTCCATCCGCGCATGGATGGCAAGATTCGCCAGGGTTTTCTCCATGGGCAGCGGAGGCGCCGACGTGGCAACATCCATGCTTCCGGAGGCAAGATACATGTAGACGACGACGGGAAAAAGAATGAAACCCAGCAAGAGACTCACGATAAACTTGCCCACCCGGAACCCTCCATCTTTCGATCGGAATGACGCAGGCAATAAGAGCATCTGGCCAAGCTAACAGCATAAGCTGGGCCCTGCACCGTTTCAAGTTCCAAACTGCCCGGCGGACATTGTGATGGACGGTAATCGCGGCAAGCCGGGCAGCTAGCCGCCGACTGCGGTAGAATGCGAGAGCAGTGGAAAGGTTGGCGCGCGAGCGCCTGGAGGACTGAGAATGCGAGGTTATGTCCTGATTAACGTGCGACCCGGAAAAGTGCGCGACGTCGTGGAAGCAGTGAGCCAGTTTCCCGGCGTGCAGCACGCTGACGCTTGCTGGGGACTGCCCGACGTCTTCGCTTACATTGATTCGCCTGACGAGAAGGCGTTCAACTCACTGATTATGGATCGCATTCAGAAACTCGAGGGCGTGGAGCGGACGGAGACGCACATCGCCGTGGGCTGAGGATGCCTGAGCGCGTTGATAGCGGACATGCCACGACGGCACTAGCCTTCGGCTTGCAGCCGGGCGAGCTCAGGCTCGACAAACTGCGCGAAGCACCCCGGACAGATGCCGTGGCTAAACTCTGCCTCCGAGCGTTCGGTAATGTAGGCCTCGACCTGTTGCCAGTAATTGCCGTCATCGCGAATCTTCTTGCAGTAAGAGCAAATCGGGAGCAGCCCTTGCAGCCGTTTAACGCGGGAGAGCGCTTCTTCAAGCTCCCGCACTCGGGCGTCGAGCGCGCTCTGTAACTGCACCACTCGCAAGCCCACTTGCACACGGGCCCGAAGTTCATCGGTGTGAAACGGTTTGGTGACGTAGTCGTCGGCGCCGGCTCCGAGGCCCTGGATCAGGTCGGCGCGGCTGTCACGGCAGGTGAGCATGATGAGATAAGCCAGTGAGGCCGGAGAGTGCTCACGGACCTTCCGCACCAACTCCAGACCGTCCAAGCGCGGCATCATCCAGTCAAGCACTGCCAGGCGTGGCGCGTCCGGAGCGCGCAGCATTTCCCAGGCCTCGGCGCCATCGGCGGCTACCACCAGATCGCAGCCGCAAGGCTTGAGCGCGCCTTCGAGCGCCCGGCGTGATACCGCGTCGTCTTCAGCAATCAGGATTTTCACGGCGCCTCCCCGGGGCCCCCAGCTCTGCGCAGTCCCCGTTCCTTTCGGAGCTCTCAAGCAGGATTTTCGGCAGAGCCCGGCCAAAACTTGAGGATTCGAGCCGCAACGGGGCGCCTGAAGCGCAGCACCCGGCAAGTTTTCATGCTTAAATCAGGAGGCATGAGCAGGAGAAAGGAAAACCTCGTGGAGGTTGCGGTGATGGCGGCCATCCACGGGCCGCTCACCTACCGCGTGCCGCCCGCGCTCGAGCTGCGCGCCGGCCAACGCGTCACTGTGCCTCTTGGGCCCCGCAAGGTGACCGGCATTGTGCTCGAACCGGTTGCTCGCATGGCGCCCGGCGTCAAGCTGCGTGACATTTTCGCCGTGCTCGATCCCGAGCCCTTGCTCTCACCCGAACTTCTGACGCTGGGGCTGTGGATCGCGGAGTATTACCTGGCGCCCGTCGGCGAGGTGTTCCGCGCCATGCTGCCCCTGCTGCCAGTGGCGCGCCGGGTGCGCCTCGTTTCGCTCACAGCGGCCGGCCGGGGGAAGCTCGACGAACTGGGCGGCGCCCTTCTCGAGGAGCAACGGGCGGGCGAAGACGCAACATTGCTGCGCCATCTCGCCGCGCATTCACAGTCGCCGCTCGAAGGCGCTCGGCTCAGGTTCCCTGCCGGCGCCATCGATCGCGCCCTCCGCCAGGGCTGGGTGGAGATCACCGAGGAGCAACGCCGGCGAGGCCGGCGCGAAGTGCTGTCCGTACGGCTGGCGGGCACCGCCTTCGGGCCGATGCCGGACGGGGCCCCACGACTATCGCCGGTGGCCAAGCGCATTATCGAAGCACTCGCCGGGGCCGCGACAATTGAGGATCACCGTCAACTTCTCAAGCAGACTCACGGCACGCTGGCGCACCTCAAAAAGCTGAGCGGCGCCGGTGTGATCGAACTGGCGCCGGGAAGGCCCAAATCGGAAATTGGCACTTGGAAATTGGAAATTGGAAACGCGGCAAGCGCCGCCACGCCGAGCCTTCCGGTGCTCACGCCGGGCCAGTCCCGCGTGTTGGACGACCTCAACGCGCGCCTCAAACGCCACACCTTTTCCACCCTGCTGCTGCACGGCGTCACCGGCAGTGGCAAGACGGAGATTTATCTGCGCCTTGTCGAACGGGCGCTCTCGCTCGGCCGCTCGGCGCTCGTGCTGGTGCCGGAAATCGCGCTCACGCCGGCCATGCAGTCCCAAGTGTTCGCCCGCTTTGGCGATCAGGCGGCGCTGTTCCATAGCGGCCTCGGACGCGCCGAGCGGCACGACACCTGGTGGCGGGTTCGGCGCGGCGAAGCGAGGGTGGTGCTCGGGACGCGCTCGGCGGTCTTCGCGCCGCTTACCAACCTGGGCGTCGTCATCGTGGATGAGGAGCACGAATCGAGCTACAAACAGGAAGAGATGCCGCGCTACCACGGGCGCGATGCCGCCGTGGTCCGCGCGCGCCTGGCCGGGGCGCTCGCAGTGCTCGGCTCCGCCACACCGTCGCTCGAATCGTATTGGAACGCGCAGCAGGGCAAGTATGCGCTGGCCACACTGCCCGAGCGCATCGCCGGGCGGCCTCTGGCCGCGGTCGAGATCGTGGACATGCGGGAGGAGTTTCGCCGCACGTTTTTCAAGATTCCGGTCTCGCGCCGGCTGCAGGAGGAAATTGAAGTTCAGCTTCGCAACCACGCTCAAACCTTGATCCTGCTGAACCGTCGGGGCTATTCGTGGTTCCTGCTCTGCCGCAGTTGCGGCGAGACCCAGCGCTGCATCAACTGCTCCATCTCCCTCACCTATCACCGCCGGGAGCATCGCCTGTTGTGCCACTACTGTGGCTACTCCACAGAGGTTCCCAAGCGTTGCCCTGCCTGCGACAGTGAGTTTCTACAATACGTGGGCGAGGGCACCGAGAAGATCGAGGACAAGTTCCGGGAGCTTTTCCCCGCGGCGCGCGTCGAACGCCTCGATCGCGACGCCGCCCGCCGCGCCGGGCATTACGCCAAAGTGCTCTCGACATTCCAAGGCGGCGAAATCGACATTCTGATCGGCACCCAACTTATTTCCAAGGGCCACGACTTCCCCGGCGTCACGCTGGTGGGCGTGGTCTCCGCCGACCAAGGGCTAGCTTTGCCCGATTTTCGCGCCGCCGAGCGCACCTTCCAGCTTCTCACCCAGGTGGCGGGCCGCTCGGGTCGCGGCGAGGCGCCGGGCCGCGTTCTGGTACAGAGCTTTTATCCCGAGCACTATGCTATCCGGCTGGCCTCGGAACAAAATTACGAAGGCTTTTTCTCGAAGGAGATGCGCTTCCGCCGCATGATGCACTACCCGCCCGTAACGGCGCTCGCCAACATCATCGCCCAGCATACGAAGCCGGAGCGGGCGGCAGCGATCGCGCGCGAGATGAACGGCTTCCTTGAAGCGCAGGCGGCCGGCGACGCGCGACACCGGATAAAGGTCATCGGGCCGAGCCCCGCTCCGCTCGCCCGAATCGAAGGCCGCTTCCGCATCCAGTTCCTGATCAAAGCGGCGTCGCGGGCGCTGCTCAATCAGGTCCTGCGCCGGCTGGCTGCGCACTGCGACGCCCAAGGCATCGCGCCGCAGTCGGTGATGATCGACATGGACCCGGTCAGCATCATGTGACGCCGGCCGCGGCTCCTGTACAATGGACTTCCAGTCGAAGGCGCCATGATTAAGAAGCGAGTGACCATCATCTTCCTGCTGGGTCTCACCGCCGTAGCGCTCTACTTCTGCTACGTCATTGCCGAGCCGTTTATGAAGCCCATCATCACGGCGGCGGTCATCGCCATCATTTTCTATCCGGTCCACGCGCGCCTCCACAAGGCCGTCCGCAGCCCGAGCGGCGCCGCCCTGCTCTCCACCGTCACCGTCATTCTCATTATCGTCATTCCTGCCATCGCGCTCGTCCATGCCATCGCCGGAGACCTGCGGGACGCCTACGAGTCACTCAGCCTGCGCAGCGCAGCGGGCGGCGGCTGGACGGCTTATCTCGCGCATTTGACGGACGCGCCTCTGGCCTGGATTGGGCGCCACGTGAATTTCAGCGGGTTCGACCTGCGCGCAGATTTGCGGAGTCGGCTGGAGCAGGCTAGCGCCGGGTTGCTGGGGGAGGCCGGCGGCGTAGCGGGCAATCTCGCTTCGTTTCTGGTGAACGCCGCGATCACCTTTTTCGCCCTGTTCTTTCTTTTCCGTGAAGGCAAAGCGATCCGCCGGCAGACGGCTGCCATCTTGCCGCTCGACCCGGCGCGCACCGAGCGCCTGCTCAGCGTCGTGAGCGATGCCGTTGTCGCCAACGTACACGGAGTGCTCGCAGTGGGCGCGGCGCAAGGCACACTCGCCGGAGCGGCGTTCTGGGCTTTGGGCCTGCCTTCCCCGATCCTGTGGGGCGCGGTCACGGCGCTCTGCTCGCTGGTCCCCGTGGTAGGTTCGGGCATCGTGTGGGCGCCCGCCTCCCTGATTCTTCTCATCAGCGGCCACTGGGTGAAGGCGCTGGTGATGCTCGGCTGGGGCGGAGGCGTAGTCTCGGTGGCGGACCACATCATCCGGCCCTTCGTGGTGCGCGGGCGCGTCAAGATGAACACCCTGTTCCTGGTCTTCGCCCTGCTCGGCGGAGTTGAAGCGTTCGGAATCCTGGGCTTGTTCATCGGCCCTATGGTTTTCTCGATTACCTTGGCGCTGTTCAGCATGCTGCGCGAGGAGGGTCGTGCGTGGCACTTGAGCTGGGATGAGCCCAAGCCCGCGCCTCCATCGGAAGGAGCTACGACATAGAGTTTGGACGAGCGGACCTCTGATCCGGATCGCAGATTTCAAAGGGAACCGCGAGACGGCATAATGACGACCTCTTCGACCGTCGTGCGCGGCGGCTGAACAAGCGCACAAACCACTGCGGCGGCCACGTCCTCGGGTTGCACCAGCGCGGAGCGATCGATCGGGAAATCGAATTCTTCCATCATGCGCGTGTCGGTGGAGCCGGGCAAAATCGCGGTGACACGAATCTTCTTCGACCGCAACTCCTTGGCCATTACTTTCGTAAAACCCAGCGCGCCGAACTTGGAAGCAGCGTAAGCGGAACAGTTCGGGAAGGCGACGCGGCTGGAAATCGAGAGGATGTTGACGATGTGTCCCGACCGGCTCTTCGCGAGCAGCGGCAGCGCCGCTTGCGTGGTGAGAAAAAGCGAAGTGAGATTGGTCTCAATGTTGCGGCGCCACTCGGCCAGCGTCGTCCGCGTGAAGGCCTTGAAGGTGAAGACGCCGGCGCTCGCGACCAGCGCGTCGAGCCGGGCGTAGCGGCGCCGGACGGCGCGAAACACGCGGGCAACATCGGCAGGGCGGGTGATGTCGGCAACAAGCGCCAGCGGGTCGCCAGCCACTTGCTTCGCCGCGCGCACCAGCGGCGGACTGTGGCGCGCCACGAGGATGAGCTTGGCGCCCTCGTCGGCGCAGGCCCGGGCGATGGCGAGGCCGATGCCGCGGCTTGCGCCGGTAACGAGCACGATCCTGCCTTGGAGCCTAGGCATGAGAAACCGGCAGTCCACTAACCCTTCCCGCGAATCAGTTCCAGGAACTCTTCGCGTGTCCGGTGCTGGTCGCGGAAAGCGCCGAGCATGGCGGAGGTGACAGCGATGGAGTTCTGCTTCTCGACGCCACGCATGATCATGCACAGGTGCCGCGCTTCGATGACCACACCGACGCCCTTGGGAGCGATCTTTTCCATAATCGTCTGGGCGATTTGCTGTGTGAGCCGCTCCTGAATCTGCAGGCGGTGCGCGAAGACGTCCACCAGGCGCGGAATCTTGCTCAGTCCGATCACCTTCTGGTTCGGAATGTAAGCTACGTGGCAGCGCCCGAAGAACGGCAGCAGGTGGTGCTCGCACAGACTGAACATTTCAATGTCTTTCACCAGCACCATCTGGTCGTAGCAGACTTCGAAAAGCGCGCCGTTCAATACGCTATCTACGTCTTTCTGGTATCCGCCAGTGAGGAAGCGCAACGATTTGGCCACGCGCTCGGGGGTTTTCAGAAGCCCATCGCGGCCTGGGTCCTCGCCAAGTTCGCGAAGCACGCTCCGCATGGCTGCGGCCACAGGGTCGGGTTCGGTCGAAGTTTCAGGTTCGGTCAAGGTTTCCATCGTTCCAGTATCCATCAATTCCTCACCGTCCCTTCCGGAGGTTGTTCCGTAAACCAAAAGATCTGCGTTGATCGGACATTTGAGATTTGATATTACGCTCCCTCATACTCGACCGAGTTCGAACTTGTTTCTTCGAGGCGCACTCGCTCCAACCGCGGGCCGCATGCCGTACGCTGACCCCCGATTCTCTCCCGCAGCAGGTTGAAGATCTCGACGCAAACGTTCTCGGTGGTCGGCACGGTGCGGCGAAAACTCTCGACATCGAGATTCAGGTAACTGGTGTCAAACGGCGCGAGAATCACGCGCTCCACGGTCTCGTCGAGAGTCGCCAGATCGTACACCATGCCCGTCGCCAGGTCGATCGGTCCGGCCACGGTGACTTCCAGCACGTAGTTGTGGCCATGGCCGTAAGGGCTGTTGCACTTGCCGTAGGTGAGCGCGTTCTCATCCGCCGAAAGCGCGCCGTTGTGAAGGCGATGTGAAGCCGAAAAGCGATAGCGCCGCGTCAGGTGGGCGGTCATTTCCCCTCGCTCGCTCCGTCCGCCTCGCCGTAATACTCCACAAAAAGGTCCGGCGTCTCGTACAACCTGATTCGATGCAGCCGCGCGAACGTGAGTTTCGGCGCGAGCAGCTTCCACACTTCAACGGCGATATTCTCGGTGGTCGGAATCGTCGTGGCAAACACCGGCACTTCCTTGTTCAGAAACTTGTGATCCATCACTTGCATCACTTCTTCTTCCAGCAGTTGCTTCAGGTCCTTGAGGTCAAGCACCATGCCGGTCCGCGGATTCATTTCGCCGCCAACCGTTACCTCCAGCACATAATTGTGTCCGTGCCCGTGAGGATTCGCGCACTTGCCGAATAGACGCCGGTTCTCTTCCTCGCTGAGCGTCGAATTGTGGTAATAGTGCGAGGCGGAAAATTCCGCCCGTCGCGTGATGTAGATCATTGCCATTCTCCTCCGGGCCGCGCTAAATCCGGTCCGTCGTTGAATATCGTCGGCCTTTCCATCGAACGCTGCCGTGCCAGCCGTGAATGCCCGTTGAATTGAGCAACAGCATGGCAAAGAGGGCCGCGCCCGGCAACAGGTACGCCGCGAGTCTGGGATCGAATCCCTGTGAGCGGAGCGCCTGGCCGTACCTCCAGTGTTCCGTGAATGTCGCAAGGAGGCACGCCGCCGCCGCGCCGACCGTGAACGCGCTCGCATGGCCCAGGACAATCCAAATGCCGAGAGCGATGAAGACGAAGGGCGCAGCCAGGTCCAGGAACCACGCTACCGCCAGGGCGCCAAGAATCTTTCCCAGATTGCGCTCGTACAGCAAGTAGAGATTCTTGGTCCAACCTTCCCACATTTCTGAGAACGTTCGGTACATGCGCGTTCGCACCCATGGCGCGCCCGGCAGAAAGAGCAGCCGACCGCCTTTTAATTTGACGCGCCGGGCGAGCGCCACGTCTTCAAGGATTTCATTCCGCACCGCCTCGTGTCCGCCGACGCGCTCGTACACTTCGCGCCGGATCAGCATGTACTGGCCGTTCGCCGCGGCGGCGGGCGACGCCGGAGCGTTCACGTCCTCAAAGCGGAATCGTCGCGCCAGCTCGACGTACACCCGCGGGATAACGGCCTTCTCCCACCAGGTCTCTGTCACTTGGCCGGGCGAGACCGACAGCAGGTCAATGCCTTCGGTCTCGGCGCGCGCGAGAAGCGTGGCGAGACTGCCCGGCAGGTGCTCGGTGTCCGCGTCAGTGAAAAGCAGCCAATCGCCCGACGCTGCCGCTGCGCCGGTCGCGAGGGCGTAACACTTGCCGAGCCAGCCATCGGGCAGCTCGTCCACACGGACGACGCGCAGCGCTGGTACCCCTTTCTGCAAGCCGCCGAGGATTTCGCTCGTCCCGTCCGTGGACTGGTCATCCACGACGATGATTTCCTCCACATTGTTCTGAGCTGCAGCCGACCGCACGCATCGCGCGATATTGTGTTCTTCATTGCGGGCGGGAATAATGACCGAAACCGCTCTTCGCTCTGAGGCTCTTTCCGCAAAGCCGGGCGTCCCAGGCTGGTTCACCCAGTGCCTCTCCACGGCAACTGCCGAGACCAGAACCGCATCTCAAATCTTAGGCTAACTGCCAAGTTTTCAATATGTTGACGGCTTTCTAGGCGATCGGCAAAGATAAAGCATGGGTTTTCAATCACTTGACGGCTTTGATTGCAGAGTCTCGAAGCTTGTACTGATTCCAAAGGACATTCAGGGTTTGTTTTTCCAAAGCAAGAACTTCTTTCTCGCTTGAACTCGGCCCTTGGTTGCAACCGCGTCGCTGAAGAACGCTGCCCGCCGTGAGCCATCTCGACATGACACCCATTATAGGCGACAATGCCGCCATGAGCAAGAAAAGCTGGCCTTACCTCATCGCGGTCCTGCTGATCGTTGGCGGGTCGACGCTCGTGGCGCTGTGGCCCGCGTCGCCCCACGCGGTCGAGATTGGCGAGAGCGCGCCGGACTTCGCGCTGCCGGTGTTCTCGGGCACCGAGCAGAGTACGATCAACCTGCGCGATTACCGCGGGCACGTCGTGCTGGTGAATTTTTGGGCTACCTGGTGCCCGCCTTGTGTTGAAGAAACGCCGAGCCTGGAGAAGTTCGCCGAGCAGGTGCGGCCGCTCGGGGTGGACGTTGTCGGCGTCAGCGTCAACCAGAATGCGGCCGACTTGCAGAAGTTCGTGACCGAGTATCATCTCAGCTTCATCATCGCTCGCGACCCCCTTCAAACCTTGTCGCACCGCTATGGCACCTACCAGTTCCCCGAAACTTACATCCTCGACCGCCAGGGCCGCCTCGCCTCCAAGATCATCAGCAACATCGACTGGGAAGACCCGCGCATCCTCAGTTTTGTCCGCGACCTGGCACAGCCGGGGAAGTCGTAGGAGGGAGTCAATCCGGCTCGAAGACCTTGCCTACAGGAAGAACGAACCCAGGCAACGCGAGTGAAGTGAGGTCTTCCTGCTCGCGGAAGATACGCGGGGGCTCGTATCCTTCTTTCCCGAGCCGGTACGCCTCGATGGCGCGCGCGTTAGGATCCACGATCCAGTATTCGGACACGCCAAACCGAGCATATGCCTTGAGCTTGGGGCCACGGTCGTTTCCGGCAGTGCTGGACGAAAGAACCTCGATCACGATGTCTGGGGTACCGCGGATCCAATCCTGCAAGATGTTGCGACGCTCGTTCAGCACGACGACAATGTCGGGCTCGAGCACGTCATGGTCACTCAGAATCACATCCAGGTAAGTGAACGCCACTCCCAGCGGGTGTTGTTTCAAGTACAGCAGCAACGGGAATAAACACCTGCCAACAATCCGCTGATGACTAACATAAGGCCAGAGCGTGGCCAGGACTTCTCCGTCCACGATCTCGTACCGTCGGTCACCGGGCAACTGGAGAAAGTCGGCGTGAGTGAACTTGGTGCTGATTCCCATGAGCGGATTATAACACCGTAAGAACGACGGTCCGGCGCGTTGAAACATCCGGCGCGTTGAAACAAAAAGGGCCGTCCCAATCTTCAGGACAGCCCTTTGGAGCCGAGACCGCCGATCGCTTCTAAGCGGATACCTTCTCGCCAATGCTAACCAGGCTTCCGTTGCCATTGCCGTTCGAGTGGCCATTCCCGTTGCCATTGCCCGCCGGGAGCGGCGCGCCTATCTGCACCAGCTCCGGCTTGGGCTTCTTGAGCACCAACTCCTCATAGAGCTCGCGGGCCTGCTTGGCTTCCCAGGCAGCCTTGCGACGCGCCTTGTCTTCCTCGGCCGCGGTCATTGGGATGTCGTGCTCGCGCTCGCGCACGCGAGTGGCGTCTTCGGCGCTGATCTTGAGCGAGGTCTCGTAGGCTTCGAGGTTGACCTCTTTGCCCTTGGCGTAAATCTCGTGCTTGCCGTGCGTCTTGTACCACTCGGCGACAGTGGCATTCTTGTACATGTTCTCGATGATGTTGCGCCAGCCGATGCCGGTGTTGTAAGCGCAGAAAGATATTTCGCCCTGCTGCGTGGCGTACGGGATGATGCACATCTCGGTGCGGCGGAAGTCGTAGTTGAAGAGGTCCTGAAACCACATGCCGGCGATGAAGAGGAAGTTCCAAGGATCGGAGCGGCGCTTCAGCGCGTCTTCGTACGTGCGGTCGGGGCTCGAGTCGCCGTACTTCTCTTTGGTCTCGCCGGTCAGGGCAAACGATTTGTCGAATTTCTTGAACAAGTCCACGAGCGCCAGGCTCTTCGGCGCCTGGAACGGTTTGTAATTCTTGAGCAGCGCCAGCCCCATCATGACGTTAGAAAACCACTTGCCGCGACCGGCGTCGGTGATCTTGCGGATATCTTCGATGAGCCCCGGAATGTGCAGGAACTGCGGCACCGGCGCCATTTCCTTGGTTTCCTTGTTCACCATCAGCGCCGTGCCAATGCCGCAGTTGGGGTGGCAGCCGCAGCTCACCATGCCCCACTGCGATTCCGGACCGTGCGCCAGATCCGCGAAGTCCGAGAAAGTGCTGAACAGCGAAATCGGGAACCAGTCGCGGGTCGGTTCGGTGATGCCGACTTGCGATTTCACGTCGCGCGCCATGTGCGAGAGCGTATAGCGCTGCCGCAGCCGGCGCTCGGGCGTGATTTCCTCGTCGCGGCCGGTGAAAGAAACCGGCTGGAAGGCGATAAACGCGATCTTCTTGGGATTGTCGGTGGCGAAGCGGATGATGGGACCCACCTGGTCGTTGTTGACGCCGTTCACCAGCGTCGTGACCAGAATGATCTCGATGCCCGCTTCGTGCATGTTCTCGATGGCGCGGACCTTTACGTCGAACAGGTTGCCCACCTGGCGGTGGCTGTTGGCGTCCTCGCCGATGCCGTCAAACTGCAGGTAGGCATATCGCAGCCCGGCTTCGAAAGCGCGACGGCAATAGTCCTTGTCTTTCGCGAACTCGATGCCGTTGGTCGCGGCCTGCACGCTGTTGTAGCCCAGCTTGCGGGCGTAGCGGACGGCGTCAATGAAGTAGGGCGACATCGTGGGCTCGCCACCCGAGAACTGCACCGACATCTGGCGGCGCGGCTTGATCTTGAGCGCGTTGTCGAGAATCTCCCTGATCTCTTCCCACTTCAGCTCGTGCACGAACCCCACCTGGTTCGCGTCCATAAAGCAGGGATCGCACATCATGTTGCAGCGGTTGGTGAGGTCCACCGTCAGCACTGAGCCGCGGCCGTGCTTGATAGTGCTCGATCCATGATTGTGCAGCTTCTCGTCGTTGTGGGCGCGAATGTCACGACCGGGGAAGTTTTTCTCGATCCACTGCAAGAACTTGGCGTCCACCGCCATCATGTCTTCGAAGTGGCCGTGAATCGGGCAATCCTTCACCATCCACACCTGGCCATCGCGCTCGATAATCTGGGCTTTGATTTCGCCAACTTTCTCCGTCTTTAGCGTCTCGAGATCCTGCTCGCCGCTGATAATCCGCTCCCGGGCTTCGCGCACGCAGGTGGGGCACAGGGAGTCGGTCTCGCGCGGCCAGCCGAGCGGCGGCTTCGTCTTCTGCCACGATTTCAACATGGGCTTGTCGGACCATTTCGGAGTGAACGCAGGATTGGGACTGTACTTGTTGAAGAACTGAATGCTATCGAAGGCTGCGCCGGCCGTGGCCGTAATGGCACGATCCACGTACTTCATCAGCCGCTGACCTTTAACTCTTGGCATTTTTTACACCTCTCTTGTGAGATGACGATGTCATCCCGTTAAAACTGCGCCCCAGCGACCTTCATAGTAGGGGACATATTGACTGGGCGTTAAGGACTTTGCGGCGAACGGTTGCATTGGTGGGTTGGACGGCGCAAAAGCCGACGCGAATGGTCACAGAAGCATTTTCTTGGAAATCAGGGCTTTGGGCCGGAATAACTCAGCCACCGAACCGAGCCACTCCGCTCCCTACCCACCTGACCGGGCCGGCCAGCCGGACCTCGCCACCGCAGGGCCACGCGACCTCCAGCGAACCGGCAAGTGTCCGGACACGAACCCGCCGCCCGGTGCGGCCCGCGAGCACACCGGCAACGACCGCGGCGCAACTGCCGGTTCCTGATGACAGCGTCCGACCCACTCCGCGCTCCCAGAAGCGCACTTCAATCTCGCGTCTCGAAATCACTCTCACGAACTCCACGTTGGTGCGGTTCGGAAAGACCGGGTTCAGCTCGATTTCGCGACCGAGCTTCTTCCAGTTCATACGTTCAAAGCCGTCGACGAAGAGCGTACAGTGTGGATTGCCCATTGAGGTCACGGTGACCGGTATTTCGCCCCGCCGGGTCGGAAGGGGGAAGCCCACGATGCGCCCGCGCTGGTGGCCGCAATGAAACGGGACCTTGCCGGGCGCCAGAATCGGCTGGCCCATACGGACGATGTAGCCTCGCTCGCGATGCGGACTTCCGGAACCAGCGAAACCGGCGCTCACGACGCGCAACCCGGCGGCCGTTTCAAGACGCATCCCGCGCACCCTGCCGGTCTTCGAGCCCAGCCAGGCAGCAGCACAGCGGATCCCGTTGCCCGACATCTCAGCCTCACTACCGTCGGCGTTGAAGAACCGGACGCAAGCCAGGTTCCGGGCGTGCTCGGGCGGCAGGATAACGAGCAGGCCATCGCTTGCCGGACCGCGCCTTGGGCGGCAGAGGGCTCGCGCTAAGCGGCGGAACCTCGCAGTAGCCGCTGGCGCCCGGGGCGACGGTGGAAATTGCAGATGGTCGCTGGCGACGACGGTCCAGGTGTTGCCGGCAGCATCGAACTTCGTGAAAGGGATCTCGATCATGGCTTGCTCTCACGCCGGTACACGGTGACGGCCTCTTCGTCCGGAAAGTGGTACTCCTCGACCTTCCGGAAACTCGCAAAGGCGTCCGGGTAAGCGCGCATCAATTCATCCACGGGGTCGGCGGCGCCGCGGATGATCCAGCCGATGGAATCGAGAGGCGAACCCGCCGGCCATCCGGCCGGTCCAAGACGCAGTTGCCTCCAATACACTCGATTCACCTCACTCAGGGTCTGGTGGTAAGGAATACCGAGCGCCGGCAGTACGCACGGGTACTTTCCCAGCGCCAGCACGATCAACCGGCCGTCGTAATTCGCGCCGAAGAATCGAATGAGCGCCTGCTCCGTCCCGGTGTGGCACGGCGTGTTCAGAAGACTCTCCTTCACCGTCGGCAATTCGTCGAGGCCGCGCTGGACGGCCGACGCGTTTTGACCGAGAACGACGGCCAGGATGACTGCCAGCAACCCGCGCCGCGCGCCGGCGGAGAGCCGGGCGCCAATCAGGAAGCTCGGGAAAAGAGCGGCGGCCGGCAGCATTTCGAGTCCATAGCGAAGGTTGTAATAGGCGTGCGGGAAGAGTGTTGGCACGTAGATCGGAACGGCAGCGTGCGCCATGGACTGTACGTAAAACGGCAACGGCACGAGCAGCAGTAACGCGGCAGCGCGCCGCCTTCGTTCACCCCGGGTGACCACCCACGCAATGAGGCCGAGCAACGCGAGTTCGAGCAGCCAGACGCCCATCACGAGCTTGCAGTCTTCGACGTAATAGCGAAGCGACAGCAGCCAACTGCCGTCGGTGGGATACCGGAAACCGGTGGTCGCGACCTGGTGGGCGTAAATGGCCTGGGCGGAATAAGGTCCGTTGTAGAACTCGATGGGATTGCCGAACCGGTGAACGTTGTGCGCCAGCCACAACACCGGCGCCGCACCGGCGATCGCTGAGAAGAGGATCGTCCGGCGCAGGCGGACCACCCATGCGCCGGACGGCACAAGCAGCACAAAAAGCGCGGCGAAGGGAAGCAGAAACCAGCCGTCATAGCGGGTGAGCACGCCGAAAAAGGCGGCAAAGCCTGCGCCCACGAGCGCCAGGGCGGTGCCGCGCTGAGAAAAACGGAACAGACAGTAGGCGACAAGGATCGCCCACATCATTGCCAAGGGCTCCGTCAGCGGTGTGGCCGCCGTATAGAGCATGTTGGCACACAGCAGAAAGCCGGCGAGCGCGGCGAGACCGGCTTCGATGTTGAGGTTCATCTCCAGGCCCAGGCGGAAGACAAACCAGGCGGCGACCGCAAACGCGACGGTCGAGACGAGGCTGCCGGCCAGTCCCGTGCGCCAAAGGTGGTCATCGATCGCCAGCGGCGCAACGACAAGATGATAGAGCGGCAGCCACGCGGTGCCGATCTCTTCATAGCCCGGCGTGAGCGAATCCACCAGGCGTCGGGCGCCCTCCATGTGCGCCAGGGCGTCGCCGTAAAGGTCGGTGAGGCCGCGAGAGTAGAAGACATGCAGGCTGGCGGAGGAAATCAGAACGATTCCGGCCGCTACGGACCAGCGGAACCAACCGGGCCGCGAAGCGGGAGCGCCGCCGTTGCCGGGCGCGGCGGCCCTGAGAGGCTCAGACATCAAAGTGCGTCATGATCTTGAACTCGTTAAAGCGCCCTTCGATCTCCTGCGGCGTGAGCCGCAGCAGGCGCGCAAGGCCGAACTCTTCCACGGCGAAGCTCGCCATGACCGAGCCATAGACGAGCGCGCGCCGCAGGTTCGCCTCACTGAGATCACCTGTTCGCGCCAGGTGCCCCATGAATCCGCCGGCGAAGGTGTCGCCGGCGCCGGTGGGGTCGTGAACCTGTTCGAGGGGATAGCCGGGCGCGAAGAAGATCGAGCCGTTCTGGAACAAGCAAGCGCCGTATTCACCGCGTTTCACGACGAGCGCCCGCGGACCGCGGGTGAGGATGTCGGCGGCGGCGCGGCGAAGGTTCTCAATACCGGAGAGCATTCGGGCTTCGACCTCGTTGATCACCAGCAAGTTCACCGCCGCCAGGGTTTGCTTCAGCTCCTCAGGCGCGCCCTTGATCCAGTAATTCATTGTGTCGCACGCCACCAGCCGCGCCCGCGGAAGCTGCCGGCGCACGTGAAGTTGCAGGGCCGGTTGGATATTCGCCAGGAACACAAACTCGCTTTCGAGGTACGGCGCCGGAAGCTTGGGCGCAAAGTGCTCGAACACGTTGAGCTCGGTCGAGAGCGTCCGCGCCTCGTTCATGTCGCCGGTGTACTCGCCTCGCCAGCGAAAGGTCTTCCCCGGTGCGCGCTCAATTCCCGCCGTATCGATCGCGCGTCCGGCAAAGGCGCGCATTTGCTGGTCGCCGAAATCCTCCCCGACCACGGCCACCACGTTGACCGGCGCGAAGTAGCTGGCGGTGATGGAAAAATAGGTTGCCGCGCCGCCGAGAATCTCCTCAGCTTCGCCGAAAGGCGTCTTTAAGGAGTCAAAAGCCACCGAACCCACGACGAGTACTGCCATCTGGGATTGCTTTCGCCTTTCTTGATGAAGCTACGCCAGATACTTCCCCACCAGCAGCGCCAGCTTCTTCCTGGTGCGAGCCGGAATCTTCTTCCGATCCGTCATGATCGCATGGGCCAGGGCCGACCCGCACTTGCAGTGGCGATCGGTCGCCAGGCTCCGAACCGCGAGCCGGATGATTTTCTGGGCGTTCTCGACGTTTCGGTTGAGGTATTCGATCACCTGGTTCACGGTTACGGCATCATGCTGCGGATGCCAGCAATCGTAATCGGTCACCATGGCGAGCGTAGCGTAGCAGATCTCGGCCTCGCGCGAGAGCTTCGCTTCCTGCAGGTTGGTCATGCCGATGACGTCCATGCCCCAGGCGCGGTAAGCATTCGACTCCGCTTTAGTGGAGAAAGCCGGGCCTTCCATACAGACGTAGGTCCCGCCAGTGTGATAGCTCACGCCGCCCGCGGCGCAAGCCTGCGCCAGGCTCTTCTGCAACGCCGGGCAAACGGGGTCCGCGAAACCGACGTGCGCTACGATTCCGCCGCCAAAGAAAGTCGAGGCGCGCGCCTGGGTGCGGTCGAAAAACTGCGATGGCAGCACCATGTCGAGCGGCTTGAAGTCTTCGCGCAGCGAGCCCACCGCGCTCACCGAAAGAATGCGCTCCACGCCCAGCTTTTTCATGCCATAAATGTTGGCGCGGAAATTCAACTCCGAGGGCAGCAGGACGTGACCGCGTCCGTGCCGCGCCAGGAACGCGACTGAGTGTCCCTCCAGTTTCCCCACCCGGTAGGTGTCCGACGGCTTGCCAAAGGGCGTCGCGACGCGCACGTCGCGCGCGCGCTCGAGGCCAGGCATGTGGGAAAGACCACTGCCGCCGATGATGCCGATTTCGACCTTAGGCATAACAGTTGTCAGTTGTCGGTTGTCAGTTTTCGCTTCCAACCTTGCCGTGGCATCAATGGCTCAATTCCGCTGCTGTAATCTTGCCATCGTGTTTTGCCAGCTTTCCCCACGCTGTGCCAGCGTCATGCGGGAAAACGACCAGCACATCCTGCTCGACGAGTTGTGGAAGCAAGCGCTTCTTCGTTGCGAGTGTGTCCAGGGGATAAAGGTCGAAACCCATGATCCAGGGGTACGCCACATGAGCGCGCGTGGGCACGAGATCGGATATGAAAAGGGCGCGCTCGCCGTCCGACTCGATCCAGACGCCTTGCAGGTTTCGGGTGTGACCGGGGAGGACCTCCACCCGCACTCCCGGCGCGATTTCCTGATCGCCATTCAGAAACTCAGTTTGCGCTTCGGCCGGCTGAAAAAACTCCTCCATGTAACTGGCGCGATCCCGTTCGGTCGGCGCGAGCGCGTGTTCCCACTCGCCGCGCTGGATGAAGTAACGGGCGCGCGGAAACGTGGAAACCGTCTTTGCGCCTTCGCGCCGCGTGTTCCAACCGCAATGGTCGAAATGGAGGTGAGTGTTGATGACGATGTCGATGTCGCCGGGCTGGCACCCGTGTTCCTGCAGCCCGTGCAGCAGTGTGGTCGGATGCTCGACGCCGTAAATGTCCGCGAACCGGGCATCGAACTTGTCACCGATGCCGGTCTCAATCACGATATTGTGCTTCCCCGTCCGCACCAACAGGCAGGTGAGGCCCAGCCGGACTCGGTTGCGCGAGTCCGCCGGAATTTCCTTTTCCCACAGAGTCTTGGGCACCACGCCGAACATTTGCCCCCCGTCGAGCTTGAAAGCGCCGTCCGACAGCGCGAAGATTTCAAACCTGCCCAGTTTCATGTGGCTCACCGTCACAACTTGTCGTTAGGTTACGTGCCCGAATCGCTCTTCTCTTCCACAAGCTCGATGAGGACGCCCGCCGTGCTCGAGGGATGGAGAAACGCGATCCGCTCCTTGCCCGCTCCGGCTCGCGGCTCACGATCGATCAGCCGGACTCCCGACGCCGACAGTTTATCCAGCATGGCAGGGAGGTCCGCGACACTGAGCGTCAGGTGATGGATTCCCTGGCCACCCTTGCCGATGAAGCGCGCCACGGGCGATTCCGGCGCCGTAGCTTCCAGCAGTTCGATGCGGCTCTCGCCCACCGTGAACATGGCCACCCGCACCTTCTGATCCTCCACCACCTCTTCGGAATCCGGGCCGCGGCCGAGCAGAAGCGTGAAGATCGGGATCGCGTCCTTGAGAGAACCCACGGCGATTCCGAGATGATGAATCTTCACGAGATTCCCCCTTGCCGGCGGAGGTTCGGCCAAGCGCCGCAGCGCGCCGTTCGTTCCAGTCGGGCTCATCCGGCTAATCGCGGCCGACGAGCATGGATTCTGCTACCAATTCCTCCACCACCGAATGCGGATCGCGGCGGCGGCCGATCACGTCCTCAACGTAACGGTCAATCTCACCTTGCTGCAATCGCTCTTCGACCGCCCGCTCGAACAAAGTCTGCCGCAGCATCCCCAGCAGACGCGCCCGCCACTTGCTGCGCTCGCGGCTGCGCTTGAGCTCCGTGCGTTCGCCAAAGGCCTGAAACTGGTCGAGGGCGTGGCGCAGCTCTCCAATGCCCTCGCCGGCGGTGGCCACAGTTTTCAATACCGGCGGCCGCCAAGCGTCCGGGCGTGGAGTGATGTTGAGCATGGCCGTGACCTCCTGCTCCACACGCGCGGCGCCCGGATGATCCGCTTTGTTGATGACGAAAATGTCGGCGATTTCCATCACACCGGCCTTGAACGTCTGAATGTCATCCCCCATGCCGGGCGCGAGCAGCAGAACCGTCGCATCCGCCAGGCGCGCCACCTCCACTTCATCCTGGCCCACCCCGACGGTCTCGACCAGCACCACTTCGCAGCCCGCGGCTTCGAGCACGGTCACCACGTCGTGCGCGGCGGGGGCGAGGCCGCCCAAATGGCCGCGCGTCGCCATGCTGCGAATATACACTCCATCGTCCGTGGCCAGGCTCTGCATGCGGACACGGTCGCCCAGGATGGCGCCGCCGGAAAACGGGCTGCTGGGGTCAACGGCGATAATCCCCACGCGTTTGCCGCCTCGCCGGTATTCCACCGCCAGTCTTTCGACCAGCGTGCTCTTCCCTGCCCCGGGCGATCCCGTTACGCCGATCAGTTGCGACCGGCTGGCGCCCGCGAACAGGCTCTTCAACAACTTCACACCGGCGGGGTCGCCGTTTTCAATCGCTGAAATGGCCCGAGCCACTGCCCGCCGGTCGCCGGAACGGACGCGCCCCGCCCACTCTGAGAGTGAATCCGGCATACCCTATGCGGCCTTTTCGGGGCCTTTCGCGGCCGCCTCAGACACCTGACTTCAGCAACTCGCGGGCAATCACCATGCGCTGGATTTCGCTCGTGCCCTCGCCGATGGTGCACAGCTTGACGTCGCGATAGTACTTCTCCGCCGGGTAGTCCTTGATGAAGCCGTAGCCACCGTGCACTTGAACGGCTTCGTTGGCCACGCGGACGGCGACCTCGCCGGCAAAGAGTTTTGCCATCGAACCCTCGCGCGTCACCCGGCAGCCGCGGTCGGCGAGTCGCGCCGCGCGCAGCGTGAGCAAACGGGCGGCGTCGATCTCGGTGGCCATGTCCGCCAGCTTGAACTGAATCGCCTGAAACTCGGAGATGGGCTTGCCGAATTGCCGCCGCTGCTGCGAGTAGCTGAGCGCGGCTTCAAAAGCGCCCTGGGCCATGCCCAACGCCAGCGCCGCGATCGAAATCCGTCCCTTGTCGAGGACCCGAAGACTATCCACAAAGCCCTCGCCCGGCTTGCCGAGGCAATTGTCCGTCGGCACACGGCAGTCTTCGAAGATCACTTCAGTGGTGTCGCTGGCGCGCAATCCAAGCTTGTTTTCTTTCTTGCCCGGCCGGAATCCCGGCGTGCCTTTTTCAATGATGAAGGCGGAAATGCCGTGCTTGTGACCGGTCCTGTCGGTCACGGCCATGGCGACGCAAACATCGGCATAGGTGCCGTTGGTGGTGAATGTCTTCGAACCGTTTAAGACCCATGTGTCGCCCTCGAGGCGGGCTGTGGTGCGCGTGCCGCCGGCGTCGCTGCCGGCCTGCGGCTCGGTCAGGCTCCAACAACCGAGTTTCTCGCCACGCGCCAGCGGCACGAGGTAGCGCCGCTTTTGCTCATCGGTGCCAGCGAGAAAAATGTGGCCGGCGCAAAGCGAGTTATGCGCCGCCACGATGATGCCGACCGAACCATCCACACGCGACAACTCTTCGATGATGAGCGCGTATTCGACGTACCCCAGTCCGGCGCCACCGTATTCAGCCGGGAAGGCGACGCCCATCAGCCCCAGAGCGGCGAGCTGGGGCAGGATCTCGCGCGGGAAATGCTGAGCCTCATCCCACTCGGAGACGTGCGGGCGAATTTCCTTCTCCGCAAATTCGCGCACCGAGCGCTGGATCTCCTTCTGGTCCTCGGTCAGGTCAAAATCCAAGCATCCCCCGTATTCACCAGCGTCAACGGCGGCTCGCAGCACGGAAGGCCGTCGTTTCAGACCAAAAACTATAGCACAGGTGATGCCCTTTGCCCGCTGCCTCGGGCCGAGCGTGCTGTCGTGCGAGCTGTGCTAACATCGGCTGGTGATGAGCGCATCGAAGCCACGCGCGTGCGTCGGGGCCCTGGCGAGCTTGCTGGCGGTGGGCAGTATCTGCGGCGCCGCGCGTCAGATCCGCGAGGACGGCGCGAGCGCGCAGATCACGATTCAGGCGGGCCGCGAGGCGTGCCAGGTGGAACTCGACGCGGCGCCGGTGGGCAACACCGATGCGAAGGGACGGCTTGTCCTGCGGGACATCGAGCCTATCGACCACTACATCCACGTGCGCTGCCCGGGCGCCAAGGAACGGGCCTACTGGGTCGAGCCCCGCGCCGGCCAAAGCATCACGGTGCGGGCTAAGGCGGCGAACGATGGCCCGGCGCTTTCGCCCCTGGAGGCCGCCGAGGCCAAGAGCAAACTGCGCCGCCTCGTCCAGCAGGCGGTGCAGAAGCGCGCCGCCGGTCAATTCGACGAAGCCATCCGGGACCTTCACGAAGCCGCGAAGATGGACGCTGAAAACTCGGACCTGCATCGCGAGCTGGGCATCACGTTCCTGCTCGAAAGGGATTGGAAGCGCGCGCGCGTGGAAATGCTGGAAGCCCTCAAGCACGATCCGACCGACGCCGACGCCCACAACGGACTGGGTTACGCCCTCGACAAAATGGGCGACACGCCAGCGGCCCTCGACGAGTTTCGGAAGGCCACTCACCTCGACCCGGACGACTCTTCCTACCGGCAACACTACCTCGAAGCACTCGCCAAGCTCACGGCAGAACAGGGCGCCAAGAGAAAATGACTCACGGCGTTGCGCCCGCCTTCGCGGCGGAGGTGGCGACGGCCTGCCGCATGGCCTGCAGCGCGCGCCCGCAGCCGGCGCGGTCCACGTCGCAGTGGGTCACCATGCGCATGTAAGCCGGCGTGAAGCCGCTCGCCAGCACGCGCTCGGCGGCAAGGCGCTTTGAAATCTCGAACGAAGTGAGCCCGGTCGCCGACACATCAACAAAAAGAATGTTGGTAACCACCTTGGCGGGATCAATCTTGATTCCGGGAATCTCGGCGAGACCCTCCGCAAGAAACCGGGCATTTTCGTGGTCGATGTGAAGCCGTTTTGGAGCCTCGTCGAGGGCGATTAAGCCCGCTGAAGCCAACACGCCTGCCTGGCGCATGCCGCCGCCGAGCATCTTGCGCACGAGCCGCGCTTCTTCGATGAACGACCGGCTGCCGACCAGCATCGAGCCGACCGGAGCGCCCAAGCCCTTAGACAGACAAAACATCACCGAGTCAAACTTGCGCGTGAGCTGCGCGACCGGCTTTCCCAGCGCCACGCCGGCGTTGAATATCCGGGCGCCGTCCAGGTGAACGGGCAAACCGGCATCATGCGCGCGATCGCAAATCTCGTTCGCCGTCTCCACCGGATACACCGTGCCGCCCGTGAGGTTTGAAGTGTTTTCGAGCGCCACAAGGCCGGTCCGCGCCCGATGGTCGCTGCGGCCGTGCACCTGCGGCGCGATGAGGTCCCAGGTCAGGATGCCGTCCTCGGCCTGGATCGTCCGCGGCAGGCAACCTGAGAACGCTGACATCATCGCCATTTCGTAATTCACGATGTGCGAGCGCTCCTCGCAGATTATTTCCTGGCCGTGGCGGGTGTGCACCTTGATGGCGGCTTGGTTCCCCATCGTGCCGGAAGGAACAAAGAGACCCGCTTCGCGTTCAAAGATTTCGGCGGCGCGAGCCTCCAGGCGATTGACGGTGGGGTCCTCGCGGTAGACGTCGTCGCCGACCTCGGCCTCGGCCATGGCCTTACGCATGGCCGGCGTGGGCCGGGTGACGGTGTCACTGCGGAGATCAATGATCGGCTTGGTCATGTTCTCTTTCCGATTTCCGGGCTGAGCTGCTCGCCACGCCCTAACACGACCGGCGGAAAAGCCTCCCGAACTCTGACCCCCTGTGATCTGTTATTCCATGTGATTCTGCAATAGAGAGCTTTGGTCTTGGGAGATATACACCCCGATTCGATTGATTCGCAAGCAGATTCCGGCTTCCTGCGACGGTTTTTCGGGCTTGAGATGCAAACCGCCACCCCACTGATTCCAAAGTACATTCCGGCTTGGTGGTCATGGGCTTCCCGCTGCGACTCCCGGCTGCCTGCCGCCTCACCGACTGCCTTCTCGATGAGGGCTGAAGAGGGCCACGGCGACAACGGAGAGCCGCCGAGTTTTCTCGATATCAGCCGTCGTCGCATACCACGTTTCCTGGCGGGATCGGTCGCGCGCCGCAGAGTCCCGTTCACACTATAAAGATGAACATTAGGCTATCACTAAACATAGGACTTGTCAAGTGAAATAACAGCCCCTTGACGGAAGCCGGCCACGCGTTCGAACCTCCCGACAGTGCGTTCAGATCAGAAACTGTTCAAACACCTCGTTCGAAACCAGGTATGCCTGCTCGGGCAGCCTGAGCCGCTGGTCGCGCCTTTCCAGGAGCCCGTCGTCTTGGAGTGCTGAGATCCGGTGCGCCCAGGGAGCGAGTCGTGCGGCGCCCCAGCGGGTTCGCGCCCATTCGAGGTCCACGCCCTGGCACTGACGCAAGCCCAGGAAGAAGAACTCCTCAATCTGCTCCTGGGAGGAAAGCGACCGCGACTCTGCGATCGGTGATTCGCCCTGAGCGAGCCTCGCCTGGTAGGTCTCCGGGGCGATTTCATTCGACCAGCGGCGGAGGCCGTCAGAGGAGTGCGCTCCGGCGCCGAGACCGATGTACGGCTGCAACCGCCAGTACTTCCGGTTGTGCCGCGACTCGAAACCCGCGCGCGCAAAGTTGGAGATTTCGTATTGCTCGTATCCCGCCGTGCGGAGGAACTCGCGCGCAGTTTCATAAGCGTCGGCCATGAAGTCATCATCCGGGACGATATCGGCGTGGTAGCGATCGCCGTGGCGCAGGACTTCGTTGCCGAGACGGCTCTTCTCGTCAACCTCGAACAGATAGACGGAAATGTGCTCGGGCGAAAGGCTCGCGACCTGCTTTAGGGTTTCGAGCCAGGAGGCCTCAGTCTGATGAGGGAGGCCGGCGATGAGGTCGAGACCGATGTTGAAGTACCCGGCTCGCCGGGCCCGCAACACCTGCTCGACCGTATCGGCGGCAGAATGCAGGCGTCCGACCGCGGCCAGTTCTCGGTCGCTGAACGACTGGGCTCCGACACTCAGCCGATTGACGCCGAGCGACCGCAGGCTATCGAGCAGCGCATCGTCCGCCGAGCCAGGCGTGAGTTCCAGCGTGAACTCCAGTTCGCTCGCCAGTCCGAACCGGCGGGCTATGGCCCGCGCTATTCCGCCCAGCCGCTCGGCTCCGAGAAGCGAAGGCGTGCCGCCGCCGAAGTAGATGGTATCGACGGGAAGGCGCAGGAGTTCGGCGTCAATGCCGGCGGAGCAATACAAAGCCGGCAGGCGCTCGATCTCGCTCTCCACAGCGCTGCAGTACGCGTGAAAGACGCGTTGCGGCGCGACCTGCGAGCTGAAGTTGCAGAAGGTACACTTCGAGGCACAGAAGGGGACCTGGGCGTATATTCCCAAGGTTTTCGTGGGCGGCGTACAAATTATGAATGGTGAATTATGAATTGTGAATGCCTCCTGCCTCAAGCTGTGCGTAGGAATCAACACAGCAAGCCTGTTTCATTCGTAATTCATAATTCAGTCCGGCACCACTTTGACGCGCAGTTCGCGCCGGCGCGGCCCGTCGAATTCGCAGAAAAACACCCCTTGCCAGCGGCCCAGGACAAGACGTCCGTCCTCGACGAGCAACGTCTTCGAGCAGCCAATGATGGACGCCTTGAGATGCGAATCGCAGTTGCCGTCGTTGTGGTTGTAATCCTTGTCGCGCGGGGCCAGTTGCTTCAGAAAGTTGTCGAAGTCCCGCTGCAGCGCGGGGTCGTCGTTTTCCTGCACCATGACGGCGGCGGAAGTGTGCGGCGTGAACACGTGGCATACTCCGGCGTGGACGCCCGAGTCGGCGATACACTTCCGGACGAGGCCCGTGATGTCCTTGAACTCCACTCGCGCCTGCGTTTCGATTTGAATAGCTTCTGAGTGCGCGCGCGGCTTCTGGATGGCCACGGCCTTCCCCACTTCCAGCCCCATAGTTGTGTCCTCGCTCCTAAACCTACACCCAGAATAGGCTGCCTACAATAGGCGTTGCCAGCCGGCAAGATGCCGGCGCTACGGCATCGCTCAATAACTCAGCACCCGCTGGTCCGAACAACCGATCTGGATTTCCGCCAGCAGGCGTTCCAGCAGCGTGTAACCGGCGCGTCCGAGAAAGTACACACCGCTCACCTGGCGCTCCTGCAAATCCTTCCGCGGGGTCAGGAAGTTCGACAACGCCTCGGCATGACGCCGCAGCACGTCCGAGCGCTGGAGCGCGGCGTGAGTGACCTTGCCCCGCAGGCGCTCCATCTGATACCTCACCTTCTCGTCCGTGTGGCGGAGCAAGTCGACGAGCGTGGGGTCAATCACTTCAATATCATGGCGCAACCGTTCGAGAAGTGTTCCCAGATCCTGCTCGCTCTGGTCGAGGCGCTCCGCCCAGCCCTTTGCCCGGCCCTCGGCAAAACCCGCCGCGACGATCCTGCGATTAAGGTGCTCCTCTCCCTGCCAAGCGTCTTCGAGCCTGACACCGTATTTCTGCATGACGCGCCCGGCTCGGGCGTCAATCAGAGTAAACCCGGCGCGAGGGAAGATAACGGGCTGCGGGCGGCCGAAGGCGGGATAGAGCGCCGCCGTCTGCGCGTGGTAAGCGAGCTCGGCCGGGCCGGCGACGTAAGCGACGGTGGGCAGCAGCTTGTCCTGGACCACGGGGCGGAACAGGGCGTTGGGCGTGAAGTCGAGAGAGTGATTCGCTACGGCCGCGGTCAGCTCCCCGGCGGAAACGTCGCGCGTGCCACCTACCGAAAAACCACCGCCCTTGGATGGGCGTTGATGCAGCGCCACACGACTGCCTGCTTGCGACATGAACAGCAGTGTGGAATCGTCGCCGACGTGGACCTGGGCGTGGTAACCGTCACGAACCAATTGGTGCGACCGCTCCACCAGGCGCGCCCGCAGGTCCGCCGCCTGCTCGATGGCTTGCCGGTAGATCGGAGCGCACAACCGGTGGACCTCCTCTTGAAGCGGGTCGAGGAAGATGACACCCCACCGGCCCAAGAGCCGCGCGAGAAACCGCCCGAACGCTTCGCCCCAAGTCGCGCCCGGCCGGTACGCATCACGCAGGTCGCCGAGCAGCCGGTCGCGAGATTCGCCGGCCGGCAACGTGGATTCCAAGCGATCAAGCGCCGTCGCAGTCTCGTCCGAAAGCTTGACGTAGCCCACGGACGATTGCGGCGCCGGCCGGAGCCCCGTGTCCTTGAGCTCCACCCAGTTGTAGTGATCGTCGAGCGAGCCCGTCCGAGCTACTTCTTCGAGGTCATGATCCTCGGTCGCCAGCCAAAATACCGGTACGCAGGAAATACCCTGCTCCGTGAGATGCTGGGCCAGCTTGACGGCAGTCAGCGCCTTGTAAAGCGTAAAGGCCGGCCCGGAAAAAAGTCCAACTTGCTGACCGGTTACGACTGCCAGCGTCTCCGGCTCGGCCAGTCGTAGGATGTTCAAGAGGGTGGCCTCGCCGCAACCGAGGGCCCGGTTCTGGCGCAGCAGGATGTCGGCAAGATCGCGCCGAGCGTAAGTCACGGTTTTGATGTCACGAGCGACCCGACGGAAGCTCTCAATCTCGAACGGCGAGCCGTTGTAGAAGCGGGCGACGTGGTCAAAGTGATAGAGGTATTCGAGAAAGAGAGAGCTGGATTTCGGCACCTTGGTGTAGGGAATACACGCAGAGTCCATAGAGTGTCCATCGTACACTGCGCGGGGAAGGTCGACAACGCTGGAACGGTTTCGTGTGTGGCTCATTTTGGATCCCGCCCGCCGCGGCGGGCGGGAAGGGCCGCCGGGGACGGCGGCGAACAGACTCTTCGTCCGTGTGCTCGCGGGCGGAGGTTCAGAATGACACGCCGGCATGCGCCTGGCGCACGACCGCGGCTACAGCGCGGCGCTGCCCAGGCTTCAAAGGAAGGAGCGGAGGACGCGGCGGGCCTCCGTAGTAGCCCGAGGCGTCCAGGGCAGCCTTGATGCCCGCCACTCCGTAAGGGACGCCGATTTGCTGCTGGAGCGGGGCAAGCTGGTCCTGGAGATGCCGTGCCGCCGCAATCCGGCCCTGGCGAAAAGCTTCGTAGACGCCGACACAAAGCTCCGGGGCAAAGTCGGCCTGAGCCAGCACGCCGCCCACCGCGCCCGAGCGCAGGGAATCGAGGAAGATGGATGCTGCGCCCACCAAAACACGAAAGCCGGGGCCGACCCTCCGCAGGACCCGCCGCACGAGTGCGAGCGATCCCAGACTGTCTTTCAATCCCACGATGTTGGGATGGCGCGCGAGCGCGGCGATGGTCTCAACACCAATCTCAATGCCGGTGAACTGCGGGATGGAGTAGATGAGCAACGGGCGCCGCACACCGTCGGCCACAGCGCGATAGTGCGCCGCGAGCGCCGAGTGGTCCATGCGCGCCTTGTAGTAGTTGGGCGTGACCACCAGCAGCGCGTCGGCGCCTCGGGCAATCGCTTCCCGGCTCAGTCGCAGCGTTTCCGGCGTGCTTTCAAGCCCCGTGCCGACAATCAGCAATTCGGGTGGGCGGACGGCTTCGCGGGCGATCTCCACCAGCCGCAGGCGCTCACGCTCGCTGAGGTAAGGCGCCTCACCTGTCGAGCCGGTGATGAGGATTCCACCCAGGCCGATTCCGGTGTAGCGCTCGAGGTTCTCACGGAAGCGCTTCTCGTCAAGAGCGCCGCGACGATCGAAGGGCGTCGTGACCGGGGCGATCACGCCCTTCAGGTTGTGGAGGATTTGATTGCGAGTCATGGTCAGTTCTCAGTTGTCAGTTGTCAGTTGTCAGTTGGAGGGCCGGCGCCGGTGGAGGCGGGCGGCGTTATTCGCTGTCTTTCGCCACTGACAACTGACGACTGACTACTGACGACCGCTTTTGATGCAATTCCTGCAGACTCTCCACCTGGATACCTTGTTCCCGCTGGGCGCGGATGCCGTTCACCGCGGCGGCGGCCGCCGACAGCGTGGTGATGCAGCTCACGCCCTGCTGCATGGCGGCGCGGCGGATGGCCTTTTCGTCAAAGTGCGAGGAGCGTCCGAGCGGCGTGTTGATAATCAAGTCGAGCTTGCCGCTCTTAACCATGTCGACCACGTTGGGGCGGCCTTCATTCACCTTGTTGACCTTTTCCACCGGCACGCCCGTGACGCGCAGCGCCTCGGCGGTGCCGCGGGTCGCCACAATCGTGAATCCAAGCGCCGCCAGGTCACGGGCCAGCGCAACCACCTGCGGCTTGTCGTGGTCGTTGACGGAAAGAAAGATGCGCCCCGACGCCGGGATGCGTTGCTGGGCGGCAAGCTGGGCCTTGGCGAACGCGAGGCCGAAACCTTCGGCCGAGCCCATCACTTCGCCCGTGGATTTCATCTCCGGCCCCAGAATGGTGTCAGCGCCCGGGAGTTTCAGGAAGGGGAATACCGGCGACTTGACGAAGTAGAAATCCACCGGAAGCTCTCCCTCCAATTTGAGCTCGCGCAATTTGCGGCCGACCATCAGCCGGGCTGCGACTTTGGCGCACGGCACACCGGTCGCCTTGCTGACATAGGGAACCGTCCGCGAGGCGCGCGGGTTCACTTCGAGCACATACACCTTGCCATTCTGAATGGCGTACTGCACGTTCATCAGTCCGACGACGTGAAGCTCGCGGGCGAGCCGCACGGTGTAGTCGCGCAGCGTCTGGAGCTGCGTTTCCGGAATCTGAACCGAGGGCAGCACGCAGGAGCTGTCGCCGGAGTGGATTCCGGCCTCCTCGATGTGCTCCATGATGCCGGCGATCACCACCTCTTCGCCATCGGCGAGCGCGTCCACGTCCACTTCGGTCGCAGCTTCGAGAAACCGGTCCACGAGGATCGGCAGGGCGCGCTGCAGCTCCTCGGCGCGGCGCACATACTCGCGCACCGTCTGCTCGTCGTAGGCGATCACCATGGCGCGGCCACCGAGCACGTAGGAAGGGCGCAGCAGCACCGGGTAGCCAATTTCATTGGCGATCTCGAGCGCCTCTTCCACGTTCATGGCCGCGCCGTTTTCGGGCGCGGGAACGTTAAGGCGCGCGAGAAGTTTGCCGAAGTGTTCGCGGTCTTCCGCGAGATCAATCGACTCCGGCGACGTGCCGATAATCGGCACGCCGGCCGCCTTGAGCTGGCGCGCGAGATTGAGCGGCGTCTGGCCGCCGAACTGGACGATGACCCCGGCGGGCCGCTCCAGATCCACGATCGACATGACGTCTTCGAAGGTCAGCGGCTCGAAATAGAGGCGGTCAGAAGTGTCGTAGTCAGTCGAGACGGTCTCCGGGTTGCAGTTCACCATGATCGTCTCGTAGCCTTCTTCCTTGAGAGCGAAGGCGGCGTGGCAGCAGCAGTAATCGAACTCAATTCCCTGCCCGATGCGGTTGGGGCCACTGCCCAGAATCATGATCTTCTTGCGGCCGGTCGGCTCCGACTCGTCTTCCTCCTCGTAACTGGAATAAAGGTAAGGTGTGAACGATTCGAACTCCGCCGCGCAAGTGTCCACGCGCTTAAACACCGGACGAACGCCCGACGCCTTGCGCCGCTCTCGCACGGCTTCGCCGGACGCGCTCCACATTTCGCCAAGATGCAGGTCGGCAAAGCCCATGCGCTTGGCTTCGCGCAGCACCGGTTCAGGCACGGATTCCACGGTGTGGCGCTTCAACTCGCCCTGCATCTCCACAATCTGCTCCATCTGGGTCAGGAACCAGGGATCAATGTGGGTGATTTCAGCGAGCGACTGCACGCTGTGACCGGCACCGAGCGCGAAGAGAATGTCCCACAGCCGCTCGGGATGCGGCACGGTCAAGCGGCGCACCAGTTCGGCCGGGTCTGCCGGCGGGGCAGGCGTCTTGCGCCCGGTTTCGAGTGAACGGACGCCCTTCATCAGCGCCTCTTTGAAGGTGCGGCCGATGGCCATCGCTTCGCCCACCGACTTCATCTGTGGCCCCAGCGTGTGGTCGGAATCGGGGAACTTCTCTTGCGCCCACTTGGGAATCTTCACCACCACGTAATCAATGGTCGGCTCGAAACACGACGGTGTTTTCTTGGTGATGTCGTTGGGAATCTCGTCCAGCGTGTAGCCGACGGCGAGACGCGCGGCAATCTTGGCGATGGGGAACCCGGTGGCTTTGGAAGCCAGGGCAGAACTGCGCGAGACGCGCGGGTTCATCTCGATCACCACCATGCGGCCGGTGCCGGGCTCGACCGCGAACTGGATGTTCGACCCTCCGGTCTCGACGCCAATCGTGCGAATCACCAGGAACGCCGCGTCGCGCATCCTTTGGTACTCTTTGTCGGTGAGGGTTTGGGCGGGCGCCACTGTGATGGAATCGCCGGTGTGGACACCCATGGGGTCGAAGTTTTCAATCGAGCAGATGACGACCGCGTTGTCAGCACTGTCGCGCATTACTTCGAGTTCGAACTCCTTCCAGCCCAGCACGGATTCCTCGACCAGCACTTCGTGCACCGGGCTCGCCTGCAGGCCCCAGTGGACCATCTCTTCAAACTCTTTGCGGTTGTAAGCGATGCCGGCGCCCGTGCCGCCCAGGGTGAACGACGGCCGGATAATGAGCGGGAAGCCCAGCCGGTCCGCCGCTTCGAGCGCCTCCGCTTCCTCGTGCGCCACTTCGCTCGCCGGCACTTCGAGCCCGACGCGGCGCATGGCGTCCTTGAACAGCAGGCGGTCTTCCGCCATCTTGATGGCCCCGAGCTGCGCGCCGATCAGCCGGACGTTGTAGCGGTCGAGGATTCCCTTTTCGGCCAGCTCCACCGAAAGGTTCAGTCCTGTCTGCCCGCCGACCGTCGGCAAAACGGCGTCGGGCCGCTCGCGGGCAATGATGGCTTCGAGATACTCGGCGGTGAGCGGCTCGACGTAAGTCCGGTCGGCGAACTCCGGGTCGGTCATGATGGTGGCGGGGTTGGAATTGACCAGTACCACCTCGTAGCCGTCGGCCCGCAACGCCTTGCAGGCTTGAGCGCCGGAATAGTCGAATTCACAGGCCTGGCCGATGATGATGGGGCCGGAGCCGATGATGAGGATTTTGTGGAGATCAGTGCGTTTGGGCATGGAATCTAGTCAAAAAAGATCGCTACTCCGTCTCCCGAACCTCCCGAAGCCTTGCTCGAAGAGGCTCGGAAAGACTCCGCTCGATTTCGGGCGTAATCAGCCCCGCTGCATCGAGACTCCGTAAGTGAACACGATCCTTGTCCCGATTCGCGCTCAGCTTCATCGCGACGAGGTCAACCAGCGGGATGACCGCCACTTCGTGTCCTTTGATCCTCCTGCGATCTGGCGCTAGCGCCGGATTGGGAATCGTCTGGCTGGCCTTTACCTTTTCACCGCTGAACAGCAGGCGGACGGCGCTACTTGCCTTGTCGCCGTAGAGCAGCATATCCACTCCAGCGGCATGCCGGAACCGAAAGCCCACTTTCTCGGCGACAGCAGTTACCCGTTCGAGGTCAGACCGTTCGATCAGGATATCCACGTCCCGCGTGAGTATCGACTGCGCCGGGTCCACTTCTTCGACATAAATCAGCACGGCCAGCCCGCCGACGACTTCGTAAGCGATGTTCCCGACCGCAAGCGGCACGGCGATCTTCTGGAGAATGCCAACCAACTTGAACAGGCGTTCTTCAAACACAAGATTGACCGCTTCCCCTCTAGAAGCGGTGTCCTTAAGGAACTCGATAAACTGCGGGGTGTTCATATTCTGAAGCGTCGCCAGCCGACGCTCAGCTCCTGCATTCCTCCATCATCTTCACAAACCGGTCGAACAAGTACGCCGCGTCGTGCGGGCCTGGCGACGCCTCGGGGTGGTACTGCACGCTGAACAGAGGCAGCGACTTGTGCCGCAGGCCTTCGAGAGTCTGATCGTTCAGGTTCATGTGGGTGAGCGCCACATCGTTCGAGTTGAGCGAGTCCGGGTCGACGGCGAAGCCGTGATTCTGCGCCGTGATTTCCACTTTCCGGGTTTCGAGATTCATCACCGGATGATTGCCGCCGTGATGGCCGAACTTCAGCTTGTAAGTCTTGCCGCCGAGCGCCAGGCCGATGATCTGATGGCCCAGGCAGATGCCGAAAATCGGCACGCGGCCCATCAGCTCGCGCACGGCTTTCGCCGCATATTCCACCGGCTCGGGGTCGCCCGGGCCATTGGAGAGGAAGACGCCGCTGGGTTCGAGCGCGAGGACGTCGGCGGCCGTGGTTGCGGCGGGCACAACCGTCACGCGGCAGCCCACGTCCACCAGCCGCCGCAGAATGTTGTGCTTGATGCCGTAGTCGTAGGCGACCACGTGAAACCTCGGGGCTCGGGACTCGGGGCTGAGGGCGCGCGAGGCCTTCTCCGAGTCCACAGTCTCGACTCCGTGGTCCCACAATCGAGCTGACGGCTCCTTCCACTCATACTGGAAGCTCGTGGTAACGCGACTGGCCAAGTCGAGCCCGACCATGCTGGGCGAGGCCTTGGCCCTGGCCACAAGACCCACCGCGTCAAAATCAACCGTCGAGAGCACACCGCGCATGGCGCCGTACCGGCGCAGATGGCGGACCAGCGCCCGCGTGTCAATGTCGGAAATGGCCGGCACGCCGAAATCGGCCAGATAGTTCGAAGTCCCCTCCACCGAGCGCCAGTTGCTCGCGAGCGCGCTCAGTTCACGCACCACGAGGCCCTCGGCAAAGGGATGCGCGGACTCGCTATCGGTCGGATTGGTTCCGTAATTGCCGATGTGGGGATAGGTGAGAATCACGATCTGGCCGGCGTAAGAGGGGTCAGTGAGGATTTCCTGATAACCGGAGAGCGACGTATTGAAAACCACTTCGCCCGAGCGTTCGCCGCACGCGCCGTAGCCGCGGCCGCGGAACACCCGTCCATCTTCCAAGGCCAGGATAGCGTCCATTCTCGGTTGCCAGTTGCCAGTCTCCAGTTGTCAGTTGCTATTACCGGGCGCTGGTCATCCTTTCCACACTCGATTCAGACTTGCATCAAAAACCTTCTTCAGAGGTGACCAGGTCGTGCCCTCAGCGCCTCTGGCAACTGGCTACTGAAGCGACCCCATCTCGCGGAAGGGCCAATACACAAAAACCGCCTTGCCGTAAATGTACTTCCGATCGACCGTTCCCCACACGCGGCTGTCGTTCGACGACTCGCGGTGGTCGCCGAGCACATAGTAATGGTCCGGCGGGACATAGACTGGCGGATAGCTTTCGTGATCCAGGTAGCTCGGCGGCACGTAAGACTCCGCCAGCGGCTTGCCGTTGATGTAAACCAGGCCGTCCCGAACGCTCACCCACTCTCCCGGCAGGCCGATCACCCGCTTGATGTAGGACTTCGAAGGATCCAGCGGGTACCGGAACACCACAATGTCATCGCGCTGGACCGGCTCAAAGCGGTAAACGAACTTATTGACAAATATCCGCTCGTGATTGGTAAGGCGCGGCATCATGCTGGTGCCTTCCACCTGCACCGGCTGGTAGAGAAAGACGATCACGATGAAAGCCAGCAGAAGCGAAAGGATCAAGTCGCGCAGCCAGTAGCGCGCCTCAAAGAGGCGAGTTCGAGTCTTACCGCTCAGCGTTTGGCCGTTCTCCATTTCCATCGCCATTCAACGGTTAGCCCGCGCCGGGTTTCACCTGGCCGGCCGCGCGTCGCGCCACGGGCTTGTTCTCAATGCGCATTGAGGCCCCCAGTGATTCGAGCAAGCGCCGCTGCTCCCGCGAGAGGCGCGTCGGAGTCACCACCTGGATCTTGACATAAAGGTCGCCGCGGCCATGATGGTCCACTCGCGCCACGCCGCAACCGCGTATCCGAAACACCGAACCCGGCTGGGTGCCCTCCGGGATTCGCAGCCGCTCCTGTCCCCCAAGTGTCGGCACCTTGATCTCGGCACCGAGCGTCGCCTGGGCGATGGAGACCGGGATGGTGCAGTAGAGGTCGCTGCCCTGGCGATCGAAGAAAGCGTGCTCCCGAATCCGCAGGACGACATAGAGATCCCCCGGAGGCCCGCCAAGCGTCCCTGCCTCGCCTTCTCCGCTCACGCGCAGGCGCATGCCGTCGTCCACGCCGCCTGGGATTTTGATGCCGAGCACTTTTTCCCGCCGCACGCGGCCCTCACCCTGGCACTCCGGGCACGCGTCGCGAATCACCTGCCCCGCCCCGCGGCATTGCGGGCAGGTCTGAGTGAGGGTGAAGAACCCTTGCTGGTGACGCACTTGCCCGCGACCGTTGCAGGCCGCGCAGCCTACCGGTGAACTGCCCTTGCGCGCGCCGCGTCCACCGCATTCCCCACAGGTTTCCGAACGCGGAATCTTGATCTTGGTGTCGAAGCCCCGAGCGGCTTCTTCAAAGGCGATTTCAAGCTCGTACTGCAAGTCCGTGCCGCGCCGCGCCCTTGCTCTCCCGGCCTCGCGCCGGCCGAAGAGGTCGCCCACGCCGAAGAGGTCGCCGATAATGTCTCCGAAGTCACTGAAGTTCGGGGAGGAAAAGTCCGGCCAGTTGGCCGCGCCCGGGCCACCCAAGCCCGCGTGTCCGTAATGGTCGTAGGCGGCGCGCTTCTGCGGGTCGGCAAGCACCCCGTAAGCCTCGGTGATTTCCTTGAACCTCTCGGTCGAGTCATCCTTGCTGTCCGGATTGCGGTCGGGATGGTGTTCGAGCGCGAGCCGCCGGTAGGCGCTCTTCAAGTCCTGCTCGGAGCAGCCGCGCTCCACACCCAGGACTTCGTAGTAGTCGCGCTTTTGAGTCATCATCGCGGTCTTAGCTTTGGATTCCCAGCAGCATTCAGGAAGACGCCGGCCTTATTACTCCCCCTTTTCTGAATCCCTCGCGTGTACAGCCACCTTCACGATAGCGGGACGCAGCAGCCGTTGCTTCAGCTTGTAGCCCCGTTGCAACTCTTCCACGATTTCCTGGTCGCGGTGTTCTGGCGCTTCAACGCGTTCCACCGCCTGATGCAAATGAGGATCGAAGAGCTGGCCCTCGGCTTTGATGGGGGTCAGGCCGGCACGGCCGAGAACATCGAGGATCTCACGATGAATCAGCTCCATCCCCTCGATGAACTGCGAAGGGACGTCCGGCGTCCGGTGCTTCAGCGCCCGCTCGAAGCTGTCGAGCGCCGGCAACAGCGCGCGGATCAAGTCCGTCGCGGCGTGCTTGAGAAACTCTTCCTTTTCGCGCTCCGTACGCTTGCGGAAATTGTCCATCTCCGCTTGCTTGCGAAGCAGGCGGTCGAACAGATCCTGCTTCTCCGCGAGCAGCTTCTCGTAAGCGGCAGACAGGTCTGCAGGCAGGTCGGGCGCACCCCGGCCGCCGCCGTCCGCCGCGGGCTCGGCGCCTAGGTCCTGGGTCGCGGCGACGCGCGCCGTGGATTCTTTGTCTTTATCCATACACTTTCAATTCTACTATGAATCGAGTGGCAGGCCTTCTGCGCTTCAATTGGCGCTCAGCAGCCGGCTGGTGAGCTGAGCGACGTATTCCACCGCTGTGATGGCGCGCTCATACTCCATCCGCGTCGGTCCCATCACGCCCAGCGCACCCACCGCGCGGTTGCGATACAGATAAGGCGCCAGGATGAGCGTGAAGGGGTGCATCTCCGCCTCCGAATTTTCGCGGCCGATGAGGATGCGCAACCCGCGGCCCGGTGACTCCAGGCAGCCTGTCAAAATCTTCACAAGCTTGGCCTTCTCTTCAAAAGTCACTAGGAGTTCCCGCACCTTGCGTATCTCGGCGAACTCGGGCTGGTCCAAAATCTTCTCCGTGCCGTCCACAAAGAGCGAGCCGGACTCATCGCGCCCGAGCGCGCCCTCGACGAAGAGCGTCGCTACCCGCGTCACCAGTGAGTCGCACACCGCCTTCATTTCCTCCATGCGCTTGAAGATTTCGAGGCGTATCGTCCGCAGCGACCACCCGCGAAACTCGACGTTGAGATACTCGGCGGCGTGGTCGAGTTCCGCCTGCGACATCTCATCGTCGAGGCGAATCACGTGGTTTTCAATCAGGTCGGGCCGCGAGACAATGACCGCGAGCACCCGCCGGTCGGGCAGGGCCACGAACTTAACGTGGTCCAGGAGCTTTTCTTCAAGCGCCGGGGCCAGCACCACGCCGACGTTGCGAGAGACCTCCGACAGGATGTGCGAGATCGCGCCCATGAACTCTTCCGGCGAGGCCGCAGTCGCCCCCAGGCTGGCATGGATGTAATGCTCGGTCGCTGCGCCCAGACCGGCGACACCGGCAAGCTGGTCAACGTAGAAGCGATAGGCCAGGTCAGTGGGAACACGGCCGGCGGAAATGTGAGGTTGCGCCAAGAACCCCTCAGCTTCGAGTTCCGCCATGATGCTGCGAATCGTTGCCGGGCTCACGCCTTCGGCGGATTCCTCAGCAATGGCCTTCGAGCCCACCGGCACCCCGGTAGACACATAACGGCGCACGATGGCCGCCAAGACCTCGTGTTGGCGTCTCTCGAGCTTTCCTTTACCCTGCATAAGTCCAAACTTATAAGCTACTTACAAAACCATACCTTACCATTCTACCGGCTTCAACGCCGGCTTGTCAATAAGTTCGTCCCCGCTCCTTTCGGGCAAACGAGTCGTGCTGCAGCCGAGTGCCGATCACTCATCCAGCTTGGTGTTTCCTCCGTGCCTCTGTTATTCTAGCCTTTCATGCCACCCGCCCGGCATTCACAGCCTGCGGCCGAACTGGTCGTGTTCGGCGAGTTCTTCCTCGAAATGGTCTTTTACGACGTGGCCGAGACGCCTCGGTTTGGCACCGAGGTCCGTGCCGGCCGGTTCTCCGAGACGCCGGGCGGAGGTCTGGCGACCACGGCTATCGTGGCCTCGCGCCTCGGCACGCGAACGGCCGCCGTGAGCCGGGTCGGCCGCGACGCGCTCGGCGAGCCCTCCTGGGAGCGGCTGCGGCAAGCTCGCGTCGACACCTCGGCTTCCGAGATTCGCGCTGATCTTTCAACCGCCATCACCGTGTGCGTGGCCCACCGGCGCGAGCGCCTGATGGTGACTTGGGATCCCATCAACCGCAATCTCGAAAAGCTGTTCGAGCGGCCGCGCGTCAAGGCCGTGCTGCGGCGCGCCCGCCATTTGCATCTGGCCTGCGCTTTTCGCGAACCCCGCCGCTGGCGGCTGATTCTTCGCCGCCTTCGGCAGGCCGGCATGAGCATCTCGGCGGACATCGGATGGAACCCCGATCTCTTCCGGCGCCAGGACCTGCAGGAGCTACTCCAACAAATCGATTTCATCTTTCCCAACGAGATGGAGGCCCGGGCCTTGACGGGAGAATCGACCACAGTGCAAGCCCTGCGAACACTGGCGCGATGGGTGAAGCAACCGGTGGTGAAGCTCGGTGATCGCGGCAGCATCACGCTGACCGAGGGCAAGACGGTGATGGCGGGAACGCTGCAGGTGAACGTGGTGGACGCAACCGGATCAGGCGACGCCTTCGACGGCGGTTTTCTGCACGGATACTTGCGGGGCTGGGACGGGGAGGACTGCTTGCGCGCCGGCAACGTCTGCGGCGCCCTGGCCACGACCGGGCCGGGCGGGTCGGCCGATCCGCCTGGCGCCCGGCGCCTGGCCCGGCTGATGCGAACCTTAGAAGAGGGGCGACGTCGATGAAAATTGCGCTGATTGGGGCGGCCGGGGTACGCACGCCGCTGCTGGTGCACGGCCTGGCGGAGGTGGCGAAGCAAATTGGACTGGAAGAACTCGCCCTCTTCGACATTGACGCCGAGCGGTTGCGTCCGGTCGCCCGCGTGGCCGCGGCGGCAGCGAGCGAGTGCGGCCTCGCGGCTCGCCTCCGCCCGGCGGCGAGCGCCAGTGAGGCCATCGACGGAGCGGGCGTGGTCATCTCCAGCATTCGCGTGGGTGGAATCCGCGCTCGCGTCCAGGATGAAACCATTGCGCTCGCGCAGGGCATCATCGGCCAGGAGACAGTGGGCGCCGGCGGATTCGCCTGCGCCCTGCGGAACCTCACCGGCATGATGGAATACGCGCGGCTCTGCGACCGGCTCGCACCGCGCGCGGTGCTGGTGAACTTTACCAATCCAGTGGGGATTGTTTCGCAGGCTTTGTTTCAAGTGTCGGGCGTGAACGTGCTCGGCGTCTGCGACACGCCGCTCGAACTTTTTGAATCCATCGCCCAGGCGCTCGGCCGCAATCCCGCCGAGTTCGATTTCGATTACTTCGGCCTCAACCACCTCGGCTGGGTGCGAGGGATTCGTGAGGCCGCCGAGGCGGGAGGACGCGATCTCCTGCCCGAGGTGCTGCGCTCGCCGGAGCTGATCCGCAAGAGCTATCGCTACGGCCTCTTTCCCGCTGAACTGATCCAGCGGCTGGGCGTGATGCCGAGCGAGTACCTCTACTACTACTACCTGCCGGAAGTCGCGCTCCAGAACATTCGGAGGAGCGGTAAGTCGCGCGGTGAGGCGATTGAGCGGCTGAACGCGAACCTCTTCCGGCGACTCGCCGCGGCGAGCGACGGCGACTTGCTGCGCGTCTACGAGAACTACCTGCGCGAGCGCAACGCCACCTACTTCAGCATTGAAGCGACGGCGGGAGAGAAGCGCGAGGATGAGCGTCCTTTGTACTCGCAGTTTTCGGGCTACGAACGCATCGCGGTCTCGCTGCTGGCGGCGCTCGCTTCCGCGACGCCCAAAACGATTCCCCTCACGGTGCGAAACGACGGCGCCATCGCGGACCTTGAACCCGATGACTCGGTGGAGCTGCCGTGCAGCGTCTCGGCCACGGCCGTCACCGCGGCGCGCCCCGGCCACGTGCCCGAGACGGTGCGCGAGCTCCTGGTTCGCGTCAAAGAGTACGAGAGGTTGGTGGCAAGGGCCGCGGTCACACATTCGAGAGCAACGGCGCTCGCCGCGCTCGAGAAGAATCCGCTGGTGGGCGAGGCCGGCGTTGCCCGCCAGGTGCTGGACGCCTACACTCACGCTTTCGGCGCCACGCTAGGGCTGGACGCGGCTGCCCCGTCTGCTCCCTAGGCCAGGACAGCGGACCGCCCGGAGGAGTCGCATCGTCACAACTCCGAGGCTATCCCACTAGCCTAGTGACTGGATGCTGGCGCCCGTTGCGCCGCCGGACGCACCATGGGCAGGCGCGGGTCGGGCTCGGGCCATTGCCGGCGGAACTGGGCGTAACGCGGGTCGTCGGTGGCCGCCATGGAGCGGGCGGTCCCGGCGAGCACGTTCAGGTAATACACGTTGTATCCGTAGGCGGCCACCACCGGATGGTAGCCGTCCTTAACCAGCACCACGTCGCCGTCTACCACCTTCAGCGTGTCGTCACGCGTGCCCGCGGCATCGTAGAGGCGCTGGAACGCGTAGCCGTCCGGATGATCCACGCGGTAGTAGTAAACCTCATCGAGGTCGGCTTCGACGGGAGGGTTGTGGACGTCGTGCTTGTGCGGCGGATAGCTCGACCAGTTGCCGCTCGGCGTATAGACCTCGACGGCCAGCAGACGGTCGGCCGGAAACTCGGGCCGAATGATATCGAGAATCTGCCGCGTGGCGTTGCCGCCGCCGCGAATCTCCGGCACCACATCGTCCGGCGTGATGATTCGGGGCCGCAGCGGGGCTTCGGAAGGGACGCGGCCGTCCGCCACTTCGCAGGTGGTCTCAGCCGTGAACACGAAGGCCGTGTGGGCGGGAAGATAGACGGAATGCGGGTAGCCGCTGAACACGTCCTTGCGCGCGCCAAGCGGCCGTGCGCCCTCACCCCAGTCCACGGTGGCGCGCCCGCCGAGAATCACGAGACAGGCTTCCTCGCCTGCGGTGTCGTCCTGCCAGCGCTCGCCTGCAATCAGCCGGCGAACGGAGAAGTCAATCGTTTCCCAGCCCGCTCGTTCGCGCGTGACCGAAACCAGCACGCCCGGCTCGTCCGGCGGAACCGGCGCCGGATGGATCAGCACTTGGCTTGGGTAATCGCTTATCTCTTGCACCTTCACAAGTGGTAGCGCTCTTTCTTGCGGCCTTCTCGGTACGCGGGCCGTGCCGCCTCGACGCTTTCCAGTTTCGAAACTTCCGCCACCGGAACGTCCCACCAGGATTCATACTGGGTCACGCGCGCGTTGCGGCCGTCCACTTCCACCACGACCGCGGTGGTGCGCGAATTCTGGCGCGACCGGGCAAGCGCCTGCTTCAACTCGTCGCGGGTGCGGGCGCGCACGGCATCCGCCCCGAGGCTCGCGGCGTTGGCTACAAAGTCCACGGGATTGACCGGGCCGCGGAGTTGCCCGTCCCGGCGCAGACGGTATTCGGTCCCAAAGCGCTCGCAGCCCACCGACTGGCTGAGGCCGCCGATGCTCGAGAAACCGTGGCTGTCGAGCACGACGATGTTCAGCTTGACGCCTTCCTGCACCGCGGTGTGGATTTCCTGCGCCATCATCAAGTAGGAGCCGTCGCCCACCATGACGTAAACCTCACGGCTGGGATCCGCCATCTTGGCGCCCATGCCGCCGGCAATCTCATAACCCATGCAGGAGTAACCGTACTCCATGTGGTAGCCGTTAGGGTCGCGCGCGCGCCAAAGCTTGTGCAGGTCGCCCGGCAGGCTGCCGGCGGCGGAGACTACCACGTCGCGCGCCTGGACCGAATTGTTCACCGCGCCGATTACTTCACCCTGGCTGAGCGGCGGGCCGTGACCCAGGTTGTGAATCCGGTCTACTTCCTGTTCCCATTCGGTGCGGAAGCGGTTGATGCGGTCGTGATAATCTGACGTGACACGGTAACCTTTCACAGCGGCTGCCAGTTCGTCGAGCGCCACGCGCGCGTCAGCGACGATGGCAAGCGCCGAGTGCTTGAAGGCGTCAAACTCCGCCACATTGACGTTGATGAATTGAACGTCAGGATTCTGGAAGGCGGTCTTCGAAGCCGTGGTGAAGTCGCTGTAACGTGTGCCCACGCCGATCACGAGGTCGGCTTCGCGGGCCAGGATGTTGGCGCCGGGGGTTCCGGTGACGCCCATCGCGCCGACTTGCTGCGGGTGGTCGAACGGGAGCGATCCCTTGCCGGCCTGCGTCTCGGCCACCGGAATGCCGGTTGCGGTGGCGAAACGCGAGAGAGCATCGCTCGCTTCGGAGTAGATCACGCCGCCGCCAGCAACAATCAAGGGATGACGCGCGGCGCGGATGCGCGCGGTGGCGGCGCGCAAGGCTTCGGAGTCGCCCCGGTAGCGCGGCACGGTCCAAACGCGCTTTTCGAACAACTCATCGGGAAACTCAAAAGCCTCGGCTTGGACGTCCTGCGGCATGGCGAGAGTGACGGCACCGGTGTCGGCAGGTGAGGTGAGCACGCGCATGGCTTCGGGCAGCGAGGTAATGAGCTGCTCGGGGCGGTTGATGCGATCCCAATAGCGGGAAACGGGCTTAAAGCAATCATTGACGGAGATGTCTTGCGTCGTCCCCCATTCGAGTTGTTGGAGAACGGGAGCGACGTTGCGGCGGGCGAAGATGTCGCCCGGCAGCAGCAGCACTGGCAGCCGATTCACCGTGGCGGTGGCGGCGCCGGTGACCATGTTCGTCGCGCCCGGCCCAATCGAAGTGGTGCAGACCAAGGTCCGCAGTCGGTTGCTCATCTTGGCGAAACCGGTCGCGGTATGTACCATCGCCTGCTCGTTGCGGCAAAGGTAATAGGGGAAATCGGGATTTTCAAGCAGCGCTTCGCCGAGACCCGCAACGTTGCCGTGGCCGAAAATGCCGAAGCATCCGCCACAGAAGGAGCGCTCCACGCCGTCACGGACAGTGAATTGGTTCTTCAGGAACTGAATGGTGGCCTGGCCCACCGTCAGGCGCCGGGACATGGTTCAGGACTCCTGTCAACAGCCTGCACCGGGTCGGTTCGAGCGGGCCAGCCGATTCGGTTGGGGACGGGATGACGGATGAGGTTCTCATTTAGAATCATAAACATTCCGGCTTGATTGGTGAACCTTTGTGACCCGCAAAGCTGCTTTCCAGCTCGGGGGGGCGGCATGACTGCTCCCAGGCCCGCTGACCCGCGAATCCGGCCGCCCCGTGACGTAGTGGACGACCCGCCGGCGCAAATCGGGCCAGCAAGTACAGCCAAGGATGTAATTGATTATAAAAGACATCACGGCTTTGCGCGCCATACTTTCCTGAGGATCCGTGAGCTGGCAACGCGCGGCGGCTCGAAGTTGCGACGTGCAAGGCATAGGAGACAGCGACAACAAGACGATACCATCATTTTCGGTGTTTGTCAAGTAGTAAATTATTTCGGTACTGGCGCAGTTTGGATTGCTGTAACGGCGAGTTGCGCTCGCCGGTCTTTCTCTTCAAGAGATTTCGGCGCTCATAGAGCGTCGCTACAACAAACAGCACAACTACCATTATTTCGTGCCGCTGAGCACGCGCACCCACTCTCCCGGGTGGCTCCAAAGAATCAGCCCACCACGGCGGGCAGCAGAACGTAGCCCACGGCGCGAGCCGTGGGTTGTCGAGATTTTCCCTCTCCCGCTCGGGAGGAGAGGGGTGTCCCGACTTGTCGGGACGGGGTGGGGTCGCAAACCCAGGGCTGGCGCCCCTGGGCTACGATATTTCGCCCCTACCCGGGCTGTGCGATTTCTCCCCCAACCTAGATTCTATCAACGAAGTTTTGAGACCCGATACTAGTAAACACCGAGGGGCGGGTTGGGAAACCCGCCCCTGCGGCGCACGCTCAGAAATAGAACTTCAGCGCGAACTGAATCTCACGCGGGTCGCCCGGCCCACCCGATCCGAGACCGAGGATCGGATTGAGTAAGCTCTGCACCGTAAACGACGATGGGTTGCCGACCGAAGGACCCGGGTTGGCAAAGTTCGGATGGTTGAACGCGTTGAACACCTCCGTGCGGAACTCGAAGCGCTTGCTTTCGCCCACCCGGAAACTGCGGAAGACGCTGAAGTCAACATCCCACAGGCCCGGCCCGTAGAATTGGCGCGGGGCGCAGGTTCCAAACGTCCCCGGCGCCTGCAGTGTGAAAGCCGAGGGGTTGAGGAAGAAGCCGGAGCCGCTGCCGACGTAACCGTTCGGTCCGGTGGCTGAACTGGCCGCGCCCGCGAAAGCATTGCCGACGCAATTGGGCCGGCCGGCGTCGTTACCGCTCCCGTCGGTAAAGCTCAGGTCCGGCGCGCCAACACTGAATGGCGTCCCGGTCTGGATGGTCACGATGCTGTTGGCCTGCCAGCCGCCGGCGAGCTTGCCGGCCACGCCACCCTGACTGAGCCATTGACGGCCCTTCCCGAATGGCAGCTCATACACGGCGTTGGCCACGAAGCGATGGGTGATGTCAATCTGAGAGTTGCCGTACTCCAGGCTGTAATTATAACCGTTGGCCGGGAAAGCGCCGCCGGTGAGATTGTCCACATAATTGGCGAGGCCGTGGCTCCAAGTGTAGCTCACGCCGTAGCTCAACCCGCGGGTGAAGGCGCGCCGCAAGCTGACTTCGAGAGCATTGTAGTTGGTGTTGCCGTCGTTGGTGGCGTACTCCAGGAAGCCGTGGCCGCCCGGAAGGCTGCACCCGCCCGCCGAGCCGGTATCAACCACGGTGTTCTGGTCGTTCAGATTGGCGTAGGGAAAGTTAACGATCGGGCACCCGAACGAGTCGAAGCTGGTGATGATGCCCTCGTTGCCGTTTCGCAGGCGGTTGGCTTTGCGAGCCCAATTGCCAACGTAGGTGAGGCCCAGGACGGTATCTCGCGAAAGCTCGATCTCCGGCCCGAAACTGGCCTGTTCCACGTACGGGTTGCGCTGATTGGGGTCCTGGGCGCGGAACTGAATGCCGGCGAGATCGAGGGGCCCGCCGGTAAAATTGTTGAGCGGGAAGCCGTTTTGTAACTGAAACACCGTCGTACTGCCCCCGAAGATCGAGGTCTGACTATCTCTCAGGAAGGGTGGGTTAAGCTGCAAGATGCTCTCTGAGCCGATCCGTTCTTCATGCTGAAAGAAAACGCCGTAACCGCCCCGCAGCACAACGCGGTTGAGCGCGTGATAAGCGAAGCCGAAGCGCGGCGCAAAGCTGGTGTAGTCAGGATTGATGAGGGACCGCGCGGCCCATCCCGAGGCGTTCGACGGCGAGGTCACCAGGCTGCCGCCGCCGGCGGGAGAAAAGTTCGAGGTTTCGTTCTGGCGGTTGAGCACCGGCGCGAAAAGCTCCCAACGCAAGCCGTAGGTGAGGGTCAGCTTGGAGGTGGCGCGCCAGGTGTCCTGCCCGTAGAAAGAGTGGCCGGGCTGGTAATTGTGGACCACGAGCGGCGTTGTGAAGCGAGCGAAATCCTGGTTGCCGAGCAGAAAATCCGCTACCGCGAAACCCTGACCGGTGGGATCGGTATACTGTCCGAAGAGGCTGCCGAACTCGCCCTGTAGCGACCGGATGTCCAGGAAGTTGTCGCCCCACTTGTGGTACTCGTAGCCGAACTTGAAGCTGTGCTTGCCTTTCAGCCAGCTCAGGTTGTCCACGAGTTGGTAGACCTGGGCGATCTGGTACTGCGGCCGCCACGGCGAGCCACCCAGCCGGATGGGATTCAATCCGCCGACGTAAATGGGAGGGAGCCCGGACGTATTCGGCCCAACCGGAATGCCGTTCAAGCCGAAGGTGGGAGCGAGCGAGGTTCCCAGCGTGACGCCCAAGGGGTCACTGTGAGCAAAGTCACGGTTCCATCCGCCGCGAATCTCGTTGACCATGGAATTACTGAGCGCGGTGGTCAGTCCGATGGCAAGCTGCTGGGTCTTGATGCGGTACTGGGTGGCAAAATTGCCGTCGCCTACCACGTGGTTCGAGGTCCAGGAGGGATCCTGGCGGCTCACATGGTCGAAGCTGTAACGGCCGAAAAGGTGATTCTTGTCGTTGATGGTATGGTCAATTCGGCCGTCGAGAGAGTAAGTGTCATTGGGAGTCGCCGCCTGAAAGATGTAATTCGGCACCCCCAAAGCAAAGCTCCCCGGCTGGCCCTGCACGGCCTCTCTACCCGGGATGTTGGGACTGGGGTAAAGCGCCAGCAGCTTCTGTGCCACCGGGTCCTGACAGGCAGGGTTGACGATGTTATTGGTGATACAGCTTGTCTCGCCAGGTACGGACGGGTTTTGCAGCGCGAAGGGCAGCTCGGTGAAGTTGCCGGTCAGCATGAGCGGCGTGGGTATGGTGGACAGGACGGTCTGCGCCCGCCGGGCCGTGAAGCGCTGATAGTCGAAAAAGAAGAAGGTCTTGTCTTTGCGAATGGGTCCGCCCACGGTGCCACCGAACTGGTTCTGGGTGTAGTGGCCGATGGGGGTGCCGGAGGCGTTCGAGAAAAAGTCATTGGCGTCCAGGTTGTCGTTGCGGATAAACTCCCACAAGTCACCGTGCAGCCCATTGGTGCCCGACTTAATGGTGGCGTTGATCACCGCGCCGGCGGAGGTACCGAACTCCGCCGAGTAGGTGCGAGTCTGAATGCGAAACTCCTGCACCGCGTCGGGCGGCGGTTGCACCACCTGGACCGAAAACTCCTGCAGGTTCTCTGAATTGGAGTTGTTGTCGACGCCGTCCAGGAGGAAATCGTTTTGCAACTCGAGGTTGCCATTCACGCTAAAGCGATCCGGGGAAGGATTGTTGGCATTGTAATACTTCTGCACGCCGGGCTCGAGCAGCGCCAGGTCGGCGTAACGGCGGCCGTTGAGCGGCAGGTCCACGATCTGCTGTTCGTGCACCACGCCGCCGATGTCAGCGGTTTGCGTCTGCAGCAGCGGCTCGGAGGCCGTCACCATCACTTCTTGCTGCACAGAGCCGACCTTGAGAGAGAAGTCCACCTCCTGCCGGGTCTGAACGTCGATCGGCACGTTGTCTTGCACCTGAGTTTCGAAGCCGGAGGCGCTTACCTTGACGGTATAGGTAGCAGGCAGCAGCGCCAGAGCCTGGTACTCGCCGGCGCTGTTGCTGACCGCCGTGGTGGTGACGTTGGTCGCCTTGTTGGTGACCGTGACCGTGGCGTTCGGCACAACACCCCCGGACGCGTCGCGCACCGTGCCCACGATGGACCCGCGATCAGCCTGAGCGAAGGCGGCCGGGCTAGCCTGCAACAGGAGAAGCGCCAGACCGGTGATTCCGAAGACTAACCCTTTCGAGATTCTGCAGATCATTTCAGTCTCCTTTTCTGTGTTGGCGCCACGCGCGGTGGCGGGTCTTTCTCCCTCCGGCACTTATATTTCGGTGAAAATGACCCAGCATCTGACGCAAGACTTCGGGCCGATTCCCCCTCCCCGTGGGGGTTCAACCTCAGAAGAGTAACATAGTCCAGACAACAGCGACTATCTCAAACGCCGATCGTAACGGCCGAACGGTTATGCCGGCCCCAACCGCCCTGCAGTCCGCGCCCCCCGGTGCCGAATCGATTCGGCTAAACGCCCCGACTGTACTCAAGGGTTTATCGCGTGTCAAGAACAAAATGATGTAACTTTCGGGTGGCTCGCTCCCGTTGTTCGGACCGCGGATTCCATGCACCCCCAACCCGACATTCAGCGTGAAATTTCCCAAAGCGCTTTGGAGCGCGGAAGCTTGCTATCGCTTTCCCAGGACAGCTTGCTGGCCGGGCCGTGCCTCCATTCGCCGCAAGCTAGCAGAAGGCCGTGAGCAAGCTCGCGGAATCAAAGCGGCAGCAAGCTGCCGCACTCCACATCCATCGCCCGGCGACGCGCTGGACCCTTCGGTCCTGAGGAGGTGCCGTAACGTTTTGGTTTTTTATTGACAGACGGGGCGCGCGTGGATAACCTTGCGTCTCGCTCCAGGGAATCCCCGGCGGCGCGAATGAACAATATTTATTGAATAAGGAGGAGAAGAAAAATGAAACCCAGCGTGAAACATCTGCTTCTCGGCGTTATCCTGACGGTCCTCGTTGCCATCGTCCTGAAGTCCTTGCCGATGGCAGCTCAGTCTCCGCGCGCCGCCGCCATCGAACCCTCGGCTGCCGCGCGGCCGCTCTTATTCGACCGCGGGTCGGCAGCGCTCTGGCAAACGCTCAAGAAGCTCCACACGCGCGCCAGCCTCATCATGTTTACGGCGCATCCCGACGATGAGGACGGCGGCATGCTGGCCTATGAGTCGCGTGGCCAGGGCGCGCGAGTGGCGCTGATGACGCTGAACCGCGGCGAGGGCGGCGCCAACGTGATGTCAGCGGACTATTGGGACGCGCTGGGCCTCGTGCGCACCGAAGAATTGCTCGCGGCCGGCCGCTACTACGGCGTGCAACAGTTTTTCAGTCGCGCGATTGACTACGGCTTTTCCAAGACCAAGGAAGAAGCTCTCGACAAGTGGGGGCACGACCGCGTGCTATACGACTCGGTACGCGTGGTGCGCATGACCCGGCCGCTGGTGGTCACGTCCGTCTTTGTCGGCGGTGTGACCGACGGCCACGGCAATCATCAGGTAGCGGGCCAGATGGCACAGGAGGTGTACAACGCCGCCGGCGACCCCAGCATGTTCCCGGATCAAATCCAGGCGGGACTGCGGCCCTGGGCGCCGGTGAAAGTTTACGCGCGAGTTCCCTTTGAGCCAGTCACCGCGAAGGGCGTGTACGATTACGCCACCGGCAAGTGGAGCCCGGCGGGAGTCTACAACTACGTGGAAAAGCGCTGGGAGCCGGGACAACCAGCCACGAACCTGGAGATTCCCGAGGGCGATTACGCTCCCATGTTCGGCCAGAATTATCTCCAGATTTCGCGGACCGGCCTCGGATTCCAGAGGTCTCAGAGCGGTGGGGCGTCGGTTCCGGCGGCGGGCCAGCAGATGAGCCCCTATCACCGTTACGCCTCCCGAGTCACGACCTCGGATCATGAGAAATCGTTCTTCGATGGCATTGATATTTCCCTGATGGGCATCGCCTCGCTCGCGCAGGGCGGAGACGATGCGTTTCTGAAAGAGGGCCTCGCAAAGATCAACGGACTGGTTGAAGACGCCATGAAGAACTTCTCGGCCGACCAGCCGGAGAAGATTGCGCCCACTTTGGCCGAGGGACTGAAGGCCACGAACGCACTGATCGACCAGGTGCAATCGAGCGGGCTTTCCGACGACTCCAAGTACAACGTGACGCACGAGCTCAAGGTGAAACAGGCGCAGTTCAACAACGCCATCGCCCAGGCGCTCGGATTTTCCATGCAGGCCACCGTGGCGCCGGAACATGAACCCACCGGCCCCTTCGCTGCTTTCATGGGAACACTGCCGAGTTTCCAGGTGGCGATACCGGGACAGCGCTTCTGGGTAAAGGTTCATGCCGCGATTCAAAGCGCAGCATCTGTGCAACTGACCAAGATCGCGCTGGCGACGCCACCCGGAGAGAACTGGACGGTCGAAAGCGAGTCCGCCTCCAGCGCGCCGGGCGGGAACTCCGCGAGCGGCGGGGCGCACGTCGAGGTCGGACAGATGGTCGAGGCAAGCGGAGGCGCCACGACGGGCGAGTTGGGCAACAATAAGCCTCGCGACCAACGCTTCGAGGTCACGGCGGCTGCGAACGCCACCTTCACGCGTCCTTACTTCACGCGGCCCGACATCGAGCAGGCTTATTACGACGTTGTGGATCCGCGCTACGCCAACCTGCCGCTCGCGCCCTACCCGCTGTCCGCCTGGGTGGACTTCAACTACCAGGGCGTTCCGGTCGAAGTGGGCCAGGTGGTGCAAGCCGTCGAACGCGAGACCGGTCCCGGAACAGTGCTGAATCCACTCGTCATCGGGCCGGCCATTTCGGTTGCCATCTCACCTCACGCCGGCGTCACGCCGCTCGACGAGCGGTCTTTTGGCCTAAACGTCGTGGTGCACAGCAACGTGAAGGGACCCGCTGCTGGGTCGGTGCGGCTCGAACTGCCCGCGGGCTGGACGGCTTCGCCCTCCACCGCGCATTTCTCCACCGCGCAGGACGGCGAGGATGAGCCGCTTTCGTTTCAGGTGCATCCGTCGAACCTGCAGGAAAAGCCGTACACGGTGACGGCCGTCGCCGAGTATAACGGCCACGAATATAAGGAAGGCTATCACACGGTCGGATACCAGGGCCTGCGACCCTACAACCTTTACCGATCCGCGTCGTACCGCACGACCGGGACGGACGTGAAGGTGGCTCCGGGCCTGAATGTAGGCTACATCATGGGCAGCGGTGACGACGTGCCGCAGTCGCTCGAGAATCTCGGCATCAAGGCTCACATGCTGGCGAGTTCCGACCTCGCGACCGGCGACCTTTCGAAGTACAACATCGTTCTGCTCGGTGTGCGCACGTACGCCGTCCGTCAGGACCTCATCACCTACAACGGGCGGCTGCTCGACTACGTTAAGAACGGCGGCGTGGTGGTGGTGGAGTACAACACGCCGGAGTTCGACCACAACTTCGGCCCTTATCCCTACAGCATGACCGAAAACCCCGAAGAGGTCACCGACGAAACCTCGAAGGTCACCATTCTCGACCCCTCGAATCCGGTTTTCGTCTGGCCCAACAAAATCACGACGAAGGATTTCAACGGCTGGGTGGAGGAGCGCGGCTCGAAGTTCATGAAGACGTGGGACCCGCATTACACGGCGCTGCTCGAGACGCACGATCCCGGACAGGACCCGCAGAAGGGTGGTCTGCTTTACGCTCGCTACGGCAAGGGCATTTACGTGTACTGCGCTTACGCGTTTTACCGACAGTTGCCGGAAGGAGTGCCGGGCGCGTACCGGCTTTTCGCCAACCTGGTGAGTCTGCCGAAGAATCCTCACGCCAAGTGACGGTGACGGCCGGCGGTACCCTTTGGGGACGCGATCCGCCCAGCGACAGAACGCATAGATGGCAAACAGCGCCATCTACCGCTCTCGTGCCTTCCAATTCATAAGAGGTGTTGCCTGACGGCGGTTTCTAGGCTATTATACGTGCGGTAGAGACGAGACCCCCCCGGCAAGCGGATTGTCCTGTGGTTGCGGCTCATTTCACAAGCATGGAAGGCTAAGAATGGAAGGCCATCGTTGTGCGCGTCGAGCGGTACACCAAACCGCCGTGTCCCACGGACTCCTGATCTTTCTGGCTCTCATTCTGGCGGTCGCCGCGCCGAACACCGCCCGCGCCCAAAACTTCGCCTTTGGCGCAGCGACGCTGACTACCGGAGCCACGCCCGTCGCGGTCGCCGAAGGTGACTTCAACGGCGACGGCGTGCTGGACTTTGCGGTGTCAAACTCCGGCAGCAATACGGTTTCGGTCTTTCTGTCGAAGCCGGGCGGAACTTACAGCACCAAGACGGACTACGCCGTCACCACTCCGGGCCAAATCGTGGTGGGCGACTTCAACCTCGATGGCAAGCTGGATTTGGTCGTCGCCACGGGCATCAACCTGGACGTGTTGTTGGGGAATGGCGACGGCACATTCCAAAACCCGGCCCCGCAGGGTGTCGCCGCGACTGCATTGGTTGCGGGTGACTTCAACAAGGACGGCAAACTCGATCTTTTTGTTGCCAGCAGCGCCAGCGGCCTCTACCTCGGCAACGGCAACGGAACGTTCACGCTGACGGGAACGACTCTAGGTTCCTACTCCTACGTCAACGCAGCCGATTTCAATGGCGACGGGAAGCTCGACGTGCTGCTCAGCAACGTCAGCCGTGGGCAGGCCTATCTGGGGGACGGCGTTGGCGGATTCACCGCTGCCGGCACCACATCAGGTCCCGGGCAGATGCCGGTGGTGGCTGATTTTAACGGAGACGGCAAGCCCGACGTGGATTTCGAAGTTACCTCTTGCGGCCGCTCCGGCTGCCACTACAATCTCTACGTCTACCTCGGCGTCGGCGATGGCACCTTCACTCTGTTCACCACGCTTGCGGTCAGCGCCACTGAAACTCAGCTCATCGCCGCGGACTTCAACCAGGACGGCAAGCAAGACCTGCTGGCTGTCCCCTCCGGCGTCATGCTGGGTAACGGCGACGGCACGTTTCAGCCGGCCGTTGCTGCTCCACTCGGAATCACACCGGCTGGCGCCGTGGTGGGTGACTTCAACAACGACGGACAACTCGACATCGGAGCGGTCGACAAAAACGGCTTCCTCGACCTTTCAGTTGGCAACCACGGAAGTTTCGCGGCTACAGGTACGGGTTCAACCGTTTCTGAGGTTCTTGGCCCTTCAACCGTGTTCGCCGACTTGAACGGTGACGGAAAGCTGGACGAGATCTCCTACGGCAGTTACCCCACCGACGGCCTGATCGTGCAATTGGGCAACGGCGACGGCACCTTCCAGGCGCCGCAAATCCTGCCGGGCGGCCCCATGGGCAGCAGTATTGTGGTGGGCGACTTCAACAACGACGGCAAGCTTGACCTTGCCATCAACGGTCCCGGCAGCACCACGCTTACTTTCGCGATTTACCTGGGGAATGGCGACGGCACCTTCCAGTCGCCGCTCGTTACGTCCTCAAACGTGTATGCGCTCGACATGGCAGCCGCGGACGTAAACGGCGACGGCAAGCTCGACGTGATCTTCGTTGCCGAGAACGGCGCCAGCCTGGCTGTGTATCTGGGAAACGGCGACGGCACCTTTGGCCCTCCCACCTACTACAACTACACCGGCTTCGCTGTCGGACTTGTGGTCGCCGACTTCAACCAGGACGGCAAGCCCGATATCGCGGTGCCTTGCCCTCCTTCGTTGTGCGTTCTGATTGGTAATGGCGACGGGACCTTCCAGCCCCCTAAGTCTTATGGTACGGCCAGCGCTGGTACTCCGCTTGTCCAAGGGGACTTTAACGGCGACGGCAAGATCGATTTGGCCGCCGGCGCATTCGTATATCTGGGCAACGGTGATGGCACCTTCCAGGCTCCCACCGCGGCCATCACAAATGCCGATATTCTCGCCATGACGGCTGGCGATTTCAACCACGACGGAAGAACCGATCTCGCCATGCTCGTCTATCCCTACACGAACGGGCTCATCCGTTTGTTTTACAGCAACGGTGACGGCACCTTCGCATCTTCGTCCCTGCTGGGCAGCCCGTCGGGAGGCATCGCCGCCGGCGATCTGAACGGAGACGGAGCCCCCGACCTGTTCGCGAGCACGCCGGGAAGCTCCACCTCGACCACTTACACTAGCCTGAACGTGCCAGTCGTGTCGCTCGCGCCCGGCCAGTTGAACTTCCCCAACCAGGCCGTCGGTTCCACCGGCTCGCCGCTCACGCTGACGGTCTCCAATTCCGGCATCGCTTCGCTGACCTTGGGAACAACCACCGTCACCGGTGACTTCGCCGTTAGTTTGAACACCTGTTCCAGTACCCTGGCTTCCGGAGCTTCCTGCACTCTGCAAGTGACTTTTACTCCGACCGTCCTCGGCCCGCGAACCGGCCTCCTGACCCTTGCCTCCAACAGTTTTGGCGGGGCCGCAAACTTGTTATTGGCCGGAAATGGGGCCGTGTCCGGAGCGCAGGTTCAGTTGTCCGCTTCCAGTCTTACTTTTGGGAACCAGGCGGTTGGAACCACCAGCCCCTCTCAGATCGTTACCGTAACCAGCTCCGGCGGCGGCCCGGTGACCTTCTCCAGTTTTGCGACGACTGGAGACTTCACCCAAACCAACAACTGCCCCACCGTGCTCAACCCGTCCGCGACCTGCACAGTGTCGGTGACGTTCGTTCCGACGGCAGCCGGAACCCGCACGGGCAGCCTGGTCATTTCGGACAACGCTCCCGGAGGCTCGCAGAGCGTGAGCCTTACCGGAACTGGCACCGCGCCGTCTGTGACGCTGAAGCCCACCAGCCTTACCTTCGCGACCCAGGTGCTCAATACCAGCAGCGTCGCCAAGAGCGTAACTCTTACCAACACCGGAACCGTAGCCCTCACAATCACCAGCCTGACCTTCAGTGGCGCGAATCCCACCAGCTTCACCGAGACCAACACTTGCGGTACGAGCGTTGCGGCGGGAGCAAGCTGCTCGATCAGCGTCAAATTCAGGCCCACTGCCATCAATACGCTGACGGCCACGCTGAACGTGAACGACAACGCCGCCGGCAGTCCCCAGACCGTGTCGCTCACGGGAACGGGAACCCAGGTTCAGCTCTTGCCCAAATCTCTCAACTTCGGCAGCGTAACGGTTGGGACGAAGAGCGGGGTGAAAAAGGTAACGCTGACCAACGTCGCCCAGACCACGGTGAGCATCACCAGCATCTCGATCGGGGGAACCAATGCCACCGATTTCGCCGAGACCACAACCTGCGGTTCAAAAGTACAGGCGGAAGCTAGCTGTACCTTCTCGATCACCTTCACTCCTTCGGCGAAGGGATCTCGCACCGCCACCTTGTCCATCGCAGACAACGGTGGAGGCAGCCCTCAAACTGTCAGCCTGAGCGGCACCGGAAAGTAGCGAGAATCTCAGAGGAGTTCTCTTGAACCGACGAGCGCGAAGTCTGATGCTATGAAGGGGGCGGCTGGATTCGAGTAGGATTGGGTTGTTGGAAAACTCAATCTGAATCGAAAGGAGCACCCCCTGAAATGTTATACCTCGGAGTGGATGTTCATAAGAAGAATTGTTGGGTGA
>DASYXW010000042.1:0-34894 GCA_035934405.1 Terriglobia bacterium
TCCCTTCCGTCGCGAGTGCCTGCTGAACGGCTGGGACGACATCGGCCTCTCGTTGCGCTTTGACGCGAAGATCGCCGCCTACGAGAAGGCCCATCATCCCGAGGCCAAGCTTTACGGCTCCGTCGATGCCGTGCGGACGGCGGGGAGCAGCGCGTGACCGTTCGCGGGAACAGTGAGGCTATTGATGTAGCCTATTTGCGCTCCGAGACTCCAGGCTGCTCGAAGCGCGTCCACCTCAACAACGCCGGGGCCTCGCTCATGCCCCGGCCCGTGCTCGATGCGGTGACGAGTCACCTGGCGCGCGAAGCCGAATGCGGCGGCTACGAAGCAGCGGAAGCGGCGGCGGAAGCCGTTCGCGCCGCTTATGACAGCGTGGCCCACCTGTGCGGCGCCGAGCGCCGCAACGTGGCCCTGGTCGGAAGCGCCACCGACGCTTACGCCCGGGCGCTCGCGGCGTTTGACTTTGCCCCCGGCGACGCCATCGTCACCACCCGCAACGACTACATTTCCAATCAGCTCATGTTTCTCTCGCTCGCCCAGCGCCGCGGGGTCAGGATCCTCCGCGCCCGCAATTTGCCCGAAGGTGGCGTCGATCCCGAATCCGTGCGCGAGCTCATCGCGGGCTCGCGCTGCCGCCTGGTGGCCGTCACCTGGGTGCCCACGAACTCCGGCCTGGTGCAGCCGGTCGAAGCCGTGGGCAAGGTTTGTGAGGCCGCGGGCGTGCCCTATCTGATTGACGCCTGCCAGGCGGTGGGGCAGATTCCCATCGACGTGAAGCGGCTTTGCTGCGACTTCCTCGCCGCCACGGCGCGCAAGTTCCTGCGCGGCCCGCGCGGCATTGGGATGCTCTACGTTTCCGATGCCGCCCTCAAGCGCGGCGATTATCCCTTGCTCGTGGACATGCGCGGCGCCGGGTGGGTTGAGGCGGACCGGTTCGAGCTGGTCGGCGACGCGCGGCGCTTCGAACAGTGGGAGCTTGCCTATGCGCTCGTGCTCGGCCTGGGCGAAGCGGCGCGTTACGCGGACTCGGTGGGTGTCGGGCGAGCTGGCGCGCTGGCGCGCGAACTGGCCGCTCATGCCCGCGGGAAACTCAGCGCCGTGGATGGCTTGCGGGTGCTCGACCGCGGTCCGGAGCTCTGCGCCATCGTCACAGTCGCAGTGCGCGGCTTCGACGCCGGGCAGGTGGTCGGCCTCCTGCGCGACCGCGGAATCAATACCAGCGCATCGTATCGCATTTACGCGGTGATCGACATGGAGGAAAAGAAAGCCGAGTCCGCGCTCCGCATCTCGCCTCACTATTACAACACGCGTGAGGAGATTGACGCGGCGGTTGAGGCCGTGGAAGAGATCGTCCGAGACCCGCTGCGCTTCCGTGACCGGGTGAATCCGCCGCTGGCCAAGGCGTGAAGCCGCCTCTTGCTTCTATACGCAACGCCATAAGTCGGCGACGGACCAAACTGTAGCGGCGGTCTCCGACCGCTGGCTTTTCGGCGCTCAGAGAGCGCCGCTACAGAAAAACAGCTGTCGTCGACTTCTGGCGCTACGTATGACGTCTCGCTTTTTCAGTCAAGTATTCGACAGCTTTCTCCAGCCGCTTGTCCGCCGGATTGAGCGACGGGCCTTTCGGCACCGCCCACGATTTCAGCGCGCCGTCAATCTCGAGGCGGAAGTCGTAGCGCAGCCGCGTCGCATCGTGCTTCTGCACCACGTGCCGGCTGCCGCCCGTCGCGGCGCGGCAGCCGGCAGGCTCCGGCGTCCGGTCAAAACGCCGCTTGCGCTGGTATTCCTTGAGGGATGCCACGGCACGATTATAGCTGCTGCGAGGGATTGGCACAGTTGCGGGCCGCGGAGTCCGCTACTCAAGGTGGCCGCCGGGGTGGCGTGGGTTATCGCACCTTTATCGACGGAGGGTCCGGGCCGCCCGTTTTTCGTGTAGACTAAGCGGTCGACTCTCTGATGGCTGACTGCTGAACGCTGACAGCTTTTTCTCCGTGCGTCCACCACGCTGGCGTGAATCCGACGTTTGGGGCCAGGTGGCTTTTTACACCGGCCTGGGTTTTATTATTCCCGGCGCGGCGCTCGGCGGATACGTCCTGGGATGGCTGCTGGATAAGGCGCTGCACACTGCGCCGGCGCTGGCCCTGGTGGGGGCGCTCGCGGGCGTGGCCGGGGGCATTTTCGAGATTTTGCAGATCCTCACCCGAGACGAAAAGAGGAATGCAAGCGGACCAAGCAAGCCAGGCAGGCCAAGTGGGCCAAATTGAGATGACTGAACCCCTGGTTCTCGAGAAGACCCCGGAGCCGGCGCTCGCCAAAGCCGAAGCTCGCCTGCCGCGCTGGATGGCTCTGTGCGCCGTTGGTGCGTTCGTCGCCGCCCTCTCGACCGGACGCTTCCGTTTCGCCGGCGGCTTCGCGCTTGGCGCGGCGCTCGCCGTCGTGGCGTACCGCTGGCTGCACCAGGGCATCGCTGCTGCGCTCGGCGCCGGTGAGGGTAGCGGTCGTGTGCCGAGGAGTATGGTGTTTAAGCTCGTAATCAGGTATCCTTTGGCTTTCGGTGTCGTCTACCTGTTTTACGAAACTCGCTGGCTGTCCTTTGAAGGCGTCATAGCGGGACTCTTCGTCCCGGTGGCCGGAGTTTTGATTGAGTGCCTGTTTCAGATGGGCGGGGCGATTCTGAATAGGCCCGAATCGGAAGGAGTGGGTAACGGACCGCATCGGGTTTAGAGCGGACGATGCAAGACAAGTGAGTTTTTTTGTAAAATGTTACGAACGAAGCCGTCAACATATTGAAAACAAAGGAAAGTAGTTTTTTGGAACGCATCAAAGCCGTCAACTTATTGAAAATAAGCCGCTTGATCATTTAAAGCCGTCAGATTATTGATAAATAAGGGGATAATCAAGCGCGGTATTTGCGATTATGGAACACCCATTCTGGTTTGCTGTACTCCTGAACCATCTGCTGGCTGGCGTCGTGACGCCGTTGCTGCTGAAACTCGGCATCACGCCGGCTGACCCGGCCCAGCCGATTCCGAGCTACCTGGCGGCCGAGGTCCTGGCGATTCTGATTATCGTTGCCGGAGCGTTGGTCTTGCGGCGGCGGCTGTCGGTGGAGAACCCCGGCAGTTTCCAGCAGGCCATGGAAGTGGTTCTCGAGTTCACTCAGACGACCGCGGAAGAGATCATCGGCCACGACGGCCAGCGCTACGTGCCGCTGCTGGGGACGCTCTTTATTTATGTGGCGCTCTGCAACGTGCTCGGTCTCGTTCCCACGCTCCAGACGCCCACCGCGCACATTGAGGTTACGCTGGGATTGGCGGCGCTGGCGTTCCTCTATTACAACTACCACGGAATCCGCCATCACGGGCTCGTCGGCTACCTCAAGCACCTCTGCGGGCCGATGCTGGCCATCGCCATCGTCATGTTTCCCATTGAGCTCATCAGCAACTTCGGCCGGCTGCTTTCCTTGAGCGTGCGTCTTTACGCCAACATGCTGGTGGGCGACGTTCTGGAGCAGGTTTTCGGCAGCATGGTTCACATCGCTGTTCCCGTGATTTTCATGGCGCTGCACATTTTTGTGTCGCTCTTGCAGGCTTACATTTTCATGCTGCTGCCGGCGATCTATATCAGCATGGCGGTGGCGGAGGAGCATTAAGAGAAGACAGGAGACAGAAGACAGGAGTCAGAAGGCAGAATGTGTAGCTGACTCCTGACTCCTGTCTTCTGACTCCTGACTCCTGCTTCACCGGCTTGATCCGCCAGCGTGAGGCCCGTCTGAACACGTGGTGTCGGGCAACCACCTCCTGGCGGAAACTTACTAAGAGGAGAAAACGATGAAACGTTACCTTTGGATTCTGTTGACGGCAGTCTCCGCCCTGCTGCTGGCGGCGCCGGCGTTTGCTCAGGGGACAGGCACGACTACAAGCGGCGCGGTGGATACTCACTGGATCTGGATCGCTTCGGGATTTTCCATGGCGATTGCTTCGGCCGGCTGCGGCTACGCTCAGTCGGTGGCCACGGCGGCGGCCTGCGAAGGCCTGGGACGAAATCCTGGGGCGCGCGCGTCCATTCAGTTCGCGCTCATCCTGGGCCTGGTGCTCATCGAGTCCATGGCGCTATACACGTTCGCGATCATTTACCTGAAGGTGAAGTAGGCAAGAGACCCGCACCACCGTTGTCAAGAGAGGCCGGCGGCAACGGCCTCTCTTCTTTCTAATGTAAGGTAATATATTTCTAGGTATAACTCGGCGGTAGTTGTCTGTCCTGGAACTTGACAAGCGAGGTCGCGGTCGTTAAGCATCAGTAGCTTGGCGGAGGGCTTATTTTGCTGCGTGGGTTCCATGTCCGCGTGTCCTGGAATCCCCCGCCCGTTGATCCTCTGACGTATCCGGTTCTCACACGCGCGCTTCGGTCAGCCGATTAACCAATGGGGAATGCATGAGCCGAATCTATGACGCTCTGAAGGATGCCGAGCATCGGCGGACGAACGGAGCGGAGTCTGCGGCCGTGGCGCCGCCTGCCAAGCGCGCTGCCGCGCCCCTGGAGCGCACAGGTCTTATGGGCGCTCTGAAGACCAAACTCTTTTCGAGCGCACGGCCTGGAGACGAAGCCGCGCTGACCTTGAGGTCCCCGAGCGACGAAGGCGATCCCAAGAGGCGGCCGGCGACGGTTGTCGACAGCGTTACGAAGCCGGGACCTGCGGCTGCGAAGGCGGTCGAGCGCCCCGGCGAGAGGCCGACGACGGATCGTGTCCGTGCGCCAGCCGCTGGCGGGAGCTTACCTGCCACTTCGCCTGAGGTCGCCCGCGGGGAACACCGGGCGGCCGATCTCTCGGGGAGCCTGGCCACGGAAACTGCCGGCCTTTCGCAACAGCTCGGTTCAGTGAGCGCCGAAATCACTGCGCTCGAAGCCGGTTTTTCGCGGCTTGCCGAGCGTCTGGTGGAGACCGCCCGGAACCTGCAGCAGAGCGGCGCGGTTCCTTCCGAGGGATCGATCACCGAGGTTTCCGATTGCCGGCGGGATTTTCAGGCCGTCGGCGCCAGAGTGACAAAGCTCGCTCGCTCCGTCGGCGTACCGGCCCAATATCTGGCTGCGCCGCCGGGCTCCATCGGCGATTTGCGAGCCCTCCTGGAGGTCGCTTCCTTTCACGACGGTCGTCGCCGGGCGATCGCAGTTCTGGACCGGGTTCTCTCGATTGCCCATCGCGACAGCGCCGAGTTCCAACCTCTCTCGGAATGCCAGGCCGGTGCGCGTCAGTTGCGGGAAGCGATCATCTCGGCAGACTGGCCCGCGCATCATCCTGACTCGCAATCCTTGTCATCGGCCGGGCACCCGTTCGCCAAGCTCGTCATTCTCGTCGAGCGGGGAGAGAAACTGAGCGATGAGCAGTGGCTTAGCTTCCACGACGCGGTCGCTGATTCCTTTGGCAAGCCGCTGGCGGTTGCCATCACCCGGAATCGCTTGCGCATGGAGGGCGCCTCCTCAGTTGGCGCGCCGATTCCCGAGTCGCCGGTTGAGGAGTCTGCGCTCCGAAACGGCGCGGCGGCGGCGGAGACGACCGGCCGATGCTGGAGCTGTGATGCGGAGCTGGAGGGCGGAGCAAAGTTCTGTGGCGAATGCGGGGCGCCCTCAAGCTGACGGAAACGAAGGAACGCACTCGTCGATAGCAAGAGCCGCAGCGGGAGCTGCCGAAAAGAAGATCAGGGCGTTATGGGGGAAACCGAAACTCGGCCAACGCTCGACGGTCTAACGGTCGCGGCCTGTGGGCGCTGCGGAGCAGGTCAGAAGCCGGGTAGGAAGTTCTGCTCCAAGTGCGGCGCTCCCTTGAATGGCGACCGGGTCGATGTCAGACAATCCCAACTGGCCCAACCGGCGGCAAGCCTGCCATGCCCGAGCTGCGGCGCTGAGAATCTGTCTGGCAGAAAGTTCTGCCTGAATTGCGGCGCGCATCTGGCCGGCGCGAGCCTTGGAACTTATTCAATACCCCGCGCTGCGGCGGTCCGGCGAGCCGCGACGGCCTGGCCCACGGGCGCGGCTGGCCCGAGCCCTGGTGCTGCTCTCGAAGTGCCAGCAGCGGAACCTGCCACCGGCAATGCGGCCCGCAGTGCGACGACCGCGCAATCCCGGCGCTCCGCAACCGCCGCGCGAGCGCCACGCTCCTCCAAGGCACCGCTGGTGGTTGTGGTCGTGATCTTAGGCATCATCGTGGGTGGCGGTGCGGCCGTCATCTACAAACACCGCACTCGTGTCCGAGTCGATACGGCGAACTCTGCTGTTCAGGCTGCGGGCGACGGAACGAGCGCAGCGTCCCCGGCCGGCCCTGCCAGGCCCGACGTCCAACAGGCGCCGGCGGGTGGCGTTCCGGCAGCGAACGGCGGCGCCGCGAACAGCCCTGCTGCGCCAATTGAAGCGCCTCCCGTTCCCAAAGGGCGAGACGCTCAAAGCGACCGAGGCCGCGGCGCGGCTCGCGCTGCGCCGTCCGCGGGCTCAAGAATCGCCGCTGGCGAAGCGCAGGGCGGCCAGAAGCCTAGCCTCACACCGCTTAAGCCACAGCAGGCCCCGCAGGCTCAACCCTTGGTCACACCGCCCGTGACCGGCGCGATCAATTCTCCTGGGCCGGCCGGGCCGGCCAGTGCGGAAACGCATGCGACGCCGATGGCCCTGCCCACGCAAACGCCGCCTGCTACCCCGCAAGCCCCCGTCGCTGCGAACGCTACTCCGCCGCCAGCCGCCACAGGCGGGAAGTCTACCGCGAGCGCACCGTCACAACCGCCCACCCTACTTGCCCAAGCCGCAGCTCCAGGTAACACGACGCCCTCATCTCCGGCATCTTCTTTGCCGGCTCCCTTGCCGCCGGCTACACTGCCGGCGGCGCCGAAGACTATGGCGCCCGTTCGCGTCGGCGGACAGGTTCAAGCGGCGAAGCTGATCTTCCATCCGCAGCTTGAATACCCGGCCATCGCCAAGGAAGCCGGTGTCGAGGGCTTGGTCCGGCTGCGGGCGGTGATCAACAAGGATGGGACGATCAAGGATCTCAAGATCATCAACGGGCATCGGCTCCTGGCCGGGGCGGCGGTGGACGGCGTTAGGCACTGGCGATACCAGCCCACGCTTCTCGACGGCGCGCCCATCGAGGTGGAGACTGAGATCGACGTCGACTTCAAGCTGCCGCACTAGCCGGATTCCCGCACCGGCTTTTTTCCCGTTGCGTCTCAGTTTTGGCCGCCGAAGAGCGCCACTTGCGAGCGGGTCAGCGTCGGACCTCCAGCCGCGACGATGGCCGTGACCGCGTCGTGGATAATCCGCAGGTTCAGGTTGCCACCGCTGATGTTCGTCGCCCCGGCGACCAGGATGCCGCCATTGGTGACGGCCTCCCAGCTTGCCTGCGTGGCGTTGGCGTAGATCACGCGCACCGTGGCGCTCGCTGGCGAGCCGCTCGCAGTTTCCGGTGAGCCGTTCGCGCTTTCCTCTCGGTCCGCCTGGGGGACCGCCACACCCGCCGCCGAGGCCGCACGCAGCGGACGACCGGTGAGGAAAACTCCGGCTCCCGCCAGAAGACTTCCAATCAGGTTTCGTCTTTTCATTATGTCACCGCCGAGAAAACGAGGACACCGGATACCGATAGGTTGAAGCCTGACTCTGTGCCTATCACAACGACATTCGCCTTAAGGTTAGCGTAGTTAGTTGCCACGCTCTGAGTCGTGTCCCAGGTGTAGCAAGCGGCAAATCCGACTGGGGTTTGAACTCCGTCTCCCACGACTCCTGAAAAGGGTAAATCAAATGAGGTGGGTGGGCCCAGTCCATTGAACGTGGGAATATCTGTTGTTACGTATGCAAATGCGGTGGTTGTCGCCATTAGCGTGTCACTCCTATTTGAAATGAGAAGTAATCTATATCGGCGTGCTTGTCCACGCTTCCCGGGTCAGTATTCACAAGCTGTATTAGCGGGAGTAGGGCAGTGGTGGTACTTGGAAGGTTGCTTGTAACCGTTACATAAGGACTGCCATCGATGTAGAACTTCAGGTTCGACCCGCTGCCATCGTTCACCATCTCGAAACGATGGAAAACGGCAGGCGTGCTTGTATCGAGTGCAGTGGTTCCCGTCATCGTCGTAATCATGGTGCCGGAAGCTTTCGCTACTCCGCTCCAATCCGCTGCCGTGTTGCCGCTGACGTTCTCGAAATAGATTCCCGCCGTGGGCGGGTTCATTGTATCGCTCCCGAATCCAAGACGGACTTTCACCTGAACGTTCGTTCCGTGGCTGTTGAGAGCCCAGATAAATGTAGCGTGCCATGCTGTCGTATTCAGATTGAATATGGGTAGGTTAGCGGCGACCAATGTGCTCAAGATAAGATTGCAAATGTTACCGTTTGTAGCGCCCGTTTTCTGCTGTATGACCCCTGGGTGGTTTTGATCAAACGCCGTAATGCCCACCTGGGTCGCGCCTGTGCCTACGTTAGCGACATTCCATCCCAAGCTGCCGATCGCACCACCCGCATTCCCTCCGCCGTAGAAATCGTCTTGCACGTAAGAGAATCCAGAGGGTGCCGGAAGGTCGTCAGGAGTAAGCAGCCTGAAGGTTGGAGCTGCCGCTGTCGAGAAGGTTCCAGAGGGTCCGCTGAACACTGTCGTTGCGTTCTGGTTGGGCAGCGTCAGAGTTCCGTGCACGGTAATCGTAGAAGCATCAACGGCGGTGGAGTAGTCCGACACGTGATTGCTGATCGTGACGCTGTTCCGGTCGTCCTGCACGACCACGCCGTTCGAAACGCTGGTCGTGACGTTCCGGACTGCGATATCATTGCCAGCAATCGTCGAGGCAGCACTGCAGAAGGAGTCGGAATTACTGCATAGACGGATGACGGGGTTGCACGCGTGTCCGTTGCCTTGCAGCGACACGGTAGCCGCGGTAACGACCTGAATGCAGTCGCCGCTCGTCACCTCAAAGTGATCATCAACGAAGTCGACGTTGGCCAGGCCGCCGATCGCCAGAGCCGCAGCGTTGATCGTCGGGGACCCAGTACCGCGGCCGGGCGTAAACGTGGAGTTATACACCACCCGGGCGGTACCGCTGGTTCCGAACCCCGACCGTCCATCGAGAATCATGCCGTAGAACGTGCCGCCGGTCGGGTTGGTGTCGCTCTGGAAATCGACACGAAGCTATTGGGGGCGTGAGGCCCAATGTAAATCCAGGCTCCCGTCTCAGCGGGGGTGGTGCTGGCGACTTGGCCTGTGATACCCACGAAACTCATCCCGCTGTTCTCCTGGTCGCTTGGGTTCCAAAAAACCACGTTAGGGTCGTTGGCAACGGCTGTGCCGGGCAGGGCCAGCGTCAGATTCTCAAGGCGCGCCCAGAATCCCTCGTTGTGCGCAGTAGGCGGCGAGCTGGTGTTGCTGCCGACCACGGGGCCGATCTCCACCACGAGCGGGTTACTAAGGTCGACAACGTTGGGATGGTCTCCGCCCGTTGTGATGGACGTGATGGTGAAAGTGTTCGACCCCAGCTGACATCCGTAGTTCGTGTCTACGTGGGGTGTGCCCGTGCAGGTCATACCCTGGCCCGGAACTTGCAACGTCTCGCTCCCTGCAGGTCCGTTCGCTATCGAGGCAAAGACGCGATAATCTTGCGCGGGAATGGTGCCAGTCGCGTTGAGCGTGGCGGGGGCCGATCCGGTGATGACGCAGTTATTCGATGCGCAGGTCGTCGCATTGCAGAGGACCCCTGTGGGGCTGCTCTCGGCACTTAGCCCCGGGACGAGCAGGGCGGTGGAACTGGAGTTGGTGTCGAGGTTGTTCACCTCGACAAAAGCTATTTGGTAGGTCTTCCCCCCCATCAGAGTTCCACCAGTGCCCACCAAGCAGGTCAGGGTCGGGTTTGTGGGAGCTCCAAGAGGTATGGGGAAACTGGAACCGGGCATGATCGCAGTTCCTTCAGCAAAGTTGGGATTAGCGCCGCTACCGGTCCCAGGCACCTTACCCGACCCGGCGATCGACATTCCGGAGCCGATGATGATAGGCACCTCGGTCAGCCAGCAGTTCAGGGCCGACACGGTACACGTATTCAGGGAGCCGTGCGCGATCGGGGCCTTGCCTACCTGCAAGGTGCCGGTAAATAAGCCAGGGTCCCAGGGCAGGGTCTGAATGTGCTCCGGAAAGCTCGTCGTAATCACGCCGCCGAATTGCGTTCCGGTGGTTGTTCCCTGAAGCAGGCTGACGCAACTGGCGATGGTTGTGATGGTGACGCCGTCAACGTAGCAACTTTGCAGACCGCTCTGCTGCGCCTCAGACACGAGAACGGATCCCAGGCCGAGACAAAAAACAAGTGCGAGAAGGCAAAGCACACCGCAGTACCGCCCCCCCCCCGAGCGTCTCATCATCGTCCACCTTCGTTGTGCCGACATGGCAATCACCCTCAACGCGTGCCATGATGTATAGCACGGAATTCGCCGCTGTCAAGTATTAAGCCGGTTGATATCGCTTCTATACCGTCGAGCCGGCTGGGTCACGGCAACGGCTGGGCAGCGCTGAGCGCCCAACGGAGGGCGAGGCTGGGGAAGAGGCCGAGATAGACAATGCCCGCCAGGCTTACGGCCAGCGCCGCGCCCAGCGGCCAGGGCACCGCCCCGAGCGACACCTCCGTCTTGCCTTCACCCATGTACATCGCCACGATGAGTTTGAGGTAGTAATACACCGAGACGACGCTATTCAGCAGCGCGATGACGGTGAGGCCGATGAGGTGCGCATGAATGGCGGCGCGGAAGACGTAAAACTTGGCGAAGAATCCCGCCGTGGCCGGAATCCCGCCGAGGGAGAGCAGAAGCAGGGTAAAAGCAGCGGCGACTGCGGGGCGCTCGCGGGCGAGCCCGACGTAGTCCTCCACGTTGGTGCAGCGCTCGCCCGAGCCCGCCAGATGCGCCACCAAAACGAAGGCGGCGACGTTCATCAGAGCATACGAAAGGAGGTAGAAGATGACCGACGCGTTCGCTTCATTCGCCGCGCCGGCGAGCGCCGCGGCGATGGCCACCAGCACGTAGCCGGCGTGGGCGATGGAAGAGTAGGCGAGCAACCGCTTGACGTTCGACTGCGCAAGCGCACCGAGATTGCCCACGCTCATGGTAAGGATGGCCGAGAGCCAGATCACCCAGAAACTGACCGAGCTCAAAGAAGCCATGCTGCCCACAAAAATTCGCAGCAGGACGGCGAAAGCCGCGGCCTTGGGCGCGGTGGAAAGAAAGGCGGTGACGGGCGCAGGCGCTCCCTGGTAGACGTCGGGCGTCCAGATTTGGAACGGCGCCGTCGAAACCTTAAAGGCGAGGCCGACAAACATGAGAAGCACGGCCACGCCTAGGAATGACGCGGCGGCAGGCAAATCGCCGCGCGTCAGGCGTTCGCCGAGGGCGATCAAATTGGTCGTGCCGGTGGCGCCGTACACAAAGGCGATGCCGTAAAGGAAAAAGGCGGTGGCAAAGGAGCCGAGCAGGAAATACTTCAGCGAGGCCTCGTTGGACTTGGAGTCGGCGCGCCGGAACCCGGCCAAAATGTAGGTCGAAATCGAGGAGATTTCGAGGCCGATGAAGATCATGATGAGGTCCGTCGAGGCGGCCATGAAGCACGCGCCGACCGTGGCCATCAGAATCAAAGCGTAGTATTCGCCGTGATGGATGTTGTCGCGATCGAGGTAGCGCATGGAGCCGAGGATGGTGAGCGCGGCGACCAGAAGGAAAATGAAGATGAAGTAGAAACTGAAACCGTCGGCGGCGAGACTTCCGCCGAAGGCGAGGCCGGGTGAGAGCGAGGCGACGAACGTGCCCGCGCCGGCCACGATGACGCCGAAGAGCGCCAGCCATCCCAGCCCGGACTTGCGCGCCGGGGAGGTGAAAGGCTCCGAGACCATCACCAGAATGGCAAAAACCGAGAGGACGATCTCGGGCAGAATCCGCAGCAGGTCGGGGGCGTGGACGTAGACGGTCGTCATCGGCGCGCCTCCGCCGCCGGCGCCCGGCGCCAACTGTATTCCGGCGCGGCGGCGCCCGGCGCAACACGTCCGAGGACCTGCGCCACGCCGGCGTCCATGCGCCGCAGGAAGGGCTGCGGATAAATCCCCATGAAGAGCATAACCACGATCATGGCCACAAGGATCGCTTTCTCCCGCCAGTTGCAATCCGGCATGCTGCGACTCTCTTCGTGAGTCACTTCGCCGAGGAACACCCGCTGGTACATCCAGAGCAGGTAGACCGCGGCGAGAATCACGCCGACCGCCGCGAGCGCGCCGTAAGCGGCATGGCGGCGAAAGGCGCCGAGGATAATCAGGAACTCGCCTACGAATCCGTTGAGCATCGGCAGGCCGAGCGAGGAGAGCGACACGATGAGGAAGAACGTGCTCAGCACCGGAATGGTGGTGCCGAGCCCGCCGAAGTCCTTGATGAGCCGCGTGTGACGGCGGTCGTAGAGCATGCCGACCAAAATGAACAAGGCGCCGGTGGAGACGCCGTGGTTCGCCATCTGGTAAATCGCGCCCTCCATGCCGATGGTGTTGAAAGCGAAAATCCCCAGCACCACGAATCCCATGTGGGCGACAGAGGAATAGGCCACCAGCCGCTTCAGGTCGGGCTGGACCATGGCCACCAGCGCGCCGTAGATGATGCCGATGATGGCGAGCGCGCTGATGAGCGGACTAAACTGGCGCGCGGCGTGCGGGAAAAGCGGCAAACAGAATCGCAACATGCCGTAGGTTCCCATCTTGAGCAGGACGCCCGCCAGAATCACCGAGCCGGCCGTCGGCGCCTCGGTGTGCGCGTCGGGCAGCCAAGTGTGCAATGGGAAAAGCGGCACCTTGATGGCGAAAGCGATGAAGAAAGCCCAGAAGAGGAGATTCTCGGCGCGCCCGCTGAGCGCAAGCTGGCCCGAAGAAAGTTGCTGCAGGATGACTTCGAGGTTGAACGTCCCCGTGAGGTTATACAGGAAAAGAATGGCCACCAGCATCAGCGCCGAGCCCACCATGGTGTAGAGAATGAACTTTACGGCGGCGTGAACGCGCCGCCCGTGCCCCCATACGCCGATGAGGAAATACATCGGGATGAGCATGACCTCCCAAAACATGAAGAACAGGAAAAGATCGAGCGAGACAAAGACGCCGATGCTGCCGGCTTCAAGCGCCAGCAGGAACAGGTGAAACTCTTTGACGCGCGTCGAGATTCCCGACCAGGAGGCCAGAATCGAGAGCGGAGTAAGAAAGGCCGTGAGCAGGATGAGAATCAGGCTTAAGCCGTCCACACCCAGGTGATAGTTGATGGCGGGCGAACTGATCCAGGGATGATTCTCGACGAACTGCATGGCGGGTGAGTGAAGGCGGAATCCCCAGAAGAGGTAGAGCGCGAGCAGGAACTCGGCGAGCGACACAATGAGCGCCACCCAGCGAGCCCGTTTCACCGCCTCGCGCGGAACGAACGCGACGGAGGCCGCCCCCGCCAACGGCAGGAAAGTGATCACCGTGAGTGCGTGTCCATTAAGCCAGGACATGGATTTGACCCGAAACTCGAGATGCGAAAATCGAAGCCTTTCGAGTGGCTCTATGAAAAGTCATAGCGATCGAGCGTTGAAAAGTAACTGTCCCGTCGGCGTCGGTGCGCGAATAACCGAACATATTGTTTTCATATACCTAACGGTTTCGTTTGGCGCTTTTGGGCCGTTTTATGTTATTTTTATGGATAACATATTATTATCAATTACGTTATGCCTATAGTTAAATGATACAAAGCTATTGTCAACCGATATGGTCAGCGTCGAGCCTGGCTCCATGCTCACCGCAACAGGACATATCCCAGCCATACGACGGCGCCCACCAGCACCCAGGCGGCGTAACTCCGCAAGTTCCCGGACTGCATTCGCCGCAGGATGTTTCCGGCGCCCGCGGTCGCCGCAGCCGTTCCTTCCACCAGGCCGCCGTCAATCAGGCCGGCGTCCACATCCTTCCAGAGCAGAGTCTCGGAACCAACCCGCAGAGGCCGGACGACGAGCCAGTTATAAAACTCATCCACGTAGTACTTGTTCACCAGCGTGCGGTAGACTCCTCTGAATGACTCGGCGATGCGCTCGGGAATTTCCGGGGACGCAAGGTAAAACCAGTAAGCGAGGCCGATGCCGAGGAGCGCCGCGGCGAGGGAGATCAGCATGAGAACACCACCGGAGAACGCGCCTTCCGGATGACCTCCAGCGGTACGGAGCCAAGCTTCCGATTGGCCGAAGACGGGCGCGAGGTAGCGGTCAAACGTTTCAGTGCCGCCGAGCGGCTTCGGCCAGCTCAGATAACCGGCGAGAATGGAGAAGATCGCGAGCACGATCAGTGGTCCGGTCATCTTCGTGCCGCTCTCGTGGACGTGGTGTTCGAGTTCCGGCGGGACGCGGGACTCGCCGTGGAAGGTCATGAAGAGGGCGCGGAACATGTAGAAAGCCGTCAGGCCTGCTGTGACGGTCCCCAACCAGTAGAGCCAGGCGTGGCCGAGCGGGCCATCGTAGGCGGCGGCCAGGATTTCGTCTTTGCTGAAGAATCCCGCAAAGCCCGGAATGCCGCTGATGGCGAGCGTGGCGATGAGGAACGTCCAGTAGGTGGCTTTCATTTTGCGGCGCAGCCCGCCCATCTTGCGCATGTCGAGCTCGCCGCTCATGGCGTGCATTACGCTGCCGGCGGCGAGAAACAGCAACGCCTTGAAGCAGGCGTGCGTCACGAGATGAAAGATTCCGGTGGCGAACGCAGCGGCGCCGCAGCCCATAAACATGTATCCGAGCTGGCTGATGGTGGAGTACGCCAGCATCCGCTTCAGATCGTTCTGGCAGAGGGCGATGGTGGCGGCGAAAAACGCGGTGACGCAGCCAATAATGCCGACGATTTCCAGCGCCTGGGGAGCGTGAACGAAGATGACGTTCGAGCGCGCCACCATGTAAACGCCCGCCGTGACCATGGTGGCGGCGTGAATGAGGGCGCTGACCGGCGTCGGGCCTTCCATGGCGTCCGGCAGCCAGACGTAAAGCGGAAGCTGCGCCGATTTCCCGACGGCTCCGAGAAACAGCAGCAAGGCGGCAGCCGTGAGCGTGCCGTGCATTTCACCCGGCTTCAAAGCCGCGATGCGCGGGAACAGCTCGTGAAAGTTCACCGAGCCGAAGGTCCAGAAGAGCAGCGCGATTCCGACCGTGAATCCGGCGTCGCCGATGCGGGTGACGATGAAGGCCTTCTTGCCGGCGTCGGAAGCGGATTTCCTGGGGAAGTAGAATCCGATGAGCAGGTAAGAGCACAAGCCCACGCCTTCCCAGCCGACGAACATCAGCGGATAGTTCGCGGCGGTGACGAGCGTGAGCATCATGAAGAGGAAAAGGTTGAGATAACAGAAAAAGCGGTAGTAGCCGCCCTCGTGCTCCATGTAACCCATGGAATAGATGTGAATGAGGAAGCCGACCACGGTGACCGTGACGGTCATGACCAGCGTCAGGCGGTCGTAAGCAAGCGCGAAGGGGGCGGTGAAGGCCCCGGCCTGAATCCAAGTGAAGTAGCTGTGGAGAAATGGAGGGGAATCGGGCGGGAGGCCGGAAAAGGCGCGCGCCGCGACGAGCGCGAAGATCATCGAGAGCGCCGCGGCGCCGCAGCCGATCCAGGAGACGAGCGCGTGCGGGAAACGCCGGCCGAAGATGCCGTTGAGCGCGGCGCCCAGGAGCGGCGGTAGGAGGATGAGAAGGAGCAGAGTTTGCATGAGTCACCGAGGACGCGTGGTCAACCCCCCTCACGCGTCCCGACACGTCCTGGCGCCGGCATCGTACTTTGACGAAGGGTACTAGCCGGGCTCCTTTCTAAGCGCATAAAGCAGATATCCAATGGGAAACAACGTGAGACCAAGAACGGCACTCGAGAGATCGAGGTAGTGACCCGCGCCGTGCTGGAGCCCCCAGTGCATCCAGGGAAACAGGTGAAGCGCTTCGCAAGTATGAGTAAGAACAACCAGCGCCAGACATGCGGCGCCGAGGACCTGCAGGAACGAGCCTACGGTCTTTGCCTTAATCAACAAGACGACGGAAGCGGGAAACAAAACGCTCACCGGCAACAATGCGACCAGGGCTTTGACTAGCGTGACATTCATAGCGTGGCCGCGCTATCGCGGCGCCTCGAATGGGATTACAGTTTCATCGAGTCAATCTCGTCAATGCTCAACGTATCGCGATTGCGGAAGAGCGCAATGATGATGCCGAGGCCTACGGCGGCTTCCGCCGCCGCCACAACGATGACAAAAAACACGAAAAGCTGCCCGCTCAAATCGCCGTGATAGCGCGCAAAGCCGATGAAAGCCAGATTGACGGCATTGAGCATCAGCTCGATACACATAAAAATGGTGATGATGTTGCGTCGAATCACGAAGCCAGCGGCGCCCACTACGAAAAGGATGGCGCTGACGGCGAGAATGTGTGCGAGTGGAACCATGTTCAAAACCAGAAGCCAGGAGTCAGAAGTCAGAAGACAGGAGACAGAAGACAGGAGTCAGGAGTCAGAAGTCAGGAGCGACACGGCTTGGTGGCGGCGGAGTTGCCACTCCGACCGCCTGTAAGAGTATCGAACCCCATTCGCACTCCCCTTCCTCACTTCTGTCTTCTGTCTCCTGTCTTTACAGCTCCTGTCTTCTGTCTCCCGTCTTTACAGTTGCTTCTTCGCGAGCACCACAGCCCCCAGGATAGCGACCAGAATCAAAATCGAAGTGACTTCAAACGGCAGCACGTAACTCCGGAAAAGCAGATGGCCGATGGCGACCGGGGCGGCGTCTGCCGGCGCTGCCGGGTGTGTCGTGCGGGGGGGGAACTGCCGCCAGACCACATAGACGATTTCGGCGAGGAAGGCCACGACCAGCGGTCCGCCGAGCCAGCGCGCCAGGCGATTCCGTTCGCCAGGAGCTTCGCGTCCCGCGTTCAACAGCATGATGACGAGCACGAAGAGCACCATGATGGCGCCGGCGTAAACGATCACCTGAATCATGGCGATGAACGGCGCTTCGAGCAGCAGGTACATCACGGCCACCGAAGCGAGCACGACGATCAGTGACAGCGCACTGTAGACCGGCGTGCGCTGCAGGACAACATTCAAGGCAGCGATAATGCTCACCGCGGCCGCGATGTAAAAAAGTACGGGCATGGGCTAGGCGTTAATCCAGGCGACCGCGAAGCTGGTCACCAGGATGTTCAGCAGCGCCACCGGCAGCAGGAACTTCCAGCCGAAGGCCATCAATTGATCGTAGCGAAAGCGTGGCAGCGTGCCGCGCACCCAAATATAGAAAAACAGGAAACAGAAGACCTTCAGGCAAAACCAGACGACGGGCAAAATCACATGCAGCCAAGAGGGACCGAACACCGGCCCGAGCCAGCCGCCAAAAAAGAGCAGCGTGGCGATGCACGATACGGTAATCATGTTGGCGTATTCCGACATGAAGAAGGTGGCGAACTTGAAGCTGCTGTATTCGGTGTGAAAACCCGCCACCAATTCCGTCTCGCCCTCGGGAAGGTCGAAAGGAACGCGATTGGTTTCCGCAATCGCGGCCATGAAGTAAACCAGGAATCCGACCGGTTGCGCGAAGACGTTCCAATGCGGCAGCAGCGCGACGCCGCCGACGTGCCAGAATCCGCGCTGATACTCCACCATCGCGCGCAGGCTGAACGTCCCGGTGAGCATCAGGACCCCGATTACGCCGAGGCTCAAAGCGATTTCGTAGCTGATCATCTGGGCGGAAGAGCGCAGTCCGCCGAAAAGCGGGTACTTGCTGTTCGACGACCACCCGGCGAGCGCGACACTGTAAACCCCGAGCGAGGTTACAGCGAAGATGAAGAGAAGTCCAACGTTGAGGTCCGTGATCTCAAGCGCAATCTTGTGGCCGGCCACGGTGAACGATTCGCCGAACGGAATCACCGAAATGGAAAGGAACGCGGTGACGAAGGCGATAAACGGCGCGAGCCAATAGACCACACGATCGGCTTCGGTGGGGACGATGTCTTCCTTAAACATGAACTTCAGGCCGTCGGCCAGCGGCTGAAGCAGGCCGTGCGGGCCGACGCGGTAGGGTCCCCAGCGTGACTGGATGTGTCCGATCACCTTGCGCTCGAGCCACGTGAGGTACGCAATGGCCGTCAGCAACACAAACAGGATGACCGCGACCTTGACGATGGCGATGAACAGAAAGACCGTGGTGTCAGAAGATGTGGTCATGAGGCTGCTTCGCTTCGTCCACGGAATTGAGCGCCCAACTATGCCGGCTGACCGAGCCGGAGGTGAACAGCGAATCGCGTGACGAAAACACCAGGCCGTCGCGCTCGAGCGGCGGCGGATTGCCTGCCGGTTGTGTCGGGACGGCCCGGCCCACCAGCAGATTCGGCAGGGCGACGGCGTAACCGGGAACCTGCGCGACGATTTCATGCAAAACGTCATCGGCCGAGCGATAGGGCCATTCGTGGCCGAACTGCCGGGCCAGCGCCAGCAGAATCTCGAGATCGCTGCGCGTCCCGGCCTGGCGCATCGTTTTCTTCAGCGCCTGAACCTCGCCGCAAGTGTTGGTGACCGTTCCAGACTTTTCAGCGAAGGTGGCCGCCGGCAGCACGACGTCTGCAAGCTCCGTCGTCTCGGTTGGAAACAGTTCGGCCACGCACAAAAACTCCAGCTTCCCGAGCGCCTCTCGCGCCAGCCCGAAGGTCTTGACGGGATTCGAGCCGAAAACGAGCAACGCCTTGATCCCGCCGGACTGGTCAAGCATCTCGCGAACATTCTTTCCGGCGCTCTCCGGAAGTTTAGCGTTCCAAAGCGATTCGTAGCGCGCGCGCGCCGCCTCATCAGCGACCGGTTGGTAGCCGGGGAGGCATTGGGGAAGCACCCCCATGTCGGCCGCGCCGCGCGAGTTGGCATAATCGCCGAGCGCGATGAAACGCGTGCGTCCAGAGAGCGCCGAACTCAAGCCCCAGCGGACGAGCTGGCCGACAGCCGCGCCGCGAATCTCGGCGCCAAAAATAATCACTGTGTCCGACTCTTTGGCAAGCTTCTCGCGGAAGATCGCAAGTTGCTCCACGCCGTTCAGAACGAGTTCCCCTGAGGCACCGTCGTTCCCGGCCAGGGCGCGCACCGCGCTGGCTTCGCCGCCCGATTTCACCTTTACAAACACGCTCGCTTGGCGCAGGGCAAGTTTGATGTCGCTGCTGTTCACCACGTAGAGTCGCGCGCCGTGCTGCCGGACGGCCTGGCGGATCTGGTAGGCGAGCAGAGGATGCTGCTGCGTGGGGTCGTTGCCGATGAGCAGGATGCTCTTCGCGTCGAGCACATCTCGCATCGTCGCGCAGCGATCCGTGGCTCGCGCTTCCGTGAGCGCGGCAACCAGTGAAGAGAAGTCGCCCGTGCGATGATGGTCAACATTGTGGGTGCCGATTACGGCGCGCGCCAAGCGCTGCAGCAGGTAATTCTCCTCGTTCGAGGTCCGGTTCGAACCTATAATCCCGACTGAGCCGGGCCCGTGTTTTGCAATGACGTCCTTCACGCGCGCGGCAATCAAGGGCAACGATTCTTCCCACGTCGCCGTTTCTTGTTTTCCGTTGCGCCGGACAAGGGGCGTGGTCAGGCGCTTTTCGCTGTTCACAAAATCCCAGCCGAACCGGCCCTTGACGCAAAGGAATTCGCCGTTGAAACCGGAATGGTCGCGATTGTTGGCCCGAAGGATGACGTTGTTCCGCACCGCGAGCGTCGTCTTACAACCATCGCCGCAGTGATTGCAGATCGTCCCGGTATAGGTCAGCTCCCAGGGGCGCGTCTTGTAGCGGTAGGTGCCGCTGGTGAGCGCGCCGACGGGGCAGATGTCAATGCACATGCCGCATTCTTCGCACTCCAGCTCGTCGCCGCGGTTAGGAATAATCTCGCTGTGCGCGCCGCGGAACCCGATGCCGTAGGCGTTCACGTCCATGCCTTCGTCGCAAACGCGCACGCAGCGGTAACACAGGATGCAGCGCGGCCGGTCATAATAGACCAGGCTGGAGAATTTCTTTTCGGGCTCGTGCAGCTTCGGCTCGATAAAGCGCGTCTCGGCCGCGCCGTAACGGAACACAGCGTCCTGCAGCTCGCACTCGCCGCCCTTGTCGCACACCGGACAATCGAGCGGGTGATTGGTGAGCAGGAATTCCAGCATCGCCTTGCGGGCGTTCCTCACCTCTTCGTTCTCGGTGTGCACCGCCATGCCATTGGTGACGGTGGTCGTGCACGCCGTCTGCAGCTTGCCCATCTTTTCGATCGACACCAGACACATCCGGCAGGCGCCCTGCAGCGCCAGGCCCGGGTAATAGCAAAACGACGGGATTTCGATCCCGACCTGCTTCGCCGCCTCGATCAAGAGCGTTCCCGGCGGCACGGTGACGGGCTTGCCGTCGATGGCGAGCGTTACGTTGGTGGGGGGCGCCGCTACAGTAGCTTCAGGCATAAAACACGAGTCTAGCCAGCCGCGACCGCCTTCCTTTCATGCGGACAGTAACCGAGCTTCACATGCTCCTCGAACTCGCTCCGGAACTTCTTCAGAAAGCTAATGGCCGGCAGCGCCGCGGCGTCGCCAAGCGGGCAAAGCGTCTTTCCCAGAATGTTGAATGACGCATCGAGCGCCGTGTCGGGATCCTCGGGAACCCCGGCGCCGTCGTGGAGCCGCGTCAGCAGAGCTTTCAGCCAAGCTGTGCCTTCGCGGCACGGAATGCACCACCCGCAGGATTCGTGAGCGTAAAATTTCTCGATGCGCAGCAGAGCCTTCACCATGCAAGTGTCTTCGTCCATGACGATGACGCCGCCCGAGCCCAGCATCGAACCGATCTTCGCGACCGAGTCAAAATCCATCGCGAGGCCTGCGGTCTCCTCAGCCTTGAGGACAGGGCAAGAGGAGCCACCCGGAATCACGGCCTTGAGCTTTTTGCCGTCCGGAATCCCGCCGCCCACTTCTTCAATCATGCGGTCCAGAGGAAAGCCCATCGGCAGCTCGTAAACGCCGGGACGATTGACGTGACCCGAAAGGCAGAAGAGCCGCGTGCCGCCGTTCTTCGCCGTGCCGAGCTTGGCGTAAGCTTCGGCGCCCATCAGCAGGATGCCCGGGACATTGGAGAGTGTCTCGACGTTGTTGACGATCGTCGGGCAGCCATAAAGACCGACCACGGCGGGAAACGGCGGCTTCACGCGCGGGTAGCCGCGCAGCCCTTCGAGGGAGTTCAGTAGCGCCGTCTCCTCGCCGCACTCATAGGCGCCGGCGCCAGTGTGCGTGGCGAGCTCGAAATCATATCCCGAGCCGCAGATGTTCTTGCCGAGGAACCCCTGCGCGTAAGCCTCGTCGATGGCGCGATCCACGATGTCCAGCAGGTAGCGATACTCGCCGCGCACATAGACGTAGCCCTGGTGCGCGCCAATGGCGAACCCGCCGATGATGATGCCCTCGATGAGTTGGTGCGGGTCATATTCCATCAGCGGGCGGTCCTTGCACGTGCCGGGCTCGCTTTCGTCGGCGTTGCACACCATGTACCGGGGCTTCGGGATGTTCCTGGGGACAAAACTCCACTTCAAGCCGGTGTTGAACCCCGCCCCGCCCCGCCCGCGCAGTCCGGAGTTCTTCACCTCGTTGATGACGCCGTCCGGCCCCATCTCCAGCGCCTTTTTCAGCGCCTTGTAGCCGTCGCTCGCGAGATAGACGTCGATCGAGGCCGAATTCGGCAAGCCAAACCGCTTGCTGATGACCTTCACCTCGTGGGGCGAACCCTTCATGTAGCTCTCGTAGTCGGACATGGTCCACAGTCGATAGTTGAAGGTCGAAGGTGCGCAACCTTACGTTCTGACTCCTGGCTCCTGACTCCTGACTTCTCTTTCTAGCCGTTCGATAAGTCGATCAATCTTTTCCACCGTCAAGTTCTCGTGGAAGTCGTAATTCACCTGCATGGCGGGAGCGCCACAGCAGGCGCCGAGGCACTCGACTTCTTCGAGCGAAAACACGCCGTCGGGCGTGGTCTGCCTATGGCCGATTCCCAGCTTTCTCTTGCAATGCTCCAGGATTTCTTCTCCGCCCCGCAGCAGGCACGAAATATTCGTGCAGACCTGAAAGTTGTACCTGCCAATCGGCTGGCGGTGGAGCATGGAATAGTAGCCGATATCCTCCACCACCTCGATGGGGCGTACCTCGACCCGCCGCGCAATTTCCTCGATGAGTTCATCGGAGACGCAACCGATTTCGTCCTGGCCGAACATGAGCAGCGGTACGATGGCAGACCGCTTCACCGGGTAGCGCGTGATGACTTGGTCGAACCTCGCTTTGAGGGCATCGGAAAGCATTTTCACCTTATCGGTCGATCTCTCCCAGCACCACATCAATACTGCCGATACAGGCCACGACATCCGCAATCAGCCGCCCTTCGATCATCTTGGGCAGGGCCGCCAGGTTGGCAAACGACGGCGCGCGCACGTGGCAACGGAACGGCCGCGGCGAACCGTCGCTCACGACGTAGAATCCCAACTCGCCGCGCGGCGATTCGATCGTTTGGTACACCTCGCCCGTCGGCGGATGAAAGCCTTCGGTGACGATCTTGAAGTGATAAATCAGCGCCTCGATGCTGGTCTTCATGCTTTCGCGCTCCGGCAGCACGATATGCGGCGCGTTCGCCTTCACCGGCCCCGAGGGCATCCCTTCCATGGCCTGCCGGACAATCTTGAGCGACTCGCGCATCTCCGCCACCCGGACGAGGTACCGGGCGTAAACGTCGCCCTCCGCCCGCGTGGCAATCTCGAAATCAAACTTGTCGTAGCCGGAGTAAGGCTGGCTCTTGCGAATGTCCCAGTTCACGCCCGAACCGCGCAGCGAAGGTCCCGACACGCTCAGGGCAATGGCATCGGCGGCGGAAAGCACTCCCACGCCCTGCGTGCGGCGCAGCCAAATCGGGTTCTCGGTCAGCAGGCCCTCGTATTCGTCAATGCGGTCCGGAAACATGTTGACGAATTTTCCCACCCGTTTCAAGAAATCGAGCGGCGGCTCGAGCGCCAGGCCGCCCACGCGAAAGTAGCTCGTCATCATGCGCTGGCCCGAGACCATCTCGAAAATCTTCAGGATCTCTTCGCGCTCGCGAAAGCAGTAGAGGAACACCGACATGGCGCCGATGTCGATGGCGTGCGTGCCCAGCCACACCAGGTGGCTCTGGATGCGGGTTAGCTCGGTCAAGAGCACGCGCGTCCATTGCGCCCGCGGCGGGATCTCGAGGTCGAGCAGTTTCTCCACCGCCAGGCAGAAGCCCAGGTTGTTCGAGAGCGGCGCGAGGTAGTCCATGCGGTCGGTGAGCGTGATGTCCTGCGAATAGGTGAGCTTTTCGAAGGACTTTTCAAAGCCGGTGTGCAGGTAGCCGATGTCATAGAGGGCGCGCACCACCGTCTCGCCGTCGAGCTCCAGCACCAGCCGCAGAACCCCATGCGTCGAGGGGTGCTGCGGCCCCATGCTCAGGATGACCTTCTCTTCCTGGCCCGGAATTTTTTCGAGTGTTATCGGCATCAGTTCTTATGTCTGGAGTGCGGCAGCTTGCTGCCGCTTTACTCCCGCGGTTTGCTCGCGGCGACCTTCCCCGCGATTTTCTCGAGCGTTATCGGCATCAGGTCTCATGTCTGGAGTGCGGCAGCTTGCTGCCGCTTTACTCCCGCGGCTTGCTCGCGGGGCGTACCAGCCACGCCGCGGCCAGCAAGCTGGCCTGCTCGAAAGCGGTAGCGAGCTACCGCACTCCAGAGATCGTCAAAATCGGTATCCCTCCGTCGGATAGTCCTTGCGCAACGGGTAGCCCTCCCAGTCTTCCGGCATCAGGATGCGGACCAGGTAAGGGTGGCCCACGAAATAAACCCCGAACAGGTCGAACACCTCGCGCTCAAAGGCATTGGCGCCGGGCCACACGGGTACCACAGAATCCACCTGCGGATTGTCGCCGGCCAGGCGGACTTTCAGGCGCAGGCGTTCGTTGCGCTCGATCGAGTACAGGTGATAGACGGTCTCAAACCGTGGCTCATTCGGGTAATGATCGACCGCGGTCAGGTCCGACAGATACTTGAAGGTCAGTTCCGCGTCGTCACGCAAACACTCGCAAACCTGGCGCAGATTCTCCCGGTGAATGTGAACCGTGAGCTCGCCGCGAAAGAGCTGCGTGCCGTCGATGGCGTCCGGCGCGAAATCTCTCAGCCGCTTCAGAATCGGATTGTCTTCGATCGTCTCGGGCATGGTGTCACGAGGGAACAGGGGACAGGTTACAGGGACGAACAACAGAGTTCGGAGTGGGCGAAGCGACCGGGCTCCGGTTGAGGCTGCGGTTTGAAACTCATCAAGGCGCGCGAGGTGGCCGGTTTAACTTCCGCTGTCCCCTGTCCCCTGTTCCTCACCGGCTCCAGTCGAGCGCTCCTTTTTTCCACACATAAAGATAGCCCGCGAGCAGAATGACGATGTACAAGAACATCTCCATGAAGCCGAACCACTTCAGGCTCTTCGCCACCACCGCCCACGGGTAGAGAAACACGGCTTCCACATCAAACAGGATAAACAGCATTCCGATCAGATAGAAACTGACCGAAAACCGTTCGCGCGCGTTGCCGACCGGCGTGATGCCGCACTCGTAAGGCGCGAGCTTTTCGCGTGTCGGCCGTTTCTTGCCTACCAGCCTTGACGCCGCCAGAATCCCGCCGCCCACCAGGGCAACCACGATCAATTGGATGAGAATGGGTAGGTAGTCTCGAAGCATCGCGGTGCCGGAAACATGAAATATAAGGTGTGCTCTCTAGCGATCCAGTATGGGAGTCTGCAAAGAAGCGTGTCAAGTTTTTTTGACGCCCGAGATTTCGGAACTTGTGGCCGCGGCGCGAGATCAAACGAAGTGCGGCTTCAGCCCAGAAACTCGTTGACGCATAGCGACCAGGAGCGGAGTTAGGATGAGCGCCGATGTGGAGGTGGTGTGATCATTCACCTGAACGGTGAGCCCCGGGAAGCGCCGGTGGGTCTCACGGTCGACGCCTTGCTAGAAAGGCTGAACCTGCCGCGCGATCGGTTGGCCGTGAAACGCAATCTCGAGGCGAAGGATTGACAGTAATGGGTCTGATCGGGTCATAGGCCTGCTTCATGCGGCCTTGCCGAAAGGACACAATCTTGAGCTAAGTATAATTCATGGCAAGCTCGCCTCGAAGGCGGCGGACGGTGGCGCCTCGTTTCGAACGAGCCAGTAAAGTCCCAGTTGCTTTATCGCGTCCCGGAATTCCTGGTAATTCACCGGCTTCTGGACGTAGCTGTTCACGCCCAAATGATAGCTCTTAACGAGGTCTTGCTCCTCTCTGGAGGAGGTCAGGACGACAATGGGAACGGCCTTGGTGCGGGCGTCGTTCTTGACGGTGCGCAGGACTTCCAGGCCGTCCACCTTGGGTAGTTTGAGATCGAGCAAGACTAATTTAGGCGGATGAAGGAAGGACCGATCGGTGTAAGCTGCCCGGCAAAACAAGAAATCCAACGCTTCCACACCGTCGCGCGCTACATGAAGATGATTGCCCAAGTTATTGCGGCGCAACGCAACCACGGCCAATTCGAGATCGGCTGGATTATCCTCGACCAGGAGGATCTCGATGTCATTCTCCGACATGGCTCACCTCACTTACGGGTCCCAATTTGGCGTCCTGCTGAGAGCCACTATACTCCTCCGCTAGAGTAAAGTAAAATACCGCGCCTTTGTTGGGCTCGGCCTCAGCCCAGATGCGTCCTCCGTGTTTCTGAATGATGCGCTGAACGGTAGCCAGGCCCACTCCGATACCTTCAAATTCCTCGGCGAGGTGAAGCCGCTGAAAAACCCCAAAAAGCTTGCCGGCGTACTTGAGATCGAAGCCCACGCCGTTATCGCGGACAAAGACCACGCGCTCACCATCGACTCTCATCTGGTCCACTTCGATGACAGCTTGTTCCCGGCCACGGGTGTACTTGACGGCGTTCGACAAGAGATTGGCGAAGGCCTGTTTCATCAAGCCCGGGTCGCATTTCGGTGAAGGCAGGGAGCCGATGTGCCACTCAATCCGGCGGCCGGCGCATTCCGACTCAAGCTCCTTGAGAACGGCTTCGATCACGGAGTTCAACTGAGTGGGCCTCAATTCCACCTGCTTGCGATCAAGCCGGGCAAGGTTGAGCAAGTCGTCCACCATGCGCCCCATCTTTTGAGCGCCGTCCCGAACCTCATGAAGGTAATGTTGCGCAGTCGGATCTAAGCGAGAGGCGAAGCCATCCAAAAGGATGCTCGCAAAGCCGTCAACCTGGCGGAGCGGCGCGCGCAGATCGTGCGCGACGCTGTACGAGAAGGCCTCAAGCTGTTTGTTCGCCTCGGCGAGTTGCGCGGTCCGCTCCGCGACGCGACGCTCCAAGCCTTCATTGAGCCGCCTGATCTCTTCCTCAGCGCGCTTGCGTTCAGTGATGTCCTGGGCGACGACAAGGACGGATTTCCGGTCAAGCCACTCGAGCCGATGAGAGACGATTTCGACGTCGATAATTCGCTCATCTTTGAGGCGATGTCTCCAGACTCCCGAGTGCTGAAAGTCTGGACGGCGCTTCTTCACATCTTCGAGCACGAGGTCTACATCCTCAGCGGGCCGGATCTCGGTGATGCGCATGGCGCCGAATTCCTCGCGCGAGTACCCGTAGTGCGCGACAGCGGCATCGTTGACCTCCAGAAATTTCAGGGTCTCGATGTCATACACCCACATGGGCAGAGGATTATGCGCGAAGAGAAAGCGAAAGCGAGTCTGAGTTTCCCGTTCAGCCTCTTGCGCGCGTTGGCGCTCCGCGAGCTCCAGGTGTAGTTGTTGATTGGCTTCGGCCAATTCCGCCGTGCGCTCGGCCACCCGAATCTCCAGCTCTGCTTTGGCCTTCCGAACCTCCTCCTCAGCGACTTTGGACTGGGTGATGTCGCGGCTGACGCCAAACGTGCCTATCACGTTGCCGTCGACGTCATGAATCAACATCTTCGTGGTCGAGACCCACATCGAAAGCCCGTTGGGCCGCTGAGCTTGTTCGACCTTGCCAATCAGAGGCTTGCCGGTTCGAAGAATTTCCTGCTCATCGGCGAAAGCCTCCCGGGCATGTTCCTCGGTGAAGTAATCGAAATCGGTCTTCCCCACAGCCTCCTCGGGCAAGGAGACTCCCAGGGCCCGCGCCTGGGCGGAATTAATAGTGGTAAAGCGGCTCTCGGTATCCTTGAAGTAAATGAAGTCCGGCACGTTATCCATCAAGGTGTGGAGCAGGTCACGCTCACGGGAGAGTTCGCGCTGTTTTGTCTCGAGCTCCTCATTAATCCGGACAGCACCTTCATAGGTGGAGATCAGCAAGTCCAGAATCTGTTGCTTTTCAGCATTAATGAAATATTTTTGGCCTCCGAAGTAGAGCTGTACCCCCACCTGCATACGTTCGGTCTTCCGTAGCTCCAGGTTCGTCAGGATGTAGTCGATCCGCGAGAGCAGGTACTTGTCGTCGTAGGGCTTGCGAATGAAATTGTCCGCGCCGCATTGCAAACCCTTGAGCACGTCCTGAGGTCTTGAAAGAGAAGTCAGTAAGATCACCGGGACGTCTTTCAGGGCCGGATGGGACTTGATCTCCTTGCACAGGCTGTAGCCATCCATTCCCGGCATCACGACGTCAGTGATGAGCAACGCCGGTTTCCTTTCGAGCGCCGCTGCGAGCGCCTCCTTACCATTTCTGGCGGCCGCGACCTTGTATCCGCGTGCGACCAAGTAATGTTTCAGCTGCTCAGCCTGAGTCGGGCTGTCCTCTGCAATGAGGATCTCGATGCCCTTGCTGAGATCCGCCTTGGGCTCGTTCATAAGTCGTAACTCTTTCTGCGTGGTCGCCGCCGCCCGGCCTCGTTGATTTCGATGTCGATGTGGTATCTTCCTTCGCAGTTACTGCGCGTCCCCCCGCTCCGCGAACCTTCGCTCCACTAGGCTCGCCAGCGCCGATGCAATCCCTTCCGGAGAAAGAACATGCGTCGCTGCGCCCAGCCGGATCGCTTCGCCTGGCATGCCATGCACGACGGAGCTCTCCCGATCCTGCGCGATGGTCACGGCCCCCTGTTCCTTCATCAGCTTCAGCTCTTGCACCCCATCTTTTCCCATACCGGAAAGCAAGACGCCGATTGAATTCGCCCCGCATACCTGCGCAACGGAACGAAAGAGCAACGAGACAGACGGCCGAAGTCCGTTCTCAGCCCGCTCCTGGCTCAGCAACAATCGTTGACCAGCAGTCACTTTCATGTGAAGCCCCTCGGGAGCGACATACACGTGTCCCGGCAGAAGGCGCTCACTTTGGGTGGCGATGTGAACCGGCAGATTCGACGACTGGCCCAGCCACTCGACGAAACCATCTGTGAACCCTGCCGCAATGTGTTGGACAACCAAGAGGGGAGCCAGGAAGCTCCCCGGCAGCCGGGACAAAATGCTCTGCAGCGCCGGAGGTCCTCCGGTTGAAGCTCCCACGGCGACGACTGCGATGTTCGCCGCCGGAATCAGCACCTCGGCAGATACTGTGACCGCAGGACTGGCCTCTGGTCGCCGAAGGCGGGCCCATCGTTTGACCACCTTCACTTCCGCCATCAACTTCACCGTTCGAATCAGATCCGCGGCATTGATCTCGTAGTCGGGATGCCCGATCCCGGCGGGTCTCGGTAGGGCGGCAAGGGCTCCGGCTTCTATGGCGCGGAAGGCCTTGGTGGTCTCGGCAACATCAGGAGTCCCGCTCACAATGATAATCGGTGTGGGGTAGGTTTCCATAATCCGCCGGGTGGCATCGAACCCATTCATCCTGGGCATGTGGACGTCCATCGTGATGACATCAGGCCTCGTTCGCTCCACGGCCGCCAGGGCTTGTTCTCCATCCTCTGCGGTCCCGACGACCTCAGTGTCCGGATCCGAGCCGAGAATATAAAGAAGAAAGTCTCGTACTGTCGGTGAATCCTCAACAACCAGCACTCGGATCAAGTCGCTGCTCCTAATAATGAGTGTTCAAATGAGTCTTCCGACTACCTCTAGTAAATTGCTCTGGTCGAAACTGCTCTTCACGATATAGGCGTTCGCACCGACGTCGACCCCTCGTTCTCGGTCCTCACGGGACTCGAGCGCGGTCACGAGTACAACCGGCAGCTCCGAAAGCTTCCTGTCGGCTCGGATCTTGGCCGTAAGATCAAATCCGCTCATCCTGGGCATATCGACGTCCGAAACCACCAGATCGAAGGTCTCGCTTCCGAGCACCGCGAGGGCTTCAGCCCCGTCGACCGCGGTCTTCACCCTATACCCGGCGGATTCCAGGATGGACTTGAGGAGAGTCCGGGCGGTGATGGAGTCTTCCGCGACTAAGACGGCCTTCGGCTTGTCCTCAGCTTCACGGGCCGGAATAGGCACAACGGCGCTGACTGCCGATCTCACCAGGTCAGCAACGTTCAAAACCGGCACCACTTTACCTGTCCCCAGAACGGTGACGCCGGAAATATTGCGCACACGCGGAAGCTGTTTCCCCATGCTCTTGACCAAAACCTCCTGGTCGTTGAGAATTTCGTCTACAAGAAAGACCATTTGCTTGCCTGCCCAGGCGAGAACGACGGCCGGGGCTTTGCGCTTCGGATCAGGTGCCGGGTCCCTCTCGGCAATCCCCAAGACATGACCTAGGCGGGCCAGTGAAGCGGCTTGCCCATTGACCTGCACGGTCTCACGATTCTCCGCGCTCCTGATTTCGTCACGGCCTACTCTGAGCACCTGTTGCACATGCAGGGTCGGGAGTACGAAGAGATTCTCTCCCGCACGAACGAGAATCCCCCGAAACGTGGCCAGTGTAACGGGCAGAGTGAGTCGAAAGGTGGTCCCAATACCCGGCTGCGTTTCGACCGAGACCTCCCCGCCCACCTTTTCGGCCTTCTCCCGTACGATGGCAAGCCCAAGTCCACGGCCCGAGACTTCTGTGATCATAGGGCTCGTGGAGATACCCGATTGGAAGACGAGCGAGAGAGCTTTCCGGTCATCCATCTCTTGCGCTCCCTCCTGATAGACAAGACCCAGCTTCACTGCCGCCAGCCGCACCTTTCGAAGATCGATGCCTGCGCCATCGTCCGAGACCACGATTTCAACCTTGTCACTACTCTTGGGCGAAATGGCGACGGTAATCGTTGCCCGAGGTGGTTTCTGTCTTTGCTCCCGGTCCTTCGGAGGCTCGATACCATGGTCGATGCAGTTCCTGACCAAGTGAATCAAAGGGTCTTTCATCTCCTCCAGGATTCGCCGGTCGGCTTCGATGTCACCACCCTCTATTGCCAGCTCCGCATCCTTAGCGCAGTCCCGGCAAAGGTCCCGAACCAGCTTGGGAAAGACCCCGAACAGTGAGGAAAAAGGGAGCATCGACACGCGTTTCATCTCGTCCAGGAGGTCGCCCACTCTTCGGTCGAGGGCTCGATGATCGTTTTCGAGGTCCTTGGCCACGGCGGTAAGCCGGCTTTTGATCGATTGCCGAGTCTTCTCATTCCGCTCCAAAAACGCGAGGACACTCGCGATAGATGACAAGGTTTTCTCGTGCTTGTCGGCGAGTTTGGTTTGCCCATTGGTCTTGCTCTCTCTCCCGAAGGAAAGCTGTACGGCACGCGCCTGCGGTCGCACTTTCCTCCACTCTCTTTCTGACAGGTCCAGCGTGGCGTTGACCTCTCGCAACTGGGCTAAACGATGGGCTCCCGTGGCTTTGGTGGAAATCAGCTCTTCCGCCTGGCGCAAAAGCGAGTCCAGTTTGAGCGTCGAAACTCTTACGGTGCCCGGCAATCCTGGTCTCTCTTCCGCCACAGTTCGCAGGGCAGCCGCACTCTCGGCCGGTCGCCCAGCCGTCGGCTCGGCCACCGGGAAGCGGGACTGCGAGATAGCAGCGGGGGGAGGAACTCCGGGCGCCTCGGCAGGTTCCTGGAGCTGGGATTTGTTCGCTGTGGCGGTTTCAGCACCGGCGGCTGATACCATCCGGTGCAGCCGATCAAACAGCTCCGGCGAGAGCGATACATCCTGGGTCTTCAGCCCCGAGAAGACATTTTCGAGAGATTGGCAGATGGTCTCGACCTTCGCCAGATTGACTGCCCGCGCCGCGCCTTTCAAGCTGTGCGCCTCGCGGAAGACGGTTTCGATGACCTGCATCCGCCTCTCAGGCGAAGGCGCCTTCTCCAGCTCGACGAGGCCGGAAGACATGGCGTTGATATGCTCCTGTGCCTCAACCTGGAAGGTGGCGAGGAGTTTTCTCAGAAGTTCCTGGTCTTTGGCTGCCATCTTTGGTTTCTTAGACCTTATACAGCGCTACCAACTCTTTCAGCTTTCGCCCCAGTTCCTGCATGTTTCTTGCTGCCGTCTCAGTCTGTCTCGTGCTGGCAACATTCTGCGTGCTTGCTGTCTTGATGCTTTCCATCGCTTGTGCTACCTGGTCCATGCCGACCATTTGCTGTTGGCTTGACGCCGCAATCTGCGTGGCGGCTTGGGCGGCCTCGGCAATGCTCTCTGCCAGCTTCTGCACCGACTCCCCCGCCTGGCCGGACTGTTTCACTCCCGCCTCCACGGCCTTGCTGCCCTGTTCGGTGGCCATCACGGCTGCACCGGTGGCCTTTTGGATGTCGTTCAGGATGGTCCGCACTTGCGCCGTTGCTTGCTTTGACTGCTCGGCCAGGCTTCGAACCTCCTGCGCCACCACCGCGAAGCCTTTGCCTTGTTCGCCCGCCTTGGCGGCTTCGATCGAGGCATTGACCGCGAGCAGGTTCGATTGCTCGGCGAGGTCGTTGACCGTGATCATAATCTCTCCAATGGCCTGACTCTGCTCGCTCAAGCGGACAATGCTTTCGGCGATGGACTCCATCTGTTGCCGAATCCGCTTCATCCCCTCGATGGACTCCTCTGCCGACTTCTTCCCACTCTGGGACACTTGCGCTGCCTTCTGGGCGCTGTCCGACACGTACTTGGCTTTCTGAGTGGAGAGTTGGGCTGTTTGTTTCACTTCTTCCAGCGTCGTGGTGGTCTCGGCGACGGCCGTCGCCGTCTCCGCCGCTCCCGAAGCCACCTGAGTGGTAGTGGCCACAATCTGCTGGGCGGAGGAGGAGAGAATGTTGACGGATTCCTGGATCTCTCCGGTGACGCGCCGGAGCTTGTCGCGCATGGTTGCGAAGGCCTTTCCCAGGATATCCTTCTCGGATTTTGGCTTCAGTTCTACGGTCAGGTCACCTTCAGCGATCTGCTCAGCGGCTCTCGCCATTTCTCCCAGCGATTGCGTCATCAGGGTGAAGGTTCGGGCCAGGACGCCTACTTCGTCACGTCGGGAATCAGAAGGTACAGCGACAACCAAATCTCCAGAGGCAATCCTCTGCGCCGCCCCGGAGATTTCGCCGAGCGGGCTGGCAATGTTTCGGGTGAGGAAGACGCCAACCAGAATGAGCAGTAAGACTGCAAACAGGGTTCCGAAAACGATGGCCTGCTCTGTACGGCGCGCAAGGTCTCTCTCCTCGGTTGAGCGCTCGGCCAGCAAGTTATTCTCTTCGTCCCCCATGTCACCCACCAACTTCCGAATCTCATCCATTTCGTTCTTTCCTTTGTCGGTAAGAACCTCCTGGGCTGCGGGGCCGAATCCCTTGTTCTTCCGCAGGTCAATGACCTCTTGGAGTTCGGCGAATTTGGTCGCAACCAGCGGCTCGACGGCGTCGAGCCGCTGCTGCTGGATGGGGTTGTCGGAGGTAAGTTTCCGCAAGTCCTTCAGCCGCTGCTCCACCGCCTCGCGTGTTCCCTGGTAAGGCTGGAGGTAGCGCTCTTCGCCGGTGATGACGTAGCCGCGTTGGCCGGTTTCTGCGTTCTCCAGCGTTGATATCAGATCGTCCAGTCCGCTCAGGACTCGTTGCGTATGCGACACCCAGTCGGCGGACTCAATGAGCTTGGCCGTGCTGTCATAGGAGACTGCGCCGACAACAATCAGCACCGCCAGCGCCAATGCGAAACTGCTGCCAATCTTGCTGCCAATCGTCCACTTCATTTGCGTTCCCCTTCCTCATACCTGCTTCTGAAACCATTTGTAGCCCTGTCGACATCCTCGTCCACGATAATCCTCCTGTCCGACAGGAGCTTTTCGGCGTCGAGAACCACCAGCGGGTCCTTGGTGACGCCTCGCAGATACTCGGCACGTATCCCCGTCAAGGTGGGAAGGGACGGTTGGAGGCTCTGGATGGTAATCGATCGCACGCCGAGAATGGCGTCGGCGAGGATGCCAAGCTCCATCTGACCTGCGCGGACGACCATGACCTTGTTGAGGTCGGTTAAACCCTTCTCGGGCAAGTCAAAGAATTTCCTGATGTCGATGATCGAAAGAACTTGACCCCGGACGTTGATGAGGCCCAGCACAAAAGGCGGTGTACCGGGTAGCGGTGTAAGGTCCCTGAGCGGGTAGATTTCGCGAATATAACTCGATTCAATGGCGTAGTGTTCGTACCCCAGGAGGAACTCCACAACTTCCAGTGACGGGCCGGGCGTCCGCTTGCTTTCCTGTTCGCGTGCCAGCAGTTTGGCTCGGGTCCGGAGAATCTTCTGCTCCTCCTCGCGGCCGGGAGTCAATCTTCGCTCCAGGGCCGCCTGGGAGACCTCCAGGCGTCGATGGATCTGCCCCCAGTCGATCCCACCCGCACGATCCGGCTCCGGATGCGCGTCGACGGGCTGGCCCGACATCGTCTTGTCTTCTTTCATAACAACGGGTGCCCGCTATAAGATTGCTCACCACCGGCCAACGGCGTACCTTTCACCCCGACGCCACGTGCATCACCTGGCCTTTTTTGGAGAGCGATCAATGCGCTCAGCCTGCCGGCTGTGAGGGCTTCGGACTCCGGCAGAATGTCGTCCGGCTGATACTTGGCCAACAGCGCCAGCGTATTCTCGAAGTGCTTCTTGGATTCTTTCACCTTCCCCAGTCTCAGAGCGATATTGCCGAGAGCAAAATGACCCAGCGCGAATTCTGGTTCCAGGTAGAGTGCGCGCTTGACCGCAAGAGCGGCTCCTTCGAGCCACCCCTGTTCCTGCAGGATCATCGCGCGCAGATAATGAGCGCGCGCATTCATCTTGTCGCTCGCAATCGCTTTTTCACAACACGCCAGCGCTTCGGCGAGCCTTCCTTGGTTGGCGCTAAGGCGTGCCAACAACAACATCGCCTGTCCGTCACCCGGGTTCTGGGACAAGAGTGCCACGATTATTGCCTCCGCGTCCTCGTAGCGTCCCTGTTGGTAGAGCCCCACGGCTTCCGCGTAAGAAATTGGCGGCAGCTCCGCCTCGCTCGGCTCCACCGCACCGACGGAGGGCCCCTGGTCGATCTGCGGCATCCCAGTCCCCGCCGGTCCGTGGTATTCAATCATCGTGGGAGGCGGCAGGCCGCATAATATCTCCTCGTCCTGGCCGCCAGCGTGGCCAGAGTGGAAAGTCCGAGCCGCCTGTGGGTGCCTGTCGGCCTTCCTATACAGCATGGCACCAGTGAAACTAACGGTGCTGAACTCGGAGAAAAGGGTATGCGAAGCCTCGGTCGGGCTCACGATGAGCCAGCCGCCGTCCGCAAGGGATCGATAGAAATGATGAACGACCTTCTTCATGGCCGGCGGAGTAAAGTACATCAGCACATTCCGGCAGAGGATGACATTCATCGCGTTCGTAGAACTCAAGGGTGAGGGATTTGCGTCCTCGATTAGATTGAGATAAGCAAATGTCACCATTTTCTTGATCGAGGGAGCGATGACCCAGCGACCGTCTGTAGTGGGCGTAAAATATCTGGACCTTACCCAGGGCGGAGTGCTGCGAAACGACCACTCTCCGTAAACACCTTCA
>DASYXW010000099.1:0-16548 GCA_035934405.1 Terriglobia bacterium
ATCCCATCATTACGGCCCGCGCGTTGGGGAATCGAGTGAGCAAATAGTCAAGCGCCGCGCGCGCGTCCTCACGCTCGCCACGGCCGTCGTCAAAGGCTCCCGCGCTCTTCCCTACGCCGCGAAAGTTGAATCGCAGGCACGCGGCGCCCGCTTCGAGCGCGCCCTTGGCGGCGCGGAACACGGCCTTGGTGTGCATGGTCCCCCCGTAGAGCGGATGCGGATGGCAAACCACCGCGGCCATCATCGGCTGAGTATTCGAGTCCGATTCAAGCATCGCTTCAAGCGCGCCTGCCGGGCCCGGAATCATTAGGCGTTCGATTCGCGTAAGGCTCTCCGGGTCTGCGGTCGTGCGGTCGAGCCGCGACCCGAGCAATAGTGTAGAATGGTTTTCCTGGCCTGTCAGGAGACCCCGGCTGAGGTGAACCCATCAAGAAGGCGCTCATCGTTTTTTTGCTGACCGCAGCCGGCGCCGCCGCCTACTATGAATTTCATTACGTCCCGGCGCATCGCGCGCCGGGCGAAGCCGCCTACGTCCTGCCGCAATCACTCGATGTCGTCGACACCACGGCGGAACTGCGGAACGTGGTGGCCACGATCAAGTCGGGCGATCGCGTGCGAGTGCTGGCGCGCACGCCGAATTGGGCGCAGATTCGCGTCGCCGACGGCCGCACCGGCTGGGTGGAAGGCAAGAACCTTCTGGACGCGCAGACCTATCAGAAAGGCCAAGGACTCCTAAAGAAGTTGCAGAACTCCGTCCCGCAGGCGGCGGGACACACGTCCGCAGTGACCAGCCTTCACCTCGATCCGGGGCGCGATGGGACGGTGCTCGGCGAGCTTCCGCAGAGCGTCAAGATCGACGTGTTTGGCCGGCGCCTGATTCGCCGGCACGCGGATGAAACCGGCGCGCCGAAATCCGCGGTCCGCGATGCCTGGTACCTGGTCCGCACCAGCTCGCAAGCGGGTTGGGTGTTGGGACGGCTGGTGGATCTGGACGTGCCGCCGGCGCTTGCGCCTTACGCCGCAGGCGTCAACATGGTCGCCTGGCAAGTCTTGAAGACGGTGACCGACGGCGGCAAGCAGGTGCCGGAGTATCTCGTTGCCGACCGCATCGGCGCGGAGAACGTCGACTTTAATCACATCCGTGTGTTCACCTGGTGGGTGAAGCATCACAAGTATGTGACCGCTTATGTGGAAAGCAATCTCGCAGGCTATTTCCCAATCCAGGTCGTGCGTCCCACTGCTGCGAACCCGGCGCAGGCCTCGGCTGCGTTCCGCCTGCGTCTGGTAGATTCCGGCGGTCACAGGTTTCAGAAGGTGTACGGCATGTTCGATACCATCGTCCGTCCACTGGGGACCGTGGACGGATGGGAGAGCCAGGCGATGCCTGAGCCGGCGGCGCCGGCGCGTCGGCGTGGAGCGAGGCGCCGGCGCCGCGGTCACCGGTAAGGGCTGCTAAGGGCCGATGAGGGCCAATAAGGTATAGACACTTTGCCTAGCGTCCAATCGATCTAAGAACAGGAGAGGATGATGCCTTCCGAGATCCTCTTGAAAGAGCAGCGACGGGATGAGATACCGTTGCGTTACCGGTTTTTTCGGACTCTGCTTCGGACTAGCTTTGCGCTTTCCCGCCGCACAATCCGACTGCTTGGGGCTGAATTTTTGCCGGATTCGGGCGCCACGCTCTTCTTTGTGGGCCGCCCGGCGCGATTCCACGACGCGTTGGTTCTGGTCGCGGTGATGGAACGCGAAGTGCGGTGCCTGGTGGACGAGGCGCTTCTACTCGGGCCGCTGCGTCGCGTTTGGGCGTGGGGTCTCGGGATGATTCCGGTGGAGTCAGGAAAAGATGCGTCGCGGCAGTGCGTGTCCGCCGCCCGCCGCGTTCTCCTCGCCGAAGGCGCGATCGTGGTCTTCGCTCCGCCGGCGACACGGGACGCGTGCTCGCCATGTGGCCTGCCCGCGGCGGCGATTGCGCTCGCGGCAGACGCTGAGGTGGCAGAGCGGCCTCCGTTGATGATTTTGCCCGTGCACCTGTTTCTGCCTTCACCACGCTCTTCGGCTCGCGAATCGCTCGTCTATGTCACGGAGCCCATTTTCTCCGAGGACTATGGCGGGCAGCGAGGCGACGATTCCCCAGATCCTGTCGCGAGCCTGGCCGCGGCGCTAAGCCTTGCCGTACGTCCGAGCGCCTTTCGGCTTCAGCCTGAGGCCGTGGGGCGTCTATTGTCCGCGATGGAAGAGGTATTGCGTGGTGATCTCGCGGAGCTTTGGGTAACGCGGCCGAACTGGAAACAAACCGCTGAGGACTTCACGCTCAGCCAGCGCGTAAAGGATTGGACTGACGAAACGAACGAAACCGATCCCGCCGCGCTTGTGGATTGGCGGGAATCGCTCGACGCCTACCGTGAGGCGCGAAGACTGCGGTCGCTGCGGCAACTTCAGATGGAGACGGAGGAACAACTCCGCTCGCCCTGGGGCCGGCTGACGATTTGGGCGGAGAGCATCGGTGGTGTTCCACTGGCGCTCTGGGGTTTGTTGAATCATCTTCTGGCCGGTCTCATCATGCTCGGAGTGGGATTGTTGAAGAGAGGATCTCAGCCCGTTTCTTCGGGAGGGTCTGCCGCCCGCGCCGGTATTGTTCTCTGCTGTTATGCCGGCCAGATCGCTCTCGTGGCCCATGCGCTCGGACGAGCGGCGGCAGGGTACTACGCCCTCACACTGCCGGTCTCGGGGGCCTACCTGTGGCGATACTACTGGCTCTTCCGGCATCGCACGCGCGTCCTCCTGGCGCTGGCGGCTCCGGTCGGAGAGGCCAAGTTGCGTCGCCTGCACCACGACCTTGTGGCTAGGTTCGATGAGGCGCAGCGAGCGTACGCTGAAAAATCCGTACTTGAGCGCAGCCCTTCAACCAACTGACCGCCGGTGCTCAGGGTACCCAGCCAGGATCATCGACGGCAATACAACGGAGCCCGCAAAATGGCAATCTTTCTTTCTGAGGCCGACGTCCAGGAGCTCCTCCCCATGGAACGCGCCCTGGAGCGCGTTGAAGCAAGCCTCCTTCAGCAGCACCGGGGGACGGCCGTCAACCGGTCGCGCGAGAGGATCCTGCTGCCCCACACTTCGCTGCACTACATGGCGGCGGCCCTTACGGAAGAGGGAATGCTCGGGATGAAGGTCTACACGGTGTCGCGCGAGACGTTGCGATTCATGGTGCTGCTTTATGACGCCGAAAACGGTGAATTGCTGGCGCTGCTCGAGGCAGACCACCTGGGACGCCTTCGCACCGGAGCCGCGAGCGGAGTGGCGACGAAATACATGGCGCGTCCCGATGCTAGCCGGCTTGGACTAATCGGCAGCGGCTGGCAGGCGTGCACGCAGCTCGAAGCCGTGTCCCGCGTGCGAAAGCTCAACGCTGTGAAGGTGTTCAGCCGCAATGAGGCGCGGCGCCGCGAGTTCTGCCGGGAGATGAGTGAAAACCTCCAGCTTGCAGTCGAGCCAGCGGCAGACGCCGAGACCGCCGCGCGTTTCGGCGATATTGTGGTCACGGCGACCACGTCACGCGAGCCGGTATTGCGCGGTGCGTGGCTTCGCCTCGGAACCCACGTGAACGCCATCGGAGCCAATATGCTCAATCGCCGTGAACTGGATGACGAGGCGCTTGCCCGCGCCGGCGTGATCGCTGTCGATTCGATCGAGCAAGCCCGCGAGGAAGCTGGAGATCTCGCACACGGCCTGACTGCGCGGCCCGACGGTTGGGACGATATAGTGGAATTGCATGAGATCGTGTCGGGGGCAACAGCGGGACGATGCGCTGAGGACGACGTCACCGTGTTTAAGTCATCCGGCATCGCGCTCTGGGACGTGGCGGCCGCTGGGTACGTCTACCGCTCAGCCCTTGAGAGGGAGAAAGGAAGGAAGGTCGGCTGATGGGAAAAATGAGGTTCCGCCGCAGCGTGTTCTTTAGACGCTACGCTGGGCTTGCCCTCGTGGGCTAGAGCACGACTCTAGCCCCGATTTGCCGGTGACAAGCAGGATTCCCCCGTCGGTGAGGAGCATGAATCACCGCGCCGCTCATTAAGAGTCGAATGTCAGCACGCCGGGCTGGTTTCGCCCTCCCTGGTTTCATTCCGGGGAGCCGCGTCCCGGTGGCGTGGTGTTTCTAGCGCTCGCCGTTGTGAGACGCGGCTAGCAGGAATGGCTCCGAGCGTCCCAGCCACCGAAATTGAGGCAAAAGCGGTCCGCTCGGCGTTTTCGGCTCTCAATGCGTGCAACATGGAGTCGATCCACAGCGGCAACCGGTCAAGCCTGAGGTTGGAGAAGGCGATCAGCAGGAAAATCGCCGGTCCGAAGAAGGCGATGTTCCTGAGCCAGGTTCTCACCTGGGGCGGAACATTAGTGCCGAAGGCACGGGCGAACAGATTCAGCGCCACCATTCCTCCCACGCCCCACAACAGGCTGCGGTTCACAGGGCAGTCGCGCCGCGCCGCCGCCACCACCAGCACGCCGGCTGTAAGCAGGTAGGTCACGACGTCGTCGGCCGCGCGCACGTGGTCGATCCATTTCGGCCAACCCGCCGCCAGACCCCAGGCGGCGACGAGTTGCATGAAGACTCCGAAGCAAAGCCAGAGTGTGAACATCTGGTTCTTGCGATGGTAGCCTTGATAGAGGTAGAGCAGCGACAAACTGAATAGGACGCAGGCGTCCAGAATCCAGAATGCTGTCGATTTCATAACCGGGGACCTCCTGTGCGATGGATGCCCGTCTAACCTTTCTTCGGTCCCCGGCTGCCCGTCGGGCTCATTACAAAGAGTGCGGCCATGGAAACATGAGGTTTCAGCTCCCTTCTGACGCGGGATGTGAGCGTCAAAAAGCGAGCCTACGCCTAGCCTAGAACCATGTAAAGGTAAAACATATCTTTTATATATTATACATTCATAACATTAATAACATCTGATACATGTATAACGTTCATAACGTTATTGACCCATAGAAGCAACACTAAGGCGGCTCATTCAAATGGAGACGACGGATGAAGTGTTCGATCGGCTCATCAGCGTGGGCCTCCTGTTCGTAGATTTCAATGACTCGCTCAAGCACGATGCCCACGACTTCGGCCTTCTTGCGCAGACTGCGGTCACACCACACCTCGAGCGTTCTGAACTTGGAGACGGGAAGTCTCCCGCCTACGGTGATTTCAAGCTTTTCTCGCTTTGTCTTCATGTAGAACCTTCCCATGTTTCCGGAATCGGCCCCGGCGACGGTTGCTGGTAACATAAGTGGACCTCGCTCCAAGCTCGATTTTGCCCCGACTGACCAGCCTAGAACGACCCTTCAGCCGGTCCCTCCAATGTCTTCGGACCATGTCCCTTTAGTTGATCCCTACCATACTTCAACCTGGGCGGTGACTCCCGGGCCGGATGCCACGAGGTAAAGATTCGCCGCGTCGAACATGGGTGCCGGCTGGAACCAGATCGCGCCACTTGAAGTCATCTGAACGGTGGCGCCTACCGGCGTGCGCCCGAGCAAGTGCGCAACGGTGAAGTTGCCCGGTGTCGCCGGAGCCAAAGCCACCTGCCCGTAAAGTCTCGTCCCCGGAGCGACTGAGGTAACCGCGGTGGCGCTAGTGACCGCGCGCCCGACCAAGGCGTCACCGGCCGAGGCGCCGACGGCTGATGCCTGGTAGTAGAAGCCCGAGATCGAGTTGTAGAAAAGATACTGCGTCGAGCTGCCTGCGGCCGGACTGAGAACCGGGGCCGCGGCCGGCGCGTAGCGCAAACCTTGCGCGTACAGAACGCCTGGGGTCAGGCCGGGCGTGAGCGTCGGAGCGGTGGACAACGTGAAGCCGGACACGACGCCATTGAGCCCGAGATCCTGGAACTGCAGGTCGGTGATAAACGCGACGTTGGAGTCGAGCAGGAGCCAATTCGCGTCCTGGTCGGCTTCGTAGCCGGTCAACCCGTGCTGCGGCTGGACCAGCCCCTTTCTCGGCAAAATGGTTCGGCTGACGGCCATGGTTTTTGCCAAGGTCAAACGCGGAGTGCAGGCGAAGCGAATTGGTTTCCGCTGGCCTTACTCACCGCCTATTTGCCTTAATGACTCTCCCTCTTCAATTCAAAACGTTTACGCTCGAGCGGGCCCCGAGACAAAACACCTTGACGGTCCCCTGGGCCTGAGCCGAGTTCCCGGAGAAATACACCTGGCAAGTTAACTGTCCCGTTGTGTCGTTGATGTCCAGTTGGTAAGGAACCGAGACCAGGTTCCCGGTTCCAAGATCGCTCGCCGCCAATGCAGGAAACGTGGCTTGCCCTGGCACAAAACCCGCTGCTGGCTGGCGGCTGGAGGCAAAGATCGGGAAATACGCGCACTCGGCGCGTGAATAAGCATACCCATCCACAGGACTGGTCGGAGTCGGCACTGTGTTGCCACCCGTGAAAAACCCCATATAGAAAATCTCCACCCGAACCGCCGCGAACTTGGCGTTATGGCTGATCTTCAGTATTGAATCGTCGGTTAGCGGCTGGCCCCCGACGATGACAGAATCCGCCAAATCAAAAAAACCAGGAATCGAGCTGAAAGTTAACTGGCTCACGATCGCTGCGCTCCGATTTCAAATTCCCACACTCCAGATCACATTCCAGTCACAGATTCCGGATTTTCAGGCCACACAGGTTCTACTCCCTCGCCGAATTTTCCGGCCTCCGGCCGCCGATTCCTCGTCCCAGCTCCCCGTTCAGAACCGCAGTTGGCCGTCAAAAGATCGTGTTCCCGGAAGTACCATCGGGATTCAATCCGCCGGTCGCCGCGAGCGAGATGAACATGTATTGCTGACGCTGGCTGGGCGTGGCCTGCAAATAGGACGGCACACCTGCCGCAAGGGGCGCAATGGAATAGGGCGCGGTCAACGCCATGAACCGCGTGTCTAAAAGCCCGAACTCCATCGACCCGGAACGGTAATGGGGCTGGCGTTCAACGACCTCACAGACGACGTTCGTGAGCCCCACCTGGCCGGTGGAAAGATCCGGTACGAGCGGGTGGTTCAGCCACACAAAGTCACCCAGCTCGACCGGCAAGGTTGCGAGTTGCGTGCGCACCCGGTACTGTGGCGTGCCGAAGGCGTGCCGCCGGAAGACGCGGTCCGCCAGCACAAAAGCTCGCAGCATTCCGCCCCGCTCGATGCGAAGGCCGTTGGCCTCCGTCTGTGCCTTGAACTGCTGCCGGTACTGCGCAACCGACGACGCCTGCTGGAAAGTGACTTCCTGAGCATACTGCCGCGCCGCCGTCTCCCTTTGGGAATCGTCCACGCCAAAGCGCACCGTCAGGAAATTGATAACGGGCAGGCGTGCGAAATCCGGTATGCCCATGACGTTCGTCTGGTTGAAGGCCATCACCGGGTTTGCCGCCTGCGGTGACTTCATGGACTTCAGCGACAAACGGCCGTCGGCGCGCGCGATGGCATACAGACCCAGCACTTTCAAGATTTGGTCTTCCAGCCACCCTTTGGCATCCACGGGCCGGGTGATCTTGAATTCGAACCAGTCGCCGGAAAACGGACCATCGCGCAGTGCCGTGATTCCTGGAACGTCGAGGTACGGGTTGGGGTTGATCAGGGTCGTTGGATGAGTGGGATCGTAGATCGCCCAGGCGCTCGCGGGCACGGAGGGATCTTGGCCTACCCCGAGCTCGTTTTGCATCGCAGCCAGGTAAAGATCAAGCGGATTGCCGCTGATCCAACGCGGGTTCTGATCGCTCACGGCAAAGGCGTTCGAGGTGACGGCGACGCCCGACGGTTGCGCCGGGGAGGGCTGGCCAATGGTCCACGCGACCGGGCCGCCGTTCAGCCAGAGCTGTGCGCCGGCCGTGAAGCGCTGAACGTCGGCGCTCTCGATGGTCAACTTCCCATTTGCGGTGAAACCCGTGGCGGTAATTTGCCGCGTCTCGACCGTCACAAAGTCGCCGAGCGCTTGGCCGGGGAACCCCATGCGGAGTTGCGCGACTCTGCCCACGAAGTTCGATTGCGACGCCAGCCCCTTGACGACGCCGCCGGGGTCGATAGATTCGACATGCAGCGCCGCCACCGAAGAGTGGCCGTCGAGTTCCTGGGCGCTTGCGCTCTGCCCTTCTGGGGTGATGAGGTAGGGCAGCGTCTGGGGATTCGTGGCCACGCTCAGCAGCAGGCTTGGGTTCATGGCCGTGATCCAGAACCACGCCGTTCCCGACAGCATGGGCCAAACCTCGAACTCGTAGGGTAAGGCCCGCGCCGCGAGCGAATACCCAAGCAGCGAGCCGTCGCCCGTCGTTGACCGGACCGTGCGCTGGTCGGTAATCAGCGCGGTCAGCACATTGTCGATGCTGCCGGCCACGCTCGCGAAGTAAGCCGACACCGCCGGAACGTCATGCAGGACGAGGAGCGCGAGAATCATGCCCCACGTCCCTTCCTGCCACACCGAAAGCGGTGAACCCGAATAACCGCCGGACGAGTCGTTGTATGGCTTGAAGCCACTGAACGGCGTCTGCTGGGTGTAGGCTTCATTCCAGCTTGTGGTCCCGTTCGACAGGACGATGGTCTGTCCCGTCAAATAGAACTTCTGATAGGCAAACTGTGCGCACTGTGCGGCCAGGTCGTCGCGCCCGACGGCATGACAAAGCAACGCCGACCAGGCGCCCGAGGCGTCCAGAGCCTGCGACGTATCCAGGGTGGAACCCGTCACGCCCTGCGCGAAGTGTCCTGGGTCCGCGCCGGGCGCGATGTATAGATTCGCCAGCACCCTGGTCTGGACGCTGTCCGCGATGGACGAAACCTGCGTCGCTGTCGAACCCAAAGCAGCCGCCTGTGCGCTACTGACCGCACTGGACTTGAGAAGCTGAGTGGCAGCGGTCGGCAGAACCAGCGCGGCACGTTTGAAGGCAAAGTAAATGTCCACCTGGTGTTCCGTGGAAACCGCGGTTTGCAGCCCGGGCAAGAACTGGTACCCGGGATCCTGATATTTCCCGTAGCCCAGGTAAAAGAGTCCGTTGGTCAAGTCGTTCGCGGTCGACTGGAGCGTTAGCAGGAAATTCAGCATGCGTTGGAGATAAAGCGCCGGCGAGTAATCAAGCGACATCGCCATGTAAACAGCGTAGGCGTAACAGACCCAAGCCATGGCGCCGGCGCGAATGTAGGCCTGATCAATCTGGCCGTAGTAGGTGTCGTAAGAAAAACTCAGTGAGTTCGCCGGCTGCAGAGAGCCCACGCTGAGGTTATCCAGGTAAAAGTCGCCCAGGTAGTTCAGCGTGACTTTGTAACTGTTGATTGAGGTGATCGTCGCACCGCTCACCAGCGAGGAGACAAGAGAGGTCAGATTCAGTAGGTTGACTCGCCAGTTGTTGCCAACGAACCCGATGGGAACGGTGATCATCCGCGTCGTTGCATTGTAGGTCGCTGGGCCTAACGCGTTATTATTGACCTGGATGTCCGTCACTTTGCCGTTGTTCGTAGTGACGCCGATATCCGCCGTCCAGAAATTGGTAGAGGGCGAAGTGTCATAATGCTCGAAACTGAGCTCGGTGTCGGCACTGTCAGGGAAGCCCGCTCCCGCATAGGTGAAGGTTGCGCCCGCGGCCGTCGAGTGAAACTTGATGATGTTGCCGGCGCCATAGGGCGGCTCCTGTGGAGTCACTGAGTTGGCGGCCACGTTTGAGACCGTTCCGTTCAGCGGCGTCCAGCGATTTGTCAAGCCGTCTTCGGCGTTCTCGAGCACCTTCGATGCCAAGTAGCCGGGGTTATCGAGCAGGTTATTGAGCTGTTTGACCGCCTTGTTGGCGGCGGTGAAATTTCCCGCCTGGCAGCACGCGATAATGAAAAGGGCGTCGTCGTAAATAAAACTGCGGTTCTGAAGCGCCGGAGAGTTGGTTGCAGTCACGTCGGGCACGTAGAGCGGATCCGATGTGGGCACCGTGAACGACCGCGCCAGACCCTCGTAAACAGCGAGGTTCTGAAGCGACGTGAAGACCAGTGTGGGGCCGACGACGGGATCGTTGTAAAGAATGTGCAGAGTCATCGTCCCCGCGGCTGGGATGACGCTCGATCCACATCGCGCATGGTGTCCATCCTGCACGATGATGGGAATGTTGTCTTCCTGTAGGTACTCGATGTCCGTCTTCGAATACACCCGGCCGAAATACGCGGACAGCTTCTGGCCTACCCCGGTATTGGAATGCGCCACCCAGCCGATCGGCAGCGTGGCAAAAGATGCGCCCGAGGCCGGCTGCTGGACCGTCGCGGGGTACAGCACGGCGATGACTGCGCCGGCATTGATGTTCGGCACGCTCCACGTGGCCGTCCCGCTGCCGAGGGACGTGAGCGGCGAACTGCCCTGGTAGTAGAACTGGTCCGTGCGAGCGAAGACGTCGACACGATAGCCGGCCGGCGCCTGGAGTAGGGAAAAGCACCGGCCCGACACCGTCTGAAGCCCGGCGTTCTGGAAGGTGTTGAGCAGCAGGTTCCCTTGCGGCAGTCCCTGGGGCGAGAAGTTGATTGGAAATCCATCCGGCCCGGGGGCGCCGTCGGCCGTGACGCCCGGTGGTGGATCGATGACGATGTTCTCAACCGTAGTCTGCGGGAATGTGGAGAAGTCCGGGGTTGAGACGATCCCGCATTCGGTAAACTGGGCTGTCGTCATCGTGCCGGTGGCGTCGCCCTGCCAGCCGGCGATCGGCGCATTCTGGCGCGAATAGAGCCACGCCAGCGTCTGCTTGACATCGCTCCAGAAGTCGCCGGGATAATATTGCGCTACGCTCGCCATACCGTCTGCCGTCTACCTCTTAAGTACCGTATCCTCCCACGCCGTATTCCGTCACCCCGTATCCCCCGACCGTCACATTGGCGGTCGTCGTAAAACTTGCCAGGAGCAACGCGAAGTCCGGAACTTCGAACACGTACAGTGGCTGCTTCTGCTGCTGGGCCAGCGCGTTCGTCCAGTTCTGATTCCCCTGTATCATCGGCGACCTGCCAGCGGTCAGGACACCACCTGACGAAACTTGACCTTGAACGAGTACTTGCCGGGACTCTTGTAAGCCGCGTTCCAGTTCGTGTCCTCCAACCAATAGTTCGTGAATGCGGCCTGCGAGCTGTCCGGGTAGTAACTGAACGGGCCCCCGTTCATCGCGTATTGCATGAACGACGACCATGACGTGACGTCGGCGCCGCTCAAGATCCAGTCCATTTCCAGCGTCTCGAACTGGTCAAGGCGCTCAAAAATCGACTCGCGCACGCCCGCGCTTGAAACGTTGTCGTGACGGGTGGCCTCATAGACGTAAGCCGGCATGCGGCGCGGCGGATATTGGAAGTTCAGCGTTACCGGCCCTATCCCCGCAGTGTAAACGATCTTGGGATACGCCATCGGAAACCCTGGTACTCTTGCTGTATATACTACTAAGTACCTATCTGACGCCAAAAAACACCCGCGCTCCAGATTCGGTATATCCGAACCCGGTCAAACCTGCGCGGGAAGATTGCTTAAGATCCTATTCTACACCCAGTACTTTTATTGTCAAGTATTATTTTAGTAAATAGTTGGGTTTCTCCCACCATGCTGATATATCGAGACTTATATGACACGCGTATCGTGCACACCCGTCAGTGCCCCGCCGGTGCGCTACGCTTCGTGTGGCTCGCCACCAGCCGCAGGTCCTGCTGCTCGACGCCCGTGTTGATGACCTGCGTAAGCCATTGAGCCGCTTGCGGCTCTCCCATGACGAGCACGGTGACGTTCCCGCCCACCGGCGCAGCCGCCGATCCCAAGGCAAGTGCTTCCGTCGTCCCCGCGATGCCAGCACCGGCGCTCCCCGGTTGATAGGATCCGGCTCGCGCCGAGCTAGGGCCGCTGACCCCCGTTCCGGCGCCCGGAAGCGCCCTACTGAGGCCTCCGGCCACCGCGCCGATGCTTCCCCAGATCGCCGCCGCCTTGAAAGCATTGGCGGAACCTGACGTGTCTCCCACTGCCAGCAGGTAGAACCCAAGTCCCATGCTACGCAGCGCCTGAATGACGGACTCCCCTGCGATTGCCGCCGTGGTTGCCCGCAGCGCCTGGTCCATCTCCGCACTGAATGACTTGGCGTAAACCAGCGCCAGGGCGATATTCATGCCCATGCCTTCCGCCAGCCGGTCGAAAGTGAGGCCGGCAATGTCCCGCAGCCCCGCCAGCCCGTCGCCCACCGAGAGAAGCTGGTTCTGAAAGTCTCCGCCCCAGCTTGCCACGTCCTTCTGCACCAGCCGGAACTCTTCCTTTACCGAACTTAATTGGCTTGACGTGCTGGTGCGAAAATGCTCCAGCGCCCCTTGCGCCTTGGAAGGGTCACCCGAGATTTCGAACAGCAGTCCGAGAGTGTTGTTAGCCATATTTGGAACAGTCGAAGGTCAAAGGTCTAAAGTCGAAGGAAGACTTTCGACCTTCAACTTTCGACTCTTGACTGCTCTTCCTTCCACCGCCACAGCGTCACGGCCGCGGCCAGATCGAGTTGCAAAGCCATCGTGAGGTCCCGAGTCCCGAATCCCGAATCCCGAATCCCGAGCAGGTCGCTGGGACGGCATCCCCACGTCTCCGCCACCTGCCCCAGCAGAAGAAGCTGGTCCGGGTGTTCAGTCACGAAAGGCGCCGAGGTCGTTCGTCGGCCCCGCACCCCCTGTCCCCTGTCCCCTGTCCCCTGTCCCCTGTATTTCCCCCACCGCCCATCGAATCACAAAATTGGCGTCTTCCATGTCGAGTAACTCCGGAGAAATCTCTCCCGGGCCGGGATTTGTCGAAAGGCGCGGCTGCACAAACACTTCCTGGAGCAACGGCACCATCCAGTCCGCCAGCGCCCGCAAATCCTCCGCAGTTTGAACGAAGGCGCTTCCCGCGCCCGGCCCGCCGTTCTGCGCCCGAGCCGCCAGCGACGTCGGCAATTGCCCGTGAAACAAAAACCACATCGGCGTCGGACGCCGCAGCAGCACCGCGCGGCCGAGTTTCGGCAGCACCACGCGCTCCGGCTCGCCGCGGCCGTTCGCCTCACGGAAATCTTCTGCGCTCGCAATGTGATTCTCCATGCGGTTCCCCTGTTTTTTGAAAAGTGTTTAGTGGCTAGTGGCGAGTGGCTAGAACACTAGCTGCCCTCCACTAACCACTAGCCCCTAACCACTGCTTCTTACGTCTGTCGGTAAAACTGCCCCACCCGGTCCCCCTGCGTCCGGCTCAGGACCGCGAGGCCGTCGAATCGGACCTTATACACAGCCTCTTTCGTGCGCGTAAAGCCGATCTGAAACGGGTCCTTGGCGTAGGCGTTGTAGAGGCACGCCACCATGAACTTGCCCGGCGCGCTGAATCCACGCCGCGGCGAAACCAGCGCCACGGAGGCTTGCGGCACCGTCACGAGCCCCCCCACCGTGATCTCCTCATAGCTCTGCGCCCCTGCGGGCAGGCCGGTGTCTGTCCCCGAACTGAAGCTGGCGTGCGCCAGCGCCTTCGAAATCTTCCCGAGCGACGACTCTTTCAGCGTCAACTCGATATAGGCGGATTCCGCCGTCATCACCGCATCCACCGGCGCGGTTTCCTGGTCGATCGCAATCTCCTCGATCTTGGCTTCCATGTGGAACGTGGCTGCGCCTTCGGAGGCGCCCATCGCGAACGGCGTCCCTCCCTGGGGGTTGCCGTTCGCGTCCACCAGCAGCCGTGCTCCCGTTGCCGGCGCCTGCACGCCATACCAGAGATACCCTGTGCCCTGGTGAATGTCCGGTACCGTAATCGTGAAGCTGGCCATGTCGCTGTCCTCGAATTTCAAATCTTAAATTTCAAATTTCCAATCAAAGGCAGAAGTCAAAACCAAGAGGTTTCTCAAATTGCGCGTCTCAAATTTCAAGTTTCAAATCAGAAAGCAGAAGTCAGAAGCAGCCTCAAATTGCGCGTCTCAAATTTCAAATCTCAAATTAGAGGTCGGAAGTTGAAACGGGTCTTTCCTCCGTCTTCTGTCTCCTGTCTCCTGTCTCCTGACTCCTGCATCACACCTCTTCCAAGTGGAACTGCAACGCCAGCGTCACCCGCAGCACCGGAATCTCGATCTGCTGCAGATTCACAACGCCATAGCTGTGCGATTCGACAAAGACCTCTTTCACCGACCCTGATGCCGACGGCATCGTGACGCCGCCTGGCACGGTTTCGTTGGTGATGGGCAACGGCGTTTCCCAGTCCGCCGCGCTCGCCGTAGTTATCACCATGTCCAGCACACGCGCGTAGTCCTGAGCGTTGTCCTCGGCCATCTCCTGGTCGAACTGTCCCACGTCGAGCGCGAGCGACACCCGCGAGCGTGACTGCCGCGTGCCCAGGACGTCCTCGGTGAAGGTGATGTTGTCCGCGGCCAGAGTCAGCCAGGGAAAAGCCGTGCGCAGCCCCGATCCCTTGTGGAACTCGTTGATGGGCGCGAGCTGCGGATTCACGATGCCGATAGCCGAGGCCTGGTCGCGCTGAATGATCGCGATCAGTTGATTCAGCAGCGGCTTCGCAAATAGCGCGTTGTACGCGGGTGTGTACGCCATAGATCTAACCCCAGAAGCCGCGAGGCGTAGAGAACGGAACATGGAAGAGCATCTCTTCTCTGTGCCTCTGTGTCTCTGTGGTTCACTTGCTGTCTGCCGTGCTACCGAAACCCAGCCTCTTTGCTGCAGCCTGAGCCGCTGAATGAAGCGGCGTGCCCACCGTCAGGGCATCAGCCTCCGTCAGATCGTAGAGAGCACGCTGCGGTTGGTTCCCTCCGCCGCGTTCACCCGAAGCAGACGACCGGCTGAACGCCGCGTACGGCACCATGGTTCCTAATACCAGCGTGCGGGCCGTCGTCTCAACCACCGCATCCGGCGAATCCCCGACAAGCGAGTCGTAAAGCCGGCCAGTCGCGCGCATCAGCGGCTTGCCGGGATACTCCTTGGTCTTGCGCTCCGCGTATGCCTTGCTCAGCGGCGTCCAACCGCCGAGCGGCCCTCGCGCGCCCTCACTCTCAAACTGCTCGCGCATGATGCCGTGCACCGCTTCGGCAACGGCGGGCCAGGCGCCCGACCAATCGCTGATACTTTGGCCGAGCCCGGCAATTGCCGATTGAAGCCCGGCGTCGTCTACTCTGAGCTGCAAATCCACCATCGCCACCTCGAAACTCGAAATTCGAGCCTCAAATCTCAAATTTCCAATTTCCAATCTCGTACATTGAGAACACGCAATTCGAAACTCGCCGAGCCGCAGGGCTGAATGCGAGCCCCCTGCTACCAGGGATTGCCTTCTTTCCCTGGCCCTTGACCCCTGCTCTCACGTGCCCCGTCTATCAAACTTCCCAAACACCTGGCTGCTGCCGGTATCCGCCGGCGCCTGATCTTCCGGCTGGTCGCCGCCGGCAACGCCTTCGAGCGCCGGCCGGGGCGATTCCGTGCGCGCCTCGGAATCAAACAAATGGTCGTACATCCCGGCCGGCATCGGCTTGCCGTCCTTGTCGCGCGCGTTCAACTGCCCGATCAGCTCGTCATATTGGGCGTGGAAATCCTGGGCCAGGTTCCGCGCCGCGCTCACGCCGAAGCTTGAGAGCGTCTGGCCAAGCTGCGCCGCCGCGCCGTAACGGTTGATCTTTTCGAGCACGTTCAAGGCGTCGGAGGAGAGCGCGTTGGTGAAGGCGGCGAAACTCGAATAACCGCCGATCGCCTCGCCGAACCGGCGGTTCAGCACGGCATTGATGTCGCCGGCCACGTCATCAATGTACTGTTGGATAAGTGTGTCCGGCGGCGTCTGTTGCGCCGTCCCGCGCTTGAACGCCGGAAACATCCCGGCCACTTGGTCGATGGTGGTGTAGCTCACAGTTCCCTCTACTCAGGGGGACAGGATTCAGGGGCCGGGGTCGGTTAAAACCCTGATCCCTGATCCCTGGCCCCTGACCTCTGCCTTTTTCAGTACTCCACAAACACGGTCCCGGACGTGGCCCCGCCGGTCTCGACGGTGATGTAGAGATTGGTGGCGTCGGCGGCTTGCGTTTCTCCCCAGCCGCCTGCCGCGCTCGGATCGTAGGAAACAGTGATGGGCGCGGAAGGCAACCCGTGCGGCACCACGTTCGGCGCGGCCACCGTGAGGCCCGTGATCGAAAGCTTCGCCTTGCGAATGGGCACGCCCTGGTACGTCTGCAGGACGTAGGGATAACTTGCTGTAACTGCAATTGCCATGGTTCACCTCAATCAATGTCGCCAGCCCGCGAAGCGGGCGGCAGGTCGTAGCCCAGGACGCTAGCCCTGGGGAAAGCTCGCCGGAACAATGTAGCGCCGGAGTGGCGCAGACATCGTTTTGTGATGTCTGCGACTTAAGCCCTGCTCCGCAGATATGGCAGAGAGCGCCATGTCTGCGCTACCCGCGACTGACGCCGAGGCGGCTCTGCCGCTTGTATCTTGGCCAGCGATGTTAGAAAACAGTCTCCGATGGGTATTCGGGGTTTCGGGGAGGCCGTTCTGCGCTGAGGCCCAACGTCAAGTTGAGAGCCTGGAGGGTAGATCGGCCCCCCGCCCTCTTCTCCCACGCC
>DASYXW010000009.1:0-42609 GCA_035934405.1 Terriglobia bacterium
TCGCATACATCCCGACCAAAGGCGTCGGGACGTATGCGGCACCCGTGATTCGCAGACATCACAAAACGATGTTTGCGCCTCCCGCGAGCAAGCTCGCTCGCGGAAAGCGGCGGCAAGCCGCCGCACTCCAGAGCGCCGCGACGCGTAATCGCATACCCGCCACGGCGAGCCAAACAGCGGCGAGGTATGTGCCACCCGCGGAGCCGGGCTTGCTGGCGGGCGGGGGAGTTGGGGTTGCGGCGAGCTTTGACGAGCTTGGTGCGGTTGGCGGCCAGAGCTCGGTCGGAGAGGGTGTAGCGTCGTTTGGAGGCGGTGGAGTCCATAGTTTGGCGGATAGGGTATGTGTACCACAGGGTACATCACTTGTCAAGAGAAATATGAGGACGTACCGCAGATCGCATACATCCCGACCAAAGGCGTCGGGACGTATGCGGCACCCGCGTACCACAGATCGCATACATCCCGACCAAAGGCGTCGGGACGTATGCGCCACCCGTCCGGCTTCGTCCTGGCATGAAAGATGGCGGGATGAGTGAGCGCCGGAGGTTAACTGATGAAGTATGACCGGGCAATTCAGCCTTGACAGTCGCCGGCTTCTGTGTCAGAAAAGAGGTTCTTACGCTTCAGGCTTCAGGAGACCAGAAAGGCCTCGCATGTTTGAGAACGTCCGCGGCGACATCCGGGCCATCCGCGAGTCGAACCAGGAAACCGGCTGGTGGAAGCAGCACCTGTGGGCTCAGAACCTCAAGGCCATGTTGACGATAGGGTTCTCGGCCGTGCTGGTTTACCGGTTCGGACACTGGGCGCGGAAGCTGCGCATTCCGGTGGTGCGCGAGCTGCTGATGCTGGTGGCGGCGTTTCTGCGGCGCTGGACCCTGATGTGGTGCGGCATTTACATCGTCCCTTCGGCTGAGATCGGTCCCGGACTGGTAATTCACTCGCCATCGGCCGTCAACATCGGCAAGGTGAAGATGGGCTCGAACTGCACGGTGGCGAGCGGCGTTCTGATTGGCTGCGGCCTGCGGTCGGTGGGAGATAACGTCTACTTTGGCGCGGGGTCGAAGGCGGTGGGCGACATGAAGATCGGGGACAACGTGATCATCATGCCGAACAGCCTGGTGCTCACGGATGTGGCCGACAATACGACGATTGTCGGCGTGCCGGCGCGAATCAAGCTGCGCGGAGGGCGGCCGCAGCGGTTCACCCCCGGAATGCAGGCAGCCGCGAAACCTGTGGCGCCGAAAAATCCTGCAGGGAGCCGCCAGGATGGCGGCGCTACGGCAAAACCGGGGAACGGCAACGGCGCGGTTGCGCCACCGGCACCGCAGTCCGTTGGGAAGGCTCCGCTCGAAGCCGAGGTCAAGAAGAATTAAGAGCATGCTCTCGCCAAGGTGCTAAGGCGCAAAGCAAACTCTGCTGTTTCCTTGGCGCCTTTGCGTGAGACGCTTTTGCCACCAATTAGGTCGTAAGCCGAGAGAAGAGCATGCTCTCGCCAAGGCGCTAAGGCGCAAGCAAAGACTCGAGCAACGTTAAGGGGTGACTTTTTGGATTTTGCCTGGAGCGAAGAACAAGCGGCTTTCCGCAAGTCGGTCATCGAGTTTGCGAAGCAGGAACTGAATTACGACATGATCGCCGCCGACCACGAGGAGCAGTTCTCGTGGGAGGGCTGGAAGAAGTGCGGTCAGTTCGGCATTCAGGGGCTGCCGATCCCGCCCGAGTATGGCGGCGGCGGCGCCGACGCGCTGACCACGGCGTGCGGTCTTGAGGCGCTGGGGTACGGGTGCCGCGACAACGGTCTGATTTTCTCGATCAACGCCCACATGTGGGCCTGCGAAATCCCCTTTCTGCACTTCGGAACTGAAGAACAAAAGCGGAAGTACTTGCCGAAGCTGGTGAGCGGCGAATGGGTGGGCATCCACGCCATGACGGAACCGTCGTCGGGCTCCGACGCTTTCAGTCTCAAGGCGCGGGCCGAGCGCAAGGGAGACCGATATATTATCAACGGCTCCAAGACCTTCACGACCAACGCGCCAGTGGCCGATGTGATTATTGTGTTCGCCAACGTGGACCCCTCCAAGGGCCAGGCGGGCGTGTCGGCCTTCATCGTGGACAAAGGCACGCCCGGCTTCACCATCAGCAAGAAGCTGCACAAAATGGGCTTGCGGACGTCACCGATGTCAGAGTGCTCGCTCCAGGATTGCGAAGTGCCGGTCGGGAACCTGCTGGGCAAGGAAGGCTCCGGGGTCTCGATGTTCACGGCCTCGATGGAGTGGGAACGGATCTGCATCATGGCCAGCCACCTCGGGGTGATGCAGCGGCTGCTGGAAACCTCGGCGGACTACGCCACCGACCGGCGGCAGTTCGGCCAGCCCATCGGCAAGTTCTCGGCGATTGCCAACAAAGTGGCGGAGATGGATATTCGCCTCGAGACGGCGCGCCTGGTGCTCTACAAGGCCGCCTGGATGAAGAGCCAGGGCAGGCGCTCGCTGCGCGAGGCCTCGATCTCGAAGGCCTACGTGGCTGACGCCTGCATCCAGCAGTGTCTGGACGCGATTCAGATTTACGGCGGCTATGGCTACATGACCGAGTACCAGATCGAGCGCGAGCTGCGCGACGCCATCGCGGGAAAGATTTACTCCGGGACGACGGAGATCCAGAAGATGATTATTGCGGGATTGCAAGGGTTGTGAGAACTGCAGAAGACAGAAGACAGGAGTCAGAAGTCAGAAGAAAATTGTGTATCTTCTGACCGCTGACTTCCTGACGGCGCGACAGTCGATGGAATGGAACGATGGCATATCACCTTACGCAACTCCTGACCAAGAGCGTCGAAAGATTCCCGGAGAAGACCGCGGTGTGGGCACGCGGCAAGACGCTCAGCTACCGCGAGCTCGAAGAGCGGTCGAACCAACTTGCGCACCTGTTCCGCGAGCGCGGAGTGAAAAAGGGCGACCGCGTCGGGTTGTACTTCCCGAAGTCTATCGAGTCGCTGGCGTGCATGTTGGGCGTGATGAAGGCGGGTGGGGTGTATGTGCCGCTCGACCCGGCGCAGCCGGCGTCGCGAATCGGTTACATCATCTCGAACTGCGCCATGAAGGGTCTGGTGACCACGCTCGACCGCCTGAAGGCTCTGGCGCACGCGGACACGAGAACGGTCGAGTTCAGCGTACTGACCGAGGCCGAAGCGGCAGGGGCGGAAAACGGTACCATTCCGACTGGCCCGGCCGGCCCGAGCGGCGGCGGGGATGTCATTCCCTGGAACTCTGTTTCGGGCCTGCCGGTTTCGCGGCCGCCGGCGGACTTCCAGCCGACGACGACCGACTTGGCGTACATTCTGTACACCTCCGGGTCGACGGGCCGTCCTAAGGGTGTGATGTTGTCGCACGCGAACGCCCTGACGTTCATCGAGTGGTGCGCGGAGGAATTTCGCATCCGGCCGGACGACCGCCTGACGGGTCACGCGCCGTTGCACTTCGACCTTTCGGTGTTCGACGTTTACAACACGCTCGAAGCCGGCGCCACGCTCTACATGATTCCGGATGACGCTCTGCTGTTTCCCGCGACCCTGGGCAAGTTTCTTGAAGCAAAAGAAATCAGCGTCACCTACTGCGTGCCCTCGGCGCTGGTGCACCTGGTGCTGCACGGCAGCCTCGCGTCGCGCGATCTCCACCACCTGCGCACGATCCTCTTTGCCGGCGAAGTCTTCCCGATGAAGTACCTCAAGCAGCTTGCCGGGATGATTCCCCACGTTGAGCTTTACAACCTCTACGGCCCGACCGAGACCAACGTCTGCACCTGGTATCGCGTGGACCGCGCCCGCCTGCCGCAGATGGAACGATTGCCGATCGGCCGCGCCTGCGCCAACACGGAAGTGTTTGCGGTAAACGACCGTGACGAGCGCGTGACCACACCGGGCGAGACGGGGGAACTCTACGTTCGGGGACCGGCGGTGACGCCGGGCTACTGGGGCGACGCGGAAAAGACGGCGAAGATGGTGGTTCCGAACCGCTTCCAGCCGCACTTCGACGAGAAGGCGTACCGCACGGGCGACCTGGTGACGCTGCGCGAGGACGGCGATTACGATTTTATCGGCCGCCGCGACAACCAAATCAAGAGCCGCGGGTACCGCATCGAGCTGGGGGAAATCGAGGCGGCGATCTTGAGTCATCCAGGCGTGCGGGAGGCAGCCGCCATCGCGCTTCCGGACGACGAAGTGGGCAACCGGATCAAAGCGGTGGTGGCGCCCCACAACGGGGACCCCATCACGGCGCTCGACCTGCAGCAACACTGCGCGTCGCGCGTGCCGAGGTACATGATTCCGGAACTCGTTGAGCTGCGCGAGAGTCTGCCGAAGACCTCAACCGGAAAGATTGACCGGGTGCGGCTGGTGGCGGAGTCGGGCGCGGCGCGCTCGTGAGGGTTTGCAAAATACGACATAAAGCAGATTCTTCGCTTCGCTCAGAATGACAGTCAAATCTTGACGGGAGAGAAATACAATGCCGGAAACAGCCAAGGATCAGATCCGCCAGTTTGTCACGGACATCGCTCAGAGAAAGGGGCTGGACGTGGTGACCGATGACGAATCGCTGACCTCGAACGGCGTCATCGATTCTCTGGGCATTTTCAAGCTCGTCTCATTCCTCGAGGACACGTTTCGTTTGAAGGTTGCCGACGATGAGATCACCAACGAAAGCTTTGAGAGCATCAATCAAATCGATCGATTCGTTGCGGGCAAGCTGGAAAAGAAGCCGGCATAGGCTGGACGGTCGAGTGGCTCGTGAAGTTCCGGCGTGGGTTAATCATTCTGGTGATATCCAGTTAGTGCCTTGACAATTGTGGCCCACGGCGCTACATTTGATGTTTCTCACAACTTTGAGCGCTTCAGTTTGGCCAGCCTGAACCTGCTTCTCGACCCGCTCATGCAGCGATTTAGAGGCCGCGAGCCTTCGAGGCCGTCGCGGGGTCAGCGGCGTGAGACGGGAAGGTTAGGGAGACCTGGGTAGCACGCGGCCCGTGCGGGGCTTTTGGCTGCGGGGCAATTCCACGGAGGTAACGGTGACCGATCGAGAATTCTTTATGTCGAGATGGGAGACGGAACGGCCGGTGACGCTGAAGGTGGTGCGCGCCCTGCCCGCCGATAAGCTCGATTACCGTCCGCACGCGCGCTCCCGATCGGCGGGGGAACTCGCGTCGCTGCTGGCATACGAGGCGCAGACCGCCGTGGAGATGTTTGACTACGGAAAGGTGGACTGGAACGAACCCAAGCCGCCCGCCAGCCTGCAGGATATCGTGATCGCTCTGCAACTGTCGAACCAACAGGTCCTGGACCGGTTTCGCAAGTTCGATGACGAAGCCTGGGCGAAGAAAATTACGTTCTTCGTCAACGGCACAAAGGCGATGGAAGAGTCCTTCGGCGATATGATGTGGGGGACTTTTTTTGACACCATCCATCACCGCGGCCAGCTCAGCGCCTACATCCGACCCATGGGCGGCAAGGTGCCGGCCATTTACGGGCCATCGGCCGACGAGCAATAAGCCGATGCGGCCCGGCGCAATGAAGATTTTACCAAACCAACAGGAGGCGAGAAGTGGGACATGATTACGAGGTGGGAATCATCGGCGGAGGCCCGGCGGGCTCCTCGATGGCGGCATATCTGGCGAAGGCGGGGTTGAAGTGCGTGGTGCTCGAGCGCGAACTTTTTCCGCGCCCGCACGTGGGCGAATCGCTGGTTCCTTCGTCCAACCGGGTTTTGAAGGAAATCGGTTTCATCGACAAGATGGACGGCTGCGGCTTCGTCCGCAAGTACGGCGCGGTGTGGACGGCCGGCGGCGGCGGGCTCTACGACGTGGACTTCGACGGACTGTCGCCCGACTGCCAGGCCAACGTGCGCTTCGAAGAGCGCCAGCAGGCCGGCGTGGACCGCATCTACACCTGGCACGTGGACCGGGGCAGGTTTGACCAGGCGCTGCTCGAGCACGCCCATCAGCTCGGCGCCGAGGTCCACGAAGGCATCAAGGTGCACAACGTGGACTTCTCGGATCCGGCGTCGCCGCGAATCAACTATTCCAACGGCAAGAAGGACCAGCACATGAACGTTCGGGTGGTGGTGGACGCTTCCGGCCGCCACACTCTGCTGGGCAATCAGTTGAAATTCAAGAAGCCCGATCCCATCTTCAACCAGTACGCCATGCACGCCTGGTTTGACGGTTACGACCGGCTGGCGCTGGCCAAGAAGAAGATATACGGCGACTACATTTTCATTCACTTCCTGCCGGTGACGAACACCTGGCTTTGGCAGATTCCGGTAAGCGAGACCGTCACTAGCATCGGCGTGGTGACACAGAAGAAGAACTTTGAAAAGTCCAAGCAGTCGCGCGAGAAATTCTTCTGGGATGCCATCGGCTCGCGGCCGGAACTCCTTGAGGCGCTGAAGCAGTCGAAGCAGGTCAGGCCCATCAAAGACGAGGGCGACTACAGCTACGGCATGACCCAAATCAGCGGCGACGGCTTCGTCATGATCGGTGACGCGGCGCGCTTTGTGGATCCCATTTTCTCGAGCGGAGTGAGCATCGCGCTCACCTGCGCCAAGTTCGCGAGCGCCGACATCATCAAGGGCATGGAGCAGGGCGGCCCGTTCACGATGAACAAGTTCGACGACTACGTCACGCTGATCCGGCGGGGCACGAAAAACTGGTACGAGTTCATCTCGCTCTACTACCGGCTGAACGTGCTGTTTACGGCCTTCGTGCAGGACCCGCGATACCGGCTCGATGTTCTGGCGCTGCTGCAAGGCGACCTTTACGAGGAAACCCGGCCGCCGGTTCTGGCCGAGATGGCGAGGATCGTCAACGAAGTGGAGCAGCGGCCGAATCATCCGTGGCACAAACTCCTGGGTGACTTGACGGGAGATTTCAGACCGCTTTTCTAGGCGCAGGCCGCGGGCAGGACCGGGCTACTCTCCTCTCCGGATGTGGCCCAAAGCGTCTTTAGGGGAGAGCCGTGGATGCCTAGGCGCAAGCTGGTGGCCGTGTATCTGGGCCTCGTGGGCGTACCGCTTCTGGGCCTATTAGGGGTTCTGCGAGTGGGGCGCCGCCTTGCCGCGCCCATTTCGGTTGGCGGCTCGTGGAATCTGCAGGCGGATTTCAGAACTCTCACAGAAGCGCCCTGCCGGGAATTGTTGTCGAGTATAAATCAGCCTTTCTTGAGCATCTCTCAATCAGGCGCCAACCTCGTCTTCACTCTCAACAACTCACAGAAGACCACCGTTGTTGGAACCCTCAACAGGACCACGCTCGCGATGGGCGGGGCTGAACCGCTGAGTTCGCCAAGCAGGACCTGCGCGGACCCACAGGCTATCTACCTAGCCGCCACGGTCAGCACGCAAGGCAAGAATCGGGTGCTCACGGGCACGCTGGGGATTAGTGGCTGCGCATCGTGTGCGCCGGTTTCATTCCACGCCGTCCGGCAGGCCAGCGGAGGCGGCCGGTAAATGCTGAGCTTGGTCACCCTCATTCTGCAGATTGCTGTGGTGATTGCAGCCTCGCGCGCCGTCGCCCTGCTGTTTCAGAAGATGCAGCAACCCAAGGTGATCGGCGAGATGTTCGCGGGCATCATGCTGGGTCCGTCGTTGCTGGGCTGGGTGGCCCCACACTTCTCCACCCTCCTGTTTCCACCGTCGAGTCTTGTCTACCTGAACGCTCTGAGCCAGGTGGGAGTGGTGATCTACATGTTCCTGGTGGGTGTTGCTCTGGATCCGAAAGCTTTGAAAGAGCACGGGCACACCGCCGTGCTCACCAGTCACGTCAGCATCATTGCGCCTTTCGTCTTGGGCGCCTGTCTCGCCTTGCTGCTTTATCCGCGTCTGTCGGACGACGGCGTCGGCTTCACGGGATTCGCGCTCTTCATGGGCGCGGCGATGAGCATCACCGCCTTCCCGGTGCTGGCGCGCATTCTGACCGACCGTGACATGCTCGGGACCAAGCTGGGGGCGCTCGCCATTGCCTGCGCCGCCGTGGACGATGCGACAGGATGGTGCATCCTCGCCTATATCGTGGTGCTGGTGCGCGCCCACCAGGCGGCGTCCACGCCTCTGTGGCTCACGCTGGGTGGTTCGGTGGCGTTCCTGTTGATCATGCTCTACGGCGTAAGGCCTCTGCTGCGCGGATTGGGAAAGTCCTGCCGGGAGCAGGGTTATCTTAGCGAGAACAAGCTGGCACTCATCGTCATGGTCGCGCTCGCTTCGGCGGTGATCACGGAGCGCCTGGGAATCCATCTCCTGTTCGGCTCGTTTCTCGCCGGCGTCATCATGCCCAAGGGCAAGAAATTTGTCCGTTACCTTCTGGACAAGTTTGAGGCCACTACGGTCGTCGTCCTGCTTCCACTCTTCTTCGCCTTCACCGGTCTCCGCACCAGCATTCGTCTCATCCACGGTTCCAGGATGTGGGTCTTCTGCCTCGCCATCATTCTTGTGGCCATCGTCGGCAAGCTGGGCGGCTCGATGATTGCCGCGCGATTCGCCGGGGGCGGCTGGCGTGAGTCCGCTGGATTGGGCATCCTGATGAACACGCGCGGCCTGATGGAACTGGTCATTCTCAACATTGGGCTCGACATCGGCGTCATCTCTCCCGCGCTATTTTCGATGATGGTTCTTATGGCGCTCGTGACCACCTTCATGACCACGCCGCTGCTCGAATGGGTCTATCCGATTCGAATGATTCGGGAAGAGGCAGCGGCGTTGCGCGACGTGGAGATTGCCCACGAGCCGGCACTGGGGCGCGCCGCGCCGTAACCGCTTCGGCCAGGGTGGCGACATCGGAGAAATGTCTAGAGGCTAGACAGCTAGCCTAGCTGTGTGAGGGAAAGCTCCCGCAACCGACTCGAGTGCCGACTCCAGGACGCTGAGCCCTTCCTCGAACTGGGCGTCTGCGATCACCAGCGGAACCAGCAGCCGAATGACGTTGTTGTAAGACCCGGTCGAGAGCACGATGAGGCCGTGCTCGTAACAGTGCCGCACGACGGCTTTGGTCTCGTTGTCGGCAGGCTCGCGCGTCTCACGGGAGCGCACAAGCTCGATGGCGCGCATGGCGCCCAGGCCGCGCACGTCGCCGATGAGCGGCCAGCGCTCCTGCCACTCGTGGGCGCGGGCTTCGAAGCGTGCTCCAAGCGCGTCCGCGCGCGCCGCCAGATTCTCATGCTCGAAAATGTCGAGCACGGCAAGCGCAGCTTCGCACGCCAAGGGATTCCCTCCAAACGTTCCACCCACCGCGCCCGGCCCCGGCGCGTCCATGATCTCGGCGCGACCGGTGACCGCCGAGATCGGCAGTCCTCCGCCGAGCGACTTCGCCATCACCAGGATGTCCGGCTCGATGCCGTAGCGCTCGCAGGCAAAGAGCGCGCCGGTGCGTCCGAATCCGGTCTGCACTTCGTCGGCGATGAAGACGATGCCGTGACGGCGGCAGGTCTCCTGAAGAATCTGGAAGAACTCGCGCGGCGGCGCGACGAAGCCGCCCTCGCCAAGCACCGGCTCCGCCACGACTGCCGCGACGGATTCCGCCGCCACCACGCGCTTGAATGTGTCCCCCAGGTGATGCGCGCAGAACACGCCGCATTCGGGATAGCGCAGCGAATAGGCGCAGCGGTAGCAATAGGCGTAAGGGATGCGATAGATGTCGCTCGCAAAGGGCTCGAACCCGGCTTTGTAAGGATGCGTTTTGCTGGTGAGCGACATCGCGAGCAACGTGCGGCCATGGAAGGCGTCTTCGAAGCAGATGACCGCGGGGCGGCGGGTGTAAGCGCGCGCAAATTTTACGGCGTTCTCCACCGCCTCGGCGCCGCTGTTCACAAGCAGCGTCTTCTTGGCGAACTTCCCGGGCGTGAGTTGGTTCAGCCGCTCCGCGAGCCGCACGTAGCTTTCGTACGGCGTGACGCTGAAACACAGGTGCAAGTAACGGTCGAGCTGGGCGCGAATCGCCGCGCACACGGCTGGCGCGCGATGCCCGACGTTCAGACAGCCGATGCCGCCGGCGAAGTCGAGGAAGCGATTACCGTCCACGTCTTCGAGGACGGCGCCTTCAGCGCGGGCAATGAAGATCGGCGTGATGTTGGAGTGCCCGCGCGGGACCGCCATCTCCCGACGCTTCATGAAATCGCGGGAACGAGGGCCCGGAATCTCGGTTTTTAATTCGATGCTTGGCAATATTCACGACCTTTCTTACGTCACCTCAGAAATGAGCCGATTTCGAGCTCCGCGATTCAACCTTCCGCTGCCTCAGGCCGGTTTGACGATATTAGCCCGGATGCTTTCTTCAAGTTTGCGCCGTAGGTCATCAGGGTCCTTCCACGCCACATGACCGAGATGCCTTGTATCAAAATGAACATGGCTAAGATCGTCCTCTCGGCAGCACCAGATGACTTCCCGCCCTAGACCGCGTGCGAAACCAGCCTCAAAATACACGCTTTGGCGCTGACCCGTGAAGTCTGCAACGAGGAACTCGGCGCGGCGGATTTCGCTAAGAATGCGGTCCGTGATTCCCTTGTTCTCGGGTATGTCCTTCATCCAGACGGGAGTGTAACCGCAGGCTCTAACGGCAGGGTCGATTCCGGTCCGGTAGGGCTCATCCATTTGGTCGTCAAGCCACGACGCTACAAAGCAGCGGCCTGGCTCACCCCCAGGTCTGACAGTGGGCTCGATCATTCGCCAGCCGTCAATTGTGATCAGGTAGGCGACTCCGCTTGGGATTCCCACCTCTCGGAGGATACCTTTTTCTTGGAGGTAGCCGAGATACGCCCCTAATTCCCTCTCATCGTGAGCGTCGACGAGGGGGTAATCGAATCCCAGAGACAGGACCGACGGGGTACCTGGAGACTTCGCCTTCCTGGCTAGTACAGCGAGTAGCTTATCTAACCTTTCCGTCACCGTCGTCCGACGGTGGGACTCGGCAAGATCGCGAGCGTTCGTTGTAGTGATCTTCAATCGCCGGCCACTTTCACTTGCTTGCCGAGTTGCACTCGAGAGGTACGGTCGGAGCTCATCTGGTACACCGGCTGCCTCCTCGGTGATCTCAAACTTCCCACATCTCCGGCAATTGAAAGGAAAGGTGCGTGAACGGCTGTTCTCGAGCTCTGCCTCAAGCTGGCAGAGTGGGCAATGGGCTGAAGTTGCCACCGCTTTCACCGCTCCTTTAGTCCTGCGCACGGCATATTTACGGCAATGTTGCGCGTGCACGAGATCAATCTTCGATCATCACTCTTCAATCCTAGTACCAACCAATGGGCTGCTCGTTCAAATTGACATACACCTGCTTGGTCTCCAGATACTCCTCAATCCCCCACGGACCCAGCTCGCGGCCGAAGCCGGACTGCTTGTAGCCGCCCCAGGGAGCCTCAACGTAAGTCGGCTGCATGTGGTTCACCCAGACGACTCCGGCGCGCAGCGCCTTGACCACGCGGAAGGCGCGAAAGATGTCGCGCGACCAGACGGCGGCGGCGAGGCCGTAAGGCGTGTCGTTAGCGATGCGGATGGCCTCGCTCTCGTCGGCGAACGGAATGACGGTGGCGACAGGGCCGAAGATTTCTTCGCGCGCGATGCGGGCGCTGTTAGAGGCGTCGTAGAATACGGTAGGCTCAACGTAGTAGCCTCGATCGAGGCCGGCAGGCCGCCCGCCGCCGATGGCGACGCGCGCTTCGTTCTTTCCCACCTCCAGGTAAGAGCGCACACGGTCATATTGCTCTTTACTCACGAGCGGTCCCATTTTGGTGGCGCGATCGAGGGGCGCGCCGAGTGTGATGCGCTTCGTTTTCTCAGTCATGGCCTCGACGAAGCGCGGATAAATGGTGCGGTCAACGAGAATCCGGCTTCCCGCCGAGCACACCTCGCCCTGGTTGATGAAGACGCCGAACAGCGCGCCATCCACCGCCGCTTCGAAATCGGAATCGGCGAAGAAAATGTTGGGCGACTTGCCGCCGAGCTCGAGTGTGATGCGCTTCACGGTGTCGGCGGCCATCTTGACGATCTGTTTGCCCACCATGGCGCTGCCCGTGAAGGCGACCTTGTTGACTTCGGGATGCTGGACAAGCGGCGCGCCGGCCGTCTCGCCAAAGCCGGTGATGACGTTCACCACGCCGGGCGGCAATCCGACTTCGGCGAACCAGGCGGCCATTTCGAGCGCGGTGAGCGGGGTCTGCTCCGCCGGCTTCAACACGCAAGTACACCCGGCGGCGAGGGCGGGCGCGAGTTTCCAGGCGGCCATCAACAGGGGATAATTCCACGGAATGATTTGCGCCGCAACGCCCACGGCTTCCTTGAGCGTGAGGCTCAGGGCGTTGTCGGGCACTGGATTGACGTGGCCCAAGACCTTGGTGGCGAGGCCGCCGTAGTACTCGAAACAGGTGGCCACGTCGTTGATGTCGAACTCGGATTCCACGATCGGCTTGCCGCAGTTGCGCGATTCAAGCTCGGCCAGCATGGCCGCTTCTTTGCGGACACGCTCGGCGAGGCGGAAGAGAATCCGACCGCGCTCCTGGGCGGTGGTCGAGGGCCAGGGACCGAAATCGAAGGCGGCGCGGGCGGCCTGGACGGCGCGGTCCACGTCGGCAGCATTGGCCTCGGGCACTTCGGCAATGATCTCCTCGGTGGAAGGGTCGTAGACCGGGAAGTAGCTCCCCGCGGCGCTTTCCACCCATTCACCGTTGATGTACATGCGATAGCGTTTCATGGAGTCACCCTCCAGTGTCCCATGATCGTGTCATTCTGAGTCGCCGCGGCGACCGAAGAATCCTGGCATTTTTTGAATCAAGCAAATACCGAGATCCTTCGTCGGTCGTCGCGGCGACCTCCTCAGGATGACAGTTTGGTAGGTTTTTCAGCATCCTGCTAAACCCGCCCCTACGGTGCCCCGACACTTGGTCGTGATCTCGCGGGTCTCCGGGCGTAAACATAAAAGAAGAATACGGCGAGGCCGACAAAAAAGCCGGTCCCCCCGACCATCCAGATTTCGTACGACAGCAGCGACGTGATCTGTCGCGCCGGGGAGAACGCGAAGGCCATGCCGAGACTCGTCATCACGAGGCCGCTCGCGCCGGCCAGCTTCAGGACGCGTTTGCTATAGCGGCCTCTCGCGGCTGCCGGGTCGAACGCAATTTTGAGCAAGGCGCCGAACATATAGAGAAACGGCACCAACTGGAGGACCACCGCAAGCGACAGCAGTCGCTGAAAAGTCTCCTGGACGCCCGAGCCGAGGAAGTTGACGAGAACGAGAATCGCGGAGACCGTGCCGTGCACTGCGAGCGCCGCGTACGGCGTGCCGTAGCGCGGGTGGACCTTGCCGAGCCATTGCGGCAGGCAGCGGTCGAGTCCGGCGACGAAAGGAATCCGCGCTGAGCCGGCGAGCCACGCCGAGCCGATGCCGGCAATCGAGAGGCTGAGCATCAGGGCAAACACCGGGACAATCCCGCGAGACCAGCCGCTGCCTGCTCCGCCCAAGCGCCCGGCCATGTGACTCACCGCCTGCACGACGCCTTCGAGGACGTTGATGTTGTCCTTGCTGACGGCCACGAGCAGCGTGAGCGTGACGGCGATGTAGAGCGCGCCCGAAATCACGCCTCCCCAGGCGACGGCGCCGGGAAGAGTGCGCTCGGGATCCCTGATTTCGTCGCCCATCACGGAGGCCAGTTCCAGGCCGACCAGTCCGAAGCAGATTACTCCAAAAGAATTGAGCACGAAGCGGGGGTTGGCGGGAATGCGGAAGTCGGCCGCGGTCAAAGCCGTTCCAAAGCGCAAGGCAACGGCGACGCCGAGACCAATCAACACGAGGGCGGCGATGCCGGTGCCGATGCTGCCCACGTTGTTGATCCACTTGCCGACGCCGAGTCCGACGATGTTGAGCGCCACGATCAGCGCCAGCAACAAGAGCGAGGCGGTGACAGTGAACGCTTTGTTGTCGGCAAGCGAGGCGTGGCCAGGACCGAGCGTGAAAACCGACACGCCGACGAAATAGAGCATCACGGTCGGCACGTACATCATGTTGTTCGTCCAGTAGCACCAGCCGGAGAAAAATCCGTGGAAGTCGCCGAAAACTTCCTTGGCCCAGAGGTAGACTCCGCCTTCGCCGGGAAAGCGGCCGGCGAGCTCAATCACCGCTACGCCTTGCGGCAGGAAGAAGAGCAGAAGCGAGATGATCCACAGCCAGACGGTGACGCCGCCGTTCGCCGCGATCGAAGGAACGACGTTCAAGTTGAAGACGGCGACGACGAAGAGCAGCACCAGGTCGCGTCGCCCGAGAGCACGGCGAAGGGAGGGAGATTGAGGATTGGTGATTGGAGATTGATGATTAGGTTCATTCATAAGCCGTCGTAACTACCCATCCTCGGCCTTTGCGTTGGCAATCATCAATCTTCAATCGTCAATCTTCAATGTGCGGCACCCACCGCGGCGCGTTCGTGCTGGGCGTGCGCGAGCGCCGGCGCGACCTCGGCGAAAGCTTCGAGATGACGGTCAATGTCGGCTTCGGTGTGGGCTACAGAAATCGTCCACTGCTCGTCCCACCAGTGCGCCTGGCAGAGGACGCCGCGGTTGACCATGCCAAACCAGTAGTGCTTCCACAAATCGACGTCAATCGCCAGCCAGTCGCGGTAATTGCGCACGGTTTTCGGGTAGAGCATCACGGCGCCATTGGCGCCGGCGCCGATGCAGTAGGCCGCCACGCCCTCCTTCTTGATGATGCGGTTGTGACCGTCCACCAGCCTCTTGTTGAGCCAATTGATGTGCTCGTAGGCCGCGGGCGTCAGCACTTCGCGGAAAGTGGCGATCCCGACGGCCATCACCAGCGGGTTGGTGTTGTAGGTGCCAGCGTGGAAGACTTTGTGCTGCGCGATGGGGTCCATCACTTCCTTGCGGGCAGCGTAAGCGGCGAGCGGGAATCCGCCGCCGATGGACTTGGCGAGGCAGATGAGATCCGGCGTCACGCCGAAGTATTCGCAGGCGCCGCCGCGGGCGAGTTTGGCACCGGTCTTCACTTCGTCGAAGATCAAAAGCGCGCCATAGCGCGTGCAGAGTTCACGCAGGCCCGCGAGGTATCCTTCCTCCGGCATGCAGATGCCCACGTTCATCATGATGGGCTCGAGGATGAGCGCGGCCACGTCCTTGGGGTGCCGCTGGAAGAGGCGCTCGACCGCCGGTAGGTTGTTGAACGACGCAACGAGTGTGTTCTGGACCGTCGCGGCGGGCACTCCGGCGCTCGCGGCGACCGGCGTGGGCGATTCAGGGTCGCCGAACTGGGGCGCTTTGGGCTTGACGCTCACCATGACCGAATCGTGGACGCCGTGGTAGCCGCCTTCGAGCTTGATGATGCGGTCGCGGCCGGTCACGCCGCGCGCCAAGCGAATCGCGTGCATGGTGGCTTCCGTGCCGCTGTTGCCGAAGCGCACCTGGTCCACCGGGAAGCGGGCGCAAATCTCCTCGGCCAGCTCCGCTTCGAGTTCGTGCGGCATGCCGAACATGGTTCCGGTCTTGAGGCGCGCTTCGGCGGCGCGGACGACAGCGGGGTGACAGTGTCCGGCCATCAGTGCGCCGAAGCAGAGGTTAAAGTCGAGGTACTCATTGCCGTCGACGTCGTGCAGGCGGCCGCCGAGGGCGTCGCGGACGAAGATGGGGTAAGGGTCGTAGATGCGGAAGTTGCTGCCCACGCCGAGCGGCAGGCTGTGCAGGGCCCGCTGATGCGCCTTCAGCGAGCCCGGCGTACGCTTTTCGAAGGTCGTGATTTCTTGGCGGAGTGCTTCATACATGACATTCTCCAGTCAGAGCAGCTCATTTCAGTGGGGCTGTCATTCTGAGGAGCGTCGCCGCGGCGACCGACGAAGAATCTCTTAGGCTTGGTGTGGCAAAGCAGATTCTTCGCTCCGCTCAGAATGGCAATCTTCGAAACGTTTTTCAAAACTCCTAGAAGATAAACTTGAGCGCAAATTGAATCAACCGCGGGTCGCGGGCGCGGACGACGGTCCCGAACTGGCTGGAGTTGAAGTCTGACGCGGCTACGCCGCCCGAGGGCGCCGGATTCACGAACTGGGCGTGATTGAAGGCATTGAAAAACTCCGCCCGGAACTGCATCCGGGTTTTCTCTGTGACCGGCGTGTCCTTCAGGAACGCGATGTCAAAGTTGTTGATGCCGGGCCCGCAGCAGATCGTGCGGGGCGAACTGCCGATGACGCCGAGCTGGGCCGGCGCGGCAAACGCCGTGGGGTCAAAGGCCAGGTGACCGGGGCCGCGCGGGTCCAGGCGACGGAACTTGCCGACCAGATCGGGCTCGCCGGGTGTGAGGAAGTCAAAGCTGTTCTGGAGCTCGTTGTCGGCGGAATCGGTGATACGAATGGGGAAGCCGCTCTGGAACGTTGTGATGCCGGAAAGGGACCAGCCGTCTGCGAGCTTGCCCGAGATCCCTTCCAGCTTGGGAACCGGCAATTGCCAGTCGTAGCTGAGAACGAAGCGATGGCGGGCGTCGAACTGGGAGAGCGAGTAGCTGCGGGCGAAGTTGAGGGGATCCAGGCTGTCCTCGAAACTCGATCCGTAGTCGAACGACTTGCTCCACGTATAAGCGCCCTGGAACTGGAGTCCCTTGGAAAAATGCTTTTCCACGCTGACCTGCAGCGAATTGTAGTTCGAGTTGCCAATGGTGTCCTGGGCGAAGATGCTGCCAAACACGGGAACGCCGTCGGGCGGGCAGCCGTTGGTCGCAGGATTGGGGTTGGTCGGTTGGCAAAAGGGCGATGAGTACTGACGCAAGCCGACCAGCGTAATCGGATTGGCGTTGGGGCCCGTTACGGTGGGGACGGAGCCGTAGGGCAGGTGGAACGTGAACCCGGCGGGAATCGCTCCGGCCGGAATGATGAACTGGGAGTCTTCGCCGAATGGTCCGCAAGTCCCGGCTCCGAGCACGGTGTTGAGGTCGAGGCAGGTTTGAGCGTTGCTGTAATTCAGGTCGTGGGTCACCAGCAGGCGGTGTCCCTCGGAGCCGACGTAGGCGACCTGAAGCACCATGTCCTTGCCGATTTCCCGCTGCACGGTGAGGTTGTACTGTTCGGAGTACTGCGAACGCAGGTGGGGCAGGAACTGGCCGAAGAGCAGGATGGGCCGGAAGAGCGACCAGTCGGTCTGCTGTCCCGGCGGCGGACTCAGGATGCCATGGAACGGATTGGGATTAATCGTCCCATTCTGAGATTCAAACGGCGTGTTGAACAGAGTCGAGGAAAGCGATGAACTACCCCCAAACGGCGGCTCGGCGCTGAACTGCTCAAGCACGAGTTGCTCGATAGGATTGTAAAAGAGTCCGAAGCCGGTGCGGATGCTGGTCCTGCCGGGCCCACCTGTAAGCTTGGCGAGCCATCCGGTTGACGAGCTCGGACTCCAGGCGAGCCCGATGCGCGGGGCGAACGACTTGTAATAAGTTTGGGTCAAGCCGGGCTGGATGCCTTTGTCTCCCGGCACCACGAGTCCCAGTGGAAAGACGGACTCGCCAGTGCTGCCCGGGCCGCAGGCCGTCGTGCCAAAGGTTGCGATCAGAAACTGGGAGCTGGGGTTATTGCCGACCAACTGGCAGGGATAGGTGGTGGTCGCCTGACCCGGCCGAAATGTCTGGATGCGATGAAACTTGTCGGCGAGCGGTGTGTTGAGCTCCCAGCGCAGCCCGTAATTCATAGTGAGATTGGTCTTGAGCTTCCAACTGTCCTGCGCGTAAAGATAGAGTGATGAGCTGCGCACCGCTTCCAATTGCGCGGACCCCTGGGTATAGCTGTCGGGCAAGCCGAGCAGGTAGTTCGGAAACAAGTCGCTGTTGCCGTTGGCGTCCGTAAGCCCGGGGTCATTGGCGCCACCCCCGAAAAACGTGTAATCGCCGTTTACATTGAAATAGAGAAGCTGGTTGAACTGCTGGCGTCGGCCGTCAACGCCGAACTTCAGGGTGTGCTTTCCCACCACTCTGCTGAGGTTGTCCGACAACTGAAAGGTGTTTCCAAACTGCGGCAGTTGTCCCTCAAAATTATTGCCAATGACGAAGCCACCGCTGACCGTGATAAACGGCACGCCCTCGAACTGAGATCCGAGAAACGGCGTGATGCCGAGGGAAGGATTGCTGGGATCCGAGAAGCACTGGCTGGCCGGGACGGTCGAGCAGGAGTTCTGGACCAGATTGGTGTGCACGGGTTGGTTGAGTTTTCCCTGACCTTCGCGGGAGAACGAGGCGCGGAATTCGTTCACCGTGGTCGGGTTGACGAGCCAGGTGTGAGTGAGGTTCGCCTGCTGGCTGCGCGTGGCAAAGTTTGCCCCGAAGCCGGGAACGCTGGCGCCGGCAGCCTGGAAAAAGGAAAACGGATCGAATTCGAGGCTGTCGTTAAAGTAGTAGTAGCCGGAGAGCTGTTGCTTATCATTGATCTTGTGATCGATCTTGACGCTGAAATTGTCCTGCCGCTTGCTCGAAGTAGGCACCGCCTGAAACTGGTTTGAACCCACGTTGGGCAGCGGCACGAACTGGTTGAGCAGGTCGAGTGCGGTGGGGTCAAAGCAGGCGGCGGGAATCTTGCTGCCGGGGAAAATGGCGGAGTACGAGGCGCCGGCAGTAATGGGGGCGCCGCCTTCCGCTTTGGCGGCGGCAGCACAGCCTGTGCGCTGGGTGTTCAGAATCGTGGCCACATTGGCGTCGGTCAGGGTGCCGCTGAACGCTCCAATGCCGGAGAAATCGCCGGTGCGTTCGGCAAGGGTGGGAACCGTGACCACGTCCGAGGACGCTCCCTGCCGGATGCGGCGACCTTCGTAGGAGCCGAAGAAGAAAGTCGAGTCCTTCTTGATGGGCCCGCCGAGCGTGCCGCCAAACTGATTCTGTTTGAAGTCCGGTTTCGCGGTGTCGAAGAACCCCCGCGAGTTCAGCACCTTGTTGCGCAGGAACTCGTATACGTCGCCGTGCAGCTCATTGGTGCCGGACTTGGTGACCACGTCAATCACCGAGCCGGAGTTACGTCCGAACTCGGCGTCGAACGTGTTGGTGAGGACGCGAAACTCCTGAATCGTGTCAGGAGACGGTTGGACCTCCGGCAGATTCGCAAACTGGTCATTCGCGTCACCGCCGTTCACCATGAAGTTGTTCGACCGCCCGCGCCCGCCGTTGACCGACACGGATCCGGTCTGATCGCTGCCATAGAAGAGATCGGACCCGACCTGGGACTGCACGCCCGGCTGTAGTTGCAGCAACTGGTAGGTGTCGCGGGCGTTCAGGGGAAGGTCGACCACGGCGCGTGAAGTCATCACGGCGCCAAGCTGGGTGCTGGTGGTCTCGACCAGGGGCGCCGCGGCCGTGGTCGTCACTTCCTGAGTGACGGCGCCAAGTTGCAGCGTGGCGTCGACCACAATGACGTGGCCGAGCGTCACCTCAACGTCCTTCTGCACGTACTTCTTGAAGCCCTCCGATTCGACCGTGACCGTGTAGGAGCCGACGGGAGTGGCGGGAAATTCGTAGTCGCCGGTGGCGCTGGTGGTCGCCGTGCGGCTGACCTGGGTCCCCTGCAAGGTCGACGTTACCGTGGCGCCCGGTATGACCGAACCCGACGGATCTTTGACCGTGCCGGCGATGGTACCGGTGGTCTGGGCGAAAGCTGCGCCGCTGCACAAACAGAGGGCCAGGACGGTAATCGCGGTTTTCCACGAACGAACGGATTCCATGGGTTGCCTCCTTAAGTCTCGAAAACATCCGCTGTCGGCGATGATCTCTCGAACAGCGGACGGCCAACGCTGGGCGAATTCCACTTGCGACTCAACTCGAAACCCTACTATAATCCCGCAAGCTTAGGTAGTATATTCTGCTATTCAGCCCGCTCAGGACCCTATTTATGAGACGAGTCTCGTTCGCTCTCCTCCTGGCCGGCGTGCTCGCCGCCGCGTCGTGCAGCCAAAAGAATCCCACCCTCACGCTGCTCGTCTGGGAAGGTTACGCCGATCCCTCGTTCGTGCGCGGCTTCGAAGAAGCGAACCATTGCAAAGTAGCAGCGTCCTACATGGGATCGAGCGACGAGCTGGTGGCCAAGCTGCGCGGCGGAAGCGCCAGCAATTATGACGTGATTTCGCCCTCCAGCGACGTGGCCACCAGCATTGCCACGGCGGGACTCGCCATGCCGCTCGATCTCTCCCTGATTCCGTCGTACAACCAGCTTTCGCCGCAATTGCGGTCGCTGCCGCTGGTGAGGATCAGCGACAAGGTGTATGGCGTTCCGTTCATGTGGGGGCCCGACCCGCTGCTTTACGATACAACCGTCTTCGCGCAACCGCCCGAGAGTTGGAGTATTCTCTGGGATCCGAAGTATCGTGGCAAGGTCGCCGTGTGGGACGACCTCTCGACTGTGTACATGACGGCGCAAGTGCTCGGATATGACAAGCCCAACCCGAGTCAGCTTTACAATCTCACCGACGAGCAACTCGAAAAGGTCAAGGAGAAACTGATCGAATTGAAGCCGAACATCCGCAAGATCTGGTCCACCGGCGGCGAACTCACCAACCTGTTTGAGAATCACGAAGTGGTGCTCGCCATGGGCTGGTCGCTGATGACCAACCAGATCCGCAAGGCGGGGTTTCCCATCGGTGAGACCATCCCGAAGGAAAACACCACGGGCTGGATTGATCACCTCATGATTACGGCAGCGAGCGAGCATAAGAACCTTGCGTACCGGTTCCTGGAATACATGGTCGAGGCCAAAACCCAGAAGGCCGTCACCGATGTCACCGGTTACGTTCCGGCGAATCCTCAAGCGGCCACGCTCATGACCTCCGAGGAAAAGAAGAACCTGCACCTCGACGATGTGGACAATTATTTCAAGCGGCTGTACTTCTGGCAGAACGTGCCACGCCGCGAAAAGTATAATGAGATCTGGAACGAAGTAAAGGCAGCGCAGTGAATGGTGAGTTCTGAATTGTGAATTATGAATGTGACTACCGCGCTGCTCGAGGTGCGCTCGGTCTCGAAGCACTTCGGATCCGTGGCCGTACTTCGCCACGTCTCGCTCGACGTGGCGGAGGCTGAGTTCTTGACGATTCTCGGCGCCAGTGGCTCCGGAAAGACCACGCTGCTGCGGCTTATCGCCGGCTTCGAATACCCCGACGCCGGTGAAATCTGGATGGGCGGCGAACGGCTGGACGGCCTGCCGCCTTACCGCCGCCGCGTCAACACCGTCTTCCAGCACTACGCGCTGTTTCCCCACCTCTCGGTCTTCGAAAATGTCGCCTACGGCCTGCGGGTCCAGAGGGCCGCGAAGTCCGAGATACCGGCGCGAGTGGACGAAGCGCTGGCGATGGTGAAAATGAGCGAGTTCGCCGCGCGGGCCCCAGCGCAACTGAGCGGCGGCCAGCAGCAGCGCGTGGCGCTGGCGCGCGCCCTCGTGAACCGGCCGCAGATGCTCCTGCTCGATGAGCCGCTCTCCGCCCTCGACGCCGCGCTGCGCCGCGAGATGCAGGTGGAATTGAAATCGCTGCAGCGCGAAGTGGGCATCTCGTTTCTTTTTGTCACTCATGACCAGGAAGAGGCTATGGCGCTTTCCGACCGCATCGCGCTGCTGCGCGCGGGCGAGCTCGAGCAGGTGGCGACGCCGCGCGAGATTTACCATCGTCCGGCAACGGCCTACACGGCGCAGTTCGTCGGCCAGACGAATCTGCTGCGCGGCCAGGTGGAGAACGGTTTCGTCCAGTGCGGGGCGCTGGCGTGGCGAGACGAGACCGCACCGCATTCGAATGGCCCAGCGACGTTTTCTCTTCGCCCCGAGAGCATTCGCTTGGTTCATTCTGCGGTGCCTGGCTTGCCTGGTGAGGGCAACTCCAGTGGAGCCCGCTTCACGGCGACGATTCGCCGCCAGGTTTTTGGCGGCGCCACCGATCTTCTGGAAGTGGCTTGCGCTGACGGCCGCACGCTTCTCGCTCGGATTCCGAGTCGCGGTAACCTGGAGGGCGAACACGAGTTTGAGTTTTCCGCAAGCGACGCGATTCAAGTTAAGGATGAGGTCTGAATCGTGAAGAACGAGAGGCCCAGTCGCAGGCCATTCACAATTCAGAACTCATAATTCAGAATTCACATGTATTCCCGCGCTTACAAAGCCGCTGTTGCGATTCCACCGTTGCTCTGGGTGGCTCTCTTTCTGTTGCTGCCCTACGCGCTCCTCTTCACTTACAGCTTTTGGCGAGTTTCCCCGCTGCAGACCATCGTCCACCAATGGAACCTCGACAACTACCGCGAGCTGCTGCGCAACCCGATGTACCGGGACGTGCTGTTTCGTTCCATGAAGATCGCGGGCGCGGTCACTGGACTGGCGCTCCTGCTCGGCTATCCTGTAGCCTACTACCTGTCGTTTCATGCTTCGACTCGCAAGCACCTGCTCTACCAGTTGGTGATTATTCCGCTCTGGGTCAGCTACCTGGTCCGCGCTTACGCCTGGAAGACGATTCTCGGCAGCGACGGCGTGCTGAACACGCTGCTCGCCTATTTCCATCTCATTCGACATCCGGTGGGGTCTCTGCTTTACAGCCCCTTTGCCGTGGTTCTCACCCTCACGCATATCTACACACCTTTCGCCTTCCTACCGATTTACGCCGCGCTCGAGCACATCCCGCGCCATCTCGTCGAAGCCTCGCACGACCTGGGCGCGACACCCGCGCGGACGTTCTGGAAGGTGATTTTGCCTCTGTCGCTCCCGGGCGTACTGGCCGGCGCAACCTTCGCTTTCGTGCTTTCGCTCGGCGATTTTCTCGCGCCGCTGCTTTTGGGCGGTCCGAGCGGCATCATGATTTCGAACGTCGTCGTGAGTCTTTTTGGCGCCGCGTACGACTGGCCGCTCGGCGCCGCGATTTCCCTGTGCATGCTGTTGCTCGTGGTCGGACTGATTTCGCTCGTGCAGTGGTTGGAAAAGAAGTGGAGTTTCGCATGAGTTCAGTATTGCCGGCGCTCAAGCCGCCCCCTTCGTTTAGGAGCCAAAGATGACTTTCGAGGATCTGAAGACCAAGCTGGACGAGTTGGTGAACCAACATGTCACGTTCACGCGCATCGCGGGCAACAGCATTATTGTTTACTTTTTTGGAGAGCCGGGCGACAAGACCGTGCACAGCGTGTGGTTGAACCCAACATGGAGATACGAACGAGACAGGAGAATCGTCATGGGAAGTCAAGACCTGCCGTGGCACGAAGATTTCAAATCAAGCGAGGAATACGAAAGGGAGTTCCATCGAGTCTGCAATCTCTGCGACCCCCTCTACGGTTCCACGTTGCTGAAAGCGACCGTCGATTTCGCGTCTTCCGACCTGACGCTCGAGTTTTCTGGTGAGCAGATCCTGCGAAAATTCGCAAACAGCGCTTCGGACGACCAGGCTTGGACGTATCGAAATATTCCTCTGGACGTGGCGGCTGACGTATCTCCGAGTGGTATCAAGGTAGGAACAGCGAGTGCCGGAGAGAGCTCCCAATGCCAATCCGACGCCAAGGGCCGAACATGACGCGCGACGACCAAGCACGCCGAAGACCGAACACCCCGACGCGGTTCTTGGCTGCGTATGCATTAGCCGTTTTCGCCTTTCTCTATCTGCCCATCGCCGTGCTCATCGTTTATTCCTTCAACGGCGCGGGCGTCGGCGGATTCCCGCCGCGCGACTTCACGCTCGGCTGGTACCGGACGCTCGCTGCCGACGGCCCGCTGTGGGACTCTGTCCTGAATAGCCTCATCGTGGCGGCCGCGGCCGTCGTGCTGGCACTCGCCTTCGGCATGCCGGCGGCGCTGGCGCTCGACCGGGCCGCGTTCCGCGGCAAGGCGCTCTTCCGGCGGCTGGTGCTGCTCCCGCTCATCCTGCCCGGCATCATCACCGGCCTTTCGCTGCTCATGCTATTTGTCGCGGCCGGCATGAAACTGAGCCTCGTGACCATCACGCTCGGACACGGGACAGCGCTCATTTCGGTGGCCACCACGGAACTCTTCGCCGGCTTGCAGGCCATGGACCGCGCGCAGGAGGAAGCGTCGCTCGATCTCGGCGCCGGGTACTTCCAGACCTTCTGGCGCGTCACGGTGCCGAACCTGCGCCTCTCGATCATCGGAGCGGCGCTTCTGATTTTCACGCTGTCGATGGACGAAATCGCCGTAACGTTTTTCTTGATCGGCCGCGACAACACCTTGCCGCTCGAAATCTGGGGCCGGCTGCGCCGCGGCATCACGCCGGAGATCAACGCGATTTCGACGATCATTTTTGTGTTTTCGCTGTTCACGATTATGCTGTGGTATCGGCTGAGGACAAAATCAGGAGTCACGGAAGAAGGCTTTTGAAGCCCGTCATTCCGAGCGAAGCTAGAGAGGCGCAAATGACTAGTCGCAGAGACTTCATCAAGTTTGTGGTCGCCGGCTCGGTTGCGGCCGGCTGTCCGGTGGACCTTGCTCTTCTGGCGGCGCCTCCGCAGCCCGAGGTTGACGGCGAGCACAACACCATATGCCACGAAGTGCGCGACGGCCACGCGTTTCCGCGCCCGGCGGCCTCGAAGACCTACGACGTGGTCATCGTGGGTGGCGGCGTGAGCGGGCTCACTGCTGCCTACCTCGTCCAGGAGCGCGATTTCCTGATCCTCGAAAAGGAGCCGCACTGGGGCGGGAACGCCTATCTGGAAGAGTACGACGCGCAGGCATTCGCCACCGGCGCAGCGTTCACCGAGAACAAGGAAGGCCCGGCCATCGGCCTCGCAAAGGAGCTTGGCCTGCCGATGCTTCCGGTCGACGATCCCGATCCCACGATGCTCCACGGTGAGTTCATTGCCGATACCTGGCGCGCCGGGCTCGACCACCTGCCTTATCCGGCAAGCGTGCGCGAGAGCTTCAGGAAGTTTCGCAACGATATTCTGAAGGTGCCGTATCTGGGCCGCGCGCAGGAACTCGACGCCGAGCCTTTTTCGAAATACTTCGCCGGCTACGCGCCGGAAGTGAAGTTGTGGTGGGACAACTACGGGCCTTCCAACTGGGGATCGCGCACCGAGGAGACATCGGCCCTGATCGGCATCGCCGAACTGCACGGCATCGGCGGCGACCAACCTGACGATCGCATCACTTGGCCGGGCGGGCTCGGCGCCATCACCCGGCGGCTGTCGGAAAAGCTGCTCGCGAGCCACGCCGGCCGCATGATCGCAGGCGCGACCATCGTGGCCGTGGAAGAAGAAAAGCAGCAGGCGCGCGTCACCTACGTGGACCCGCAGGGCCAAGTGAAGGCGGTCGCGGCGAAAGCCGTCATCATGGCCACGCCCAAGTTCATCACCCGGCGCATTGTGTCGGGTCTGCCGGCCGCGCAGGATGCAGCGATGAAGAAGATGCGATACATTCCGTATCCCGTGGTCAACCTCATCTTCAACCGAACGGTCTACGACAAGGGTTACGACACGTGGTGCCTCGGCAATACCTTCACTGACTTTATCGTCGCCGACTGGACGGTGCGCAACCAGCCCGGTTACCACCGCAAGCACAATATCCTGACGTTTTATACGCCGCTCACCGAAGCCGAACGTCCCAAGCTGCTCACTGAAGAAGGCGCGCGCGACGTGGCCGCGAGCGTTTTGCGAGACTTTCAGAAGCTGTTTCCAGGCTCCAACGTCGACCCGGTCGAGGTCCACATCTATCGCCGCGGGCATCCGCTGTACATGTCCCTGCCCGGCAATTACACGCAGGTGCAGCCGCTCACGCGCCGTCCGTGCGGGCGAGTGTTTTTCGCCAACACGGATTCGGAGGGGCCGGTATCCACCACCTCGCAAGGGATCGTGGCGGCGCATCGTGCGGTGCGCGAGATGAAAAGCAGGGTAAAGACTTAGGGAGCGAACACGGTGATGCCAGCGGCAGCGGTCGCTGTCTACCGGAGAGAGGTACTGGTGTGGGTATACTTAGCTGAAGATTTCCGGACACTGGGCGGTCCCGGTGACAGGAGATCTTCAGCTAAGTACAGATTCAGTTTGTTGAGGGCGTGGCGCCAGTGCCGGGTCCCCAAGATCGGGCGGTGAACCCCAAGAACGGACAGTGGGAACGATTCACCGGCGTTGACCTGGGTGTATAGTAAAGTTTAGACGTAATTTGCGAGTCCTGGGGGTTGGAAGGACAGTTGCCTAACAGGGTCGAAAGATCCGGAGGATGCTGACTATGCGCAACCTGTTCCAAGACCTTCGCTATGGTTTTCGGATGCTGTTAAAAAATCCCGGCTTCAGCGCCGTCGCCATTCTGACCCTGGCGCTCGGCATCGGCGCCAACACCGTCATCTTCACGGTACTCAACTCGGTCATGCTCAGGATGCTGCCGGTCAAGGACCCGCAGCAACTCGTGTTGCTCACCGATCCGGACGCTCACGGGATGAGCGTGGGCGGTCAAGATGGGGACCGGCACATGCTCACTTACCCGGATTTTCAGGATTTCAGCGCCCGCAACCAAGTCTTCTCCGGAGTTCTGGCCGCCATGAGTGGCGTCCGAAGACTCGACGTGACCCTTGAGGGCTCGAGGCAGGGCGTCGAGGGCGCGCCAGCAGAGGTCGGCATGGTGAGTGGCTCGTAATTCGCCGTTCTGGGCGTGAATGCGATGCTTGGCCGGACTTTCAGCACAGAGGTGGACGCAGCTCGTGATGCAAACCCGGTGGGGGTGATCAGTTACAACTTCTGGCAAAGCCGCTTCGGCGGCGATCGGAGTGTGCTCGGTCGCAGGGTACGCATTCGCCAGATGTCCTATGACCTCATCGGTGTGACACGGCCAAGCCTCTTCGGCGAGACGGTGGGCGCAGCTCGGCTACGGCAGCACCCGGAAGGGCACATTGCTCGAAAGCGTGCCGCTGGGCGTCACCACCTGGACCGTGCCGGTGGTCGCGCCGGCGGGTACGGTGGTGGTGATCAGGGATCTCGAGACCGCAGTGAATGTAGCCGCGGTGCCCCACCAGGATGATGGAGCGCTCCTCGCGCGCGTACCGCACGGCCTCCTGGTGCACCTTGGTCACGAGCGGGCAGGTCGCATCCACCACTTGCAAGCGCCGCGCCGCCGCGCGCCGACGCACCTCCGGCGCCACGCCGTGAGCGCTGAAGACGGCCACTGCGCCTTCCGGAACCTGGTCCAGCTCGTCCACAAAAATCACGCCTTTGGCGACGAACGACTCAATCACGTGCCGGTTGTGGACGATCTCCTTGCGGACGTAGATGGGCGGGGGGTAGAGGTCGAGCGCCATGTTGACCACGTCAATCGCGCGGTCCACTCCGGCACAGAAGCCGCGCGGCTTGGCCAGCAGCAGCCTTTCCGGTTTCGTCGAGCTTTCGTGCTGTTTCATCGGGCGCTTTTCTGGGCAGCTGCCAATTTCGGGCAGCGACGTAACGCAATCAACCTATTGATAAAAAGCCACATCGTGGGTTTGTTCCAAACCTCTTTTTGGAGTCGCAATTTCGACAATCCGCCGCAGAATCCAGCCCGCGTGGGCCCTTCCCGAACCGCCCGCCGAGATTTCGTCGGTGGGGTACCCTCGAAACGAAATATGTTACTGATTCGGCTTGAGTTAGTCGTTTTGGGTTCGCCCCCCTCGAGTTTTTGTGATTTCGGGGTCAAATTCGGGTCTAATCTTATGCAAAGACGAGGCTTGTTCGCCATGGGTTCGAAACCGCCGGAATTGTCCCAGCCGCAGCCCATACAAAGCGTCGCCAGTGTGCGCGACCCGAAGAGGATCGCCATTCCGAATGAGGCGGGGCGAAGCGAAGAATCCCCGTATTTGACCCTCAAGCACAATTAGGGAGCTGCCGGCACGCTTTGCGGAGTTTATTGGCTCGAATCCGACCACCTCTAATTAGAATACACGAAATCAGTTCACTTGTCAAGCCTAGTTAACTAGCCTAGCTGCCGAGCCGATGAGAGGACCCGCGTCCGGCCCAAAGTAGGCAGGCTGGAGCCGATCGCGTGCGCTTGGCAGCCGATGAGAACGCGAGGATTTAAACCAGGTGAAAAGCCGCGGACCTACAAAACAGGTCCGCGCTACGCTTGCTCCCTTCCTAAGCGCCGGCATCGGGCACCCTTGCTGCCTGCGCAAATAAGGCGACGAGTCCTGCGGCGCAGTGGCGGTCGCCTGACGCTGCGGCTTTACGACGCTGTGAAGACGAGCCTTGCGCTGCGCTAGCCTGAGCGTGGATCGGCTGATTTGATTCCAGTGTTGTCCACAGGTCGCAAAGCTACGCTCTGCGCCAGCCAGCGGCATACTGTGGGGGGCTGGATGGCCACAAAGGAAGTTCGGATTAGCGAGCCAATTTCCGCCCGACAGGAGGTACGTGCCTTGCGCTCTCGGATAATTTTGGACCCGCTGAACGGGCCTTGCATGGAGTGTAATACACCAGGGAAGCCGAAGCCTGTCGTACTGGGGCTACGGTCCGGACTGGAGGTACGAAGAAGGGGGACGGACGAAGTCGTCGGGTACGTGCACACCAATTGCAAGGAGGTATGGGTGAATAAGAATGGCGAAACCGAATTTGCCTTTCGGACCGTGTGAAGCTTGTAGCCACGGCACCGCTCTCTGTGCCGTGGACTGCCCGTCAGCTACCCTTTAGGAGCTGAACTCTGCGCCTTTTCAGCCCAGAAGCGAAAGTTGCCTCCGACGGCCGCCGTGCCAAAAAGAACCCTCCGTCGGCCATCTATTCTCGCCCTGCGGCGGATGTAGAGCCGCGTTCCCGCCGGCATTGACCAGAAGCCTTGCATTTGTCCCCAAGGTGGAGGCGGTTGAAGATCGACTTGCCATACCGTTTTCCTTTTCCGCATCCGGGATTGTGTCTCGATTCCACGACCGTCCATTTCCATCATGTTCTGCGACAAGAGTTCGTAACGCTGAGACCGCAACATGGCGCGGGCAGGGCGGGCCAGGCGCGCGGGCAGAGCCAGTATCCACTCGGCGACCTGAATAATGCCTTGAAGATCGACCGTAAGGCGCATCAGGGGAGAACCACCTTGTCGAAAAATTTGCCGGCCAATTCGGGGTCAAGCGCTTTCAGCCTCTCGTAGACCTTGATGACCTCCGATCTCTGGTCCTGCTGCTGGTACACCCGGCCCAAGTTGAACCACGCCCGTGCAAAGTCAGGTTTAAGTCGGACGGCCTCCTGCAAGCCGCTGATCGCATGGTCGTACTGGCCAAGGTAGGTATAGGCAGTGCCCAGGTTGTACCACGCCGTTGCGTCACCGGCTTCCAACCGGGTGGCTTGCTCCTCGGCGCTAATCTCTCGGCTGTATTGTCCAAGGTGGCCGTAAGCCGAGCCCAGGTTGACCCACGCCTTTGCGATGCCCGGTTTCAGCTGGATCGCCTCCTGGTCGGCGCTGATCTCTTGGGCGTATTGCCCAAGGTGGTTATGGGCAGAGCCCAGGTAGACCCACGCCTCTGCAAGGTCTGGCTTCAGCCGCGTTGCTTGCTGCTCGGCGCTGAGATATTGGTCATACTGGCCGAGGCTGCTGTAAGCAGAGCCCAGGTTTACCCACGGCTCTGCAGCATCCGGTTTCAGCCGGATCGCTTCCTGCTCGGCGCTGATCTCTTGCTGATACTCCCCAAGGCTGTAGTAAGTAGTGCCCAGGTTGTTCCATGCCTCTGCAAGGTCCGGCTTCAGCCGGATGGCTTCCCGGTACGCGCTGACTGCCTGGTCGTATTTGCCAGCCTGATCGGCCTTGTCCCCCACCTCGCACCACACAAGGGCCTGGAAAGCGGGGCTGTCTTGGCTACCGGCGGGCGCGGAGTTGGCGGGCTGGCGGTCGAGAGCGAGCGTCCACTCAGCGGGCAGGGCGAAGTTCAGGCTCTGGCCCTCTTTCCAGTAAAACGTGGTGATACCGACAAGCCGCCCTTCGGCGTCAAACAGCCCGCCGCCGCTTGAACCGTGCGAGACGGCGGCAGAAGTTTGGATCACGCGGTCTTGATCGAAATCCCGCAAGCCGGAAATTAGGCCCTCAGAAATCGTCAGTTCAAAGCCCTCCGGCGCGCCAATGGCGTAAACCTTCTCGCCGACGGCGAGCGTGGAGGAATCACGCACGCGAACAAAGGGTGCGGTCAGCCCGGCGACCGATAGCTCCGCCAAATCGTGGTCAGAATCGACACGAACCAGCTTAGCAGGCCAGGTTTTGCCGTTATGTTCCACCTTGAAAGTATCGCCGCCCTCGATGACATGTCGATTGGTCACTACGCGCCTGCTCTCGAAAAAATCTGGCCGTAGCTTCTGCGGAGGATTAGCCAAGCCGCAACCGCCGCAGATGACAACTCCGCTGCCGAAAGCCGTGACAGAGCCTTTGGTATCGAGAGACTCCACCACCATGACGGAAGGCGAGACACGCTCGAAGATTTCCCGCGGCGAGAGTGCCGCAGGCGGCGAATGGCCTGGGTTCTGAGCGGAATGCTTTGGCGCTTGACCGGCTGCGGCAACGGCACACAGGGCGAGACAGAGAAAAGAGAACCGAACGGCCCCTCGACGAACCATCATCTTGTCCATCCCTCCTATGGCCTTAGGGGTTAGCGCGGATCATACCACTACAGTATGCCCGTTGCGATGACGAATTTCTGGTTGCTTTCTAGGGCGACTGCAGCCTACCATCGCGCCAGGCCCGATGTCGTCCGCGAGCGACGGTAAACTAAGGGCGAGGCGCAAAGTCGCCAAGCCGCGTCAGCCTCGGGCCGGTTCTCAGCGCATAAACCCGGCACAGCCCAGGCCGAACCAAAGGGCGCCCTGAGATTCACGTGAGGTGCTCATGCCTTGCCTAACTTACAATATCGCCAATCGGTGACCTTCCAGTTCAGCGAAAAATCAAGGTTCAAAATGAACATATCTTGGTTGAGGTGTGTCGCTCTGGAAGATGGTGTGCGAAATGAGAGGTTTCCCCTGTTTCGCTGGTGCAAGAAAGGCCCGAACGGAGAAGCCACCGAGGTGATCGTTGGGCCGTGCGTTGCGTGGGTGATTGCGGTCGTTGTGGCCGCGTTGGTTCATCCCGGAGCAATTCTGTGGATTCTGTCCAAGGTGCCGATTCCATGAGGAGCAGGGAGCGCAGCGCCGACGGACCCAAACCCTGGGGGTCGGCGCTACCCCACTGACGCATGATTGACACGACCACGGCGGCCACCCGGCCCGCCTTAGGCTGGCTGGCGCAGAGCGAAGCTCTGCGATCTGTCGGGAACTCGGCAAGCTACAAAATCGGCGGGGTGGCACAGACATGCGCTCTCTTCAGCCTGTCTGCCGATTCGACGGTCGTTCGAAACCGTGGCGGATGGCCCAGCGGCTCATGTACACCCGAGAGCGAAGCCCAGTGCCGCGCAAATCTCCTGCAATCGCTCCGGGCTGAGCGCCGCCACCCTTCGCCCCAGATGAGCCTTCGACACCGTCACGACGTTGTGCAGATTGACCGCGCATGGAACTTTCATGCCGTCCGCCTCGGTGAGCAGCACCTCGGACGGCACACCCCGGATGGTGGAAGTGATGGGCGCTACGGTGACGGCTGACAAATAGCCGATGGCGCTCTCGCGGGTCAGCACGACCACGGGGCGTTGTTTGTCCGGACGAGCGAACCGGTAGAGGCGGACCTCGCCGCGCGCTATCGCTCCGGCCATGATGCCACCCGCTCCCAGGCCGCAACTTCGCTCCCGGCCGCTGGATGCTCCCGGTAGCCCCGCCGGTCGCGAGCTTCGATGTCGCGTATGCGCAGACGTTGCAAATGTTCGCGAAGGGCCTCGCGAACCAGCACGGAGCGGTTTACCCCCGCCCGTTGCGCCGCTCCGTTCGCGGCCCGAAGCAATTTCGAATCCAGCACTACTTGAATCGTTTCCATGCTGTGGAGGATACTCCACAGTCGAGTCAACAGTCAATTCTCTTGACGACGGGCTAACCGTAGGCTGGCATCAGACCCTCCGGGCCTGCGTTTTCTTCGCTTCGGGCACCGCCACACTGGGCCGCACCATCTCCCAGAATGCCTCCGCCCTGGCCGCTGGTTCGGCGCCGGTCTATTTCTTGCCAGCTTTGCGAGGCCGGCGGGAACCGCGCGTCGTAGCACTCGCCGTCCTCACGAGCAGACGCAGCGCCCGATTCACGGACTCCTGGTCAGGAAATGCTTCGGCAAGATCAGGCTCGATTAACACCAGGTTCGTGCCCACCCGAGCCTGGCGGTAGTATTTGCCGCGCACCCCGGGTCCGAGCTGCGCGAGATCATACTCAGGACGCAATTCGTCTTTAGCCGTTTCCGCCAATCCTCTGCCCCTGGTGGTTCGCCTAGTGGCCGGCATGCTGACTCCTCTCCCTGCGAGTGGCCTTCCGTGCACTGATGATCCGAATGCGGTCTCCCCGCGCGCAATGCGATACGAAAAGAACTCGCTCCTTGACTGAGACTCCGATCGTAATCTCGCGTTCCTCCCCGTCCGAGTGGTCGGGATCGCCGAACGTCAGCGCGGCCGGATCGAGAAAGACCGAGGTGGCCTCGGCGAACGAAACGCCATGGCGGCGCAGGTTCGACGCCGCCTTAGCCGGGTCCCACTCGTAGATCACTCGTCGATGATAGCACTGAAGCAAAGTGTAGCGCGGCCCTGTCTTGTAGGTCGGCGGCTTTCCGCGCCTGCACGGATTGACGCCGCTTCGCGCCCGGTGTACAGTCTTGATTCAATCTCTGGTTCGAAAAATACCTGGAACCACAAATCGGCCTCGGCTACGCGGGAACTCTGCATCTGCCATCGCGCGCGCCGAGCGCCAACTGAGGAGTAGAGCATGGGCACACAAACCTTCGAGTATTACCGCGCCAACCAGGAGCGATTTCTGGATGGCCTCACGAACCTGCTGCGCATTCCGAGCGTCTCAACCGCGCCCGAACATCGCGGCGACGTGCGGCGCGCCGTGGAGTATCTGGCCGACGAGCTTCGAGCGATGGGGATGTCCGGCGTGGAGCTGATTGAAGGCAAGCCAGGTCAGAATCCCCTCCTCTACGCCGAATGGCTCGGAGCGCCGGGCAAGCCGACGTTGCTGCTGTACGGGCACTACGACGTGCAGCCCGCCGAGCCGCTCGACGAATGGCTTTCGCCGCCCTTTGAGCCGGCCGTCCGCAACAACAACATCTACGCCCGCGGCGCGGTGGACGACAAGGGCCAGACTTACCTGCTGGTGAAAGCCGTGGAAGGATGCCTGAAGGGCGAGGGCAAGCTGCCCATCAACATCAAGTTCCTGATCGAGGGAGAAGAGGAAGTGGGCGGAGAGCACATCGAGCAGTACGTGAGGACGCGTCCACCGAAACTCAAGTGCGACGCCGCCCTGATTTGCGACACCGAGATGTTCGCGCCCGAGCTGCCGACGCTGACCACGGGGCTGCGCGGCCTGGTCTACACCGAGCTTGAGGCGCGCGGCGCGGCGCACGACCTGCACTCCGGCGTTTACGGCGGCGCGGCCCCTAATCCCGAGCAGGCGCTCGCCTGGATTATCGCCGGACTCAAGGGTCCGGACCACAAGGTGCGCATTCCCGGCTTCTACAAGCGGGTTGCGAAACCGAGCAAGAAGGAGCTGGACGCCTGGAAGCGCCTGCCCTTTAACGAAAAGAAATACTTGAAGACCGAAATCGGGTCCACGGCGCTTTGGGCCGAAAAGGGCTTCTCAGTGCTCGAGCGCACCTGGGCGCGGCCCACGCTCGAAGTGCATGGGATTCGTGGCGGCTTCACCGGTGAAGGCGCGAAGACCGTGATCCCGGCTGTGGCCACGGCGAAAATCAGCATGCGGCTGGTGCCCGACATGGACCCGAAGGAAGTCCTGCGGCAGTATACCGCGTACGTGAAGAAGCTCACGCCTAAGGGCATCAAGACCGCGGTACGCGTCATTAGCTCGGCGCCGGCGTCCGTGGTCTCCACCGAGAACCGTTACGTCGAGGCCGCCGCCGAGGCCATGGAACAGGTGTTCAAAAAGAAGACCGTCTACATGCGGTCGGGCGGCTCCATTCCCATCGCCGGACTGTTTGGCGAGTGCCTGGGCATTCCCGTGGTGATGGCGGGTTTCGGCCTGCCGGATGACAACCTGCACGCCCCGAACGAAAAATTTCACCTGCCGAATTTTTATCGCGGCATTGAAGCAGTAGGACGTTACTTCGAGCTGCTGGGGCGGGAGCGATAGCGGCCCAGAGGCTCGGCGCTGCTCAGACCTTCGGCTAAGGCTGAGTACGGCTCTGGGCCGGCCGTTTTTGCCGCCATTATTGGGCGGAACCCCCGGCGCCTTCACCGGCCGCGCCCTGGCCGTTATCCGGAACCTCACCCGCCGGCATCAGCAGGTATCCGGCGATGCCTCCCGACTTGATGGTGGTCGCCACGAGGTCATAGGGGTGACCGTTGTCAGCCGCGTAGAAGGTGACGGCTTCCCGCGCAGCGACGTCGCGCAGCCACACGGTCCGACCCGTGTCGGTCAGCGCCAAATAGCCATTAAAACGCTGATAGGCCGTATCGGTCTTGGTCACGACGAGAGAAACTCCGGGGGCAAGCTCGGAGGGGTTCTGCTGTGCCGCCTCAAACGTCACCTTCTCGCGCTGCAGGCTGCGACTGAGCTCGCTCACCTGGCTCGCGTTCTGGTTGGCGCGGTCGTTCAACGCCGAAAGCTGGCGTCCGGTATCCTGGCTCTCGGCCGCCGCCTCCTGTTCCACACCGCCCATTTCGGTCCGCAGTTGGGCCAGCCGTTGGTGCTCCGCTGCCTGGCCGGATTCGACCCGGGCCAGCCGCGATTCGATCGCCTGATCGCGCTGATTCAGCCGGGCGTCCATGCGGTTTTCCGCTTGCGCCACAAGGCGCTCGGTCCCGCGGCGGGTCTCAACCAGGCTCGAGCCGACCTTGCGGTCAAGCGCGGCCACCTGGTTGGACACGCCCTGCCAGTTCGCTGCGAGCCCTCGCACTTCGGCTTCGGTCGAATTCAGACGCTGCCCCAGGCCGTTCACCAGGCTCTGCATGCCGGGCAACTGCGAGAGCGAAAGGTTGTTCTTCCGGAAAGCGGTGTAGCTATATGCGCTCACACCGGCCAGCGCCAGAGCCAGCAGGACCACCACCGCCCACAATCCGCCGTTCCCGCGCTTGGGCGGAGCATTACGCTCGCGGGCTGCGCCCGGCTCCGGGCTCCGCGCCCTCCCGGGTGCGGGCTCTTCCGCTTTCGCCGTGCTGCGATTCGCCGGCCCGGCTGGCTGGGAGGCAAGTGTTACGTCTCCGACGCTGGTTCCCGGATCGGTGGGTGCCACCGTTGGCGTGGCGGGCGGGCGTCTCGGGACGTCGCCCAGGTCCAATATGCTTTCGTTCATTCTGTCCCGCGGGCTCATTGATGTAACCTCCTTCGGCTTCGATCTTCTTTCGCTTCTTCGCGCCCTTTCCGCCACTCAAGAACGACGCGAATGAGTGCCGCGTCGTGGCACACTTGAGGCACTTCCCCACATTCGTCTTTTCCTGCGGACGCTCCTCTCCCGAAAGGGCAACTCCGCAACCTCCGTACCATTCCCCGAACTTACTAACCGACGCTGCTGGGTAGTGGGTCTGTTTGAACCTCTGTAGCGGCGAGCTGCGCTCGCCGCTCTTTCGTTGCAAGAACTTCCGGCGATCATAGATCGCCGCTACAGCAAACTGACCCACTACCCGCTGCTGTGGCTAGTTGACCGCGATCAGTTAATCGAGGGCGGGTTCCGTGAGTAAAATCCTCCAAGCAGAGGGAAAAATCGCCCTAGCCGAAGGGGCCGAAATCAGCCTGCGAAATGTCGCGTTGTAAAGAAACGTAAGTAGGCTAAACTGCTCAACGGGCCGTTGCCACTGGCCCGTGGCCAGTTTCCAAGTGTCGGCCTCGGTTGGTCCGGTCTCCGCCAGTGGATCCGGTTGACAGAAACTGATTGAGCTGACTACTCACAACTGAAAATGACCCGCGTTCTCTCTCCCGCCAATCAGATCACGCTGCTGCGGCTGATCTTCGTTCCTATTTTCGTCTCGCTCGTCGTCGGCCGGCACTATGACTGGGCGCTCGTCGTCCTGTTCGCGGCTGCGCTTTCCGATGGCGCCGACGGTCTGGTGGCGCGCAAGCTTCACCAGCAGACGGCGCTGGGCATCGCGCTCGACCCCATCGCGGACAAAGTCCTGATGACCGCGGCTTACCTGGCGCTTTCCTTTCGCGGTGGGTTGCCGTGGTGGCTCACCATCGCCGTAATCACGCGGGACGCCGGGATCCTGCTCACCGCGGCGCTGATCAGCCTGGTGGCGGGATACCGGCCCTTCCCTCCCACGTTTCTCGGAAAGTCGTCGACGGTGGCCCAGGTGGTGGCGGTTTTCCTGGGGCTCGCCCTTCTCGCTCACGTTCCGCTCGTCGGGCGGGGCCTGGTGCGGGTTTCCATCTACGTCGCGGCCGCCTTCACCGTGGCCTCAGGAATCCACTACCTCATCGTGGCGAGGCATCGCTTCGCCTCGGCGCCGGAGGACTAGTCGACGTTTGGCGGTTTGAAATCGGCTTCAACTGGCTCTTCTCTTTCCCACCCGACACCATTACAGTTGAGCGTGCGAGAATCTGACATCAGGTGAGGCCACTATGAGTGACGCAAGCGACGGCAAGAACGGACTGGATTTCGCGACTCTGGCGGTACACGCCGGTGAAGCGCCCGACCCGGTGACCGGCGCGCTCGACACGCCCATCTATCAGTCCACCACTTTCGCCGCCGCCGATTCCAACGAGATGGCGGCGGTGTACGGCGAAGAGAAATTCGGCTACATGTACACGCGCTACGGCAACCCGACCGTCCGCGCGCTGGAACAGAAGCTGGCCGCGCTCGAAGGCGGCGAAGCGGCGCTGGCCACGGCCTCGGGCATGGCGGCGATTTCGAGCGCCATTCTCGGCTACGTCAAGACGGGCGACCACGTGGTGGCGGCGCGGTCGCTTTACGGCGCGGCGTACAATTTCCTTAACAAGAAGCTGCCGCGCTTCGGCGCTTCCGCCACGTTCGTTCCGTCGTCGCGCGTGGAGGATTTCGAGCGCGCCATCCAGCCCAACACGCGGCTCATCTATTTCGAAACCCCCACCAACCCCGTCCTCGACATTCTGGATATCGCGGCGATCGCGCGCCTGGGGCAGTCGCGGGGCATTCCCACGATGATTGACAACACCTTCGCCAGCCCCGCTTTGCAGCAACCGCTGCGGCTGGGGGTGACGGTGGTGGTGCACTCGGCCACCAAGTACCTGTGCGGTCACGGTGACGCCATGGGCGGCGCCATCATCGGTCCCAAGGACTATATTTCGCAACTGCTGCACGAAGTGTTGCGCGACTTCGGCGGCGTCATCAGCCCGTTCAACGCTTGGCTGATTCTGCGCGGCGTTCACACCCTTCACGTCCGCATCGCCGCGCACTGCTCGAATGCCCGGCAGGTGGCGGATTTTCTGGCCGCGCATCCGAAGGTGGAACGGGTAAACTATCCCGGCCTCGCGCGACATCCGGGGCACGAACTCGCGAAACGACAGATGAAGGATTTCGGCGCCATGATGAGCTTCGAAGTGAAGGGCGGCTACGACGGAGGCAGGAAGGTGATGGACGGAGTGAAGCTGTTCGCGCGCGCCGCGAGCCTGGGCGATACGCGATCCCTGATTGTCCACTCGGCTTCCACCAGTCACCGCGCCGTGCCGCGCGACCAGCGGCTGGCGATTGGCGTCAGCGACGGTTTGGTGCGCCTCTCGGTGGGCATCGAATCGGCAAAAGACCTGGTCGAGGATCTCGAACGCGCTCTCGAAAGCGCCTGAGCCGTCCCCCTTACTGCGACGCCGCGTCAGCGGGGCGCCGTTCCAACACCGCTCTCGAAAACGTCCGGATTCCGGAGAGTTCTCTGTAAGATTGGCCTGCGTCTCACGTCATTACTGGACAGCCGCCGTGCGCCGCTCCCAAGATTACCCAATCATTTGTTTTCATAGACCTAACGGTTTCGTTTGGCGCTTTTCGGCCATTTTCTATTATTTTTATGGATATTACTTATGTCTAGAGTATGTTTATTATATAGTTATATGTCTTCTCGGATTGGAAAAGCCCTGGGGCGCCCCAGTCTCCGCCCCGTCGCCGGCTGAGAGACGTTCGATGAGCCGCCCGCCGACCGATCCCATCCTGCAGCGCCGGACTGCCTGAGGTGTTCCTCTACCTGTGCTCCGACGTTGCCCGGCGTGTCGCGCCACTCGCGATACTCCCTTACCAGCGCCTCGAACTGGCGATCCAGAAAAGCCTCGTGGCGCGTGATCCGTCTGGAATCCACGTCGGAGAGCGCGCCCTGCGCCTGCCACTCGGCGGCCGCGAGCCGCTCGGCCAGATTCTCCTCCAAGTCGAGAAGCTTCTCAAAACACGCGATTTCTGTCTCGAGCGCGGCCATAAACGCGGGGCGGGAGGCGGCCTGCTGCGGCGATGGTTCAGGGTCGCCGGTCGAGCCAACGTCGGCGGCGACGAGGACATCGCCGCTACAAGCGCCAGCCTGATGCCGGTGATAATCGCTCATCAAAGCGGCGCCGGCGAGACCCGGGTCGCGTCCATAAACCGTTTCCAGCCGTTTCAGGCCTTCTTCGCCGAACCCTTCCCGTTCGACTAATTCCTGCGCCGCCCGCAGGCATTGCAGGATCAGATTGAATTTGGCGGGGGAGTCCGGCAAGGCGGCGAGTCCCAGCGCGGCCGCCAGGCGCGCCTCGCCAAACGAGCCGGGCGATCGGCCGTCGCCGGCCAGCTTCCGCCCGTATTCGAGCTCGTACCTCAGGCCCTGCGCCGCCAGGATGCCGGCCTCGGCCCGCCTCACGCGCCGCCGCCGCAGGCGGTTCTCCGCCATCTGATGGACCAGGTCGCGCTCGTGGTCGTCGTAGGGGTTGAAGCGGCCTTCCAGCTTGCCCAGCTCCTTCTCCATGTCTTCCCAGCACTCTCCGAGCGCCTCGAGGCACGGACCGCCGACCCGCGCCCTGATGCCGTGCTTCAGGGCGTTCAGCCGCGAGTTCAGCTTGCCCGCATCCGTCACCGGTCCGGTGCACTGGAGGCTGTTCTCGCGGTTCGCCGCCACCATCGCTTCTGTCGTTCGCTTTTGAATGAGACTCATCCATACCCTCCCGCCGCCGTGAGGTGTAGGGCGGCGCGGCGCCATCGCGCCCCCCAAGCGGCGCTGTTATAACTGATACGTTAGATACTATATGGTAATAAGAGACGGGAGGCAAGGGAAATCGGAGGAAAGTCGTTCCGCGGGGAGAGGAAGTCGTCCCGGCACCGGCTTGGTGCAGCGGGCCTCGCCCCTCGGCACTTGGCCGCGATGACGGCCTTTAGGGACGTAGCGCTCACCGCCCTTCTGAGGGGTAAAGAAAATGATATACCTAAGTTGGTGAATTGTCAAGGAGATTATTCTGGGATTGGTATCCATGTCGTCGCGGGGCTTAATCGCAGACCTCAGCAGCCGATGTCTGCGCACGCGCCTTTCCAATCTCTCGGTTGCCTAAGTGCTTGACTCTCCCGCCCTCTTCGCATATTTTCAGATGGTTGCTTTTGGCGTTGGGATGGACACGTTCAGCCGAGAGAAACGCTCGGAAATCATGCAGCGAGTGCGCTCGGCGCGAAACGCCTCTACGGAGGGCGTGATAGTCAGCGCACTCCGAAGCAAGCACATAAAGGGCTGGAAAGTGAGGCCGCCAGGATTGGCCGGATCTCCGGACCTGTTTTTCCCGAAATCCAGGGTCGTTGTCTTTCTGGATGGCTGCTTTTGGCACGGATGTCCTAGGTGCCTTCGCCTCCCTTCAAGCCGCACCGAGTATTGGAAGCCCAAGATTGCGAGAAACCAAAGACGTGATCGGAGGATGAGCCGGTTGTTGCGGGCGCAGGGATACGGTGTTTTGAGACTCTGGGAACATGAGATAAAGAATGGGAAGGGCATGGCGCGACTTGTGAGGAGACTCCAACTTGCCAAAGAATGATCAACCCTCGGCTCACAGGACTGAACTAAGCAAGTCCTTTGCGGACTTCTTTGCCGGGATGGGCCTGATGAGGCTTGGGTTGGAACGGCAGGGCTGGTCTATCGCGTTCGCCAACGACATAGACGAGCAGAAGTTTCAGATTTACAAAGGCAATTTCCGAGATGCCGACGAGCATTATCTCGTCAAAGACATTCACCAGCTTTCCGCGGACGAGGTGCCCACGACTGCCCTTGCGACAGCCTCTTTTTCATGCAACGACCTCTCGCTCGGCCGGGGCGAGGGGGGCCTAAAACGGCAAGCAGTCAAGCGGCTTCTGGGTGATACGCTTGCTTCAAGATGAAGGCATTTAGCAGGGTCGCAAGCGACGTGCGATGCGCCACGCCCGCCCGGCTCGATAGAAATCACTGGCGGTTCGGTAATGCCAACCATAAAAAACAGGATGCGCAGAGAGCAAGAGGGGTGAATCGCTCGCAGAGTTGCGCGGCTTTAGAAAATGAAACAACCCAACAGATTTTCGTTGGAAACACCGATCAAGCATTTGTCTTTGCGAGAAAAGTCGATATTGGCAGGGCTGTACCTTTCAAAGTTTGACTCTGAAGGGCTGCACCGGCTTGGTTTTGATAGTTTTATCCAAGCATTTAATGTTATCGGGGCGGCGCTGGGCGTTCGGCCGGCCTCGGTGAAAAATTACAGAGACGAATTTGACCCCCTGCTTCCGAACCGCAGGAGAGGATGGCACAAACGACCGATACGAGGTTACTGCAGAGCTATTTATGATGATTTTAGCGGCCTTGGTCTCGAAAACTTCACAAACCTGCTAAAGCGCATCATTTATAAGGAACACGACATCGATGTGTTGATGGAGGAAGTCGAACGGAAACAGGGAGAAGATCGCTCTTTCGCAAAACGCCTGATAACGGGGCAGGCGGCCGAGCAATACTTCAAGTCAGCATACAAAAACATCGCCGTCTTTAAGGATTTCGAGATGGAAGACACGACCAATCTTGGTTGCGGCTTTGACTTCAGGCTTTTCTCGCTGACCACTTTTTACGGCATAGAGGTAAAGGGCCTAAGTGAGTCGAACGGCAGTATCGCACTAACGGCCAAAGAGTACTCGGTCGCCTCTTTACTGAGAAGGAGATTCTTCCTCTTTGTTGTAAAAAATTTCAAGGAAAATCCATTTCATGAGTTGTATCAAGATCCGCTGAATGGAAGTCTGGTCTTTACCAGGGTCGAACAGAAGACAGTCCAGGTCAGCTGGGCAACAAGACTGTGACCTTGTGGTAGCGCCGAGAAAGCCAAGAACGACAGCAAGCAGCCGCTGCGCTCTCGGATACCTTTTCCCCGGAATAGACTCGTAATCTCTTATAACGAGGCTACTTACGCAGTCCCACGCGGAACCTAGTCTAGGCGGCACAGACTCGTGCACGGTGGGGCAGGGTTTGAGAGGAGGGTACTGTGAACGACGTAACGCGGTTAAGGCGAGCACTCAAGCTCTGCGTAGAGTTCCTGCAGATTGGCCAAATTCAGGCGAACGGTGAACGCCACCCGTACTCACTGTGGTACGCTGCGGTAAGGGATGGACAAATGGCCTTGCGCGAGCGGCTCAAGAGGGGTGAGGACGGCGAGCTTCGTTGGCAGCACGTGCGGACACCGTCCCCCAGCAGTAAACCGAGGACTTGGAGAAGGCGAAGGGGGCGCGCCGCAGGGAACCGAGGATCAGTACCCCCAAACTAGTCCTTCAACTCCGGTCAGCCTAGCGCGGCCCCGCTGATACGCTGGAGTGTTCGCCGTCAGCCCACGCTGAGGCACTCGCAACCTGGCCCGCCATGTGCCGAAGGGGAGTACTCGCCTCTCGGGCCTCAAGACTCGGCTTCGGCAACATTCGAAGGTGCAGGGGCGAGGGGGGCGGCACTCGCCATCCTGTGCTCGTGGTTCCACATGACAAGCTTGAAAAAGCGAGGGCCATACCAGAGGTGGAAGGACTGGAGATTTTATATGATCCGTCGAAGACGGATCAGCAGTTCGTTCGGACTCCTTTGGATTTGGCGTCGGGGCAAGCAGGGCCGGGGCCGTTGCACAACATCTCGTCGGTGCAAAATTGCAGCTCCGGTTCCCATCGCTACCAGTTGAGAATCGACCGTTCAGCGCTGCGGATGAGCAGCTAGGGCGTCCAGGCGACTACATTGTGGGCAACACGGCGTTTCACGTCACGATGAGTCCCATGCCTGGGGTGTACGAACGGTGCCGCGGCAATCTTGACCTAGGTCTACGTGTCTATCTGCTTGTCCCGGAGCGAAAACTCGAAGGCGCGAAACAGAATTCCGAGATGGCGGCTCCCGGTCGCATCGCGGTCGAGTCGATCGAGTCCTTCGTTAGCCAGAACATCGAAGAACTTTCCGAATTCTCGGGTGAGAAGCTGGGCGGCCAATTTCGGAGGTTGCTGGAAACCTATAACCAACGTGTAGACAAAGTGCAAGAGGACAAATCGCTTTTAGTCGAAATCCCGCCGAACTTGTAGCTACCCAATCGGAATCAGCCGCGGGTGGCGCAGACATCGATTCTTGATGTCTGCGAGTTCGCGCAGCGACTTTAGAATCGTCGCACTCGCGTTTAGGGAATCGATCATGGCCAGTAGGGAAGCTTCCTCTCGAACAGTCTCAAAGGAGATCG
>DASYXW010000057.1:0-3332 GCA_035934405.1 Terriglobia bacterium
CACGGCTGGTGGAAGCTCTCTTGCCGACGCCGAACTTTACAATCCAACGACCGGGGTCTGGTCCCTCACGGGTGCCATGACGACCCCGCGCACCGAATTCACGGCAACCCTGCTCCCCAGCGGCCAAGTTCTTGCCGCCGGTGGACTCAATGCCGGAGTGACGCTCTCAAGCGCCGAAACTTACGCTCCCTAGCCCAATCGCCGTGGGGCAACACGAGAGGGACGCCTCCGTCCTCCGTTCCTTTTGTGTCGAACGTCAGTGGCAGCGCGTAGAATTTCTTTCCCGGGTAACTGCTTTATTGGCCGCCGCGCCGGATCCTGGTTATATGAGACTGGCGCCCAGAATGTTTGCCGGAGGAGGTTTGTTGTGGTTCCAGTGGTCATCAATGCGGATGATTTCGGCTTGACCGAGGGAGTTTGTAAGGGAATCGTGAAAGCAATTCAGACTGGCAGTGTCACAGCCACCACGGCCATGGCCTGCGTTCCTGGAGCGGTTGAACGCTTGACCCGTTGGGCGCCTGAGATCACCGGACGCATCGGAGCGCACCTCCAACTGACCAGCGGCGTGCCCGTGCTTTCTCCCGAGCGTGTTCCGTCGCTCGTGCCGGACGGCGAGCGCTTTCCCTCTAACCGGAAGGCCGTGCGCGCTCCAAATACGGAAGAGATTCTTGCCGAGTGGCGCGCCCAGATGGAGTTGCTCTTGCGCGCTGGAATCGAGCCGACTCACATCGACAGCCATCACCACATCCATCGCTTGCCGTCCGCCCTGCCCGCATTCTGCGAGATCGCGAAGCAATACGGGCTCCCCGCCCGCTCCGTGGACACGGAGATGACGCGCGCCTTGCTCGAGGCAGGTGTGTTCTGTCTCGGCAAGACAGTCACGGGCTGGTACGGAGGAGATCTTTCGCTGGCGAGCCTCGTGCAGCTTCTTAAGGAAGGCGCGCGAGAGTGTCCCCAGCCGCAAGCCTTAGAGCTTATGTGTCACCCCGGCCTCGCGGATGACGATCTTGCCGGGGTCTCGCGCTACACGAGCGAACGCGAAAATGAGCTGGCCGTGCTCTGCGACCGTGCCCTCCAGAAAGAACTCGCCGTCGCCGGCTTTTCATTGGCGACGATGGCATCTGCAGCCGGCATTTCCAGGCCGATGAGAGCACTGAAACGGATGGGCTCTCGATACGTTGGCTTCCCCGGTCTTGGCTAGCTCTTTGCCGTCAGGAAGTCGATGCCACGAAAGGCGGATCATTGCGGCGATCATTCGTGACTGCTTCCGGACGTCGCCCCTTACGCACCTGACCGCATCGCACCGCAAACTGGAGGAACCCCATGAGCCTAACTTTTGAAGTCCCAAACGAGATGGAAAGCGCCGACACGCTTTCCGCCAAGTTCGCCCGGAAGACGGCCCGGGTCGGAGTTATCGGGTTGGGTTACGTCGGCCTGCCCCTGTCTCTTCTGTTCTCGCGCCAGGGCTTCGAGACGACGGGCTTCGATATCGACCCGGTGAAAACGGAAACACTACAACGCGGAGAGACTTACATCAAACACGTTCCCGCAGCCTTGATTGCCGCTGAGACCGAGCGCCGGATGTTGCGCGCTACGACAGACTTTTCGATACTGCGCCAGATGGACGCCATCATCATTTGCGTGCCGACTCCCCTTGGCCAGCATCGAGAACCGGACCTTTCCTTCGTGCGCGATACCGCCGAGTCTATCCGGCCCCACCTCCGACCGGGCCAGTTAGTGGTCTTGGAGAGTACCACATATCCCGGCACCACCGAGGAAGTCGTGCTCCCCGTCCTGGAGCGGTCCGGCTTGCGCTGTCCGGTAATCCCCTACATGACCGACCATCAGAACGTCACCAGCGTGGACCCGGAAGAGTCCGACTTCCTGCTCGCGTTTTCCCCGGAACGCGAGGATCCCGGCAATCCAAGTTTTCAGACTTCCCAGATTCCCAAGGTTATGGGAGCGGTGAACGCCGCCAGCGCCAGCGCAGTTCGGAGCCTCTACGATCAGGTCTTCGAGCGCACAATCCTCGTCAGCTCGACGCGCGCCGCCGAAATGACCAAGCTGCTGGAAAACATTTACCGCTGCGTCAACATCGCGCTGGTCAACGAGCTGAAGCTGCTCTGCTTGCGGATGGGTATCGATGTCTGGGAAGTCATCGAAGCAGCCAAGACAAAGCCGTTCGGATTCACACCCTTTTACCCCGGACCGGGCTTAGGCGGCCATTGCATCCCCATCGATCCGTTTTACCTGACGTGGAAGGCACACGAGTACGAGTTTCCCACCCGCTTCATCGAACTGGCGGGCGAAATCAATTCCGCCATGCCGAGCCACATTGTAGCTTCTCTCGCGGAGGCCTTGAACCGCCGCCAGCAGTGCCTTCGGGAGGCACGCATCCTGGTGCTGGGCGTAGCCTACAAGAAGGACGTCGATGACCTCCGCGAGTCGCCCAGCCTGCGCATCATGAAGCTGCTCCAAGTGCAGGGCGCTGCAGTGGACTATCACGACCCTTATTTCCCCCGCCTGCACAAAATGCGCGAGTACGACTTCAAGCTTGCCTCCGTTGATCTGACACCTGAGTCACTGGGCGGCTACACTGCGATCGTGATTGCGACTGATCACTCAAGCTACGACTACGACTTCATCGTCCGGCACGCGCGGCTGGTGGTCGATACCCGCAACGCTACCCGCGCAGTGAAGGAAAACCTCGAAAAGATCATTCGCTGCTAGTCTTAGTTGCTCAAGTAAGCGTATTTATACTTGGGTGCAACCGACCGTACCTCGCGCTTGGTCCACTCGAACGGGACGGCCTGGGGATTATAGACGTCGATGAACGCGTCCATGGCCGCCCGGAGCTGACGCCACGCGGTTGGCACTGGCAATCTCAATCCACAAGGGTGGGAGCGAAATCCTCGACATTGACTATCACAGCGTCCTCAAGCGTATCATGGTGTACGACATTCCCACGCGCGAGTGGATTTACACGCTGGCCGCCAAAAGGCAGAAGATAGGGAGCATTTCGGGCCTGGCCCTCTCACCTGACGGCTCGCAGATGGCAATCCTGACGGACGGCGTTGTTGAGACATACCGCCTCCCTGAAAGAGCGAGTGGACCTCAATCAGCGCAATGAGACGGACGCCGCCCCCGGCAGGCGAGCACGTCTCGTGCCAGCTTAGGGGTAGGGAGCATCGAGGTAGATTCTCTCTTGTTTGTAAAGCGTAAATTTCGTTCAGAATCATGCGAGGACCTCCTCGGGCGCAGGGGCCGGGGCGTTCGCCAAGGCGTAGACTTTGCTGCCGTCGAAGAGCTGGTCATGTTTGAACATGCCAAAG
>DASYXW010000060.1:0-50178 GCA_035934405.1 Terriglobia bacterium
CTTTGGCATGTTCAAACATGACCAGCTCTTCGACGGCAGCAAAGTCTACGCCTTGGCGAACGCCCCGGCCCCTGCGCCCGAGGAGGTCCTCGCATGATTCTGAACGAAATTTACGCTTTACAAACAAGAGAGAATCTACCCTCTACCCTTCACCCTTCACGTTCGGCGTCCCAATCCGCTCGATCTGGCCCGCCGTGAGCGGCTGGGCTTCCTTGTCGCTCAGCTCGATCAAGCCTCCAGCGTCCACCGCGATTTCCTGCCCGCCGCCAAAGCTCTTGACCTTCTCCGGCGCCACGTGGCCTTCGGGCAGGTACAGCTTTTGGTTGTGCTCGATGGGCCGGAGTACTTTGAATTTAGGCATCTCGCCCTCCAGTGGTTAGTGATTAGTGGTCAGTCGCCGATGGCCAGCGCTTTTACTCGCCACTGGCCACTAGCCACTAACCACTGCTTTCCTTACGCCGTCGCATTCAGAAACGCCAAGCCCGCCTGCGGCGCCACGGTCTGGATGTCGTCGTAACGGTGAACCTCCACCACGTCGGCCGTCCGATTTTCCACACGATAGCGCTTGGTGAGCGTTCCGCCCAGCTCCGGCGCGCCGAAGAGCCACCGGAACGTGTAGCCGAGCGAGAGGTCCCTCCGGCGCGGCTCGGGCGGCACGTAAGCCAGCAGCGCGTTCTTTCCCCACACAAAGTTGAGACTCGGCGTGAGGCCCTGGTTTTCGGTGTTGGTGTCGTACTCGGCGCCCATCACCCAGAAGTTGTCCACGTCGAAGGCGGACTTCAAGTGGTCCGCCTGCAGCACGCCCACCTGGGTGTACTTGAAGCGGTCAATGATGCGGGGATGTTGCCGCAGCACCGAATACACCGGGTAAGAGACGGCGAGTGTGTTGGGCGTCTGCGCCACCGCCTGCTTGATCGTCGTTTTCTGGGCCTCGACGGCCGAGATCGGGTCCGAGTTCACGTAATCGGACCACTGCGACGTTCCCGAAAGTGTGGTCGAAGGCACCAGGCTGCCGGAGCCCATCACCAGATTCTTGACCCGGATCTCGAAGTCCAGCAGGATGGCGTCGGTCAGGTTCTCTACCGTGTTCACTTCCACGTCCGTGGCATCGGAATTGGCCCGCTCCTCATCCGAAATCGCGTCCTTCAGCGAGTGGTCATCGCAGAAGTACGCGTTGTTGGAGAGGGACCAGGGGGCGATTTCGCGCGCCTCCGACTTGGCGTGGCGGATCGTCTCGTATTGGCGGAACTTCTCCTTGCCAAACACCCAGTAGCGGCCGCTCTGCTTCTTGACGGGTACTACCGGAAAAAGGCGCTCCGCAAAGTAGTCGTCGTTCTTGTAACCGACGCTCACGTTGTTGAGCGGCTGGTCGAGGTATTGCAGCGAAATATCTGCCATTTTTGGACTCCAGTGACTAGTGGTTAAGGGCTAGTGGCTAGCCCGCAACCCCGAGCCTTTCTCGGCGATCCCGATGGCGCGCATCGGGATTGAAGCCCTCAGCGGCCAGCTCGTCGCCGCGAGCCATGCCGCCTACGCCGGGGTCCGCCATTCTGATTGGCGGATTCATCCGGCCGCGTTCTAACCACTCACCACTAGCCACTAGCCACTAGCCACTAACCACTGCCCGCTAGACTTTGGTCTGGGCGAAGTTCAGCTCCACCTGCACCACGTCATCCACGTTGGTGACGTTGTGCAGCGCCATCCCGACGGGGTAGACCGTGGTGCCGGCGATTTCGTTCACCGCTTTCACCCGTCCGAAGTTATCGGCGATGTTCACCAGCTGCCCCTGGCTGATGGCGCCCGAGGCGATGCAGCGTGCCACCCCGTTCACCTGCAGCGCCATGCCGCGATTCTGCAGGTTGTAGAGCGTGGGCGTGGTGCCGGTCACTGTCTCCGGCTTGGTGCCTTGCGGCACAAAGTAGTTGGGCTCCACGAAGTGGTCAATCAGCACGCCCAGCACTCCCGGCACGTTGGCCCCCGTCGGCAGCGCCGCGAATTGCTGGCCCTGCGTGGAGGTATTCGCCACCGACTGCACTACCGCCGTGAATTTGTTGATTCGTACGTTGGCGTCCGCCCGGAAACTGAGCGTTAAGCCGTTGTTTGCTCCTGCCATTTCAACCTCCAGTTGTCAGTTCTCAGTTGCCAGTGTTCAGTTGCCAGTTGCGAACTGGCAGCCGGCCACTGGCTACCGGTTATTGCTCTGCTGTTCTTACCGTTTTCAGTTCCCAATCGCCGGTTGCGAACTGGCAACTGGCCACGGGCTACCGGCTACTGTTCTCTCGCCGGCCCCTCGTTCGCAAGCCCCTTGTTGTGCGCCCGCCGGTACCGCGCCTCGAGCCCGGGATTCTCGCGCAGCAACTCCTTGAGGGCTTTGCCGTAAGTCACGTTTTGCTCGCTCATCAGGCGCTTCACCTCGACGTCGACTTCCTGATCCACGGGAAGCGATTCACCTGACCCAATGCCTTCCGCGCCCAGGCGCACCACCGGCATAGCCTTATCGAGATATTCGGCGAACTCCCGGGGCCGCTCCAGCGCGTCGCGGAAAAAGAACTTGCGGTCGCGCGGCAGCACCTTGCCCTGAACGACGGCGCGGTCCACCGCCTTCTGCGCCGCCTGCAGGTTGATGTACTCCGCCAGCGTGATCTTTTGTTCGCGCGCGAGCTCACCGGCGCGGTCCGTGAGGAGTTGGCCGTCCTTGACGGCTTCGTCGAAGGCGAGCGACCTCGCTTCCGCCTCGGCCGACTGCGCCTGCGCGCGCCGCCCGGATTCAACCAGCGTGACAATCTCATCGATCGCCGCGCCCCGCGCGCCCACCCGCTCAGCGAAAAGCTCGTTCATCTTTTTCGTCTGGTTTTGCTGGCTGACGACTTGGGGCAGGTGCTCCTGGGCGTACTTGGCGAAGTCTTCGTCCGTCATGTAGCCTACAAGGTCATCGCCTTCAAAGATGCCGTGATGCCCCGCCAGCGCGCCCTCGGTCAATTTCTTCAGTGCCAGTTGTCGGATCATGTTTTGTTCTCCATTTGAACTCTGGGATGTGGAATCTGAGATCTCGGCCTTCGCCAGATCCGTCAGCATGATCGGCGGCAGCTCTTCCAGGAACGGATGATTCGTCAGCGCGCCCGACGTCAGCGTAGCCCCTTGCGGCTTGCCGGATTCCTTGTCCTGCGCCGCCCAGTCAATGGCCGGCGAAAAAAAGCGGTACTGCGCCTGTTCGATGAGTTGCTTGGCCTCCGGCGTCCATTCGACGAGCGCCGTCAGGTAAGTTCCCGCCGGAGATCCACCGCCGCTTTGCGCCCTGCCGTTCTTCGCCCCGGCCGTCGGATGAAGCTGCGACGACACCTGCAGCGAATGAATCCATCCCGCCGCCGGAATCGGACCCCCTTGCGCCACCTGCGGCTGCTCCGACGCGTGCTCGTAGTCAATCACCACCATGTCGTTCTTGCGTTTGGCGAAGTTCCTCACCATGTCGAGCAGGTCCTGATGCGTGATGGAAAACTTTTGCCCGTTCTTCACCCAGCTTCCGGCCACCGCCACCGGAACCTCGTGCAGATCCCTGCCGTTCCGCGCCACGCTCGGCCCGGCTGAAAACAGTTCCCAGGCGAAGTGACGGCCCGCGATTTCCTGGCGGACGCCCGCTGCTGCTGCGTCAATCATGTGCTTGCTCCCCGGACGCCGCGCCCTTGCCCACCACGTCGCCCGCGTCGGCGCCCTCCGCGATCGTCTCGCTTCTCACCGCCACCACGCCGCTCGAGCTTTCCTCCGGCAGCGCCAGTTCCTTGCGGATAAAGCTCCGCAGATTTTGCTCCGACACCACCAGGCCCGCCTGCGCGAACTTCGTCAGCGCCTCCACCATGTCGTCGAGCCCTCGCGCCTGGACGTTGGCCGCCACCAGCCGCGGCAGGGGCGCGTCGTCGCCGAAGTTGTAGGCTACCAGCCGCCGCACCGTGGTATTCGTGATCACGTAAGCGATTTGGTCCGCCACGTTCTGCAGCGCCAGCATGAAGAAGTCGTTCGACTGCTGGCCCAGCGCCCGCGAACCGTGCTGCGCCTGGCCCAAATCCATGAACAGCGCCAGCGCCGCCCGCGAAATCATCACGTTGTGGTGTTCGATCGAGGGCGCTACGTCGCGCACCCGCCCCTCGTAGCCTACAATCCTGAGCCCCGTCGAGCCGTCGCCCGGCGGCTCCACCAGGCCGGCCGCTTCGTGGGCGGCGAGCTGCGTCACGAAGCTGTAGGCCGTCTCCTGGTCCTCTTTGGAAAAGCCCGGCGGCAGCTTGAAGACCGGAATGCCCAGCGAGTTCCGCTCGCACGCGATGGCGTCAATGCGGTAAAGCCGGTTCTTCACGTACCAGTGCGGATACATGGCGCGCAGCAGCGCCATGCCCCAGAAATTCGCGCCCTCCTGCTGGTGGGTGAACACCGCGCACTTGTCCGCCGGCAGCAGCACGCTGACGAACCGCGACCCGCGGTAGCCGTATTGTTCGAGCGCCAGCAGCGTCTCGCCGTCGGCTTCGGTGTGCCAGCGGTAGAACGTGATCGGCAGCCGCGCCGCCAGCTTTCGCAGCCGGATGGCGCCGCCATCCACCCGCCACACGTCTTCGTGCGCGGCGCACCCGAAATCGAGCATCAGCAGCGCGTTCCTCACCACGTCGCCCCAGGCCTGGCTCGCCCAGCCTCCCGTCGAAGTGCGGAACTCCAGGCCCCCGAAAAGATTTTCTTTCACAAACGAGGCTACTTCCCTAGCCTTCGCCGCCGTCGCCCGCCCCGCGCCGTTGGAAGACACGGGGTTCGGGGTTCGGGTTTCGGGGTTCGCTGAGGAAGAATTCTTCCTTCCCGAATCCCGAATCCCGAGTCCCGAGTCCCGATTGTCCGCCGGCACCACCGCCCATTCCGCGCTCATCACCGGCAGCTTGCACGCCTCCAGCGTCGCTTTCACCTGGGCGTCGCCGCGGCGCATCTGCTCGTAAATCGGGATGGCGTTCCGCCCCGCCAGTTCCGGGTTGTATTCCCCCAAGTCTTCCAGGAACCCGCCGATGATCGGCGTGCCCGAAATGCCCAGCGTCTGCACACCCGGCAGCGGTGGCAGTCCCGGCGGCGGCACGGGAGGATTCACCCCTTGCGGCGCCGGTGAGCCCGGAATCAGCCGCTGCAAGCGCTCCCCAATGCCCATCTCGCGGTCCGCCAGCGCCACGGCGCTGTCAATCCGCTCTTGTAGGCCCGGCTGCCGCAGACCTTTCAGGTCTGCGTGTAGGGCGCGCATCTCGCGCGCCAGCCCCTTGAGCTGGTGCCCGTTCTTCGAACTGTGTCCCTTAGCCGCCATAGCTCAAATCTTGGGGGTCAGGGGCCAGGGGTCGGGGACCGGTGAAGGAACAATTCCTGGCCCTTTTCCCTGCCTTTTTCCCCTGTTCCCTGACCCCTGTCCCCTGACCCCTGTCCCCCGACCCCTGCCCTTCACACCGCCACGCCCGGGTCCGGCGCGATCCGCCCTTCCAGCAAATCCACCGCCTTGGCCGTGGCGCGCACCTGCGTCAGTTGCGCCTCGCTCCGGCCCGGTCTGAGGCCCAGGGTTTCCACGTAACCGCGCGAGGGACTAGAGAGATAGGCTAGATGATAGCGCAGATCCTCGTCCGTCAGGAGGTACCCTTGCCCGCGCGCCATCTGCTGCTTCAGTTCGTTGAAGGGCACCCACTCGAGCTGGCGGTGAACCAGGATCATCAGGATCACCCCGCGCTGCGCCTCGTGCCGGATGTCATCCGCCAGTGGTCCCATCACCTTCCCTCCGTCGCCTGCTTCTCCACCACGCGGTTCAACCGGTCGGCGTGAATCTGCAGCGTGTCGCGGATGTCGTCCGTCGTGCCCCGCGTTTTCTCCCAACTGCGCGCCCCGGTGTAGCCTAGGAAGCCCACGCCGAACAGTTCCAGGTAGGCGCCCGGTATCTCCAGAATGTTCAACCCGTGGTGCGTCGCCAGGCTGAGCACCGGAAAGATGATCAGGTCGATGCCGATGGCGAGAATCATCATGTAAAGAAACGTCGGACGCGCCCGGCGCACGTAGGCGTCCTCGCTCTGCGTCTCGGCGGTGATGTTCTTCGACTGCACGGCGGCCAGCGCCTCGTCCCGCGCCGCCTCGATCTCGTCGCGCCTCTCTTCCAGTTGCGCCTGATCCAGGCCGAGCTGCGCCTTCTGCTCCGGCGACATGTGGAACTGATCAATCAGGTCACCGATCGACTTGATGGGGTCGCCGCCCACCAAACCCTTGAAAATCCCTGCAAATCCACCCATATTGAAACCTCCTAGTGGCTAGTGGTTAGTGGCTAGTGGTTAGCGGTGGCGGGTTCTAGCCACTCGCCCCTAACCCCTAGCCACTGCTTTACTAACCACTAGCCACTGCTCTTCCGTCCCCTGTTTTCTGTTTTCACCCGCATCACTGCCACCTGCCGCTCCGGCGCCGCGAACAATCCGTGCCACAAAGTCTCCAGAATGTCGCCCAGCGTGCGCGCCAGCACCTTCAACCTCGCCCGCGCCCTCACTGGTACTCTCCGCATGGTGTTGCCGACTTGCTTTTTCATATCCGCCCTCCGTCATCAGCGGCTCCCTGGCCCCTGACCCCTGACCCCTGACCCCTGCTTCTCAACACACCGCCATCGCCGTTGACGCCGACCACATCTGCTCCAAATCGGCCGGCTGTTGCCCCAGATACTCGCGCAGCATTTCCACCATTTTGCGTTGCGCCTGCTGGCGCTCCTGGCACGTGGCCACAAACTGCCGCGCGGCCCAGGAAACTCGCGCTACCAGAAACAGGAATCCGGCCGCCGCGGCCAGAATCGCCACAACTTTGGCCAGCGCCACCAGGGTGGCGAGCGGACTCTCACCGCCTCCCTTCTCCGTCCAAACTGCAGCCCCCACCGCCAGTGCAACGTAAAGGTTCGTCAACATGTTTCCTCCTCTCTTGAAATCAGTGGTTAGTGGCTAGTGGTTAGCCTAGCCACTGGCAGGCTGTGGCTGAGCAGGCTTTTATTCTTGTCACTCGCCACTAGCCACTAACCACTGTCTCTAAAGCACTGCCGCCCCCAACATCCAGCGAGCCTAAGCTGAATCCGTGTCTCGCCAAAACTCAGCCCCGATGTATCGGGGCTGCCGTTGGCATTGGTTCGCTCTCTTACCCACGGCTCTCGCCGTGGGCTACCGCATTTCGCCCTTACGGGGCTGTGCTTCTTTGCTTTCTGCCTTCTTCTCCGTGTCTCTGTGCCTCTGTGGCTAACTTTCATAACGGATGCGCGAACGCTCCCGCCACCATCGGCCGCCCGATCAGCTTGCCGACCTCGGCCAGGTGATACGCCGGCTGCTGCGCCGCCATTTCGCCCATGCAAAACGCCCACCAGTGATCCGCGTGTCCAAAGCGCGCGTCGTGCTCGGCGTCAAACCGCACCTGCCCCACGGCGTTCACGCTCTTCTTCACGCCCCGGAACGATTGCCGCACGTTGTTCGAGTCCGGCACCCGCACTTTGCCTTCTTCCATCCGGCGCTTCGCCAGCACCGCCATCTGCTCTTTCGATTGCTGCGTAAATTGCACGCCCTCGATCTGGCCCGGAAACTCGCGCTCCAGCGCCTCAAAAATCACCAGGCCCATGCCCGATTTGTCGATGACGCAGCGCCGCAGCATCGGCATCAGCATTTGCGCCTCGCGAATCTGGTCCGGCGTGGGCAGGTTGCGCATCTCCACCACGCCGCGCGTCCACGTAACGTCGCCCACCAGTTCCGAAATCCAGATCACCGAGAGGTCGTGCTTGCGGGCAATATCCCATCCGGCGTACAAAGCCCGGGGTTCGGGGTTCGGGGTTCGGGGTTCGCTCGTAAGAATTCTTCCTTCCCGAATCCCGAACCCCGAATCCCGAATCCCGAGGTCCGTCGAGGCTTCAGACGAGACGCAGCTCTGAAAGAGTTCGGCCGGTATCCACTCGCTCGCTTGCGACACAAACTGGCAGCAGTATTCCTGCAGCCAGGTGTCCTCGTCGCATCCGCCTTTCACTTCCTGCGGATTGAGCGGCACGCCCTCTTCCACCGCCAGGAACACATCGCACCAATGGCCGCTCCACGGATTCAGTGGCGAGTGGCCAGTGGCGAGTGGTGAGCCGCCCTCCGGATTGAGTGATTTGGCCATTGAGTCATTGGGCGATTGGCCTTTCAATGACTCAATGACCCGATGACCCGATGGCTCAATTCGTACGGGTTGTTTCGCCGGTCGGCTCCCCATGTCGAGCCCCAGCCCCTTCGCCAGCTCCCAAAACTTGCCCTGCTGCCCGTTCGGCGTCGAGAGCACGCGCATCGAGTAGCCCAGCGACACCTGGCGGTAAACCGCGGTGAAGATGGACTGCGAATCCTTGTGGAAGGCAAACTCGTCCAGCACCACGTCGCCCGTGTAGCCGCGCGCCGTGTCGGGATTCGCCGCCAGCACGATGATGCGCGAGCTGTTGGGAAAGCGAATCTCGTGCTGCAGCGCCGAAGTGCCCTCGAAAGGCAGGCCGGGAAAGTAGTCTCCGATCGCGCCCTGGTAGCCGTCCAGCCAGGTCTTGGCCTTTTCCGCCAGCTCCAGCGACTGCCGCTCCGAGCGCGACAGAAAGATGATGGTGCGCCGCGGCATTTGCAGGCAGCGGTTCACCGCCCAGGCCGCCGTCGCCGTGGAATAGCCGATTTGCGCCGACTTGACGGCGACGGCAAAGCGCGACGGGTCCTCGGTCCAGCGAAGCTGGTAAGGCCGCAGCACCACCTTGTGGTGCGGCGGTGCGGGCTCCGAAACCTCTACAGGGGCCGGGGGCCGGGGGTCAGGGGCCGGTCCGGGGGTCAGGGGTCGGGGGTCGGGGGCCAGTGTTTTCCCTGTCCCCTGTCCCCTGTCCCCTGACCCCTGCTTTTCTGGCCCCTGTTGCAGCCTCGCCGCCAGCGCCAATTTCCTTTTTTGCCGGTTCGTCATAAAGCAGTTGTCAGTTGTCAGTTCTCAGTTGCCAGTCAATACGGCTCTGAAATTTGAAATCTCAAATCTGTAATCGGAGTTGCGCACTCGCCTCCCGTATTTCGTAATTCACCCTTTACCCTTCCCCCTTTACCCCTTTTTGCGCGTTGCGCGCCTTGAATCCCCACTGTGGTTGGCCTTATCATCAGAGCGCGAGGCCGCGGCGCGCGAGATCCCTCAGCCGCACGGCCTTCCGAGGAACCCATGACCAACGGATGGTACGCAGTGTTGCTGTTGTCTGCTTTTCCCGGCGCGCTCCAGGCGCAATCGGGGCAGGCCCCGACCTCATCGGGGCGGGCTTCCGCCGATGTCATTGAAGACGCTGTGGTCCAAATCCAGGTATTGATCGCCGGAAAGCCCGCCCAGGCCATTGGCACGGGGTTCTTTGCCGAGCGCGACGACCTGGTGGTCACCGCCGAACACGTATATCTGGCCGCCGAGAGCGCCATCAACGATAGCCGCGATGGCCTTCTGGCGGTGGTCAAGCAGTGGCCCACCGCGTCTCCCGGCAACATGTTTTTTGCCCCGACGGAACTGGCGGCGGAGGACGCCCCACACGATATCGCCATCCTCCGCGTCAACCCTTTCCTGGTGCAGGCACAGTCCAGGGAGTTCCCCATCAGGCCGCTCCACCTGGCCGAGACCGACCCCCGGCCGGGTGATGACGTGGCGTTCGCCGGATACTTCGGCGCCGACACGTTGCCCCTGTTCCAGCGGGGCGTTATCGCCGGCCGGGCCAAGCCCTCAAACACCGACGAAGAGTTAGTGGTCCAGGCCTCCACCAACTCGGGCCAGAGCGGCAGCCCGCTGGTGCTGGTCTCGAGCGGCAAGGTGGTTGGCGTGATCGTCGCCTCTCTCGGCTCCTCGTACACTCCAGGGGCTGCCGCCTCGAACACAGGCCTCTCGCGCGCCGCCGAGGTGGTCCATGTGAGAAGGCTGCTCAATAGCATCCCCCCCCAGGGGGCCGAGCAGCGGTCGGTTCCCGGACGGTCCGCCGTGCCGCGCCGCAACTCGCAGCGCTGAAACACTTGCCAGGGATCGGCAGGCGTATCGGACGTGGAGGGCATCCGGGACGGCGCCGATTGCGCCCGAAGCCAGCCGGCGGCGAGCAGGCAGGCCCCGAGCACTTCCATTGTGAGTCGAGCCAATTTCCTTTTTTGCCAGTCGGTCATAAAGCAGTTGTCAGTTGTCAGTTGTCAGTTCTCAGTTGCCAGTCACTACAGCTCTGAAATTTGAAATCTCAAATCTGTAATTGGAGTGGCGCAGACATCGTTTTGTGATGTCTGCGACTTCGCTCCATTCGCAGACATGGCAGAGAACGCCATGTCTGCGCCACCCGCCATTCACCATTCATAATTCACGATTCACAATTGCTGCTGCGGCTCGACTCTCTCCACCAGCCCCTGGCCCATGCCAATCGCGGCGGAAATCTTTCTCACCACCTCCAGGTGGTCCCACGGCTTGCCCTGGGCTTGTGCTTGCTGCATTTCAACGGTCACTTGGGCGACTCGGTTCAGAGCCTCGGTCTTCGCCTTGATTTGTTCGGTATTGGCCTCGGTTTCTTTCGTCTTGGCCGCGATTTGCTTCATTTGCGCTTCCACTTCCTTCTTTTTCAGCGCCAAATTCTTCTCGGTCTGCACTAGGCTCAAGTGCGCATTCTTGTATTTGTGCTCCGCCTCTTTGTTCTTGCGCTGCAGCTCGAAGACGGTCTTAAGATCCTTTTCCGCCGTCCCCAGCTCCTGGTTGGTCATCGCCTGCAGCAGCAAAGCCTCGATCAGTTTCGTGGCGTCGGACGAGGGGTCTTTCCGGGCCTCTTCGATCAGCGTGATCACCTTCTCCTTGATCGCGTACGTGATGTGCTCGCGGGTCAGGGTTTCAGGTGTATAGCGCGTTTCCGGCCCCTGGGGCGCGGTTTCCCCGCCCGGCTGGACTTCCACGATTTCCCGCCAGGCGGCGTACTCGGCAATATCGCCAGGTGCGATCTGAACGCCGTCGTTGCCCCGGAGGTCGCCGGAAATGCGAATCGCCGGCGTGTTTTCATCGAGCAGCCTGTCCACTTTTTCGCGGAGGCTGAGCGAGAGGTTTTCGATCCTGACGACGGCTTTGGGCTTCTTCATCGCTCGAGTTGCCGATTCCAGGCTCCAGCTTTTATCCGGCGATTGATTCATTGACTCAATGACTCAATGACTCAATGATTCAATGAGTCAATTTTCCCGGGCCCAGGGTCAGAGGCTGCGATCGCGGCAGCGCCGGAGGAGGCCACCACAAGGAACGCCGCTGTCGCTCCGTCAACCCCTGACGCTGGGCCTGCGGCCATTGACTCATTGACTCAATGAATCAATGAGTCAATCAAAGCGCGATTCCCGCATCGGGCGCCAGGCGCCCTTCGAGCAAGTCCACGGCCTTGGGCGTGCCCCGCACCGCCGTGAGTTCGATTTCGGCGCGGCCGGCGCGCAACTGCTTCGTCTCGGCGTACTGGTTCTGCGTCAGGTAGGCAAGATGGAACTTCAGCCGCTCATCGGTGACGGTGTCTCCCGTGCGGCGCATCATCTGCACCCGCAGCTCGTTGAAGGGCATCCACTCGAGGTGCCAGTCCACCAGGATCCTGAGCATCAATCCGCGCTGCGCTTCGTGCTGCACGTCGTTCATTAATGAGTTCATGGGCCTCCCCCTTTTCAGATCTCAGTGGCTAGTGGCTAGTGTTGAGTGGCTAGAGATCGGTCACTCGCCACGCGCCACTGCGTCTCTAGCCACTAACCACTGTCCTTCTCACTGCTTCGGCTCAATGTAAATGCCCTCGTCGGGGGCCAATCGTCCGTCGTGGTAATCAATGCCCTTGGCGGTGATCTTCACCAGATTCGTCGCCCGGTGCACTGCGGGCCCGCGCGCGCCCTCGATCGAGACCAGCCCCTTGTCGGCGAGGTAGGCTACATGGAAGCTGAGCTCCTCGAGCGGGACCGGGTAGCCGAAGAAGTCGAGCTCCCCTTGCAGCAGCGGCAGCGTGGCCGACTGCGGAAAAATCAGGGCCAGGTAGTACAGCATCTTGCCGCGAATCAGTTCCTTGTGGCGCAAAGTGGTGTTCATACGTATAGTCTCTTCGTCCGTCAGTTCTTGCGTCGTTCAGTCCTTCCGTTGGTCAGTCGCGCTGACTAAGGGATTGCGGGACAGAACGGCTGATAGACTGCTTACTTTCCGGCTCCATCAGCGTCTCCACGTTGCGGTGGATGGCTTTGAGCGCCACCAGCATCTCCTGATGCTCGTAGCTCTCGAGCGAATCGCGGTGCTCGACGGTGGAGGCGAGCCGCGAAAGGGCGTCGGCTTGGGACTTCTGGGCGCCGGCAAGCTGTCCAACGTAATCGCGCGCGATGCTGAAGGCGTTCTCGATTTGACCCTTCTTGACTTCCATCGACCGGTCAATCCAATGCTGCGCCAGCTTCATAAAGCCATAGGCGAAAACGATAAGGATCAGAATGCCCGGTCCCCAGAGAATCACGTAATGTTGCAAGTCCTGTGGTATCAATCGCTTAATCCCAAACCCCTCTTGTGAAATGCAAAACTGAACAAAATATAAGGTCAATATTTACAATGCACTACGGCGATTCCACGGTAGCGTTCCGACGCCTGCGCCAAAGTCATCCCGCATCGCGCTTGGTTCGTCGCACTTGTATGTCACCTTCGCACGGCAAGCGTCTGCCGTTCTTGGTAGATGATTGTCCACTAATCGTTTCATACATCCAACTCTAACAGTCGAAACTGAGACAATGGAGACAAGTGAGAAAAGTGAGACACTTTTTTTTACCTATTAGAATCAGCAGATTAGCTTGGGCAAGGGCGAGCTGGTCGTCCACGCAGCAAGAAAGTGTGGAGTTCTTCCACACCTTTGCCGCGGCACGGATTCGGGGCTCCTTCTCCTGCTAACCCTCCCTTAAGAGGCACGGGAAACTCGATCCCTCTCAGGTCCTCGCGGTTTCATGCAGCTAACCTTGTGGGTCTTGGAACGGATCTTGAAGCCGGTCCGTCGGGTGGATTAGGAGGACTTCAGTTGGCTGGAAGGAGTCGACACTCAATGAGTGGGCTAGTCGACGGGGCGGACAGACTTGATCGACTCTTTAGCCGCACCCAGAGGTCTCATTCACGCTGACGTTGAGGCTTACCGACACCGGGTCTTCGACCGGTTTATCGTCGCGGATGCATCAAACGAAAGCCACCGCCGTCGCGCCCGGCACCGTGAATTACGACATGCAGTACCAGTATGATTTCTTCGGCAACATGAGCTGCGACGGTAGCTCGGGGATTGGCTGTCCGGGCCTCAGCTTCGACAGCAACAACCACATCACCGGCGCGAACATCACATACGATGCGGCGGGCAACATGACCCAGGACGGCACGGGCACCGGCACGCACACCTACACCTACGACGCGGAGAATCGGCTCACCCAAGTCGATGGTGGCTCGACGCAGACTTTCCTTTATAATGCCTTGGGGCAGCGGGTAGAGTGGACGGCGGGCTCGACCACTTACGACGAGCTCTTCGACGTGGACGGCAACCGCATCGTGCAGGCGGTGGGCGGGGTGTGGAACACCGGCAACTTCTTTCTCGGCAGCCGGATGCTGGGGGCGTATATTCCTGGGACGGGGACTGTCCAATTCTTCCACGCGAACGCGCTCGGTTTGTCGAGCGTGATCACGGACGGCACAGGCGCAGTGGTGAACGAGCAGTTGTTTTATCCGTGGGGCGACCTGTGGGAGACGACGGGCCAGACCTGGTTCCACTTTGCGGGGTTTGACTGGGGCTACACGCAGGCGGGCCTCGACCCGACGCTGTTCCGGATGTACTCGTACGGCAAGGGTCGGTGGATGACCCCCGACCCGGCAGGTCTGGCCGCCGTGGACATCACCAACCCGGAGTCCTGGAACCGGTATGCCTATGCGCTGAACCGGCCCACATCCCTGACTGATCGCTCTGGGCTCCTGGACGATCCTGCTTGCGACAATCTCGATCCCGACATGGACGGCGACAGTTTTGGCTCAGATCCCGAGGAAGGATTCGAGGGCGGCCAGATGTGTATCCAAATCGCGCCGATCATTCCACCCCTCCCCATTCCGCCGGTTCCTAAGACGCCGCCACACCAGCCCCCACCGCCGCCCCCAAAGATGACCATGGCCCAGAGAATGGCCTGCGCAGCGCAGTTCGGGGACAACCACAGCCTGGCGGCACCGTTCCAGTCCGGCAATGCTACCGCAAATTTCCTTACTAACGCTTTTCTCGGTAACGTATTCTCCGGCGCCGAAGTGTTAGGTCAAACCATCTTTGGCAATGAGACGCCCACCGGAAGCCAGGTCGCCACGACACTGGTCGGTGGCGCTGGGCTCGGCATCGTACCTGTAGGCGGGCCGGGGATGCAAGGGCCGGCGGGAATGGCCCAGGACGCTGCCGCCGGAGCTTTTTTCAACAGCGTGACGGGAGCCGGCAGTGCCCCGATCACCGGAATCACCGGCGCAGCCGCCCAGTCAGCGCCCGTCGCGGCAGACGCGTTGAGTGTCACTGGAGCCACAGTGAATCTAGGCGCCGAGGCCGCTGGCACTGGTGCAGAGACTTTTGCATTCGGGGTTGCCGCGGCGAAGGTTGGGTTCGATCTGTCGACTTTCCTATATGGGTTCGTCGTGGCTTGCACACCATGAGCGATATCGCACAAGACTTCATTGTAGGTACAGGGGGCGCACTGCTATTTCTTGCAATAGTCTGGATCTGGGGGCGCGTCTTCGTCATGCGCGGACGACCGCTCTCCTCTGTCCAAAAGAAAATGCTGGGCTACGGTTTTCTCTTCATGCTAGGCCTTGCTTACACGATGACGTTCGCCGTCTGGTTCAAGTGGCCTCACCCGCTAATGTGGGGGATCATTGCAGGTTGGGGCGTGCTCGTTGGATTCACCGCCTGGTGGCGTCACCGGCGAGAAAAACCGAACCCGCGCACGCAGTAAGCCCGGGCCGGCGAGCACGTCTCGCCGATCCAGTCGGGGCAAGTGCCCCGGTGAAGCGAGGGAGTCGGGAGTAGGCGGTACGGAAAAGCACCGGGGCACTCGCCGTGCATCATCGTGACGAATCGCTTGCCGTCCCCGGATCGCCCTCTCGCAGAGCCCCGCTCTGCGAACTTCTTCGTCCGCTTCAGCCTAGATTCCCACTCGGCTGATGCGGAGGCGCTGCGCCGACAAGCCGGCCGCCGTCCTGCAGCTCCGCGCGCTATCACCTGAGCAGCCACAGCAACGGGATCAGACCCAGGGCGGCAGCGCCCAGCAAGAGGCAGAGGCTTTGGATGCCAGTCCGGCCGCGTGCGAGGACATACGCATAAACTCCTTTCACAACGTTGTTACTCGCCGCTGCGATCAGGATGCTGGCTGAGCCGACCGCCACGGGAGTGAGCGTCCCTGCCGCCTGAGTCATGCCCATGATGAAAGGGTCCACATCGGTAAGTCCCATGAAGGCTGCGAGCGAATAGACGCCGGCCTGTCCCAAGTGGACCACCGCCAGTTCCGTGGCGACGAGCATCGCCAGGAAGAGAAAGGCGAAGAGAAAGGCAGCGCGCAGTTCGAGTGGGTTCGCCGGCTCAAACTCTCGCTTCACCTCCCCGGCGCTCGCGTCGGGCCAGCGCGACCACAGCCAACCGGCGGCCGTCGCCAGGCCGGCCAGCGCGATGAACGGCGGGGCCAGCCGGATGGCGAGCGCCCGGTTGAAGAGCGCCACCAGAGCCGTCAGGCGCAGGTACATCACGCCCGAGGCCATCAGGATTCCGCCCGAGAAAAGATGAGGGCGGTCTTCCCGGGACGCTCTTTTTGCGATGACGACGGTGGTGAGTGTGGAAGAATAGGCCCCGCCGAGGATCGCGGAGAGCACCACGCCGCCGCGTTCCTTGGTGAGCCGCTGAAGGACGTAACTGCCGTAGGAAATGGCGCTGACGGCCACTACCACCAACCACACCTTGAAGGGATTAATTCGGAAGGGGCCCAGTTCGCTGTTGGGCAGGATCGGAAGGATGACCGCACTCAGAAGCAGGAACTTGGTGAAAGTGAGAATCTCTTCCGGCGCGATGCGCTTGGTGAGGCTTTCGAGGCCCGCCTTCAATTCAAGCAGCAAGGCGCTCGCGACGCTGAGCGCGGTGGCGATCCAGAAATGGTCATAGTAGACGAGCGCGCCCACCAGGTAAGTGGCGAGGCCCGAAATCTCCGAGGTGACGCCGGCAGCATCGGAAGAAGTGAGCTTGTGCCAGTAAGAGAGCGAGAGGAATCCGGCCACCACCACAAAGCCCAGCGCCACGGGCACCGCTTGCCCGCCCGACAAGACGGCCATCGCATAGCCCAGCAGGGCGATCAGGGGAAAGGTTCGCACGCCGCCAAAGGCATAGCGCTCGCCGCTGGTTTTGTGCTCCTCGCGCTCCAAGCCGATCAAGAAGGAGAGAAAAAGCACGAGCAGGATTTTTACTGCGTCCGGGGGCAGCCACTGATAAAGTTTTGCCAGCATCGTTATCAGCCGCGGCGCTCGAGGTAGGACCGTGCGGCTTTGAGCTCTCGGCGCCGGTTCGAATCAGGCTTGGGGAGCGCAAGATTTAATTCCCCCAGGGTATCCACGATGGCGGATGCCACCGCCAGGCGCGTAAACCACTTGTGGTCCGCCGGAATCACATACCACGGAGCATGGGGCGCCGCCGTGCTTCGGATCATGTCCTCATAAGCTCGCAGATAGTCGTCCCAATACTCGCGCTCCTTCACGTCGCTCGGTGAAAACTTCCAGTTCTTCTCGGGCTCGTCCAGCCGGCTCAAGAAGCGCTTCTCTTGTTCTGGCTTCGAAAGGTGGAGAAAGAACTTGCGGACCACAACGCCGTTACGCGTCAAATAGCGCTCGAAGGCGCGGATATCCTCGAAGCGTTCGCTCCAGATCTGCCGCGTCACGAGGGAACGAGGAATCTTCTCTTTGTTGAGCAGCTCCGAGTGGACGCGGACGACGAGAACTTCCTCATAGTAGGAGCGGTTAAAGATTCCGATCCTGCCGCGCTCCGGCAGGCAGCGCGTCGTCCGCCACAGGAAGTCGTGGTTGAGTTCTTCCGCGGATGGCGCCTTAAACGAGTAAACTTGACAGCCTTGGGGATTCACGCCCGACATCACGTGCTTGATCGCGCCGTCCTTGCCGGCAGCGTCCATCGCCTGAAAGATCAGAAGCACGGCCCACTGATCCTGAGCGTATAACTTCTCTTGTAGTTCGCTCAGCAGGACAATTCCCTTCTCCAGCCACTCCTGTGCCTCTTCCTTGGACTCCAGGCCGCCCGTGCCTCGGGGATCAATGTCCCCTAACCGAAACTTTCTTCCATCCTCCACTCGCAACGCTTCGGCAAACCTTCCAGCTTTACTCATAGCCTACTCTACGGTTTTGAGGTTCTTGGCAACGGGCCAAATCAAGCTTGACGTTCCACAGGATCGTCAGGTTTTCAGCAAAGCCTCGAAACCTCCGATGCAGCCGGGCTTAAAAAGCTCCGCCGCTCAAGGCCAGCATCCGGTCCCGACCCGGCTCACCCTATATTCTAGAATAGCAGTGTGTTGCCCGCACGAATTTGTGACCTCGGCCGCGTGTTGTTGTGACGGGCGTCACAGATTGCTGCCGCCGTTTTCAGCCAAACTTGGAGCGGTGCTGGCAGGAGCCTCTTATGCGCGAGCCTGGAGTCGTGGTGGCATTGCGGGACGGAGATCACGTCGAGGAGTTGATGAAGCTGGCTTGCCAAATGTCTCGGGGCACGAACGCGCCCCTGATTGCTCTGCACGTGGTGGAAGTGTCTCTCGCGCTGGACCTCGACGCCGACTCCGAAGTCCTCGACCGGGACGGCAAAGCGATTCTTGCCCGCGCCCGCGAGGTGGCGTCCCGCCTTTTGTCCAAGGAGATTTCAACCCGTCTGCTTCGGGCGCGAGAAGCTGGCCCGGCCATCGTGAGCGAAGCAATGGACCAGGGTGCGGACCTGCTGATCCTGGGTTATCATCAAAAGCCGGTGATCCGGGAGGCGATGCTTGGCTCCACGGTTCAGCACGTCGCCCGTCACGCGCCCTGCCGCGTCATTATTCAAGTCTTGCCGTCGAAGCGGTCGTAGCCCGTGTCAGCCGGCGTATCATAGGCCCCCATATGGCTGAAAGGAGTTCGCCGTGACACGACCGCTGCCCGACGCCCTTTTGTCGGCTTTGACGGCGTTGCTGCTCGTGTTGGCTGGCCTGACGATTCTTCCCCGGCAGGCCTCGCAGCCGGACCTTCTCGGCTACAGGACTCTTTGCGCCTTCGTGCCGTTGAGTACCATCATTCTGCTCGGACTTGCCGGCTTCGTCCGCGCTCTGCGAAACACACTCTACAGGGGCAACGGCCCCGTCGAGCCGACCAATCCAGTCCGGAAAAGAGCAAAGCGGGTTTAGCGGCCTAAGCAAGAGAAGGTGGCCGCGCAGCACACACGCTTTCTTGTCCGCGCCGCATACCGGTGTTATCTTTAGGGTTCAGACCAGCGACGCCTGGGAACCGGCCCTTGACTTCTGAAAATCCAACAATCTTTGAGCGGCTGTTCGAATCCTCTCCGGACGGCATCGTCGTGACAAATCAGCAGGGGCTGATCATCCGGGTGAATGCCCAGACCGAGAAGATGTTCGGCTACACGCGCGGTGAATTGCTGGGCCAGCCCGTAGAAATCCTGGTGCCGCAGCGCTTTCATGCCACGCATCCGGCCCATCGTCAGCAGTATCACACTCAACCTCGTTCTCGCCCCATGGGCGCCGGGCTTGAGCTTTACGGGAGCCACAAGGATGGCAGCGAGTTTCCCGTGGACATCATGCTGAGCCCGATAGAAACCCAGGAAGGCACCCTCGTCCTGGGCGTGGTGCGGGATATTACGGAACGAAAGCGCGCCGAGCGGGCTTTGCGCGAAAGCCGGGCTCTCCTGGAAAAACTCTTCGAGGCCTCGCCGGACGGCATCCTGCTGGTGACCAGCCTGGAAGGCCGCATCGTGCGGGTCAACGCCCAGGTGGAGAAAATGTCGGGCTACAGCCGCGACGAGCTGGTGGGCCAGTCCCTTGAAGTTTTGGTCGCTCCGCGCTCTCGCAACGCGCACGTGCTAGGCCGCTCGACCTACCGGCCTGAAAGCCGCGCCGGTGGGCCGGGCGCAATTCTAGAGCTTTACGCGAGGAGAAAGGATGGAGAGGAGTTTCCGGTTGAAATCACGGCCAGCCCGGTGGAAACGTATGACGGAGAAATGGTCTTAGGCGTCGTCCGCGACGTCACCCAGCGCAAACAGGCCGAGGACGCTTTGCGTCACAGCGAAGAGCGCCTCCGATCGATTCTGGAAAGCGTGCAAGATTACGCCATCTTCACGCTCGATCCCCAGGGGCGAGTCAGCAGTTGGACTCCAGCAGCGGAGCGCATCAAAGGCTATCGCGCCGACGAGATCCTGGGGCAGCATTTCTCCCGGTTTTACCTGCCGGAGGACATCGAGCGTGGCAAGCCCGAACACGAGTTGAAGATGGCGGCGCAACTGGGGCGGTTCGAAGACGAAGGATGGCGGCTGCGCAAGGATGGCGCACGCTTCTGGGCGAACGTGGTGATTACGGCCCTGCGAGACAGCAGCGGTGTACTCCGTGGCTTTTCGAAGGTAACGCGCGATTTTACCGAGCGCAAACAAGGCGAAGAGGCTCTGCTGCTCCAGGTCACCAACACCCTGATCGCAAGTGTTGATATCCGCCGCCTCTTTGCCGCCATCTCGGCCGGCATCCATCAGGTCATCGCCCACGATTACGCTAACCTTGCCCTGTATGACCACGCCGCCGGAAAGTTACGCCTCCATGTTCTCGATGGTCCCAGCGGAAAAGAAGAAACGGTGCAAGGCACGCCGATACCTCTCGAAGGGTGGCCGGCGGGTGAGGCGTTCACCACTCGCGAGCCTCTGCTGATCAATCGGTCGCAGGAGATGGAGCGCTTCTCGCCCGAGTTCATAAAGCGCTGGGCGCAATTGGGCCTGAAGTCGGGGTGCTGGCTGCCGCTCCTCAATCGTGGCCGGTCGCTCGGTACATTGGTGGTCGCCAGCCGGCGCGAGTCCGCCTTCAGCGCCAGCGACGTTCACGTCCTAAGTCATGTCGCCAATCAGGTGGCGCTTGCGGTCGATAATGCGGAGGCCTTTCGCCAAGTCGCCGAGCTGCGGGCCAAGCTCGCCGAGGAAAAGGCCTACCTGGAGGAGGAGCTCCGCACCGAATACAACTTTGAAGAGATCATCGGTGAGAGTTCGGCACTGAAACGCACCTTGAAACAGGTGGAGACGGTGGCGCCCACGGACGCCACGGTGCTGATCCTGGGCGAGACCGGCACCGGCAAGGAGCTGATCGCGCGTGCCATCCACCACCTGAGCGGCCGCCGCGAACGCACGTTCGTGAAGCTGAACTGCGCCGCGATTCCCAGCGGCTTGCTGGAGAGCGAGCTCTTCGGCCACGAAAAGGGCGCCTTTACGGGCGCGATCTCGCAGAAGATCGGCCGGCTGGAGCTGGCTCATCAGGGAACACTGTTTCTGGACGAGGTCGGGGATATCCCTCTGGAGCTCCAACCCAAGCTTCTGCGGGCCTTGCAGGAGAAAGAGTTCGAGCGCCTCGGGAGCACCCGCACCATCCCGGTAGACGTCCGGCTGATTGCGGCCACCAACCGGGATTTGACCCAGATGGTGAAGGATCGCCAGTTCCGCAGTGACCTGTATTACCGCTTAAGGGTCTTTCCCGTCCAGGTTTCGGCGTTGCGCGAACGTGCTGGAGATATCCCCGTTTTGGTCCACCATTTCGTCCAGAAGCACGCCCGGCGGATGAACAAGCGGATTGAAACCATCCCACCGGAGGCCATGCAGGCTTTCAAGCGGTGGCACTGGCCGGGAAACGTCCGCGAGCTGGAGAACTTGATCGAAAGAGCCGTCATTCTGTCTCCAGGCCAGACGCTCCGTGTACCACTCTCTGAGTTAATCGGCACCCAGGGACCCGAAACTCCATTTCCTGAACTCTCCACACTCGAGGCCGCAGAACGCGAGCATATCCTGCGCGCCCTTCGCGAGACCCAGGGTGTGATTGCCGGTCCCAAGGGTGCCGCCGCTCGACTGGGCCTCAAACGCACCACACTGAACGCCAAGATGCGAAAGTTAGGGATCAACCGTCGTGATTTCTGACCTTATCTGGTCACATGACCATATGAGGTCATGGTCACTTGTCGCTCGCCGTCAGCTCGCGCTCTAGCAGTGGACTAAGCATCCCGTTATCAATCTGCTGTAGAGACATGACAGTTTGGCTGCCTCCGTGCTCCTCTGGTGCCGAACGGGGGCGCTGACGGTTTGCGATGGAACAGAGAGTTTCCGACACCGTTAGATATGAGAAGCGCCCCCTCGGACTCGAAAGCTTGGTCAAGGAGAAGGATCATGCCGGACAGGGTTCGCGCGCTGCTGGTCTATGACCAAGAAAGCCCCCTGGCAGAACTGACGCCTTTCCTCCATGGAGAGGGAATCGAGACAACGCAGGCTCGGAACTGCGCTGAGACAGACACTGCACTGAACTGCCTCCAGCCTCCCGGTTTGATTTTCACGGACACTGCTCTCGCTGATTGCACTTGGGCTGAGGTCGAAGCCCTAGCCCAGCGGGCGCGTCCGCCCGTACCGGTGGTCGTTGTCTCGCGGCTCATGGATGTTCCTCTCTATCTCAACGTCTTGGAGAGCGGCGCCGCAGACTTCATCATTCCACCTTTTCGACATGCTGATCTCGCCCACGTGGTGAAAGGCGCCCTGCTCGGCGGGGCACGACGCGCTTCCGCCCCTTCGGGAGCGCCGCCAAGGACGATATCGGAGGTAAGCCATCATGCTCAGAATTACGCTGGTTCCGGAATGCGAGCCTTCCACGCTCAAGCTGGAAGGTAAGCTCAGCGGGCCGTGGGTCGAGGAGCTTGGACGCAGTTGGAGCGAAATCTCAAAACGCGCGCCGGCGCAGTCGCCGGTCGTGGACTTGTCCGACGTCACCTTTATTAGTTCCGAAGGCCAGAAGCTCTTGAAATCCATGTATCGGCAGGGGGCAGATCTCCAAAGCCGCTCTTTGTTGACGCAATTCATTCTCAGCCAAGTCAAGAACGGATCCAACGGAAACGAGGCAAGCGGAAATGGAGGATAAGATGCGTTCGCCATACGGGTTGGAACTGACGGGAAGCTGCGAGACTTGTCCGCTGAAGTCCAACGGCTTCTTCTGCAATATGTCCGAAGTGACTTTGAAGGCGCTTGACAGCATCAGGTTCATGAGCGGCTACCCGAAAGGAGCGGTCTTGTTTGTCGAGCAGGAAGCTCCGCGCGGAGTATTCGTGCTTTGCAAGGGCCGCGTGAAACTCTCCATGACCTCCGCCGAGGGAAAGACCGTGATCCTGCGGATTGTTCGGCCGGGCGAAGTTCTGGGCCTGCACGCCGTGGTTTCGGGCGAGCTCTACCAAGCCAGTGCCGAAACGCTGGAGCCCTGCCAGGTAAACTTTGTTCGGCGGGAGGATTTTCTTCACTTCTTGAGCCAACACGCGGAGGCCTCGCTGCGCGCCGCGCAGCATCTTAGCGGGAGCTATCACGCGGCCTGCGAGCAGATCCGCTCGCTCGGTCTCACCCATTCGGCGTCAGAGAAGCTGGCAAGATTCCTGCTTGAATCGACCGTGACCGGGCAGCAAACAAACCAGGGAATACGAGTCAGACTCACCATGACGCATGAAGAGATCGGCCAAGTGATCGGAACCTCGCGAGAAACGGTCACGCGGACGTTCGGCGAGCTTAAGAACAGGCACTTGGTCGCAGTCAACGGGTCCGTGTTACTGATTCCGAGCAAGACGGCCCTGGAAAGCTTCGCAGGCGCTTAGCTTATCGCCAGTCTCTGTCCCCCGCACCGGCCCTGACAAGCGCGAACACCCCCTCGCGCCGCCTCTTAGGGCCGGTGCTCCTCCTGCCTCTCTCCGAGCCGGGAGTTCACTCTCACCGTCCATTGCTCCTTTAGCGTGAGTGGTCACCACGCCCTGTGACGCTGGTCACTGCAGGCTCTTCATCTGAAATCATATCTTGTTGACGATGAGGCTAAGGGCGGCATACGGGCACAGACTGTGGCCCAAGGAGAGTCAAATGAAGGGCAAACTGACGTGGAAACCGGCAGGCCTGAGGGCGAAACGCTGGCGAAATGCCGCACAGTTGAGAGGGTACGCTCCCTCATCGCCGTCAGCGAGGTCGGGGGTGAAGGTGCCAGCCGGCCTGCCACCGGGCAGGCAAGTGCTCATGAGAGAGAGAAAAGGGGCCTAATCTGCACCCGCGATCCGGCAAGACGGTAGGTCATGCGATGCGCTCCGATGGGCCCTCGAGCACTGTGCGCTACAAAGACCTCTTCTCCTTCTCCGCTCCGGCCGCTGGCGCCGCGGAGGCTTTCGACGCGCTTCAGGCGAGAACTTTGTATCCCGCGGGCGCCACGCTCTTTGTTGAAGACGAATTGGCCTCGGGCATATTCATACTTCATGCGGGCAGCGTGAAGCTGGCCGAATCTCTGACAGATGCAAAGTCGCTCGGTTCAAGAATAGCTTGGCCAGGCGAAATCCTCGGACTCCCGGCCGCCCTCACCGCCTGCCCTTATCGAGCCGCGGCCCAAACTCTCGAGCCCTCCGAGATCGGGTTCGTCGATCGAGAGAAGTTCTCGTCCTTTCTCTGCGAGTACGGTGTCGTCGGCTTCCGGTTGGTTCAATTGTTAAGCACGGCCCTTACCACGGCTCTTGACCAGGTTCGTGTAGCCCTGATGCGGTCGTCCTTGAAGATCTAGCATCCGAGCAACGTGGCCGGCTACTCTTATCAGGACAGCAGCAACCCCGGTTACTAGCACCAACTCGTGAACACCTACGACTATCACAACCGGCTCACCGAGTCGAAGGCGACGGCCGTCTCACCCGGCACGGTGAGCTACGATTCGACGTTCGGCTACGATTTCTTCGGCAACATGCATTGTACCAGCAGCCCGGGCATCGGCTGTCCGGCGCTGAGCTTTGACAGCAACAACCACGTCACCGGCGCGAACATCACCTACGATGCGGCGGGAAACATGACTCAGGACGGCACCGGCGTCGGCACGCACACGTACACCTACGACGGCGAGAATCGGCTGACGCAAGTGGATAGCGGCGCGACGCAGACTTTCCTTTATAATGCCTTGGGGCAGCGGGTAGAGTGGACGGCGGGCTCGACCACTTACGACGAGCTCTTCGACGTGGACGGCAACCGCATCGCGCAAGCAGTGGGCGGGGTCTGGAACACCGGCAATTTCTTCTTGGGCAGCCGGATGCTGGGGGCGTATATTCCTGGGACGGGAACTGTCCAATTCTTCCACGCGAACGCGCTGGGCTCTTCGAGCGTGATTACGGACGGGACGGGGTCGGTGGTGAACGAGCAGTTGTTTTATCCCTGGGGCGATGTGTGGGAGCCGACGGCAGGAACGCCGACGCACTTTGCCGGCTTTGACTGGGGCTACACGCAGGCGGGCCTCGACCCGACGCTATTCCGGATGTATTCGTACGGGAAGGGTCGGTGGATGACCCCCGACCCGGCAGGCCTCGCCGTCGCCGATATCACCAATCCTGAGTCCTGGAACCGGTATGCCTATGTCCTGAACCGGCCCACATCCCTGACTGATCGCTCTGGGCTCCTGGACGATCCTGCTTGCGACAATCTCGACCCCGACATGGACGGCGACAGTTTTGGCTCAGATCCCGAAGAAGGATTCGAGGGCGGCCAGATGTGTATCCAAATCGCGCCGATCATTCCACCCCTCCCCATTCCGCCGGTTCCCAAATCGCCGCCCAAGCCATCGAATGTCATGGGTAAGGTCAAGAACGCTCTTTGCAGCGCGATCCCCAAAGGCCTCATGGTAGGAGTAGGTGGGAGCGCGAATTTCATTAGCGGTCCGAGTGGCACAGCCGAGGCGGTGCTTAATTTTGACACGGGACAGCTCAGCGCCTTCGTGTCGGGAGGAGTACAAGCCGGAATCAACCCTGGTGGCCCCCAGAGCTCGGTCTTTGGCGGTCTTATTTTCGGAAACCTTAAAGGAGACAACAGTGGCTATCAGGGCGGCTTTACCAATCTTTCCCTTAGCAGCGGGGAGGGTGGTCAAGTCACACTTTCCGCATCGAGTGGCGGACTGCAGGCTGGCCCATCAGGTCTTCAACCCAATGGAGATGTAGTTGCGCTCTCCGGCGGACCTAGTGTCAGCATGAATCCGCTTCCGGGAGCTACCGTGTCGGCAACGAACTTTGCGGGTCCCTTGCAGTTGGGCACGCTTCCGCCGGAGGGCTTTCTTGCATTTTACCTGCTCAATCAGTTGGCGGATTCGGTGTGTAAATGAGTCGGACTCCGGTTTCAGGCATAGTGCTGGTTGTGACCACAGGATTATTCGTACTTGTGTCGGCGTACCTGAAAGCCGTCATGGTCGCAGAGGTTAACCGCAAGCTGCCGGCCGATCAGCAGTTATATTTCATTCGATACTACGGAGATTACGCCAAACTCCGCCGAGACTACCGCCGGCTCTATCCCTCCGGGCAACTCTTGAAATTGAGTAGAGCGGCGCTTCTTGCGGCGATGCTCTTTATGGTAGGGGCGGCTTGGAGTTTCGGGTTTTTCCGCGCGCTATAGGTGACCCCACGGCTCTTCGCTGAACCTAACAGCTCCAGGAATCCACATCATGATTGCCAAAAACACAGAACGCCGGGTATCGTTGACTGTGAAGTGCTTGGCACTGGCGTTCGGATCCCTTTTGCTGTGCTCCTGTAACGTAAGCAGAAAGGTGGACACCGCCAAGCAGGCGGTTGAGCGGTTTCATAACGAGCTTAAGGCGGGAGACGACGATCGCGTGTACGACGACGCCGACTCAGCCTATAGGACATCCGTCTCAAGGCAAGCAAACCACGAGCTTTTGATGCGGGTTCGGCGCAAGATGGGCCAATTCCAGCGAGCTGAGTACCAAAGCTTCTTGATGAGCGCCGTTACACAAGGGACGTTTGTCGCGCTCAAATACAAGGCGCAGTTTACAAACGGCGATTTGGAGGAGCAGTTCACCTTCCGACTTGAGGGAGAGCACGCCACTCTGGTGCGTTATCAGGCAAGCAGTCCCATTTCGTATTGAGCGTCTTCCGGCACCAGGGCTGTGTGAGATTACGGCGTAGATGGCGCAGGATTGGCCGTGCGGCCGCGGGTGGCGACGACATTGCTTCTTATGTCGTCGCCCTCGCTCTTTCCGCCTGCCGACCTTCAGGGCATGGGGTCGATGGATAGAATCGAGCTGTCCTCCCGATAATAGAAACGCCAACTCGACCAGGGCCAATCACCCGGTTGGCTCACCAGCCCTCGTTTCACTGGGTTGTTATGCCTGTAGGTGAGCTTTTCCCGTCGCTTCTTCTCGCTCCAGATGTTCATATCGTAGCCACCGCGCTGCCCGACGCGGTAGTGGGCGTGGTGATGCACCGTTGGGGGCAGCTCGAACTGATTGAGCATCTTCCGGCACCCGGGCTGTGTGAGGTTACGGCGTAGACGGCGGAGGGTAAAATGGGCCGTGCGTTCTGACAATTTCTGCATAATCTGCGAAGGGTTGGCGAGATCAGAAGGCCAGATCAGCAGATGACAGTGTTCCGGCATCAGAACCTACCCGACGATTCTGAAGCCTAGCTCGGCGCGCAGGTCACCGAGTGTTTGAACGAATCCATTCGCTGCGCTCAGGACAGGCTTTGAGTTTGAAGGCTTCGGAGTCAAAAATGGGAGCGCGCCGGTAGACGTTGGCAGTAGGGTAGTGAAGGTGGTTCAAGCCGTAAAAATGAGGCCGTCGCGGGGGCACCTGCTCAGCTTAGCTCTTGCTCACAGCATCGGCGACGACATAAAAAGCAATGTCGTCGCCACCCGCGGGCGCGCCGCAAACAGGCCTTGACAAGATTATATAATAGGTATATATATTCTAAGTTAATAAAATGGAACATCCTTCGCAGCTCCGAACCCACAGTCTCGATTCCCAAATGAGCAAGAAGCGAAGCCAATCGGTCTAAGGCACTTGGTATCAGCGAGATAGCAGGAAATCAGCGGAAACGAATCCAATCTAACTATCCGACATATTATCAGCGTGTTACAGCGATTTTACCCCCTATTTTCGCAAAGTTAGTACCGATTACCATGGGCTGCCCCGATTGGCGCGAACTGCCGCGAACGAAGCCAATCGAATTAAACAGCTTAGTATCATTGACATACTGGAAAACCGACAGGAACGAAGCCAATTTAGTTATGTTACTTATTATCAGAATCTTAAGGCTATTTTACCCCATATTTTCGCAAAGCTAGTACCGATCACCACGAAGCGGCTCCGATTCCTGGAATCTACTGCGCGGGCTGCCGCAGACCTTCTGAGGTCTGCGACTTCTGCAACTCTGACCGTTCGCAGGCGAGCGCGTCTCGCGGCCCTTCTGCGCCTCGGCCCGCCCCAAACGCTCGCTCCGCGCCGCTGGCGAGGCGGCATTGCTTAAGGCTTTCGACCCAGCACCAGGTAGACCGCCATGGCCAGTCCGACCGTGCCGAGGATCAGGGCGATCGCCATGGCCAGCGACGAGGGCCGCCGGAAGGCGGCGTCGCCTCGGTTCAGCTCCCGAACCACGCGCACGTGGTGCCAGGCGCTCATGCCGCTCACCAGCACGCCGAGAAGAATCAGCGCGGTGCCGAACCAAAGCGAGAGGCCGTATGACTGCGCGGGCAGTCGAACCTCGGCGGGCAGGCGGGGCTCGACGGCGTGCAGCTCCTGCAGGAAGAGGCCGAAGCGGGCCACCACGAAGCCGAATCCCATGAGCGCCAGGCCGGTTCGAATCCACGCCAGAAAAGTTCTCTCCGCCGCCAGGTAGTCGCGAGGGTCGCTTTTCGTTTCCGTCATTGCATCACCAGACGCCGATGATTGATGATGGTTGATTGACGATTGATGATTGACTCGCCGGATGCGATGCTATCGAATCATCAATCTCGAATCGGCCATCTCCCATCGCCGGCCAGGAGGCTCCGCGTGAAGGCCATGAAGATTCTGGGAATCGTGCTCATCCTGCTGGGAGTGCTGGCGCTGGTCTTGCGCCGCATCAGTTACCCCACTCACCGGGCTGTGATCAGGATCGGCCCGGTAGACACCGAAGTGCAGACCAAAAAGACGATCCCACTGCCGCCGCTTTTTGGCGCGCTCACCGTCACGGGCGGGGTTCTGCTGGTCCTGGCGGCAAGGAAGAAGTGAATCGGATCGTGACTCCAGTTCAATGCTTCGTGACATTGTTGGCCGCTGTCATCCCCGCGAAAGCGGGGATCTATACCAGAGACGAGCCTTTGTTCTGCGCGAGTTCAGACCGCCACGGCGGTTGGCCACTGGATTCCCGCTTTCGCGGGAATGACGGTAAAGGAATACCTGCTAAAAAAATCGCCAAACTGAGTCACCATCGTGCATCGGATCACTTGCTCACCACAAACACTTCGCCGGGCTCGCCCAAATCGCGCGCCGAAGGCGTGATGATGGTGCGCGGGCCGACATAAATCTTCTCACCCTTCTGCACCGCCGCGCGCACATCTTCCTCGCTGACGAAATCCACGGGGCTCGGGACTCGGGGTTCGGAATTCGTAGGGGCGCTGCTTGCGGCGCCCTGTTCGGAGGGGCCGAAGTTCGGGGATCGAGGTTCGGGGCTAGGCGGCTTGCCGCGCGACGCCAGGAATCGCTCCACGATGCGCGAGACTTCGGCGCGGTCGATGGCCGCGGGCCGGGGGTCGGAGGCCGGGGTTCGAGGTTCGGGGTTCGGGTTTCGGGTTTCGGGATTCGCAGCCCGGAGTCCTGCCCTACTGTTACCTGCAACCTGTCCCCTGTCCCCTGACACCTGACCGCTGTCCCCTGCCTTATTCACCGGACGGCGTTCGTAGGCCAGGCGCTTGATGTTGAGGAGATTCATGGGCGAGATATTGTCGGAAGTAATGTTGCCGCCCGGCGTGCCGCAGCCGAGCGACATGGCGGGGAAGAGCCGTGTGGAATGTCCAATCGAGCCGTGCGGCGCGGGAGTGTTGACGACGAGGCGAAAGGCCGGGAGCACGAGCGCCAATTCGCGGATCACTTCGTCGTCGGCGGCGTGAATTGCCATAGTATGTCCCATGCCGCCGAACTCGAGCAGGCGCCGGCAGAAGTCCAGACCTTCGCGCCAGTCCTTCACCACGTGAAACGACAGCACGGGCGAAAGTTTTTCCGCCGAGAGCGGGTGGTCGCGCCCGACGCCTTCGAGCGGCGCAACCAGAGCGCGGACATTGGCGGGCACGGCGACGCCAGCTTCCTGCGCGATGCGCTCGGCCGTCTGCCCGACCATCTTGCCGTTGACGCGGAAGTTCGGCAGGATCAGAACTCGCGCCACCGCCGCGGCCTGCTCCGCGCTCAGGAAAAACCCGCCCTGGCGCTGGGTCTCAAACCGCACGGCGTCGGCGATGGCGGAGTCCACCACCATGTGCTGCTCCGAGGAACAGATGGTGCCGTTGTCAAAACACTTGCCGGTAAGAATGTCGGCCACGGCCTTCGGCACATTCGCCGAGCTGTGGATATAGGCCGGCACGTTGCCGGGTCCGACGCCGAGCGCAGGCTTGCCGGAGCTGTAAGCCGCTTTCACCAGGCCCGCGCCGCCGGTGGCCAGGATGATGGCCGTGCGGCGGTGCTTCATCAACTCTTCCGTCGCCTCCATGGTGGGCAGGCTGAGGCAGCCGATCGATCCTTCCGGCGCGCCCGCTTGCAGCGCGGCTTCGAGCATCACGCGGCAACTTTCCCGGATGCAGCGAACCGCGTTCGGGTGGGGACTCATCACGATCGCGTTGCGGCCCTTGAGCGCGATGAGCGCCTTGTAAATCGCGGTGGAAGTGGGGTTGGTGGTGGGAATGATGGCGGCCACCACGCCAGCGGGCACGGCGATCTCCACCACGCCCGCTTCGGCGTCCTCGCGGACGACCCCGACCGTCTTCATATCTTTGATGCCGGCGTAGACGTCGCGGGAGGCGAAGAGGTTTTTCTCGACCTTGTCGGGCACGTTGCCGTAGGTGGTTTCTTCGACGGCGAGGCGGGCGAGCGGCCCGGCGTCCCGCTCGGCGGCTTCGGCGCAGGCGCGAACGACCTCATCAATCTGGGATTGAGAAAAACGGGCGAGGACGGTAGCGGCTTCCGCCGCTTTCTCGACTAATTGGCGCGCTTCCTGGATGGATTGGAGATCTTTGTCGAGACTCATAGGAATTGAGTCATTGAGTCATCGGGTCATTGAGCCATTGCACGCGTTCAGACGGTCTCCCAATGGCTCAATGGCTCAATCACCCAATGGCCCGATTCATGGGTCATCCCGTTGCCGACTTCTTGCCGCTGAGGCCGCCGCCCGGCAGAATCTTTTCCGCCTCGCTGTGCGGGCGCGGAATCACGTGGACGCTGACCAGCTCCCCGACGCGGCGCGCCGCGGCCGCGCCCGCATCCGTCGCAGCCTTGACGGCGCCCACGTCGCCGCGCACCATCACGGTGACGTAGCCCGCACCGATATATTCCTTGCCGATCAGCACGACGTTCGCCGCCTTCACCATGGCGTCCGCCGCCTCGATGGCCCCCACCAAACCTTTGGTCTCGATCATGCCCAACGCTTCAAGCGACATGCAGCCTCCGATAGAGAGCGCCACAAAACTAGCACAGCGTGGAGCCTGGCGCAATGGTTTCAGAACACTTTTTCTCGTGCGAAGGCGGTCGGAGCGATTTCGCGTCGCGGTAAGTTTTGAGCCGTGAGGGAATCGAACCCCCAACCTACTGATTAAGAGTCAGTTGCTCTACCAATTGAGCTAACGGCCCATCAATCACTTACGGACAATCGCCTTCGTCGCTGTAGCGGAAACTGTAGCGGGTCGCGCCTGTTTCGCGCTCCGATTTAGAGCTTCGAGCCGCTCGACGGCGCGCTCCAAAGACTCGGGCGTCGGATGAACATAACGCTGAGAAATCGTCACGCTGGAATGACCCATAAGCTGCATGATCTCGAACGCACCGACTCCCGCCTCACCAAGCCGGGTGCCGTAAGTGTGTCGGAGAGAGTGTAACACGAACTCCCCAGAGAGATTCAAGGCCGCCCTCAAAGTCTTGTGTTGATGATCCAAGGAACTCACAAGAAGTGGCAGTCCTTCCGCGCCGGTAAAAACTCGAAACGAGAGACTCTGGGACCTTCGGCGCACAAGCATCGCGCGCGCGCGAACCGTGAGCGGCACATTTCGGCGTGAGTTTGCCGACTTGCCGTCGCGGATATGCGCATAGCCGAACTTCGCTTTCCCGGCAGGCTCGGTATGAACGTCCGGCCATTCCAGCGCGACAACTTCCCCTACGCGCAGCCCGGTATCCAGAATCAGTAAGGAAATATCCGCCAGCGGCTGTGAGGCCGCTTGGAGATAGCCAGCCTCGTCATCGTGGCGAAGGATGAACTCGCGATTGTGCTCGCCGGGCAAAAGGCGGATTCGCGGGATGCGGTCGATCACTCGCCACTCTTGAGCGAGCCGGAGTGCCCGCCGCAGAGTTGCCAATGACCGGTTCACAGTCGGGGCACTAACGGTCTGGCTTCGATGTTGAATGTATACCTCGATCAAAGACTCGTCGATTCTGTCGAGCCGAGCCGACGCCAGTGGCTCAAAATCGAGGAGACGAGCGTATTGCTGTTTGTAGAACTCAATCGTTCTCGGCTTCGCCGCCGACCGAACCTCGATCGCTTTGGCGAACCTCTCTCTAAAGTCCTTGAGGCTGGGAGCAGCTTTCCGTTCGAAAATCCCAGCTTCCCCTTTCGCCAGCGCGGTCCGACGTGCGGCCTCAATCGTTCGCGCAACGTTCGGGTTCCCCTGTTTCGTTGACTTCTGGACGTGTTTGCCGTTCCACAGGAAGTGATACCAATAGACGTTGCCTCGTTTGAAGATCGCCATCGTTCATTTACCTCCTGTTCCGCTAACTCTCCGGTAATGGCGCATATAGCGCGCCCGGTATGCCTTCCAATCGGGACTCAATTTATATTGCGCCTGCTGGCATTTCTGAGTGCAGAACTTTTGATACCCAGGGCGTCGTGAGCAAAACCAGCCTCCGCATTTCTCGCATTGGGCGATCCAGTCAAGCTGCCCTCGTTCGGCCAAACGAAGGAGAGCAGCAATCATGTGGCGCTCGATGTCTCGCTGCGAAGGCCTCCGCAAAGGATCGTAGGACGACGGAAGCCACCCGACTTGTGTTGCTAATGCCGAAACGTGCACGCGCGGGACAAAGCTGTATCTGTTAAGCTCCTCTTTGATCTCAAAGTTGAGGTGCGCGATTTCCGTGAACACCGGATCTGCCTCCAAGAGCCGAATGGCCTGGTCGGGCCAATGCTGGTAGTCGAATGTTTGCCAGAAGGTCCCCTGATATCTCGCGCCGCGCTTGGACATAATCATGCGGCTTCCCGTTGCCCACAGAGTCCTCTTGTGGACCGATTCCAGATATTGCACCCTCTTGATCTTCCGGATCAAATCTGACAGACGCCGGGCAGGCATAGTCTTCTGGTGCGCATTTAACCACCGTACCAGATCGGTCGCCGGATGCGGGTTTAGGACAAACTCAACTTCCTGGAACCGGGAGCCATCGACTTGCTCGCTACCGGTCTTGCTGTCCTTCAGTTGCTCTTTGCTCATAGCGTAACACATGCTCCATAACTGTGGTCAACGTTACGATTATTATTTACCAGCGAGGTGCGTGTCAAGTACTGTTTAGAGGGCGGTATTGAGACATGGAAAAGATCGCACTGGGAATTGACGAAGCGGCGGAACTCATCAGCGTTTCGCCATGGACAATCAGGAAGTGGATTCAACAAGGAAAGCTTGTCCCGACCCGTTTGGGCCGTCGGGTTTGCCTCACACCCGACGCACTTAGAAAGTTTGTCTACACAAATACGAAGAGCTCGAGCGACGGAAGGGGCGACCAGGAAATGCCCCAGAGCCCGAGCTCCCAGGACAATGACGAGGTTTGAAGCAATGAAGGTTCTGACACGTAAACAACTTGAGTCCCGCAAGGCTCAGGCCGTTCGCTTCGCCCGCGACGTTCGCGAAGACGACGAACTCGCCGACGAAATCGAAGACGAATCAATCGATGATTACGCCGAACACCGGCGGATCAAAATCCAAAATCCACAACAAGGAGAAGGCAAAATGTCACTACCAAGCAGAAGAGAGTTAGTTGAGCGTATCGAACAACTGGAATCGGACAACGAAAGCCTTCAATCGCGCCTCGACGAAATCGGAGACCTCGCTAGCGGGGACGAAGAGGAAGATGAGGACGATGACCAGGGGGAATGACACCGCGCCCGGTGTGCGGCGCGGCCTGGAGAAAGCCAGCACACCAGATCACGGACCGGGCGAAACGGTACAGGGCCACCGCGCCTGAGTGCCGCCCGCCCGGGCCGGAGAAGTGTGCTTTGTGCCGCTCGACTCGTTTTCTTGTCGTGGACCACATCGACGGCGACGAGTCGAACGGCGAGCCGGAAAATCTTCGCTGGCTGTGCAAGAGCTGTAATACCCGGCTTGGGCTCGCGATAGCGCGAGCAGGCAGGGGACGGCGCACACGCCAGTTCAACCCTGGAGCGTACACCCTCGCGCAGTACACCGCGGCCGCCCTACAGCACACCCGAGGCCAGCACGACGCCGGCGGCAAGATCATTCACGAGACGCCCAAGGAAAAGCGCCAAGAGTACGCTGCCGAAATCTGGCGACGCCGCCGAGCACGGGGCACGGACCGCCGGCACTAATCCCGATCAGCAATGACAGACATAGAAAAGAACCACCAAAAATCGGTAAAAACCGCAAAGAACCGCTTCGGGTGCGCCAGGCGAAGTACGAAGAACCAGTAAAAATCGGTAACAAGAACTATGAAAAATAACGGTAAAAATCGATTCGAAACCAATTCCTATTCGGTGAGCGAAGCCGCCGCCGCTCTTGGAGTATCCACGCCGACCGTCAAGCGCATGGTGGCTGAAGGCCAGCTCGAATCCTACCGCACGCCGGGCGGCCATCTTCGGATTCTGGCCGAGAGCATCGAGGCCATGCGGGAGGGCAAGCAACGCCAGCCTCGCCCCGTCCGGGACGCCTCGCCCGTCCTGCAGAACCGTCGCGAACAGCTGGAGGAGCTGACGCTGGAGACGCAGGAGTTTCGGGCCAAGCGAGAGCTCGAACGACTACGGCGGGAAGATGAGGCCGAGGCGGAGCGAGTGGAGGCGGAGCGAGAAGCGCGGGAAGAGGAAGCAGCAGACCGCCAGGCCGAGCTTGAGCTAGAACGGAGACGGCTGGAGCACGAGCGCGAGATGGCAGAAGAGCGCCGCGAACGCGAAGCGACCCAGGAGCGCCAGAGACGCGAAGCCGAGCAGCAGATGAACGTCTTTCACAGCCGATGGCTGCACGCAGCGGAGCGAGCGGTTACGCGCCACAAGTACGCTTGGCTTTCCGCCAGCCAACGCAAGGAAGTTCTCGCGGGCCTCGAAGCCGAGATCAAGCGGCGTCAGCCCGGCGATGAAGGCCGAATGAGCACGATACTCGCTCATACCCTGGACGCCCTGGTGGAACCCCTCCAGGCGGAGCGAAAAACCCAGGCGACCCGCCAGAGCCTCACAGAACGGGCGTTATGGAACTTACCCTTGGGAGTGACGGAGGCAGAGCGCGTGCGAGCGAGAGCGGCCGTCCGCGAGGCGCTCGGGCGATTCAACGGACTCGCAACGGAAGCTGAAATGCGCGTGGCCGCAGAGGAAGCAATCCAGCCCGTGCGCCAAGCCATCGAGCGGCGGAACCTCGAAGCGCGGCTAATGAATTGGGCGATCTGGCAACTCCCGTCGGGAAAGAGCGACCGCGACGAAGCAAGGCTTCGCCGGGAGTGTGCAGAGATTCTCGCAGAATTGCCCGGAGACGCAACGGAAGTGGAAGCCAAGGAAGCGCTGGAGCCGACCGTCAATGAAGCGCGGCAGGAAATCGAGCAGCGAAAAGCCCAAGAGCAGCGTCAGGCGCGAAAGGCCAGCCTGATTGAGCATGGAGTCGCCGAGGTTTCCAGTTACTTGTTTGAACTCCACGGGGCCGGCGACATCTCCGCCGACAACTATTGGGATACTGACTTCAACAGCGACCTGAAGGAGGCCGTGCGACGCGGCTTGACCACCGATTTGACGGGAGACGAAACGGCAAAGGAAGTCCGCGAACTGGCGCGAGAGATCATGGATGAATCGCTCTAGTGGTCATGCCTACCGAGCGTCCCAGCGCGTTCCTCCAATTCCGGTGATAGGCAGACCTGCCCTGCTCTGGCGCCAGGTTCAACAATTCCAAATACAGCAAAGCGAGACCATCCCAAGAATCAGAAGGGGCCGGCAGGAGCATCCAGCGCAATTCTTCTTTCAGCCAATTCTGCTTGATTGAGTTACACATGTAGCAAGCGGTCACCAGATTCGCGAGATCAGAAGACCCGCCACGAGCGACCGGAATCAAGTGATCACAGCTAGACGCATCGCGCCAGAACGCAATGTGACAGTCCGTCATTTTCCAGTGAGCATGATAGGGAAACTCGCGAGGGAAGATTGAGGCTATCAGCCGCAGGAGAGGACAAAAGACCGTTCGGCGCCCGCAGTACCTACAGGTAAAACCATCTCGCCTGAATACCGAAACCTGAAGGTCAAGAGGGATGGCACTTCTGCCCTGAGCCAAAGGCACGAAGGAGCCTGGGATTAGCTGTAGCTTTCGCGCCGCCTCGGTTCGCTCGCCTCTTATGACGAGTTCCACAACTCCAGCGAAATCGCCAGCGAAATCAGCGTCATTCAGCGGAGCCATTGGCTCTTTCACGGGTAGGAATTCTACTTCACCTTCTGATGGTTTGCATTGAGGTCCCGCTTCGATCTGCAGGAGGCCGTTCGGCGCGGCCTGGACGCGGACTTGACGGGCGATGAGACGAGCCAGGAAGTGACGGCGAGCCACGGTAGGCACGGACTCTATCAAACCAAGTAGAAACTGGAAACAATTGCCCTTCCCCTGCTACTATATGGGCCGCGAGCGGATAGGAAGGGAGGGGCCGCCGACAGCCAAGCCAGATGACCTCTTTTTCCAGCGATTCTGAGGCCGACACGTGCCGCAAGTACGTCCTGCCCAAGCTCTACGCGGCGGGGTGGACTGACGACCAGATCAGCGAGCAGCGGTATTTCACGGACGGTCGCATCGTTGTGGCCGGAAGCAAAATCAGGCGGAAGCCACAGAAGCGGGCCGACTATTTGCTCCGGTACTCCCGCGACTTCGCGCTCGCCGTCGTGGAGGCCAAGGCCGCTTACAAGAACGCTGCGGACGGGCTGCAACAGGCTAAGGAATATGCGGAGATGCTGGGGCTTAAGTTCGCTTACGCCACCAACGGCCAAGGCATCATCGAGCACGACTTCATAAGCGGGAGAGAGGCCGAACTGGAGGCGTTCCCTTCGCCCGGCGACCTTTGGAGTCGCCTTAGCAGGCAAGAGGGCATATCGGACGAGATCGCCGCCCGATTGCTCACGCCGTATTACCATCAGCCCGGCAGAACCCCGCGCTATTACCAGGACATCGCGATCAACCGAGCAGTCCAGGCGATTCTCCAAGAAAAGCGGCGCGTGCTGCTGACCCTCGCCACTGGCACGGGCAAGACCGTGGTAGCGTTTCAGATTTGCTGGAAGCTCTGGAATTCCCGCTGGAATCGGACGGGCGAATATCGGCGGCCACGGATTCTCTACCTTGCAGACCGAAACGTGCTGGTGGACGTTCCGAAGGACCAAACCTTCGCGCCCCTCGGAGACGCCCGCTGGAAGATCGAGGGCGAGGCCAACAAGGGCCGGGAGATGTACTTCGCCACCTATCAGGCCATCGCCAAGGACGAGCGCCGCCCAGGGCTCTATCGGGAGTACCGGCCGGATTTCTTCGACCTGATCATTGTCGACGAGTGCACCGGGGGAGCGCGAACGACGAGAGCAACTGGCACGACATTCTGACGTACTTTGAGCCCGCCTATCAGCTCGGCATGACGGCCACGCCACTTCGCTACGACAACCGGGACACGTACCAGTACTTCGGCAATCCGCTTTACACTTACAGTCTCCGCCAGGGGATTGAGGACGGTTTTCTCGCCCCCTACCGCGTCCACCGCATCGTGACCACCGCCGACGCCACCGGCTGGCGCCCAAGGAAAGGCGAGCTTGACCGCTACGGCCGGGAAATACCGGACAGCGAATATGGGACGCGGGACTTCGAGCGCACGCTTTCTCTCAAGCCCCGCACCGAAGCGATTGCGCGCAACCTCACCGAGTTTCTCAAGAAGACAGACCGTTGGGGCAAGACCATCGTCTTCTGTGTTGACATCGAGCACGCCGAGCAGATGCGCCAGGCCCTGAACAACCTGAATACCGACCTTGTGCAGAAGCAGCCCAATTACGTGGTCCGCATTGTGGCCGACGAACGCGAGATCGGGCGCGGACATCTTGACCGCTTCATGGACGTGGAAACCACCGTGCCGACGCTCGTCACCACCTCGCAGCTTCTCACCACCGGCGTTGACGTGCCCACGTGTAAGAACATCGTGATCGCCCGCGTCATCAACTCCATGACCGAGTTCAAGCAGATCATCGGCCGGGGCACCCGCGTTCGCGACGATTACGGCAAGTTCTATTTCAGCATCCTCGACTACACCGGAAGCGCCACGCGGCTCTTCGCGGACCCCGCTTTCGACGGCGAACCCGCCTTGCTCACAGAAGAGGAAATGAACGAGGTCGGGGAGACCGTCGGCGAACCCGAGGTGATCGAGGAAGAAGAGGCCGGGACTATCGTGGACGAGCTTCCGCCCGACATTCCGCCGGATGACTTCGGCCAGCCACCAAGGAAATATTACGTCAACGGCGGAGCGGTAGAAATCGCCGCCCATATCGTGCATGAACTGGACGCGGACGGCAAGCAGCTCCGCGTGGTAAAGTTCACGGACTACGCTGCGGAAAAGGTGCGCAGCATGTACCGTTCGGCCGCCGAACTGCGCTCGAAGTGGACAGACGCCCAGGAGCGGGCCGCGATTATTGAATCACTGGAGAAGCGCGGAATTTCGCTCCAAGAATTGATCGAGACGTCAAAGCAACCGGAAGCGGACCCGTTCGACGTGCTCTGTAATGTCGCTTTCAGCGCACCGCTACGCACACGGCGGGAGCGGGCGGAGCGGTTGCGGCGCGACAAAAAGGACTTTTTCGAGCGCTACAGCGAGCCGGCGCGTCAGGTGTTAAACGACATCCTGGAGAAGTACATCGAATTTGGGACAGCAGAGTTTAAGATCCCGGATATTCTTAAGGTGCCGCCCATTTCGGAGCGCGGAACGGTACTGGAAATCGCCGCTCTGTTTAAGGGCGCGGAGAATCTGCGCGGCGCGGTCGGGCAAATGCAAGCTCTCTTATATATCGCGTAGTGGTCCAGTGGCAGTGAGCGGACGGAGGCCCTCCCAGACCAGCACAGGCGAGCTGGAAACGAGGTGGTACTCGCATGAGCATGAGCACGGAAAGACTGCGAAGTCCCTTTAGGGTCGGTGAAGTTGTAAGGACCGAAACTGGTGCCTATCAGATACTAGAGGAATTCAAAGGCGGTGGGCGTGCCCGGACCTTTCTCGCGCGGGTCGTCCGGAGACCCCATAACAGAGGTTGGGTACTTCCGAAAGCGCTACGAAAGGAAGCCGGGGTTGTTATCAAGATCGCGCGCATCGATCCAGCCAGAGATCCTGTCGGGATGGAAGAGTTCGTCAGGATTGTCAACACCTCGCTCGAGCAGGAGATAAGCGTTACCAATCGCCTTCATGACTTAGAATGCGTGGCGAGGACGATCGATTCGGGTGCGCGGCCAGCGCATCTGCAAAACTGGACTCCTGTCCACCTCACTTTCATCGTTCAAGAATATGCGGACGGCTTACGCCTCGATGAATACATGAAGAAGTGGCCTCGCGGCATATCCTCTGCAAGAGCGTGGCTTCGTTTGGCAAGAGACCTCGCGACCGCCGTCAAGGAATTTCATCAAAGGGGTATCTGTCACCAGGACATCTGGCCGCACAACATAATCCTTCTCGGCAATAAACCTGTGTTCATAGATTTCGGAGAAGCCGCGTTGCGCCACGCGACGAATCTGCCCTATGGTCCCAGGAGGCCGCACCCGCACGCTTACATGGCACCGGAAGGCCGAGGAGTTGATCGGTTTGCCTCAAGGAGGGCTGACCTCTATTCGCTGGGTGGTGTGCTTTACTTCCTCGCTGTCGGGGAGGACCCGCCCACAACCCTGCCAAAGGGCCTTGACAGCCTGAAGACTTACGTAATGGGGCTGTTGAAGAAAAAGAATCAGGCTCTGGTTTCGCAGAACTGGGGCGTTGCCGATATAACGGCAAGATGCCTCAGGCACGACCGCAACAGGCGGGTGCGCAACGCGGAAGCACTTCTACAGGAGATCCGTACATTTGGACTCGACTCCCCCACAGACCTAGCCGGAACGCTCAAGCGAGTGCGACGATTAGGCAGTGAGCTCCGACGGCGCGATGACCACCTATTTGAAAAAATGGCGGCAGTGGAGCTGCGACAAGTGGAGTGTCGGATGCAGGACATGCTGCAAGGCATTCTGGACATTAGTGGGGATCATGAAGCAATTGTCTCGGGGCTCACGCAGTATCTTTCGGTTCTCCGTCAGGGTGATGAGTACCTCGCGGTTACTGTGCCGAGATTCTGGTTCACGGGCAACTTGGGAATCAATGGTCGCTATCTTGCTATGAACCGGCAAATCGCAATGGGAGGTGTACATGTTCGGAGGCTATTCCTCCTGACCAAGGCCGACCGAAGCGACGCTCGCGTGAGAAAAATACTTTCAGCGCATCGTGACGTCTGTCGGGAAGTCATCGCCAGCAGGAAGAGCACGATGGATGTCCGATACCGCGAGGTCACTCCGGGCGAACGGAAAGCCGCGGTGCAACAGGGCGATCACTTGGGCATCTGGATCAAGAAAGGTGCCGCTATGGAGATCGTTCCTGTTTACGACGCCGATTCCATCACTACTATACGGCTCCGATCTGTCAGTGACCCCCCGGCAGTCCTGCGCAAGAAGCTCGATGACTGGGAGCTAGCCGATCCCTTGGAGAAGTGGTTCGGTAAAGAGCCGCGCGGGACTGTTACCCGCAGGAAGCCCCGGTAGCGAGGCCTCAACGGGATCGCTGTGGAACCGACCGAACCAGGAGACTCTGGAACGATGGTAGGCCAGCCAAGAGAACAGAACTCGACGACGGCACACCAGCTCGCCAGCCTCATCAAGTCCTGCCGCGACATCATGCGCAAGGACAAAGGCTTGAGCGGGGACCTCGACCGCTTGCCGATGCTCACGTGGATCATGTTCCTGAAGTTTCTGGACGACATGGAGCGGGCCCGTGAGGAAGAGGCCAAGCTGGAGGGAAAGCGATTCCGGCCCGCCATCGAGTCGCCCTACCGCTGGCGCGATTGGGCGGCCCAGCCCGAAGGCATCAAGGGGCCGGAGCTAATGGCTTTCATCAACCAGGACGAGGCCACGCGCCCGGACGGGACCAAAGGGCAGGGGCTGTTCGCCTATCTTCGCGGCTTGCAGAGCGCGAACGGCGACCGTCGCGATGTGATCGCCAAGGTCTTCGAGGGCACCGTGAACCGAATGGTGAGCGGGTATCTGTTGCGCGACGTGCTCAACAAGGTGAACGAGATTCACTTCACCTCGCGGGACGAGATTCACACTCTCGGCTTGCTGTATGAGTCGATGCTCAAGGAAATGCGGGATGCGGCGGGCGACTCCGGCGAGTTCTACACGCCGCGCCCGCTGGTCAAGTTCATCGTCGCCGTTGTCGACCCTCAGCTTGGCGAGGCGGTTCTCGACCCGGCGGCCGGCACGGGCGGGTTTCTGGTGGAGAGTTTCGAGCACCTGCGAGCCCAGGCGAAGAAGGCCGAGCAGTTCGCCCACCTGCAACGGGGCACGCTGTTCGGCATCGAGCCGAAGCCACTGCCTTATCTGCTATGCCAGATGAACCTTTTGCTTCACGGCCTCGAATACCCGGTGATCGATCCAGAAAACGCGCTGCGCTTCCCGTTGCGCGAGATCGGCGACCGTGACCGCGTGGACGTCATCGTGACCAATCCGCCCTTTGGCGGTGAGGAGGAACGCGGCATTCTGTCCAATTTTCCCGAGGACAAGCAGACGGCGGAGACCGCTTTGCTCTTCCTGCAGCTCATTATGCGTAAGCTGAGGCGCCTGGAGCGCGGCGGGAAGCCCGGCCGGTGCGGAATGGTGGTGCCCAACGGCGTGCTGTTCGGCGACGGCGTGTGCGCCCGCATCAAGAAGGAACTGCTGGAGGAGTTCAACCTGCACACCATCGTGCGCCTGCCCAACGGCGTGTTTGCGCCCTACACCAGCATTCCGACCAATCTGCTTTTCTTTGACCGGTCGGGACCGACCAAGCAAATCTGGTATTACGAGCAGCCTTTGCCCGAGGGCCGGAAGAACTACACCAAGACGCAGCCGATGCGGTTCGAGGAGTTCGCCGATTGCCTCGCATGGCGGAAGAAGCGTCAGGCCAACGAGCGCGCCTGGAAAGTGCCTGTCAGTGACGTATTGAAGCTGGACGCCGAGGGCAATCTGCTTTCGGCCAACTTGGACATCAAGAACCCGAACCGCAAGCAGGACCTTGAGCACCTGCCGCCCGAGGAGTTGGCGGAATCCATCCTAGCGAAGGAGCAGCGCATCGCAGAGATCATCCGAGAAATCAAAGAGCAGCTGTTGGCGAACCGCTCTGCAAAAACCCATGCATAACAATTGGCCGCTCGTGCCTCTGAGAGAGGCTGCTTCACCCATCGAGAGACCAGACGTGCCCCTTCCCGGCACGGTGTATCGGCAAATCGGAGTCAGGCTCTGGGGCCAGGGGGCCTATGAACGCGAGCCAATGGATGGGAGTGAGACGAAATACTCGACCCTTTCGCGAGTCGAAGCTGGGGACATCGTTGTAAACAAAATCTGGGCGCGCAATGGCAGCGTCGCCGTAGTTCCCGAGGCACTTGGGGGCGCTTACGTTTCGGGAGAGTTTCCCACGTTCATTCCCGCCCCTCGGATGCTTGACCCTCGCTGGTTTCACTGGTTCACGAAGACTCCAAATTGCTGGGAGCAATGCGACGAAAAATCTCGCGGCACTAGCGGCAAGAACCGCATTCGGCCCGAGCAATTCCTAGCAATCGCTATTCCCCTTCCCCCGCTCGACGAGCAGCAGCGCATCGTGGCACGCATCGAGGCGCTGGCCGCCAAAATCCAAGAGGCTCGCGGCTTGCGGCGCGAAGTACTTTCAGGGTGCGACGACCTCTGCCGGTCGATTCTGCTGCACGATGCAACGCCGGCCCCTACACCCATGCGCGCACTCGTCAAGCTGCGTGAGCCGGATGTGACCGTGCACGCAGATGAGAGTTATGACTTTGCCGGCGTCTACTGTTTCGGAGAAGGAGTATTCCGAGGGCAAAGGAAGTCTGGAATGGAGTTCGCATATGCCCGGCTTACTCGGTTGCGAGCGGGCGATTTTGTTTACCCGAAGTTAATGGCGTGGGAAGGCGCGCTCGGAGTCGTGCCGCCGGAGTGTGAAGGCTTGGTCGTCTCGTCGGAGTTTCCTGTATTTGAAATCGATACCGCCCTCGCCCTGCCAGAGACGCTCGACGTGTACTTCCGAACCCCCTCTGTCTGGCCAACTCTGGCTGGCGCCAGCACAGGAACGAACGTTCGGCGACGACGCCTCAATCCGGCAAACTTCCTGGAGTTTGAAATGCCATTACCGCCAATGAACTCGCAACGCAAGCTTAGCGAAATCAAGCGGCGCGTAGACGCGATGAAGCGCCTACAGGCTGTGACCACCGCCGAATTCGATGCCCTACTACCCTCGATTCTCGATAGGGCCTTTAGGGGAAAGTTGTAACACCAAGGAAACGGCGTACGGCGTCGGATGTCCTAGCTGCCCTTTGGCTTCGAACTCCGCTGAATGGGCACAGCGGGGGTTTCGACCGCCTCGCTGTTAGTCGCCCTCTTCTTCGAGCTCGAATCGGTGGCTCGGCTGATGCGTTCCCAATGCCAGGAACCATGCTGGATTTCATTTCGTTTATTAAAACCGAGCCAGGCGCCCTGCATTTTGTTGCCTTCCCAGTCGACAAGAAACTGAAAGGTTCCATGGTAAATGTTGTCAGCTAAAATATTTTCCCAAAAGCCCGTGAGATGGATTTCGCGCTCCAAGCGGCCAAAGATTCGGTACCAGTGCTTGGCACCAGTGATGTTTCGCCCCCAGACGCGGCTTCCAAACTGATGCAGCTCTATTAGGTGTTTCTCAACTCTTGTCTCGCCCTTCTTGCCGCCGGTCCTGTAGTCGTAGGACACGCGCCAGATGCCCCGCACGTTCCGAGCACCCCGGCGCGTGAAACGGCCGAGAATGCGCGCCATTAGCCATTCAATCCGTTCCTGGAGAATAACGGTTAGAAGAATTCCGACCAGCAAAGGGAGAACCCACGTTACCGTTCCCCAGAGTACGTTCCAGAATGGCCCGCGCAAGCAACCTCCATCACAAGGAAGAGTATCGGACAAGGGAGGAATGGGCATTCTGTATGCCCTTTCACCTTGGCGTCAAGGGGAAGAACAAAGGCAAGGCCGATGGTGAACTGTAGCGGAAAATGTAGCGGGTGCCTGCTTGTTTTGGTTGGTACGGGCGAGTACGGCGACGAGCCCGATTCTTTGCTTCCAATAACTTACCAATGGGTGCAAACAGGTGCTGACCGGCCATTTTGGATTAAGAGTCAGTTGCTCTACCAATTGAGCTAACGGCCCATCGAACATCCGGCGCCTTCAAGCACTCGCCCGTAATACGCCAGGGTCACGAAAGAGTTTAGCACGAATCGCCTGAAGGTTTGAAGTTGCCCTCGCAGATTCGGTCACGGAAGAAGTTTGTACACGGTACCGCAATTGGACTCGCCGCCCTTGAAGGTTGTGCCGTAAAGATTGCCGGTGCTGTCGCGGAACAAAGAGGAACCGCTGTAAGGGTTGGCGCCGTCTGACGGCGAGCCGGCCAGGTTGTGCAGCACGGTCTCCTTGCCCGTGGGACTCAACTCGAAGATCAATCCGCACAGGCTGAATTGGCACATCACGTTGCCGCCGAATTCCGTGGTGCCGTAAAGATTGCCGAGAGAGTCCTCGACCATCCCCGAGGAAGGATCTCTGCCCCCCAAGTGCCCGTCGAAGCTAAAAAGCAAGCTCTCCACCCCGGCCGGAGTGATTTTGAACACCACTCCGTTTCCCATGGCGCCACCGGCGTTGGTGGTGCCGAACAGGTTGCCAGCAGAATCCAGGATCACACCGGCGGCGGGACCGGACCCGTCCCCGGGCGCACCCGTGAAGCTGTGGAGGATGGTTTCGACACCACCGGAGGTCAGCTTGAATACCACCCCGTCTCCGAAAACTCCGCCATTCAGCGTGGTGCCGTAAAGGTTCCCCGCCGTGTCGCGCGCCAAGCCTGCCGCAGGGCCGGACCCATCCGCTGTGGGCCCGGCAAAGCTGTACAAGACCGTTTCCACGCCGGCGGGAGTAACCTCGAAAACTGTTCCCTGACCATTCGAGCCGCCGTTGAAAGTGGTGCCGTAAAGATTGCCCGCCGAGTCCTCGACCAAGCCGGCCTCAGGGTAGCCGCCGTCGGCGCCACCCGTGAAGTTATAGAGCACGCTCTCGACGCCAGCCGTGGTCACCTTGAACACCACGCCCTGGCCGCCAGTCCCGCCGCCGACCGCCGTGCCGAAGAAATTACCGTTGGAGTCCAACACCAGTCCGGCGGCAGGATAGCCGCCGTCAGCGCCGCCGGTGAAGCTGTAAAGAACGCTTTCCACGCCGGTGGTAGTCACCTCAAACACCGTCCCCTTGCCAGACGTGCCGCCGTAGTACGTAGTGCCGAACAGATTGCTGGAAGCGTCCTCGACCAAGCCGCCGTAAGGATGCGATCCATCCGCGCCGCACTGAAACGAATAGAGCAGGCTGATGGCGCGCGACGTCCCTCGCGCCGGGACGGATGTCGGCACGGCCGTTACCGCGAGCGCGCTGCCGATTGCTGCCGCCAGCGTCATCCCGATCACAGACGCGCACCTCCGCCCTCCGATTCTGCCAAATACGCCGTAAGGTTTGGTTTCGCTCTTCAAGCCACTCTCCTTCTGCATTCTGAGCTTCTCTCATTCAAAACTCAGAGCTCATAATTCATAACTCACGGCGTGTACTTGAACACCGCGCCGCATCTTGAAACCCCGCCCACGTAAGTCGTGCCGTAGATGCTGCCCGTGCCGTCGAGCGCCAATCGGCTGTAAGAGAAATGCCCGTCATTGGGAATCCCCACATTGAAGCTGTGCAGTATGGTTTGCGTGCCGGTCTTGCTGAGTTCATAGACCACGCCAAAGCTGCCAGCGCCACCGAGCAGCGTAGTGCCGTAAAGATTGCCAGCGCTGTCACCGGCCAGAGTCACCGCCGGATCGTTGCCGTCGGTGGTTCCACCGGTGAACTCGTGCCGCAACGATTCCACGCCGCCAGCGGAGATTTCAAACACCGTGCCGATGTTCGAAGTTCCACCGAACGACGTGGAGCCAAAAAGGTCGCCTGCCGTGTCGCGGATCAGACCGCCCGCCGGATTCGACCCGTCCCCCGGCGTCCCCGTGAAGCTGTGGAGCACGGTTTCCACGCCGCTCGCCGTCACCTTGAACACAATTCCATCGCCGGACGCTCCGCCGTAGTACGTGGTGCCATAAAGATTCCCGGTCGTGTCTCGCACCAGAGCTGCGGCGGGGCCGGTGCCATCCGCGGGCGGTCCGGCAAAGCTGTGCAGCACGGTTTCCACGCCGCCCGGCGTCAGCTTGAACACCACACCGTTGCCCGAAGCACCGCCATACACCGTGGCGCCGTAAAGGTTGCCGGCCTTGTCTTCCACCAAACCGTTGGGGCTGTCTCCGTCCGCTCCGCCCGTGAAGCTATAGAGGATCGTCTCTGCGCCGCTTGCGGTCACTTTGAAAACCGCTCCCCCGCCGAAAGCGCCGCCATAGACGGTGGTGCCGAAAAGGTTGCCGGTCGCGTCCCGCACCAGAGCGGCCACCGGGTAGTATCCGTCGGTTGGATTCCCGCCAAAGCTATGCAGCACGGTTTCCGTACCCGACGCCGACAACTCGTAGACCGCTCCGTTACCGTAGGTTCCGCCGCGGGTCGTGGTGCCATAGAGGTTTCCGGCTGCGTCCCTGACGACGCCGGAATTGTCGTAGGCGCCGTCCGTGCCACAACGAAACGAGTAGAGCAAGCTGTAGCTTTGCGCTCTGGCTGATGAAGAGGCCGCCATACTTGACACGAGCACGGCCACGAACGCCACGGCCAACGACAACACTCCGCACCGAGCCCGCCTGCGGGTCCCACACGCCCAACCCCGACTCTTCACATCGCTCTCCATGAACGCTCCTTCTGCCGTTGTCGAAACCCGACACGCAAAAGATTCTACTACGACCTTCCATAATGCAGAAGCTAGTAATATGCATATTGTCTAACTACTTAACTCTTCGATTCGCGGCGTTTGCAAACACCCGGGCGCTTCGCTATGATGCTCCCGCTCTGATGGTTCGACAACATCAGTCCAACAAGGAGGCGTTTATGAAGCGCATGATCATTTACCTCGCATGGGCTTGGGAGATCCTCATCGGAGCTCTTCTGATTACGCCGGGCGGGGTCCTCTGCATCGCATGCGGGACGACGGTGCCAGCCACGGGCTACATCGGAGAGACCGCCACGAAGGTTATTGGAGTGGTGGCGATTCTTTTCGGTGTCTATGGAATCGCGACCGCGGGTAGGGCTGGCTCTGCCGGCGGGTAAGCTTCGCGCCCACGGTTAATCGCCACAGGCCGATTGACCGTGGGCTTTATTCCTCGAGCGCAGCGGTGCCCCGGGGTTGGATGCGACGTGAACACTGTTCATCAGGAGGAAGCATGGTTGACCTCAGTACCGAATACCTCGGTCTGAAGCTGCGAACCCCACTGGTACCTTCGGCGTCGCCTCTCTCGCAGAACATCGATCGCGTTCGTCGGCTGGAGGATGCAGGAGCTTCCGCAGTCGTCTTGTACTCGCTCTTCGAGGAGCAGTTGCACGGGGACGCCGAACCACCCCGCTCAGGTGAGAACGGGAGCGAAGCCAAGTCGGCGCCTTACCTTCTGCAACCTCGAGATTTCCGCATGGGCCCGGAAGGTTATCTCGAACACGTGCGCCGAGCCAAGGAGGCCGTCGCCATACCGGTCATCGCTAGCCTGAACGGCGTCACCGCTGGCGGATGGACACAATACGCCCAACAGATCGAACAGGCCGGGGCCGACGCCCTCGAGTGCAACATCTATTCCATCCCGACCGACCCTGACCTCAGCTCCGCTCTGGTCGAGCAGACCTATCTCGACATCCTGCGGGCTGTCAAGTCAGCGACCTCGCTGCCGCTGGCGGTGAAGCTTTTCCCTTTCTTCACCAACCTGGCAAGCCTGGCCAAGCGGCTCGACCAGGCAGGCGTTCGGGCCCTGGTTCTCTTCAATCGGTTCTACCAGCCTGATGTCGACCTGGAGGCGATGCAGGTCAAACCGAACGTCCTGCTAAGCACCACAGAAGCTCTGCGTTTGCCACTGACTTGGATCGGTATCCTCTATGGACGAATCACGGCCAGCTTGGCCGCCAGCGGCGGAGTTGACCAGCCGGACGACATGGTTAAGCTACTGATGGTCGGCGCAGATGTGACCATGCTCTGCTCTTCACTGATGCGAAACGGTATCGCGCATCTGCGCTATCTGGAGAACGGATTGCGCGACTGGTTGGAGCAGCATGAATGGAAATCCGTCCGAGAGTTGCAGGGCACCATGAGCCAGCTCCACTGCCCTGATCCGACGGCGTTCGAGCGTGCTCAGTATCTGCGTGCGGTCAAGGGCGCGGAGCAGGTTGTGGTCACGGGCCGGGAAGCTTGGAGGATTCTTACGGGCGAATGATCGGTGCAAGAGCGCTGGCCACCCCTGCTGCAGGGGTAATGATTACATATTTCATTATTCATAACAAAATACTTACATCAATAAATAATGTAAGTGGTTTATTATCATGTATCTGACGGCTTCGTTTTGAAAACTCACTGATTATAAAGGGACTTTTAGGCTTCGTTTGTTTTTGGAGAATTTTTTCTGAGCAGTCGGTATTGCGTTTCGTCGCCTCGCGGGCACCGGCCGACAGAGCGGAGAGTGCTGCGGCGACTTGCCCCCCAGGGCTCCGGTGCGAGGGTTCGTTTTGAACGCTAGAACATAGCTCCCTTCACAGATGAATTATCAGCTATTTATATCAGAAGTGAGCTCGCTGTCAAGCTTGGATGGTGGGCCAGTTCCAGGTAGAGGTGGCTTGACGCCGCCATTAAGCATAAGAAATGGCGGGATAAACCTCCACTGCACTTCAAACTGGCCCACAACCCCGTATTGGCCGCCTAGCCGCAGGGCGGGCGGGAGAGGGACAGCTTGCGGCCGCTCTATTCTTGTGAGCTGGCATCGCAGCCGCCCGCCCGTCTTATGACGAGACGAGCAGCAGGCAGCCATGGTCAGTGTTTTTTCTGACCGTGGGCGGTTATCTGTGACGGGGGTACCTGGAACTACAGTAACTGCAGTGCGAGGACGCGGGGTAACTGCAGGTTGAGGATTTGGTGCTGGAGGGGGGAGTTGAACCCCCACGCTGTTTACACAGCGCGAGATTTTGAGTCTCGTGCGTCTGCCAGTTCCGCCACTCCAGCGCGTTCGCGCCACCTAATGGCCGCCCAGGGACTCCCGCACCACGCCGTACTGGTGCCCCCAGGCGTCGGTCATCTTGTTGCGAACCTCCCACAACTCAGGAAAAAACGACGTGCGCAAACCTTCGTTCAGAAGCTCCACCGACCGGCCCTTCAGGGACTTTGCTCCGAGACCGATCGTGCGGTGGATCAGTTGGACGTGATGAAACCGGAACTTCTGAAACAGCTCGTCAAACTCGGCGAGCGCCTCGGCGACCACGTAAGCGTCCGAGTGGGAGTATTCGGAATTGTAAATCTTCTCCACCGTCAGCCCATGCGCGTCCAGATAATGTGTCTTGAACGACTCCCAGAGCGGCTGGTGCATTCGCAGCAAGACACGGAACCCGGGTGATTCCTGTCCGCTGCCGTTTCCCAACTGCAGCCGAATCTCCTGGTATTCCTTCGGCGACATGCTCTCGAGCAGGGCCAACTGGTCGATCATCAGCTTCTGTGCCGTGTGCACGCGGCGCATCAGGGTCAGCACCCGGTTCGTGTTCTGCTGCTGCAGGTAGTCGTCGACGTCGAGCAGGGTGTACGCGATCAGTTTCATCCACAGTTCTTCGGCCTGGTGGACGATCTGAAACTGCAGCTCATCGCGATTGCAGAACTCCTCGAAGTCTTTCTGGCAGCCCAGCAGCCGGCGGGTGTCGAGGTAGCGCTCGTAATCGAGCGTACCCTCTCCGTTCATGATGGAGTAAAAATGACCGCGGTCCACTTTTCTCTCGCGATGAGGTGCCGTATTACCCTGGTCTGGAGCCACCAGCGGCGAGCGCGCAGGGCTCGGACCCTACGCGCCCTCGACCAGCCGAACTTTGGAAGCTCTTAAGAACAGGGGTATCGGATTCCGGAGGGAACCTTCCACGGTAGATCGAGTGGCAACCATGGCTCTCGAAATTCAACGCAGCGAGCACACTGGCAGAGGGGCAGAGCCTGGAAGCTCGCCCCGATTCCTTCAGCCCCGAGAGTCAGGGTCGGTCCAAAAGCACCAACTACAGCCCTTCACCGGATCGCCGGTCGCGCGCTTTCGTCTTTGGGTCCGCCCACCCTCAACTACGGGCAGGTGAAGCCCGCCGGCGGTGTGTACGGACTCGGAAACGTCCCGAACCCCGCGATGTCGTTGTTGAAGTTGTTCAACGCACATCCCGCCGCGTTGGCGTTCGCCCCGGCGGCTGCTGCTGCC
>DASYXW010000063.1:0-32323 GCA_035934405.1 Terriglobia bacterium
CTTTGGCATGTTCAAACATGACCAGCTCTTCGACGGCAGCAAAGTCTACGCCTTGGCGAACGCCCCGGCCCCTGCGCCCGAGGAGGTCCTCGCATGATTCTGAACGAAATTTACGCTTTACAAACAAGAGAGAATCTACCCGCTGCCCGAAAAGGTCAAGCTTTTTCTTTCTAGCCGCAAGAATTCCAAGGGTGGATACCCTGGCGTGACAATTCATCTTTCATAATTGCCCGCGCCCTTTGCTATACTTTGCTGCCGTGCCCTGGCAACTAACTCAGTCGCCCGATCGCACAATGTGTCCATCCTCCCCAGGGGGTCTATGAGCGTGGTCGAAAAGGAATTGAGCGTATACGAATCCATGGCCGCGCGCTTTGATGTGGCCGCGAAGAAACTGCAGATTGAAGATGGACTGGAAAAGTATCTGCGCACGCCCAACCGGGAAATCATCGTCCACATCCCGGTCGCCATGGACAACGGGCGGTTCGAAGTGTTCGACGGCTTCCGGGTGCAGCACAGCATCGCGCGCGGGCCGTGCAAGGGCGGAGTCCGCTTCGGCCCTCACGTCACCCTGGACGAGATTCGCGGGCTTGCCGCTGAGATGACTTGGAAGTGCGCTGTGGTGAACATTCCCTTTGGCGGCGCCAAGGGCGGCGTGGTTTGCGACCCGCCGAAGCTCTCGAAGCTCGAACTCGAAAAGATCACGCGGCGCTACACGGCGGAGATCCTGGATTACATCGGCCCGGAACGCGACGTGCCGGCGCCGGACATGAACACCAACGAGCAGACCATGGCCTGGATCATGGACACCTACTCGATGCACGTCCGGCACACGGTGACCGCCGTGGTGACCGGCAAGCCGATTGACCTGGGCGGCTCGGCGGGCCGGCGCGAGGCCACGGGACGCGGGGCCATGATGGTTTCCGACCAGGCGCTCGAACGCTTCAAACGCGAGCGTTCGGCCACCCGCGTCATCGTGCAGGGATTCGGCAACGTCGGCTCGCAGGCAGCCTCCCTGATGCACGAGGCCGGCTACAAGATCATCGGCGTGGCTGACATCGCGGGCGGCGTGTTCAACGCGCGCGGCCTCGACATTCCCAAGCTCATGGATCACCTGGCGGAGGCCAGGACCGTGAAGGGGTTCAAAGGCGGCGAAGCCATCGGTAACCTCGAGATTCTGGAGCAGGATTGCGACCTGCTGTTGCCGGCAGCCACCGAGAGCGTGATCACCAGCAAGAATGCGGACAAGATCAAGGCACGCATCCTGGTGGAGGGCGCCAACAGCCCCACCACACCGCCCGCCGACGACATTCTGTTCGACCGCGGCGTCTTCGTGATTCCCGACATTCTGGCCAACGCCGGCGGCGTGACCGTCTCCTACTTCGAGTGGGTGCAGGACCGGCAGGGCTACTTCTGGGAGGAAGACGATGTGAACGAGAAACTCAAGCACATCATGGTTGCTGCGTTCAATGACGTTGTCCGTTACGGTGAGAAACATCACGTCAACAACCGCATCGCGGCTTACATGCTGGCCATTGACCGCGTCGCCTTCAGCCTGAGACTGCGCGGGATTTACGCGTAAACAACAGTTGTACCCGTCAGTTGCCAGTTGCCAGCAGAAGCGATCACGAGCGTTCGCATCGCTGACGACCGATGACTCGCCCTTGGCGGTAGCCGGCGACTGAGAACTGATGACTGATAACTGACAACTGTGTTCAAGACTGAAGACGAACTGCGCCGCGACATCATCGAGATCGGCCGGTGGATTCACCGGCAGGGATTCGTCTCCGCCTACGACGGCAACATTTCCGCCCGCCTTGACAATCACCGCATCCTTTCGACGCCGACCACGATCAGCAAAGGCATGATGCAAGCGGACGACCTGGTGATTGTGGACTACGACGGCAAGAAGATTTCCGGCCGGCGCAACGTGACCAGCGAGATCGCCATGCATCTGCTGATTTACCGGCGGCGGCGGGATATCCACGGGGTGGTCCACGCGCACCCGCCCACGGCCACGGGCTACGCCGCGGCCGGACTCTCGCTGAACAAGGCGCTGGTGTCGGAGGTTGTCCTCTCGCTCGGCTGCGTGCCGCTCGCGCGCTACGGCACGCCGGGAACCCCCGAACTCACCGACGCGCTGGCGCCGCTCGTCGGCTCCTACGACGCCATCCTGATGGCGAATCACGGCGTGGTGACCTGCGGGCCGGACGTGTGGCGCGCGTACTACAAGATGGATACCGTGGAGCACTTCGCCAAAATCTCATTGGTCACAGAGCTGCTGGGCAGGCAGGTCTTGCTCTCTGAGGGCGATGTGGATAAACTGCTCGACGCACGGCAACGTTACTTCGGCGCGGGAACCCCGTCGGTCGAGCGCAGCGCGGCCTGCCCGGTCACGGACGGCGCGCGCGAAAAGTCGGAGCGATTCTGGGTGTCGCGGGAAGAATTGGAAGCGATGGTGGAAGAAGCCGGTCGAAAAGTCAAAAGTTGAAAGTCGAATGCCATGATTTCGACTTTTGACCTTTGACTTTCGACTCTCTGCCCTTCGGAGGTTTCTCAATGGGTGAAGCTCTAGGCATGATTGAAACGCGAGGCTTGGTGGCCATGATTGAGGCCTCGGACGCGATGGTGAAGGCCGCCAAGGTCACTTTGGTGGGATGGGAGAAAATAGGCTCCGGTTACGTCACCGCGCTCGTGCGGGGCGACGTGGCGGCGGTCAAAGCCGCGACGGACGCCGGAGCAGCGGCAGCGAGACGCGTGGGCGAACTGATCTCGGTCCATGTGATCCCGCGTCCGCATCCAAGCCTCGAAGATACGCTACCCATCGGAAAATCTGAGAAGTAGCGACGAGTGCGGAGTGATGGGTGACGAGCCAAGGCTTCGTCTCGCCCGTCACTCATCACTGGTCACTCGCCACTGGTTTTTATGCAATTAGCCAAAGTCGTCGGAACCGTCGTTGCCACCCGCAAGGACCCGCGCCTCGAAGGCAAGAAGCTTCTCGTCGTCAGCCCACTCACTCCCGAGGAGGTCGAGAGCGGCCAAAAGGCGGGTTCCATGGGCAAGGCCGGGTATCTCGTCGCTGTGGACACGGTGGATGCCGGCTACCGCGAGACGGTGATCATCGTTCAGGGGAGCTCGGCGCGGCTGGCCGCCACCTGCAAGGATTGCCCGGTGGATACGGCCATCGTGGGGATTGTGGACACCGTGAGCTTGAACAGGTCAAAGGTCGAAGGTTGAAGGTCGAAAGCGCGATGACCTTCAACTTTTGACTCTCAACGTTTGACTTCTGCCATGTTTCTTGCGCGCGTCGTCGGCAATGTGGTCTCAACCGTGAAGGACTCGCCTCTGGTGGGCAAGAAGATTCTTGTCATCCAGCCGATCGACAAGAACGGCAGGGATCATGGCGAGAAACTCCTCGCGCTCGACAGCGTCGGTGCCGGCGCCGGCGAGACGGTTTATTATTGCCGCGGTAAGGAAGCGAGTTTCCCCTGGCTGCCCGATGAAGTCCCCACGGATGCGTCCATTGTGGCGATCGTGGATCGGGTGAACGTGGCAGTCGAAACGCAGTCGAAAGTCGAAGGTTGAGAGTCGAAGGTCAGCAGTTAGGAGCCTCGGGTTTCAACTTTCGACCTTTAACTTTCGACTTTTCGACTTCGAGCAACAACGATGCTCATCGGCAGAATTATCGGCGACATCGTCGCCACGCAAAAGGCTCCCAGCCATGAGGGCCGCAAGATTCTCATGGTCCAGCCGCTTGCGCTGGACGGCTCCGACCGCGGCGCGGCGGTGCTGGCCTTGGACGCGGTGCAGGCCGGCGTGGGCGACCGCGTGCTCGTGGTCACCGAAGGTTGGAGCGCCATGACCGCCGTCGAGCGCGAGAACGCTCCGATTGACATGGCCGTGGTCGGAGTCATTGATTCGGTCACGCTCGCCGAATAGACGCACACAAAGCTTCGACTTTTCCCCGCCTTTGCCGCTACAATCACCTCGATGGCAGGCCGCAAGAACGCAAGAATCATCGGCGTGGACCCCGGCTTGAATCTCACCGGCTACGGGGTCGTGCAATGCCACGGCGCCGAGCGCATCGAACTGGTGGAGGCCGGTGTGATTCGACTGCCCGCCAGCCGTGCCGGCAGTCTTCCGGCGCGGTTGCAGTCGCTCTTCGACGCTCTGCGCGAAGTGATGGAAGAGTTTCGCCCCGGCACGATGTGCCTCGAAGAGGTGTACGGCCACGCGGACTACCCGCGAACGGCGATTCTGATGGGGCACGCGCGCGGCGTGATCTGCCTGGCGGCGCGGCTTGCCGGAGTTCCCGTGGTGAGCATCTCGGCCAAGCGCATCAAGCAGTCCGTGACCGGCAACGGCAACGCCAGCAAGATACAGGTGCAGCGCACCGTGCAGCAGTTCTTCTCGCTCGACCGCACGCCGCATCCGCCTGACGTAGCGGACGCGCTTGCGGCCGCGCTGTGCTACGTGAATTCGCTGCGCAACGGCGCCAGAGAAAACGTCGGGACTCGGAGAGGCGCACATGATCTCTGAAGTCACCGGCGAAGTGCTCTACGACCGCATTCGGAGGAACTCGCTTCTGGTGCGGGTGAATTCGCTCTGCTATGAGGTCTTCGTGCCCTCGGGAATCGCCAGCCGGCTGCGGCAGGCGCCGGAGGCCGGGCGGACGAATCCCCTGACGTTCTACACCATCTATTATATTGATGGGGGCTTGGGCGGCGGCCACCTGACGCCCAAGCTGGTCGGGTTCCTGGACCCGCTCGATCGCGAGTTTTTCGAAGCCTTTACCACCGTGCCCGGTGTCGGTTTCATGAAGGCGCTGAAGTGCCTCGTGCAGCCGCTCAAGGACATCGCCCTCGCCATCGAGCGCGGCGACACGATGTTCCTGAAAGAACTGCCCGGCATCGGCCCCAAGATGGCGGATCGCGTCGTCAGCGAACTGCGCGGCAAAATGGCGAAATTCGCGCTCGCCCCCGCGGAAGAGCCACTCTCGGTTGAGAAGGAATCGCCCTCGGAACTGAGGATTGAAGCTCTGCAGGTGCTCGAACAGCTTGAGTATTCGCGCGCCGAAGCGCAGCGCATGGTGGCGGAAATCTTTGCGCGCGACAAGAACGTGAAGACCGTTGAGGAATTTCTTCGCAAAGTGTTTGAGCAGCGACAGGTTGAAGGGATCAGGGGACAGGGGACAGGGGACAGGGGATAGATCGCTCGTGGCGCATCTCAACCACTTCCGCTGTGGCCTGTACCTGTAACCCGTCCCCTGTTACCTGTTCCCTGTTCTTATGAGAGAACGAGTCGTCTCACCCAATCTGATCTCCAAGGAAGAAGAGAGCTTCAATCGCACTCTTCGCCCGCCGACGCTCGCGGAGTATGTGGGACAGAGGAAGGTGGTGGAGAAACTCGAAATCGCGCTGGAGGCGGCGAGGCAGCGCGGCGAGGCTCTGGATCACGCCCTGTTCCACGGGCCCCCGGGCCTGGGCAAGACGACGCTCGCCTACATCATTGCCAACGCCATGGGCGCGAAGATCGTCACCACCTCGGGCCCGTCGCTCGAGCGCACCGGCGACCTGCTGGGCATCCTGACCAATCTCGGCGAGCGCGATATTCTGTTCATTGACGAAATCCACCGCCTGCCCATCAACATTGAAGAGTTCCTCTACCCGGCGATGGAGGACTTCAAGGTGGATTTCGTGGTGGACAAGGGCCCCTATGCCCGGACCGTGCCGTATCACCTGAAAAAGTTCACGCTGATCGGCGCCACGACGCGCGCCGGCAGCCTCTCGGCCCCGCTGCGGAATCGTTTCGGGCTTTTCTATCACCTGGACTTTTACGAGGTCGATGATCTCCGCCAGATTGTCCTGCGCTCGGCTCACATCCTCGGCGCCCAAATTGACGAAGCGGGCGCTGCCGAAATCGCCCGACGCGCCCGCGGCACGCCGCGCATCGCCAACCGGCTGCTGCGCCGGGTGCGCGACTTTGCCGAGGTCAAAGCCGGGGGCGAGATCACTCCGGAGGTCTCGCGTCAGGCGCTCGCCCTCGAAGGCGTGGACGACAACGGCCTCGACGATCTCGATCGCAAGTTTCTTTCCACCATTATCCAGCACTATCACGGCGGGCCGGTCGGCGTGGAAGCGCTTTCGGCAACGATCAACGAGGAAGTGGACACGTTGGTGGATATGGTCGAGCCATACCTGCTGCAAGAAGGGTTCATCAGCCGCACCAAGTCCGGCCGCAAGGCCAACGAGTCTGCGTACAAGCTTCTGAACGAGCCGCTGCCGGTCCGCGCCGCGCCGACGCTTTTTGATGAGCCACCGCGCTGATCGCGGATGAATTACGAGAGTATGCTGACGGTCGAATCCCCAAACCAGGCTTTAACGACGGATGAAATCTACCGGCTGATCGGCGAGCGTATCGCCCCGCACTTCCCTGAGTTCTCCCGGTGCACGTCCACGCGGGCGCTCGAAGCGCATCCCATCTATCAGTCCCTGGAGAAGGAAATCTCCACGGTTCTCGAAACGCCGGAAACCGGCAATTTCAGCCGCGGCGACGCACCGCCGCGATCCAGCTATCGCTTTCTCGCCTGGAACATCGAGCGAGGCATCGAGCTCGACGGACAGATCGAGGCATTCCGCTTTCACCCCTATCTCAAGAGCTGCGATGTGTTGCTGCTTACCGAGGCCGATGCCGGCATGGCGCGTTCCGGCAACCGCGCTGTGGCCCAGGAGATCGCGCGCTCGCTTGGCATGCATTACGCCTTTGTGCCGTGCTACCTCAACCTGGCCAAGGGTTCCGGCGTGGAATACCACACGGAAGGCGAGAACCAACTCGGATTGCACGGCAACGCCATTCTGAGCCGCTACCCGATCCGCCGCGTGCGCCCCATTCATTTGCAGAACGGCATCGACATGATGGCCGGCCGCGAGAAGCGCCTGGGCCGACAGACGGCGCTCGCCGCCGATATTGATTTTCCTCGCTTCCCGGTGACCGCCGTTTGCGTTCATCTTGACGCCAATTCTTCCCAACGCCACCGGCGCGATCAGATGCGCGACGTGCTCGCCGGGCTCGACGCGGCGGGCCCCGCCGTCATCGGCGGCGACTGGAACACTACGACGTACAATTCGTCGGCCGCCTTTCAAGCAATCTGCGGCTTCTGGCTGCGGGTGTTCATGGGTGTGGATAATGTGATTACAAACCATTACCTTCATCCTTATAACCGTTTCGAGAAAGAGTTGTTCGCGCTGCTCGAAACCCAAGGGTTTGACTACCGCCGCGCCAATCGCTTGGGAGAGCGCACGGCTGCGTACGACGCCTATGACGCCAAGATGCGGCAGAATCTTGGCGAGTGGGTTCCCGGCTGGTGTTTCGCCTTCATCCGCTGGGCCTTGCGCAATCATGGCGGGTGTGCGCCGCTCAAAATCGATTGGTTCGCCACGCGCGGGGTTCATTCCGAAAACCCGGTCGTGATCCACGACCTGCGCGAGGGCCGGGCGGTGCCGCTGTCGGATCACGACGCCATCGGAGTTGAGTTGGTTGTCGATTGAAGATTGACGATGGAAAGACGGAAGGTCGCGACGGGGCCATCATCAACCGTCAATCATCGACCGGCAATCGCATGAAGCGTGTTTATCTTTCGCTCGGCTCGAATATCGGTGACCGGGTGGCGCACATCCGCCGCGCGCTTGCGATGCTGGCCGCGGCGGGAATCAAGGTCGTGCGGTTGTCGTCCCTCTACAAGACGGAGCCGGTAGGCTTGCGCGCTCAGCCCTGGTTCCTGAACTGCGTAACCGAGGCCGGCACGGACCTGATGCCGGTGCAGCTCCTGCACCAATGCCAGACCGTTGAGCGCGCGCTCGGACGCCGGCCCGGTCTCTCCAAAGGCCCGCGTCCGATTGACATCGACATCCTAATCTATGAGAATGCCGTGATTCATTCGGCGGCGCTGACCATCCCGCACGAGCGAATGGCAGACCGGCGCTTCGTTCTGATTCCGTTGTGCGAGATCGAGCCCAACTTGCGCCACCCGGTCACGCAGCGGACCGTGGCGGAAATGCTGCGTGAGACGAGCGACAAAAGCCGGGTGATCCGAATGATGAGTTCTGAATGATCGTGATGCGTCATTCACCATTCACAATTCATCATTAAGAACGAGGTCCGTGTGCCGAGCCGAGCCGCTTACGATCCGCCACGCTTCATTGCCATCGAAGGGCCGCTGCGCGTGGGCAAGACCAGCCTGGCGGATATCCTCGCGGAGCGCCTTCACGCCGTGCGCGTGGCCGACGTCGAAGACAATCCCTTTCTCGGCAGCTTTTACCGCGAGCAGCCGGGCGCAGCCTTCAGCGCGCAACTTTATTTTCTGATGGAGCGCTACAAACAGTGGCGCCGCTTGGACACAGCGGCCACCGCGCACCGAGTGGTGATCAGTGATTACCTCTTCGAGAAGGACAAGATCTTCGCCTATCTCAATCTCGACGATGTCGAGCTCCGGCTTTACAACGAGTACTATGCGCTCGTCGCCGAGCAGGTACCCATACCGGACTTGGTGATATACTTGAAAGCCAAGCCGGAGACGCTGAAAGAACGTATCGGGCGCAAGGACATGCCCGCCGAGCATCACATCTCCGACGAGTACCTGGAAGAACTGATCACGGCGTACGAGCACTTCTTCCAGCAATATCAGGCGAGCGACCTGCTGGTGGTGGAAACGTCCGAGATGGATTTCGTCCACCGGAACGAGGATTTGCAGAAGCTGCTCAAGCGGCTTCGCCAGCCGGTCAAAGGCACGCAGTATTTTTTGCCGCTTGGATCCGCGCCGGCGGACTAAGACGGTTCCGCGCCGCATCGCGTCCGTGGGCACGCAGAAAATAATTCTGTTGCTCCGGCGAGACGCGGCGAGAGTAGAATAGTTGCGGACCCTCTCTGTCCGGGCAAATGGAGGCCCTCTTGAGCCCCCGGAGCCAGCGCATCGCGAGCGCCGGCGCGATGACCCGCGACACAGAGGGTTTTTATTTGCCCTAACTCGAAAGGAGACCGCCATGGACCCGCACCTTCAGGCCGTGAGCAAAGTCACCGTTCCCGTCATCCTCGAGCGCAAACTGCGCGGCGAGAAGATCACTTGCCTCACCGCCTACGATTACCCTACCGCGCGTTTAGTGGATGAAGCCGGCATCGACATGATTCTGGTCGGCGATTCTCTCGCACAGGTCGTGCTCGGCTATGAATCCACCCTGCCGGTTACGGTGGACGAGATGCTTCACCACTGCAAGGCCGTGCGCCGGGCGGTCCGACGCGCTTTGCTGATTGTTGACTTGCCCTATGGCGCTTACCACATCGGCGCCGAGGAAACTCTCCAAACCAGCATCCGGTTCCTCAAAGAGGGCGGCGCCGAGGCGGTCAAGATTGAAGGCGGCAAGAAGCGCGCCGCGCTCATTCGCGCTCTCGTGGACGCTGAGATTCCCGTCGTCGGGCACATCGGTCTCACGCCGCAGTCGGTGCACGCCCTCGGCGGTTACCGCGTTCAGGGCAGGACCCTCGATGCCGCCACCGAGCTTCTGGCCGACGCCCAGGCGGTGGAAGACGCTGGCGCGTTTGCCCTGGTGCTCGAAGGCATTCCGCGCGAGCTCGCCGGGATCATCACGCGACGGCTGCGCATTCCCACCATCGGCATTGGAGCTGGCCCCGATTGCGACGGTCAGGTGCTGGTTTTCCACGACTTCGCCGGCTTGAGTCTTGCTCCGCCTGCCAAGTTCGTCCGGCCTTATGCCAACCTTGCCGAAACCCTACGCGGCGCTCTCGCTCGCTTCCGCGACGACGTCGTGGCCGGGCGCTTCCCCGATGACGGCGAGTCTTACCACTGGCCGGCGGCCGTGCGAGAGCAGTTCGAAAAAGCAGGGGTCAGGGGCTAGGATTCAGGAGTCAGGATTCAGGATTCAGGATTCAGGAGTCGGAATTCAAGGCCATGTCCCTGTCATTCCCGCGCAGGCGGGAATCCACACTTGGTACGCATGGGTCGAAATCCTGACTCCTGAATCCTGAATCCTGAATCCTGACTCCCGAATCCTGTTTCCCCATGCGCCTCATCACCTCGATTGCCGAGATGCGCCGTCTCTCCCGCGCCGAGCGCCAGGAAGGCAAGTCGCTGGGTCTGGTTCCGACCATGGGCGCGTTGCACGAGGGACACCTCAGCCTGGTGCGGCATGCCCAGAGCCAATGCGACGCGGCGGTCGTATCCATCTTCGTCAACCCCACCCAGTTTGGCCCAGGGGAAGACCTTGCCCGCTATCCGCGCGACCTCGATCGGGACATTGAAGCCCTCTCGACGCTCGCTCCCGATGCCGTCTTCACGCCCACCGCAGCCGAGATGTACCCCCAAGGATTCGATACCTTCGTCGATCCGGGTGAGATCGCAACTACGCTGGAAGGCACTGCCCGTCCCGGACACTTTCGTGGCGTCTCGACCGTCGTCTTGAAGCTCTTCCATATCGTGGCGCCGGACGCGGCGTACTTCGGCCAAAAGGACTTTCAGCAGACGGCGGTCATTCGGCGTCTGGTTGCAGATCTAAATCTGGGCGTGACCGTCGTTGTCTGCCCCATCGTCCGCGAACCGGACGGCCTCGCCATGAGCTCGCGCAATGCCTACCTCGGTGCTGAGGATCGCAAGGCTGCCACCGTCCTCCATCGAGCCTTGCAACGCGCCGAGGCGCTGGTGTTTGCCGGAGAGACGGACGCCGACGTTGTCATCGGCGAAATGTGCCAGGTTTTTGCCGCTGAACCACAGGCTGCACTCGACTACGCGGCGGTTGTCGAACCCGAGGGACTCCGGCCGGTTGAGCGCGTCGTGCCGGGCTGCGTCGCGCTGGTGGCGGCCCGGGTGGGCCGGGCGCGCCTGATCGACAACGTGATTTTTGGGCAGGACCGCCCCTAGCAGTCATTCCCGCGAAAGCGGGAATCCACATGACACCGATACCCCGCGCCATTTCGTTCTGGCCTGCCCTCGCCGGCTGTGCTAATTTGTTGCTTCATCACCCAGCGAGGCTCCATGGACGAACTGCTGAAGTGGCGCGACGAATTTCCAATTCTCGAATCCACCACTTATCTCAATTCCAATTCGCTCGGCGCCATGCCGCGTGCCGTGGAGGACCGCCTCTCGGACTACGCCGACGCCTGGGGACGGCGCGCGGTGCGATCCTGGGAAGAGGGTTGGTGGGATATGGCCGTGCGCGTCGGCGACCAGATCGGCGCGCTCATCGGCGCGGAGCCCGGCAGCATCTCGCTGCACCAGAACGTCACCATCACCCAGGCCGTCATCACCTCCTGCTTCGATTTCAACGGGCCGCGCAACAAGGTGGTGCTGGTGGACCTCGAGTTCCCCTCCATCGTCTATTTCTACCTGGAGCAGCAGCGGCGCGGCGCGCGCGTCGAGATGGTGAAGAGCGAGGACGGCATCCGCATCCCTCTCGAAAAGCTGCTGGCGGCGATTGACGAGCGCACGCTGTTGGTTCCGGTGTCGTACGTCCTCTTCCGCAGCGCCTGCCTTCAGGACGCTCGCGCCATCGTCGAGCGCGCTCATCAGGTGGGAGCGCACGTCATCCTCGACGTGTTTCAGGCCGCGGGCACGGTGCCCATCAACCTGCGTGAGCTTGAGACCGATTTCTGCGTCGGCGGCGTGCTCAAGTGGCTCTGCGGCGGGCCGGGCGTAGGCTATCTTTACGTGCGGCCCGATTTACTGCGGAAGCTTGAGCCCACTCTTACCGGCTGGCTGGCGCACCGGCGCCCGTTTGATTTCGAGGTCGGCCCCATCGACCGCCGCGACGACGCGTTCCGGTTCCTCAACGGCACGCCGCACATTCCGGCGCTTTACGCCTGCCAGCCCGGACTTGAAATCATCGCCAAAGCCGGCGTCGACCGCATCCGCGCCAAGTCCCAGCGCCAGACTGCGAGGTTGATCGAGGGCGCGCTTGAACGCGGCTGGCCGGTGAATACCCCGCGTGATCCCGCCGAGCGCGGCGGAACGGTTTCGATTGATTGCCCGCACGGCTACGAAGTGATGCGCGAGCTCGTAGCCCGCGACATCATGGTGGATTACCGCCCCAAGGCCGGCATTCGCCTCTCGCCGCACTTCTACAACCGCGACGAAGAGATTGATTTCGCGCTCGACGCGACGAGCGAGATTCTCACGACGCGGGCCTGGGAGCGGCATCTTCAATTGGTCGAGCGCGCGTGATTGCGATTCTGGGAGGCTGGCCAACTCAGGGCTCGGAGGGTGTGAAGAAATGCTTCCAGCAAGCATGCTCTCGCAAAGACGCCAAGGCGCAAAGAAAGGCTCCTTTGTTTCCTTGGCGACTTTGCGCCTTTGCGTGCGATGCTTTTGCTTTTCGAGCGATCCACAATCACACCCGAAAGCCGCAACGCGGCGAGGAGGCAACATGGGCAAACCTAACTGGTGGAAGACGGCCTGCGCTGTCTTTCTACTGTGCGCAGCCACGGCGATTGCCCTACCGGCGCAGACTTTCACCACGGTGCACAGCTTCGACAAAACGGACGGCGCCAACCCCTTGGCGGCGCTGGTCCAGGCCACCAATGGGGCCTTGTTGGGGACAACGCAGTCTGGCGGGGCCAACCACTTTGGGACGATTTTCAGAATCACGCCGAGTGGTACACTAACGAAGCTTTACGACTTTTGCTCCCAAGGCGGTTCCAGTTGCACCGACGGTAGCTCGCCCAAGGCGGGGCTGGTCCAGGCCACCGATGAGAACTTCTACGGGACAACGTTCTCAGGCGGGGCCAACAACAACAACGAGTTTTGCTCTAGCACTGGCTGTGGCACCATCTTCAAAATCACTCCAAGTGGCACGCTGACGACGCTATACAGCTTTTGCGCGCAAAGCGGTTGCACCGACGGCACCGAACCCATCGCGGGGCTGGTCCAGGCCACCGACGGGAACTTTTACGGGACAACGGGCCGCGTCGGGGCCAATGGCCTTGGGGGGACGGTCTTCATGATCACTCCAGGTGGTACGCTGACGACGCTTTACAGCTTTTGCTCCCAGAGTGGTTGCGCGGATGGAAAATTCCCCGAAGCGGCGCTGATCCAGGCCACCGACGGGAACTTCTACGGCACAACGGACGGCGGCGGGGTCAACGATATGGGAACCGTGTTCAAGATCACTCCCGGCGGCACGCTGACGACGCTATACCGCTTTTGCGCGCAAAGCGGTTGCACAGACGGAGAGTTGCCCCAGGGGGCGCTGGTCCAGGCCGCCGATGGCAATTTCTACGGGACAACGTTCTCAGGCGGGGCCAACCACAACAACAACTTTTGCGATAGCGCTGGCTGTGGCACCATCTTCAAAATCACTCCAAGCGGCATGCTGGCGACGCTATATAGCTTTTGCGCGCAAAGCGGTTGCACGGACGGCACCGAACCCGTCGCGGGGCTGGTCCAGGCCACCGATGGGAACTTTTACGGGACGACCCCGAATGGTGGCAGTCCCACGGACGTGGGCACGGTGTTCAATATCACCCCGAGTGGCACCTTGACGACGCTTCACATCCTTGGCTCGCAAAGCGGGGACGGCTTTTTCCCCGTGGCGGCGCTGGTCCAGGACACCGATGGGAACTTGTACGGGACAACCTCCTCTGGCGGGGCCAACGGCGATGGCACGGTCTTCAGCCTCTCCGTAAGTCTCGGCCCGTTTGTGGAAACACAACGTACTTTCGGCAAGGTGGGAATGGCCGTCAAGATTCTGGGGACCAATCTGACCGGCGCGACCAGCGTCAGCTTTAACGGCACGGCGGCTACGTTCACCGTGGTTTCGAGTTCCTTGATCACGACCAGCGTGCCCTCCGGCGCGACCACCGGTACAGTTCAGGTGGTAACGCCGAGCGGCACGCTTTCGAGCAATGTGCCCTTCCGGGTGCTGCCATAGACCCATTTTGGAGTGCGGTAGCCCTTCGCTTCGCTCAAGGGCAAGCTTGCTACCGCTTTCCGGTCGGCCAGCCCCGATGTATCGGGGCCAGCTTGCTGGCCATGAAGTCTCGCAAGGCTGGCGAAAGGCTGCGAGCAAGCTCGCAGGAAGAAAGCGGCAGCAAGCTTGCCCTTGAGCGAAGCGAAGGGCTGCCGCACTCCAAAGCGACGCGGACCGCCCATGCAACGGCGATGATCCTTCCGCGACCCAAGAAAGCTCTTGACAACATTATCCTCTTCATGTTATGCTCTTTTTGTATCTTGAAGCTGGCTGGATTCGTTTGATAGTGAGGAACTTAGCTCCATTTTCGCGCTCCCTCCCCCTGCCTGCCATCCTGCACCAAAAAACCCCGCGAGCGAAGCTAACCAACTTAAGCTATTGTCCACAAACGAGATATTTTAAAAATGACGCGAGCGAAGCTAACTCGATTAAGCCATTGATACCAAACGAGATAGATCTGAAAATGCAAAAAGCGAAGCTAACCGACCTATCGCTCTCATTACAATGCAGATACAGCACAAAAACACCTCATTTTGCGGAAATCATAAGGATGGCGGACTCTCTGTAACGAATTGGCGAACGAATGGCGGCCAAACCCGGGGCAAAAATGGCAGTACCGAACCCATGGCGAACAAGCCTAGTTGCTACATAGCATTAGAGCCAGATTTGACCCCTAAATTTGAAAAACTCGAGGGGGGCGAACCCAAAACGTCTAAATCAATTGGAATCAGCCATATATTTCGTTTGCCGACCCCTTACCGGCGAAAATCTCGCGCCGTACTTCAGGGCTGCCGCCCGGCCAAGGGGGTAGGCTGTGAAATCGAAAATCTGAAATCTAAGAATCTGAAATATCTTGGGGGGATAACATCGTGACCAAATCGACTGCCGTCGTTTTCTTCGGACTGTTCGCCGCCAGCCTTGCCTGGGGCGCGAACGACGCTCCTCTGCTGCTGCGTGAGCCTACCCTCAGCCGGACCGAGATCGCCTTTGCCTACGGCGGCGACATCTGGACCGTCAGTCGCGAAGGCGGCGACGCCCAGCGCCTGGTCACCGGCACCGGCCTCGAAAGCGGCCCCATCTTCTCGCCCGACGGCACCATGGTGGCGTACACGGGCGATTACGACGGCAACCAGGACGTTTACGTGGTGCCCGCCGCGGGCGGGGAACCGCGCCGGCTCACGTACCATCCCGGCCCCGACCACGCCGTCGGCTGGACCCCGGACGGCAAGCAAATCTTGTTCGTCTCCCACCGTGACAGCCCCACGGATTCCGACAAGCTGTTCACCGTCCCGGTCGGAGGCGGCTTCCCGACGGAACTACCGCTGCCCATGGCGGAAGACGGATCTTATTCGCCCGATGGCTCGCGCCTCGCCTACATGCCCGTCTTCCAGTGGGAGCCCGACTGGAAGCACTATCGCGGCGGCCAGACCACGCCCATCTGGATCGCCAACCTGGCGGATTCGAGCGTCGAGAAGGTTCCGCGCGACAACTCGAACGACAAGAACCCGATGTGGGTGGGCAACACGGTGTATTTTCTCTCTGACCGCAGCGGGCCCGTGACGCTGTTTGCCTACGATACCGGAACCAAGCAGGTTACCGAGGCCGTCAAGAATACCGGCTTTGACATCAAAGAGGCCTCCGCCGGGCCGGGCGCGATCGTCTATTCGCAGTTTGGCTCGCTCCACCTTTACGACCTCAATTCGGGCAAGACGGAAACCGTCCCGGTGCGCGTCGAGGCGGACATGGCTCAGCTCCGGCCGCACTTCGAGAAAATCCCGGCCAAGCAGATTCTGAACGCCGGCATTTCGCCCCAAGGCATGCGAGCCGTCTTCGAAGCCCACGGCGAAATCCTTACCGTGCCTGCCGAGAAGGGAGACATCCGCAACCTCACGCAAAGCCCGGCGGTGGAAGATCGCGACCCGGCCTGGTCGCCGGACGGGAAATCCATCGCCTACTTCTCCGACGAATCGGGTGAGTACGCGCTGCATGTGCGCGACCAGAACGGCCTGGGGACGGTCCGAAAGATTTCGCTCGGCTCGCCGCCTTCGTTCTTTTACGGCCCCACCTGGTCGCCCGACAGCAAGAAGATCGCCTATAGCGACAAGCGCCTGAACTTGTGGTATGTGGCGCTCGACCATCCGGCGCCGATTAAGGTGGATACCGACCGCTTTGACTCTCCACTGCACGAGTTCGACGTGGTGTGGTCGCCCGACAGCAAATGGCTCGCCTACACCAAGCAACTGGAGAGCCACCTGCGTGCCGTCTTCGTTTATTCGCTCGACACCGGCAAGGCGACGCAGTTCACCGACGGCATGAGCGACGCGCTCTATCCCAACTTCGACAAGAACGGCAAGTACCTCTATTTCACCGCCAGCACGGACATGGGCTTGTCCACAGGCTGGCTCGACATGACGAGCATCGCCCACCCGGTCACCCGCGCCGTCTACGTCGCGGTGCTGAGGAAGGACCTGACGTCGCCGATCGCGCCGGAGAGCGACGACGAGAAGCCCGAAGCCGAAAACAAGAGCGCAGACAGCGACGCGTCCGGGAAAGCGAAAGACTCTGACAAAGACAAGGATAAAGACAAGGACAAAGAGAAGAAGAAACCGGTCAAGGTGACCATCGATTTTGACGGAATGAGCCAGCGCATCCTGGCGATGCCTATTCCGCCGAAGAACTACGAAGGCATGACGAGCGGCAACACGGGCGTCCTCTACCTGCTCGAAGCCGCGCAAGTGGATACGGGCGAGGGCCCGCCCAGTTTCACTTTGCAGCGCTTTGACCTGAAGACCCGCAAGACCGAGAAGATTGTGGAAGGCATCAGCGCCTTCACTCTTTCGGACAACGGCGAGAAGATGCTCTATCGCCAGGGCCCGGACAAGTGGTTTCTGACCGCTTCCGACAAAGCGCCCAAGCCGGGCGAGGGCGCGCTGAAGCTGGATGACCTCGAAGTCTACGTGGACCCGCGCGCCGAGTGGAACCAGATGTATCACGAAGTGTGGCGCATCGAGCGCGACTTCCTCTACGACCCGCACGCCCACGGCCTCAACCTCGCCGAAGCCGAAGCGGAGTTCCGCCCTTACCTCGCCCGCGTGGCCAGCCGCGATGACCTGAACTACCTTTTCCGCGAAATGCTGAGCTACGTTTCGATCGGTCATATGTTTGTCCGCGGCGGGGCGGAGCCCGATCCGCCCAAAGTGAAGGTGGGACTGCTCGGCGCGGACTACACCATCGAGAACGGCCGCTACCGTTTCGCCAAGATTTACAACGGTGAGAACTGGAATCCGCAGCTTCACGCGCCGCTCACCCAGCCCGGCGTCAACGTGAAGGCCGGCGAATATCTGCTGGCGGTGAACGGCCGCGAGCTGCGCGCCACGGACAACGTGTACAGTTTCTTCCAGGAGACGGCGGGCAAGCAGACGGTGATCAAGGTTGGACCGAACGCCGACGGAACGAGTTCGCGCGAAGTCACCGTGGTTCCGGTCGACAGCGAAGACGCGTTGCGCAACCTCGACTGGGTGGAAAGCAATCGCCGCAAGGTGGACGAGCTGAGCGGCGGCAAGCTCGCCTACGTCCATCTGCCCGACACCGCGGAAGGCGGCTATACCAACTTCAACCGCTACTACTTTGCCCAGGTCGGCAAGGAAGGCGCCGTGCTCGACGAGCGGTATAATCACGGCGGCGATCTCGCCGACTACATCATTGACTATCTGCGCCGCCCGGTGATGAGCTTGGTCGAAACTCGCGAGGGCGAAACTTATGACGAGCCGGTGGAATCCATCCACGGTCCGAAGGTGATGATCATCAACCAATTCGCCGGCTCAGGCGGCGACGCCATGCCCTGGTACTTCCGCAAGGCGGGCATCGGTCCGCTGGTGGGCGTGAAGACCTGGGGCGGACTGGTCGGCATCGGGGGCTATCCGGTGCTCATGGACGGCGGCCGGGTGACCGCGCCGCGCTGGGCCATCTATGGACTCAAGGGTCACTGGGAGGTGGAGAATCACGGCATCGCGCCGGACGTGGAAGTCGAAATGGATCCGAAGCTCGTGCGCGAGGGTCACGATCCGCAACTGGAAAGGGCAGTCCAGGTGGCGCTTGCCCTGCTAAAGAAGAATCCGCCGGCCACGTTCGAGCGTCCGCCGTATCCCGACTATCACCCGCACCTGCCGCCGGTGCAGTAAATGCAGTAGGCCGGCAGGGATAGGAGGGTCAATGGCGTAGGCTACTTATGTAGTCTTCGCGTCGAGGGCGGCCAGCACCTCCCGGATGTGCCCGTCCACCTTGACCCGCGGAAAGACATGGGTCACGCGGCCGTCGGCGCCCAGGATGTAAGTGGTGCGCACGATACCCATCGACTTGCGGCCGTACATGTTCTTTTCCTGCCACACGCCGTAGGCTTCCAGCATCTCGTGTCCGGTGTCGCCGAGCATGGGAAAGTTCAGCTTGTACTTGTCACGGAACTTCGCCAGCTCTTCCACGCTGTCCCCGCTCACACCCACCACCCGGGCGCCTGCCTTGTCCAGTTCTTTTTTGGCGTCACGGAACTGGTTCGCCTCGCTCGTTCAACCCGGTGTGTCGGCTTTGGGAAAGAAATACAGCACCAGGGTCTTCGTCAGCAGACTCTTCAAGCTGAGCTTGTTTCCCGAATCAGATGGCAACGAAAAGTCCGGAGCCTGATCACCAACGTTGAGCATCGTCACTCCTCGCGACCCGCAAGGGCGAGCTTGGATTTGGAGGTCTTCGCGATTTCATGCCTTCAGTGCCACAGCAAGCCACAGTCCGATGGCTGTTCCTCCCATCGCCAGTGCAAAGAGCGTCCACTCGCTTTTGAGCCATGGCCAGGGAGCCCAGCGGCGCAACGCCAACCCCGCTCCAACGGAGAGTGCGATCACCAACAGCATCCAGAGCATCGCCAAACTCACGCCCGTCAGGTAGAGGTTGTAGCCGGCGGCAGAGAGCACGAGAAGCGCGACGGGTACTCTCACTTTCAGCGGCCACCTGCGCATGGGCAGGGTCAGAGCGGTAGCCAGCAGCACAAACAGCAGCCAGGTGAACATCTCCTTCGATGCAAAATGTCCCCTTACAACGTCGAAGGTTTGTACAGCGACCACCGCCCACAGCACCACGCTCAGTGTCAGCCTGATTCCCCTGCTTTTCATGGCAACCTCTTCGATTGGCGCTTTTCGCACGAATCACAACGGACCATACATCATACATCGCTCTCGGACCTCAGCGCCTTCTTCAACATCTCCTGCACCAACTGCGGATTCGCCCGTCCCTGGGTGGCTTTCATCACCTGGCCCACAAACCAGCCGAGCGCCGCGGTTTTGCCGGCCCGATACTGCTCCGCTTGGCTGGGATTCGCGGCGATGATGTCGCGCGCCACCGTTGCGATCCTTGCGGCATCGCTGATCTGCTCGGCGCCGGTCTCCGCCATCACTTCGCTCGCCCGCTTGCCGCTGCGAAACATCGTGGCCAGGATGTCTTTCCCCATCTTGCCGGAAACCGTGCCCTGCTTCACCAAGCCCAGAAGCTCGGCGAAGCGCACGGCAGAGACCGGCGATTCCGCGATCTCTTTGCCGGCTTCATGGAGCAGATGAAGGAGTTCACCGAGCGTCCAGTTGGCGGCGAGCTTGGGCTCGCCCGACGCCTTTGCCGTTTCCTCAAAATAGTCCGCCAGCGCCTTCGAGCCGGTCAGTTGCCCGGCGTCCTGGAGCGGCAAGGCGTAGTCGCGCATCAAGCGCTCGCGGCGCGGCTCAGGAAGCTCCGGCAGCGACCGCCGCACTGCTTCTTTCCACTCCGTGCTGATAACCAGCGGCAGCAGATCGGGCTCAGGGAAGTAACGGTAGTCATGCGCAAACTCCTTCGAGCGCATCCCATAGGTGCGCTGCTCGCGGCTCGACCACAGGCGCGTTTCCTGCCTGACTTCGCCGCCGTTTTCGATCACCTCAATCTGCCGCTCGATCTCGTAAGCGAGCGCCTTCTGGAGAAAGCGAAAGGAGTTCAGATTCTTTACTTCGGTCTTGGTGCCGAACGCTGTGGCGCCGGCGCGCCGCACGCTGACGTTGGCGTCGCAGCGCAGGCTGCCTTCCTCCATGTTGCAGTCGGAGACCCCAAGATAGAGCATGAGAGTCTTCAGCCGGGTCAGGTAGTCGTACGCCTCTGCGGGCGAGCGCAGCTCCGGCTCGCTCACGATCTCGATGAGCGGCACGCCGGAGCGGTTGAGGTCAATGTAGGAGTTCTTGTCGGAATCCGGAAAGCCCTCGTGCAACGATTTCCCGGCATCCTCTTCGAGGTGCACGCGCGTGATGCCGATTCGCTTGCGCGCGCCCTGGGAATCCACGTCGAGCCAGCCGTGCTCGGCCAGCGGCTCGTCATACTGCGAAATCTGGTAGCCCTTGGGCAGGTCGGGGTAGAAGTAGTTCTTGCGCGCGAAACGCGAGTGCTCCCGGATGCTGCAATTGAGCGCCATCGCCGCTTTCATCGCCATGGTCACAGCTTCGCGATTCAGCACCGGCAGCGCGCCCGGCAGTCCCAGGCACACCGGACACGTATTCGAGTTGGGCGGGTCGCCGAAGCGCGTGGAGCACGAACAGAAAATCTTCGACTGCGTCAAAAGCTGGACGTGCACTTCCAGTCCAATCACCGGTTCGTAACCGGCGCGCACTTCGGGCGGCACTGGGATTGCGATGGGCACGGGACTCTGGCTGGCTCCTCTGCTCGGTCGTTTGGGTGCGGCATTGCCCGGACTCAAGAAGGATACAATGAGTCTCGGCGTTGTGTATAGTCGCGCGAAGGCGTGAGGAGTGGTTCGACGTGTTTCGAACTGAATCGGAATTTGTCCGCTGGCTCCGCGACCGCAGTCCCTCGAAAGCGGGGCCTTTGCAGGTCGGAATCGGCGATGACGCCGCCGTGGTCGAGGTGTCTCGCGGCCGGCAGCTTGTCTTGACGGCGGACATGTCGCTGGAGGGAGTTCATTTCACCCGACGACTGCACCCGCCCAAGTCCGTGGGCCACCGGGCTCTGGCGCGGTCGCTCAGTGACGTCGCCGCCATGGGTGGCGTGCCGCGGTTTGTCCTCGTCTCGCTGGCCCTTTCACAGCGGACGCTCTCCGCGCGAACGCGCGTCCTCTGGATGGAGGCATTCTACGACGGCCTTACGTCGCTCGCCGCGCGCTTCGATGTGGCTCTGGCGGGCGGGGACACGGCCGTGGTGCGGGGCAGGACTTTCGTGGACGTAACCGTCGCCGGCGAAGTCGAGCCCGGCCGGGCGCTCACTCGTTCGGGCGCGCAGCCGGGTGATCAGATCTTCGTCAGCGGCCGGTTGGGAATGTCCGCGCTCGGCTTGCGGCTCCTCAAATCCGGCGGCCTTCGCCATCGGGAAGGGATCAAGCCTCGCGGTACCGATGAGAGAGGAAGCGCCGGCGCCGCCGACCCGAGCCACGCGGCCATCCAGGCGCACCTATATCCCGAGCCGCGATGCTCGCTCGGACGGTATCTCTCGGAGCGGCGCCTGGCGACCGCCGCCATTGACTTGAGCGACGGACTCTCCACCGACCTCACCCAGCTCTGCGAAGCAAGCGGCGTGGGCGCCAGCCTTGCGGCCGACCGTATTCCGGTGCCCGAAGTGCCCGGTTACTCGTCAGCCCGTCTGTTGGATCTTGCGCTTAACGGCGGCGAGGACTATGAGCTGCTGTTCACCGTGCCGCGCCGGCTCGCGACGCGAATCCCATCGAGGCTCGGTCATCTTTCACTGCATCGCATCGGAGAAATCCGCGGTTCAAGCGATTTGATTCTGGTGCGACCGAACGGAAAGGAGGTGGCGGTGAAGCCAGGGGGATTCGATCATTTCCGGCGACAGTGACCTATACCGGACCGCTGGCAGAGTGTTTCAATGCATGCTCAACGAATTCGTGCGGAGGGCGCAAGGAGTGTTCAGCCACGTAGTGCGCAAGCCCTTCCGGCCACATCCAAATACCATCGCCAAATTGAGAAGTGCCAGCCGGCTTCCCGCAAATGAGGCACGTGTGATAGCCAAAAAAATCGATAGATATCGTGCCACCGGTCTTGAGATATCGAACGACACGGGCGCGCTCTTCCAGTGACCAGGTTGGGTCAATCATCTCGCTTGGATCGGGAAGGTCAGAACGCAGTCGCGTCCGCCAGAAACCGACGGGCTTTAGTCCGTTCCATGCCTCAAGTTCGGCTTGCATATTCCGTGGTGCCGGATCTGGTTCTCGATGTCTGCGAAAGATACGCGCCTCCAGAAATCCACATGATACTTACTGCCAACAGCCGGTACGCAACCCCCACCGCGACCACTTTTCGACAATTCAGGCCGCTCACCACGGAGGGCGCGCGACCGGACCGCCTAGTTGTGTGGCCCATCGCCCGCCGGAGCCGACGCATGTTTCGTGTCGCCCACGCTGCCTTCCGTTCTCTGCTTACTGCCTTCTGCTGTCTGCTGGGCCAGCAGCGCGTCCGTCCCAGCGCTCGCCAGGATTTCCTTCACCTGGTCCGGGCTGTTCAGCAGGGGTGCAAAGGGGAACTGCTCCACCGGACGGTCGGCGAGCGCCGCGCTCATGAACTGCATCCAGATGGGCAGCGCCACGTGGGAACCTTCTTCCTTGAACCCGCCGCCCACCACCGACGGCTCGCCGGCGGCTACCTGAAGCGAGCGGTGATCGTCGAAGCCCACCCAGACGCCGCAGGTGAGCGACGGCGAGAAGCCGACGAACCAGGCGTCGGTGAAGTCGTTCGTGGTCCCGGTCTTTCCGCCCAGCGGATACTTGGCGGCCAGGGCTTTGGCATGGACGGCGGTCCCGGTCGGGTACTCGATGTCCTCGCGTAGCATCGAGACCATCAGCCGCGCGATGGGCGCCGGAACCACATCGGTAACCTGCGGCGGAAAATCGTCAATCACGCGGCCGTCGTAATCGGTCACGCGCTCGATCATGCGCGGCGCGATGTGCAGCCCGTCATCGGGAAAGGTGGAGAAGCCGGAGGTGTGTTCGAGCAGCGTCAGGTCGGAAGCGCCGAGCGCCAGCGGCAGGTTGGGCACCAGCCGCGACGTGAGGCCGAACTTGCGGCACAGCTTGATCACCTGGTCCACGCCGACCCGCGCCAGCAATCGCACCGCCGGCACGTTGCGCGATTCGGCGAGCGCGCGCAGCAGCGTCACGTTGCCTTCATACTTGTTGTCGTAATTGTGCGGCGCCCAGACGCCCGCGGCGCCCGGAAAACTGATGGGCGAATCCAGAATCGTGTCGAACGGACTCATGCCGTCGAGAAAAGCCTGCGTGTAAACGTAGACCTTGAACGACGAGCCTACCTGCCGCTCCGCCTGCACGGCGCGGTTGAACTTGCTGGCGTCGTAATCGTACCCGCCCACCATCGCCTTGATGGCCCCGGTCTTGTTGTCAATCACCACCACCGCGCCTTCCACCTCCGGGCGCTGGTCGAGGGTCACCTGCAGGCCGCGGCCCTTCACCTCTTTGACCAGAAACAAGTCAACGTCGCCGGGCGCGAACACGTCGCGCGCTGACGCCTTCTTCGTCCAGGCAAAGTCAGCCGGCGTCACGCGCGCCACGAGGTCGCCGAAACGGACCACGGCGTACTCCGGCTTCACCTCCGTTACCAGCCCGTGCACGCGCGCGCCGGGCTCGATGGGTTTCTTCCAATCTTCGTCGGCATAATTTTCAAGCGTTGCGCGCCGGCCGCCCCCGGGCGCCACCGGGTTCTTAAGAATGTTTCTCTCGGGCCCCCGCCAGCCGCGGCGTTTATCGTCGTCACGCAATCCCTGACGCAGGGCTTCCACCGCGTCCTGTTGCAGCTTTACGTTCAGAGTGGTGTATACCCGCAGACCCTTTTCCTGCACTGTCTCGGCGCCGTATTTCTGATCGAGAAACTCCCGCACGTCCTCGACGAAATAGGGCGCGACGCTGGTGCTCCACCCGTGGACGTTGACGACGAGCGGCGCCGCTTTGGCCTCGCGATACTGCTGGCGCGTAATCTTGCCGTTCTCCAGCATCGCTTCCAGCACTTCGTTGCGCCGGGCCACGGCGCGCTCGGCGTGCAGGATCGGCGAATAGGCCGGGGGCCGCTGCGGGATGCCCGCCAGCAGCGCCGCCTCCGGCAGTGTCAACTGCTTGAGGTGTTTGCCGAAGTAGTATTCCGCCGCGGCCTCGAAGCCGAAATTGCCGTGGCCGAGGTCCATCTGGTTCACGTACATCGTGAAGATCTGCGGCTTGGTGAAACGGCGCTCGATCTGAATCGCCAGCAGGATCTCTTCGATTTTCCTCCGGAAGCTCTTTTCCGAGGTTAGAAAGAGCTTCCGGCTGAGCTGCTGCGTCAGCGTGCTCGCGCCCTGCGCCTTGCGCCAGCGCCAGAGGTCGGTGACCCCGGCGCGAACAATGCGGACCACGTCCACGCCGGCGTGGCTCTCGAAGTGGCGGTCTTCAATGGAGAGGATGGCGTCTTTTAGTACCGGGGGAATCTGGTCATAGCTGACGATGACGCGGTGCTCGAGCGCGAAGCTGGCGAGCTCCGAGCCGTCATCTGCGTAGAGCTCGGTCATCACATCGGGACGGTAATCTTCCAGTTCCGCCACCTTGGGCAGCCCGGAGGAATATACCAACAAGAGGCCGGCGAGCGCGCCACCGCCGGCGAAGAGCAGAAGGAGCGCGGCAAAAACCAGTTGTCCGAAAATCCTGCGGCTGCGCGCCCAGCGCGGAAGAGCCTGGCTCTTGGCAGTGGAAAACTGGAGATCGGGTCGGTCGGGCATGGAAGATCGTCCGACTCCATTGTACCGCCCGCCGCGTCATTCGCCGGCGGTTTTCTTGTGGAGATTGAGGCAGACGGCGACGGCGCTGGCGAGGTCGCCTCTCATCCCGAAGGCGCCTAACGCAGCTACTCGTTGGCGGCGTGGTCCACCCACGGCGAACCCTGGGTTCGGTGTCCTACGATGGCCACCGCCTGCCCTCCCCAATCATTATTGGCGTTCCGCAGGGCGAACCGGTGAAGCTCGTACTTCTCGAACCCCAACGCACCAATGAAGTTCGTCAAGATATCGATTGAGAAGGCCCACCAATTCTCCAGCGGACCCGGCTCGCGGTAGTCTTGCGTATACAACATAAGCGGCGAGCGTTTCCCGAGCAAATGCAGAATGGCCGAGGCTAGGCGAACCCTCGTGCCGCCCACAACTTCGGTAATAATGACTGTCTCGCGCGTTAGACGGAGGGCGTTCTGGAGGGCGAGAAACGGATCGCGCAAGTGCTCAAGAATGGACGAGAAGGTGGAGATGTCAACAAGGCCGATCTCCTGCGGGATGGTGTATGCTGTGGCGTATACCATTCGGGCGCGGGACGAGTACGCCCGGTGGGCCAGCCAGAAGCTATTATTCAGCCGTCGGATGGTCTTCTTGCGCTCCTTGATCAGTTGCTCATACTCCTGTGCGTTCAGCGCGAGGGGTGACGTGTCCCAACACTGCTCCTCGGAGACGTCGCAGGCCACAACCTCGGCACCCTGGCTCTCCATGTAGAAGCACAGAAAGCCACTACCGGTACCGACTTCCAACACGCGCTTGCCTTGAAAGCTTACCCCCCCCCAGGTAATCCTTCTCCCTGCCGCGCAGGTCCCACTCGCCCTTTACGCACCCGTAGCCGGGAATGTCCATCGTGTGGTAAAAGTAGCACTCGCTGACGTCGGTCACCAAACGGGGCTGCGCGTAAATGCCTTGACCCACTTATCCTCCTGCCGTGCCCTGGGATTCCGCACCGCCCGAAGGGGCTACCGCGCCGGTCCGCGCGTATTTTACTCGCCGGCGGGTTTCTTGTGCAAGTTGAGGCAGACGGCGACGGCGCTGTTGGGGTCGACGGCGCTGTCTCCCGGCTCGATGTGCTGAATCTTGCCGCTCTTATCCACCACAAACGTCGTGCGCTGCGCCCAGTCGAAGGTGTAGCCTTTCACGTTCTCCGGTTTCACGAGGACGCCGTATTCCTCCATCATTTTGCCGCTGCTGTCGCTGAGCAGCGGAAAGGTGACGCCGATTTGTTTGGCGAAAGCCGCATTGGCCGCCGGACTGTCCATGCTGAGACCCAGCACCACCGTGTCGCTCGCTTCGAGTTTGGCCAAATCAGACTGATAGGCCTCAAGCTCCTTCGTTCAACCCGGTGTGAACGCCAGCACGTAAACGGCGATGATGACGTTCTTCTTGCCCCGAAAGTCGCTGAGCTTCACCGGCTGCCACTGGTCGCTGAGCAGGGTGAAGTCCGGCGCCACGTCGCCCACTTTCAGGTGCGTCCGGGCGATGGTCGATGGTTGTGCGGACGCCTGGCCGGCTCGCGCTTGCGCCGTCCCAAGCGCCCCAAGCGCTAACACCAGCAAGGGCAGGATGACGTCAAACCGTCTCTTGAGAAACCTCATGGGAACCTCCTCATTCGTTTCAAGAAGGATAGTCAATGGCCGAGAGTGCCAGCAGTGGAGGATGCTCGGCGAACGCTGTTCCTAAGTCAAGGGACGCAGCGCTCGCCGCAGCACCCAGTCACAAGTCCGGCTCATGACTCCAACCGTGTTCTACGGCGTCACGCTGCCGCCAAACAGGTCTTCCTTGATCGCCCCGGAAGCGCGGGAATCCGTCCACGAGAAACGGAACGTGCCCGCCGAATCCACCGCGACGCCCTGGTAGTCGCCGTATTGATTCGGGTCGACTCCGTTATAGGCTTCGTTCGATTGCGCCGTGGTGTACTTCCCGTTCTTGCTCCACGTCACTCCGCCGTTGTTCGAGATGGAGAAGAACCGGTCCGTTTTCTTGTTCGCGGTGTCGCGGCGGGTGTCGTAGAAGCAAACCACGATCTTGCCGCTCGGCGCGACCGCGATCTGGGGATGGAAATGATAGGCATTGTTGGTATCGTCATTCACTTTGGTTTCCGCCGACCATGTTGCCCCACCATCGTCCGAATAGCGGACGTAGATGTTGGTGTTGGTCTTCACCGGGTCCTGGTCGGTGTAACTCACGTAAAACCGGCCGGCATGCGCGGTCCCTGCCGGGGCGACCGCCGTCATGGGGTAGGGCAGGATGCCCCGGACGTTTTGCGGTGGAATGAAAATGAAGAACCCGGTCGTGTTAATGCGATAGTTCGTGACCACGACCTCGGTGCCAAAAGTGGCGCCGCCGTCGGTTGACGCCGCGGCATAGAGCGTCTTGCCGCTATAATCTTCCCAGGCTGCGTACACCGTGCCGTCCGGCCCCGTGGAGACGTTCACGCCGATCGTCGGGTTGACGTGCGGGATGGCGGCGCTGCGGGTCCAGTTGGTCTTGCCGTCGCGCGAATACAGGACGTAGGGTGTATTGTTGTTGCCGTTGTCATCGTAGCCGATGTAGACGCTGCCGAAGAACGGACTGGTGGCCGAGTTGTCAATCGTCACCATGTCGCGGTCAGGAAAGCTGCCGGCATTCGTCAGTGTCGTCGCCACCCAGGTGGATGAGCCCGCCAGTTTGTAGGCGATACGCTGATCGGAACACTCGAAAGATACGAACGCGTCGCCGTTCGAATTGAAGGCGTCCCACGTGTCGTAGCAGAAAGCCCCGCCGGTGGCGAGATTGCTGTTGGCCCATGTCGCCCCGCCGTCGAACGACTCATACACCGCCGCCGTATTGGTGAGGTCGTTCACACTCTCGATGATGTGCAGGGGATTGGTGGGGTCCACGCCCACGCTGGTCTCGCTTTGCGCCCCGGCTTCGCGGGTGATGTTCACATTCTTGCCGAGGACTAACGAGCCGGCCGACTCCTCGAATGTGGAGGGTTGCGAAGCCCTCATGGGGATCGTGCTGAAGGCTCGCGGCTGAGGGAAGTCCTGCGCACTGGCGCTGGTGATGGTTGCGCTGGCGAACACCAGTCCCGCTGCGAGTATGCTTACGACGAGCAGTGCTTGACTATTTTTCTTCATTGAGACTTTTCTCCTGGCTGATAGGGCCCGTGAAAGCCCGATGAGCTGAAAGCAGCTCGCCGGACGTTTCCGTTTTGATGCCCCCGCCGCGCGGTAGTCTACATTGGATGGCCTCCGCACACAATGGGCTGTATCTGTTGACAATATCGGAGCACTACCTACTAATTGTTTCGTAGCGCCGGCCTCAGGCCGGCACTTGCCAGACTAAGGGTCGGCTCTACTTTCCACGCCAGTCTTTTGCCGGCACTTCCGAGCGCACAACGTTGAGCCAATCGCCTCCCCGCTTCACGTACACCGAGAGGCCGTTCATGTATGGGCTGAACGCCACGCCTCCGCAGGTTCCGTGTTGTTCGGCGCGATAGGTGAGGACCGCCGAGCGTGGTGTAACCGAAATCACCTCGAAGTTCGTCAACTCGAACCCCTTCACGTCGCAGCGGGAGTTCGTCTGTTCCGCCACGGTCTCCGATTTCCCACTCACGCCATATTCACCGAAAAAGATTCCACCATCCACTATGCTTTTCTGGAAGACCTCCGGGTGGCCGTCCTTCCAGGCTTGGAAGAACGCCTTCTCCTTCGCGCCCAGAGTCTCTTCGAGCCGCGCCGGCCCGTTCGATCCCGTCCGCGCCTTGGCTGCGGCTTGCGCCCCGGTCCCATGTGACGTGAGCAAGGCGGCGCACGCGAGCGCCAGCAGCATACCGAGCTTCTTCATCAGTTCCCTCCTTTGTCCGGTCGCGGCGGTCGACCGGCCGCCGGCCATCTGGCATGATAACCCTGATGTGGACTGGCCGCTATCCGCAGGGACCCGCCCCTGACTTTGTTGCGGGCCGCCTTGACAGTGGCCCCAGGTTCGTCTATGTTCAAATGGAGCAGGAATGCGGGAAAAAGTATGAAAATCACGGACAGAAATCCTCTTCGATCATCGCTTGGCCCGGGCGGCCCGGCTGGCTTGCTGACAGCGGCTCTCACCGCAGCCGTCGTCTGGGCGGCGCTCGCGGGCGGTCCGCTGCTGGCCCAGGATCAGCCGGCTGATACCTCCGCCCAGCCGGCCGAGACTCCGCCCAGCACGAACCCGCCGCAGGATCAGACTCAGGCTCCAGACCAGAGCGTGAACAATCGGGTTGATAATTCGGTGGACGATTCCGCCGCCGCGCCGGCCGATTCCAGCGACGCCTCCGCTTCCCAGCCGGCCTCGGGCGATGCCACGCGCGCGCCGGGCATGCCCCTGGGTCCTGACTACGTGATCGGCCCCGAGGACTTGATTTCGGTGAATGTGTTTGACGTGCCCGACTTGAGCCACCTCAAGGCCAGAGTCGCCGGCGATGGGACGATTTCTCTGCCTCTGATCGGCCGCGTGAAAGCGGCGGGACTCACCGCCGACGAACTACAGAAGGAGTTGGAGGACAAGTTCGGCGAGAGTTACCTGCAGACTCCTGACGTCTCCGTGTTCGTTGACGCCTTCATGGCCCGCGGCGTCTCGATTCTCGGCGCGGTGGCGAAACCCGGGCTTTACCACGTCACCAGCAAGCGGAGCCTGCTCGAGGTGCTGGCCATGGCCGGCGGCCTGGGCCTCAAGGGCAGCAACGCTCCGGGCAGAACCGTGTTCGTGGAGCGTCGCGGCGGCTTCAAGGATATCAGCCTCACCGACGGCATGAACCTGACCCAGGATGACCAGCTCGCGATTGACCTGCACAAGCTGGTCTACAATCAGCAGACCGATCTGAATATCCAGATTCAGCCCACCGACGTCGTCACCGTGAGCAAGGCCGGAGTGGTTTACGTGGTCGGGGCTGTGAGCAGGCAGGGCGGATTTGTCCTCGAAGACAAGGACAGGGTAACGGTGCTTGAGGCCATCGCCATGGCGGGCGGGCTGGGAGCGGATGCGGCCCCGGGCAAAGCGCGGATTATTCGCCGCTCCGATAGCGGCGCCCTCAACGAAGTGCCGATCAACCTGGGGAAAATTATGCAGAGTCGCTCTCCGGACATCACGCTCGCGGCCAATGACATGCTGTTTATACCCAACAACGCGGCGAAGGCGGTCGGCAAGAGTGGCGCCGCCACGGCTCTCGGGGTCCTCACCGGGCTGCTGATCTACGGCAAGCTGTAGACTTTCCGCACCACCCCGGTTACTGCAAAAAAAGCATTGCGCCTCACGCGCGAACATGAGTAACTTACCCTCCTCCGTCCCTGGAGAGTCTTACGCATGATGAACCAGACGCGCGCCCCGTGGAGCACCCTGTTAAGGAGACGGTTGGGCCGGATCTGCGCCGCAGGTCTCGGCTTGGCGCTCGCGGGTTGTGGCGGAGGGGTCAGCAGTACCCCGTCCCTCCCGGCGCCGCCGGCCGTCACCGTGTCCGTGTCACCCGCCGCCGTAACGCTCAGCGTGGGGGCCACCCAGCAGTTTGCGGCCGCAGTCGCAAACGCCACAAACACCGCCGTCACCTGGTCGGTGGATGGCGTCGCCGGCGGCAACTCCACCATCGGGACGATTTCCTCCTCGGGACTCTACACCACGCCGGCAGGCCCCGGAATCCATCAGGTTTCGGCCGCGAGTCAGCTCGACCCTGCCAAGACCGGCCAGGCCTCGGCGACCGTAGCCTATGCGGGTGTCTTGATGTATCACAATGACCTCGCCCGCACCGGCCAGAACCTCAACGAAACCACCGTCACGCCGTCGAACGTCAACTCCACCCAATTCGGCAAGCTCTTCTCCTACCCGGTTGACAGCAACATCTACGCCCAGCCCCTTTACGTCGCCTCGGTCGCCATTCCCGGCCAGGGCGTCCATAATGTCGTCTACGTGGCCACCATGAACGACAGCGTTTACGCCTTCGACGCCGACGGCAAGAGTTCCGGCCCCCTGTGGTACACCAGCTTCCTCAAGCCCGGGGTCACCAGTGTCTCGGCGCCCGCGGTCTTCGACACTGCCTTCCCCGGCGGCGAAATCGGCATTCTCGGTACCCCGGTGATTGACCCGGTGGGGGGAACGCTGTACGCGGTGGCGTACACGACCGAAAGTGGCGGTTACGTTTACCGCCTGCACGCGCTCGATCTGGCTTCCGGCAAGGAGAAGTTCGGCGGGCCGGTGGTCATCCAGGCCACGGTAGCGGGAAACGGCGTTGACAACAACGGCCACAACCAGGTGGCTTTCAACGCCCTGGCGCATTTGCAGCGTCCCGGCCTGCTGTTCGAGAACGGCGTGGTTTACGTCGGATTCGGCTCCCACGCTGACACGCCGTCGTGGCACGGCTGGCTGCTCGGTTACAACGCGTCAACGTTGCGGCAGACCGTTGCCTTCAATACCACGCCGAACGGCTCCGACGGATCGCTTTGGGCGGCGGGCGGCGCTCCGGCCGCCGATTCGAGCGGCAACATTTTTTTCGCCACCGGCAACGGAACCTTCGACGCCGGCAGCAGCGGCTCGGATTACGGCGACAGCGTCCTTAAGCTCCAGTCGGGCTTGTCGGGCACGCTCAAGATCCTTGACTGGTTCGCTCCCTTCAATACCAACTTCCTCTGCAGCACCGATCTCGACCTCGGCTCGGGCGGAGTTGTGCTGCTCCCTGACCAGCCCGGCGCTCATCCTCACCTGCTGGTTGTCGCCGGCAAGGAAGGCCGCATCTACCTGCTCGACCGCGACAACCTCGGCCACTTCAACGCCGCCTCCGACACCCAGGTGGTGCAGGAGCTGGTGGGCGCTATCCTCCCCACCAACCTGAGCACGCCGGCCTACTGGCAGGGCAACCTGTACTACGCCTCCGAGTACGATACCCTGCGAATGTTCACGCTCACCAACGGCCTGCTCTCCACCTCGGCCGTTTCCGTCTCGCCTGAAACCCTCGGTTATGCGGGAGCCACGCCTTCCATTTCCTCGAACGGCCCGAGCGGCGGCATCATGTGGATTATAGATACCAACGCATCTAGCTACGGAGCGCCTGCGGTGCTCCGGGCCTACGACGCTACCAATGTTTCCCACGAGCTCTATAACAGCAACCAGGCAGGGCCGCGTGATACGCCGGGGCAGGGCGTCAAGTTCACCGTCCCCATCGTCGTCAACGGCAAAGTCTACGCTGGAACGGCAACCGAGCTCGACGTCTTCGGGCTCCTGCCGAAGTGAAACCGGGTCGGTGCTCAATCCTGCGCACAGGTGAGCGGCTCTGCCTCCCTGCTGTGGGGAAGGGCTCCGCCTTTCCCGCGGGCCGCCCATCGCTCTCCTGGTTCCCCTTCTCCCTGCCTGCTCTGAAATCTTAAATCTCGAATCTTAAATCCAAACTGGGCGCTCCGGGCATTCCGTTCTGGCGGCGGGAAGAAGAAGCGGCCGAGTGGTAGGGGTACGGCTTGCCGTACCCTCATTTGGAAAACTGTGGAGATTCCCCCCACTTTCCCCTCCTCCCGGCCCGGCGCTGTTTTTCC
>DASYXW010000066.1:0-45410 GCA_035934405.1 Terriglobia bacterium
CGGCAGCACGACAGCCGAGGCCGCGGCGCGGGCGGAGTTGAGGTTGCCCGTCAGCGCCCAGGCGCCGGTGCTCGGGTTATAGAGCTCGCTTTGGGCCACATTGCCCGTGGCGTTCTCGCCGCCGGCTACCAGGACCATCCCGCTCGACAGGGGGTTTGCGGTCTGTCCCGAACGGGCGAAATTCATGCTGTTGGTTGATGTCCACTTGCCTTGAGCCTGCAGGCCGGCCGCTGTAAAAAGCAGGCTGGCCAGCAGCATCAGAGCGAGTCGCGAATCGTGAATCTTGGGTGTCATAAGAAGGTTCTCCTTTTCCTTACTCGTTGTTGGCCTTTTTTTCGCAGTACTCCAACAGTTATCAATCTCCGCCAGAGGATAACGATCATCTGTGACGCACGTCACTCGAGGGTGTGACATCAGTGTGTTCGAAAATGCGGAGAGATTTCGTTCAGGTAACCCCAGCTTGACTTACTCCGAAAGCCAAAACCATACTATGAAGGAAGAGCATCAACCATCAGCTGACCGCAAGCGAGAACATGATGCCCGAAGCCAATCCCGACCGTGGTCTGCTGACCGACCTCTACGAACTCACCATGGCGGCGGGCTATTTCGAGCACCACGTCAACTGCCGCGCCACCTTTGAGCTTTTCGTGCGGCAACTGCCGCCGGAGCGGAGTTACCTGGTGGCGGCGGGGCTTGACTCGGCCATCGGGTATCTTGAGAACCTCCGCTTCACCGACGCCGACGTGGAGTTCCTGCGCGGCCTCCCCAGCTTCCGCAAGGTTTCGGACGCTTTCTTCGATTACCTTCGCAGCTTCCGCTTCACCGGCGACGTGAACGCCGTGCCGGAAGGGACGCTCATCTTCGGCGGCGAGCCGATTCTGCAGGTGACGGCGCCCGTGGCCGAGGCGCAGATTGTCGAAACCTATCTGCTCTCAGCGGTCAACTACGAGACGCTGGTGGCCTCGAAGGCGGCGCGTGTGGTGACCGCGGCGGGCGGGCGGCCGGTGTGGGAGTTCGGCACGCGGCGGGCCCAGGGACCGCAAGCGGGGGTGCGTGCCGGACGCGCGGCTTATGTGGGCGGGTGCGCCGGCACGTCCAACGTGCTTGCCGGTTACCTTTACGGCGTGCCGGTTGCCGGAACCGCGGCGCACTCCTGGACACAGGTTTTTCCCTCCGAGCGCGAAAGTTTTGCGGCCCTGCTCGAAACCTTTCCTGACACCGCCACCCTGTTGATTGACACCTACGATACGCTGGCCGGGGCCGAGACCGCGGCCCAGGTGGCGCGCGAGCTAGGCCGGAAAATCAAGGCGGTCCGCCTCGACAGCGGCGACCTGCTGGTGAAGAGCCGCCAGGTGCGCGGGATTCTGGACCGCCACGGCTTGCATGAGACCGAGATTTTCGCCTCCGGCGACCTGAATGAGTACAAGATCGCGGACCTCGTGGAACAGGGCGCGCCGATTGATTCCTTCGGCGTAGGCACGGACCTGGCCACGTCGCGTGACGTGCCGGCGCTCGGCGTGGTCTACAAGCTGGTGGAAATCGAGCACGACGGCAGGGTGGAATACAAAACCAAGTTCAGCGCCCAGAAAGCTCATTGGCCGGGCCGCAAGCAGGTGTTCCGCTTTGCGCGCGATGTGTCCGAGAGGGCTGAGCCGGCAGGGACGGCCGGCGAGGGAAGCCGAGAGCGCTTTCACCACGATCTAATCGCTCGCGCTGATGAGCGTTACGCAGACTGCGTTCCGCTGCTCGAGCCCGTGATGCGCCGGGGCCGCCGTCTGGGGCCGCGGCCGGCGCTCGGAGAGATCCGAGCGCGAACCCTCGCGAGTCTTGAACGTCTTCCGCAGCGCTACCAGTCGCTCGATGGCGGCCCGCGTTACCCGGTGGCCACGAGTCCCGCCCTCGAGCGCCTGCTCGAAGAGGTCCGCGAGCGTTACGTGGTTGAGCCGGCGGTCGCCCATGCCGCACGCGTTCCTTCGGAGGGCGAGGAAACTTTGGTTTTTCTTGATGTGGACACGCAGGTGGATTTTATGTCGCCCAGCGGCGCTCTTTACGCGCCCGGCGCCGAGACCATCATCCCTAATCTCAAACGGCTGATGGATTTTGCGCGCGCGGAGTGCATTCCCGTGCTCTCGTCCGCCGACGCGCACCGGCGCGACGACCCCAGCTTTGCCCAGTGGCCTCCGCATTGTGTGATCGGCACACCGGGCCAGCGCCGCATTCCCGAGACGCAGTTTCCGTCCGAGACCGTCATCTCGAACCGCGCCGGCGACTTCCACCCGCCCGCGGACTGGCGGGGACAATTTGTGATTGAGATTGAAAAGTCGGATTATTCCGTGGCTGCCAATCCCAACTTTGACGCCGTGCTCGCCGCCCTCGGTCCCTGCCGGTTCGTGGTATTTGGGGTGGCCACGGAATACTGTGTCCGCGATTCGGTGCTGGCGCTGCGCCGGCTCAACATTCCCGTCGAACTCGTTACCGACGCCATCCGGCCGATCACCGAGGAAGGTGGCCGCAAGGCGATTGAGGAAATGGTCGCCGCCGGCGTGCGCTTAACCTCAACCGAGGAAGTCTGTTCCGGGGCGCTGCAAGCCACATCCATGCAGGCGGCCGTGAGGAGTTAGCGTGCAGCGGACGGCTTCTAACGTGGTACCATGAGATCTTGAGCTTCTTGCCGCTCGCTGGGAGCGGGCCGCAGCTTTCGATGCCGGGCCGAGAAAACGATTCACTGGGATCTTGTGGCCTGCGGCAGCAGTAATTGACAGCCACTTTGGAGGATGTCGCGACACACGAGCCATTTACGAGGAAATTGGCCGAGTCGAGCTCTTGCCTTAAGTGCGCGAACTATTGGCAATCAGTACTCCGCTTTGGCCTGCCGTTCATTATTCTATTCTATTCCGTGGGATTGATTATGTGGCCTTCCGCGTGACGACGGGCAACGTGGGGTTGCGATACCCTTTTGGCGGCTCGAAGTGATCGCGGATGTGGCCGCGATGCTTGTGGCGTCCGCTGTCTGGTGGGCCTTGATGCGCGAGATCGCAGCTTGGAAACGAAGGAATCCGCAGGGATAGGTTGGCTGGTGCGTCTATGAAGGAGGCGGTATTTAGGAAGCGAGCAGGCGCGGTGGCGCAGACATCGGGTTGTGATGTCTGCGACCCCTGACATAAGGAAAACAGCCTCTTCTCGCGTGAGGGGAACCTCGGAGCTGACCAGTGGTGAAGTCTCGAGGAACGAAGCGGGGAGGTTATTGATAATGCATAGTTTATCTGTGAAGCGCCTGAACACCTGGAATTCCAGGTATCACCTTCAAGATCATCGGGTTAGCGAAACACGAATTGAAGAAAGGCTTGGAAATTTTAAAAAATGAACGCATGATAATCACGCTTGATCCGGCGAATAAGAACCAAGCCGCCCGCGAGTTGTGGCCCTGAGTCTCAGGGAGGGCCCGAACGGTCCGGTACCAGCCGTTCGGCCCGGGCGGTGCGGGGGATGAAAGTGGGGCAGAGGAAGGAACGACGGTTAAAGCGGGAATGTTACTGAAAATAAGTAAGTTTGATCCGAACGCAGCAGGCCCGATTTGCCAGCGGCTGGAGGCGAGTGGGTTTGAGCCATGACCGCAAGCCCGTCTTCGCACCAGCACAATCATTTACCAAGTCTTAGTGGCAGTGCCGGAGCTAACCCGATAATCAGATCATGGCATGTGCAGGCCGGTTTCGGAATGGTTCAAAATCAAAGCCACGATGCCATTTATAATCAACAGAAAGCCGCCGTATGTCCCAACGACCAATGCATGTTTTAGCCGGGGAATCTGCGGCGGCGAAGCATCAGTGCCGCGAGGAGACCCCATTTGAGGTAGCGAGGTATCAGAGTTGGAACCGCTAGAACCCCAACCCGGCAAGCTGACCCACGGCGAGAAGGCCCGCCAGCGCAGCGGCTTTTATATCCTGCCGAGCCTGTTCACGGCGGGGACGCTGGTGTGCGGCTACTTCGCCATTCTCTCCACCCTCAAGGCCACTTCCGCGTTGCTCGCGGGGGGCGGTGGGGCCGAGTCGAGCTGGGCGGCGTTTGACGCCGCCGCCAAGGCGCTGGGCCTTGCCTTTCTGATGGACGGGTTCGACGGGCGCATCGCCCGGCTGACCAACTCCTCCTCCGATTTCGGCCGCGAGTTCGACTCCCTGGCCGACGTTATCACCTTCGGCGTGGCCCCGGCCTTTCTGGCCTTCGCCTGGGGCGTGCGACCGGTGGAAGCTGTGGTCGGGCCGCTGTTTGGGCAGCACCTGCGGCAGCTCGGCTGGATTATCACCTTCGGTTTCATCATCTGCGGAGCGGCGCGCTTGGCCCGCTTTAACATCGCAAGCGCCCGCTCCGCGAGTGACCACCGCTATTTTGTGGGCTTGCCGATTCCTGCCGCCGCCGCCGTGATTGCCGCCGTGGTTCACTGCCGCAAGTATGCCGTCCACGACTGGGACTACGGGATCGGTTGGCTGTGCGTCATCGGCCTGCTCTCGTTCCTCATGGTGAGCCGCGTCCGCTACCCCAGCTTCAAGTACCTCGACTTGCGCCGCCGCCGACCCTACGTCTACATCATCCTCATCGGCATCACGCTGTACGCCGTGTGGCTCTATTCCGAGTATGTCTTCCTGGCCATGGCGCTCGCCTATATGCTCTCCGGACCCACGATGCGCCTCTTCGGAAGGCATCGCTCGCCCCCGCCCGCCCCCCGCGAGGTCCGCGCCGCATGAAGACGAGCTCGCGAGGCTACAACATCGCGGTGGTGGGAGCTTCCTCGCTGCTGGGCAAGGAGCTGGCGAGCGTGCTCGAAGAGCGCAAGTTCCCGGTCGCCCACCTGGTCACCTTCGAAGCCGGCGATGCCAGCGAGGAAGAGCCTGATTTGCCGATCCTGGATCTGGGTCCAGGGTCCGAGGCTGCTGTCGAGGATCTCGAGGTAAAGGAGGCCGACATCGATTTCGCGTTTCTTGCCGCCCGCCCGAAGAAGCTGCCCGCGTTCCTGCGACCTTCTCGCATGGGCCCCTCGGACGCCGTCCGGTGCATCGTGATCGACGTGGGCGAGACCCTCGCCGAGGTTCCCGGCCTCACCGTCAGCGCGCCTTTTCTCGGCGTTGTGCCCCTGCCCGGCGGCGCGTCCGGCGACCGTCGCTCGCGCTTCGTCGTCTCCGCCCATCCCGCCGCCATCGTCATCAGCAGCCTGCTGTTGCCGCTGGCCTCGCGGTTCGAGGTGAAGACCGGAGTGGCGGAGATCTTCATCCCAGCGTCTTACTCGGGACCGAGGGGCATCGAGGAGTTGCAAAAGCAGACGGTGAATCTGCTGAGCTTCCAGGAGGTTCCCAGCAAGGTTTTCGGCGGCCAGCTCGCCTTCAACCTGCTGCCCCGATTTGGTCGACGGGGGCGCTCAGATCGCTCAGGCGTTTCCGGGCTCAGCGGACTCGAAGCCGCCATTCGCAATCAACTCCGTCAGTTGCTGGGCGATCGTGTTCCCCTGCCCGCTTTGCGTCTCGTCCAGATGCCGGTGTTCTATTCGCTCGCGCTCTCACTCTACATCGAGCTGGCCGAGGCGGTTCCGCCGGAGAAGATCGCCGCGGCGGTCACAGAAGGAGCCGCCGGACGCGTCCGACTACGCCGCCCCTCGGAGCCGCCACCGTCACCGACTGCAGCGACCGGCAGCGGAGCAATCCTACTGGATGCGATTCTTCCCGACGCCGGGCGTCCGGGTGGAATCTGGCTGTGGGCAGCGGTGGATAACCTTCGCCTGGCAGCAGTAAACGCGGTGGAAATCGCAGAGCGGCTGCAAAGCAAAATCAGCCACCGAGACACCGAGGCCCAGAGAACACACTAAGCCGAGCCCACAATGCCTTGCGTTCACCGTCCGTCTGCTGCCTGCCGCCCGCCCTTCACCGCTCTTTGCCTTCTCAAGATGCTCTGTGCCCCGGTGCCTCTGTGTCTGGTTGTGGTTTTGTCGGCCTGCGGCTATCACGTGGCCGGCCGGGCCGACCGCCTGCCGCCCGACGTCAAGACCATCGCTGTCCCCGCCTTTGTCAATCTGAGCAGCCGTTACAAAATCGAGCAAACCTTGGCGCGCGCGGTCACACGCGAGCTGATGGAGCGGACGCGGTTTCGTGTTACCGCCGACCCCTCGCAGGCGGACGCGGTGCTCAAAGGGACGGTGAAGGACGTGCAAGCTGGCGTGGTGTCTTTCGACGCCACTACGGGCCGGGCGAACTCGCTGCAGGTCGTCGTCACCGCCTCCGTCGCGCTGGTGGACCAGCACAGCAAGAAGGTGCTCTTCTCGAATCCGAACTACACTTTTCATGAGGAGTATGAAATCAGTTCGTCCAACTCGCAGCTTTTCGAGGAAGACGCACCGGCGCTCGAACGGTTGTCGCGTGATCTGGCGAAGACGCTGGTCACGGACATCCTGGAGAATTATTAGCGCGGCCGGACGATGAAAAGCGAGCCCGAGCCCAAACAACTCACCCCTTACTCGCCACTGCCGCTCTAAGCCGGGGGACGTTCGATGTCGCGGTGGATGACTTTGGTCTCATATCCTTCTTCGGCGAGAACCTTTCTCACCCGCTCGGCAATGGCCACGGAGCGGTGCCGCCCGCCGGTGCAGCCAAAGGCGATCGTGAGGTAGCTCTTTCCCTCGTGGATGTAATGCGGCAGCAGATAAATCAGCAGGTCTGCGACCCGTTCCACAAACTCGCGCGTCTGCGGATAACGATCCATGAAGCGCTGCACGGGCGCGTCGCGGCCGGTTTCCTTTTTCAGGCGGGGAACGTAATTCGGGTTGGGCAGGAAGCGCACGTCGAACACCAGGTCAGCATCGGCGGGAACACCGAATCGAAATCCAAACGAGACCATGGACACCAGCATGATCTTGCGCGCCTGCGGTCCGCCGAAGCGGGTCTGGATGACGTCGCGCAGTTGGTGCACGTTCATCCGCGAGGTGTCCATGACGGCGTCGGCAAGCTGGCGCATCGGCTTGAGCAGATCGCGCTCGAGGCGGATTCCTTCGCGCACGGGCAAACCGCGACCGAGCGGATGAGGCCGCCGGGTCTCCTCAAAGCGGCGGATCAACGCAGAGTCCGATGCCTCCAGGAATACCAGCGAAGGCTTGGGATGCTGCTGGGCGAGTTTCTGGTAGATGGCCGGCAGGCGACTGAAGGCAGCGCCCTCGCGGATGTCCACCACCACGGCCGCCCGCTCGATGCGACCCCCTTGCGCGGAACAGAGTTCGGCAAACTTTGGGATCAAATCAACCGGCAGGTTGTCAACACAGTAGAATCCGAGATCCTCAAACGCCTTGAGCACCGAACCCTTGCCGGAACCGCTCAGCCCGGTGATCAGTACGAAGTGGCGAAAGGTCTTTTTCGTAGGGGCGGTTTTCATGGAAACAGTGGCGAGTGACAAGTGGCGAATGACAAGCAGTCGAGGTGGTCGCGGCTGGCGAAGCCGGACTTGCCGCTCGTCACTACTCTCACGATTCCGGCTCGATCAACCCCAGGTTACCATCGGGCCGCCGGTAGATGACGTTCACGCGCTCCGTCTCAGGGTTGCGGAAGACGACGACGCCGGTCCGGGCCGACTCCAGGGACTCAATGGCTTCTTCGACCGTCAGCGGCTTGATGGCGATACGTTCCGTCTCCAGCACTTGGTGGTCCCGGTGGTCGGTGCGCCCCGCGCCCAGAACATTCAGCAGGATGGCAGAGGTGGGGCTCGGCCGCCGCTTGCGGGTGCGGTGCCGTTCGAGCAGGCGGACCACTTGGCGCTCGAGCTTATCGAGGGCCCCGTTGATGGCGCTGCGGGCATCGGCTGTTGAGTCAACGCTGACCAACGTGTGGTGGCGGAACTTCAGCGTCAGCTCGGCGATGCGCCGATGCCTTTCCGCAGTCAGGATGACGTGGAGATCGAACCGGTCGCGCAAGAGCTTCGCCAGTTTACCCAGGCGCTCGGTCGTGTACTGGCGAAGGTCCGGAGTAACTTCCATCTGCCGGCCAGTAAACCCGATGTCCATGGGCACACCCCCTGGGGAAGGAATCTCGAGGAAGCGAAGGAACGAAGCGGTAAGTCACTTTTTCTTCCGGCGCTGATGCGTGCTGGGAATCCGCATGTCTTCCCGGTATTTGGCGACCGTGCGACGGGTAACGTCGATGCCTTGTTCGTGCAAGCGCGCCATGAGCTGCTCGTCAGTAAGCGGCTTGGCCGGCTCCTCTTCCTCGATCATCTTCTTGACGATGCGTTTCAAATTGATGAGCGACGTCGAGCCGCCCGAAGGCCCCTGGACCGCCTCAGAAAAGAAATAACGCAACTCATAGACGCCCTGTGGGGTATTGGCGTACTTATTGGCGACGGCGCGGCTGACGGTGGAAGGATGAACCCCAACCTCCCCCGCCACCTCTTTGATCATCATCGGTCGCAGGTGGTCGATCCCCCGGTCGAGGAACTCCGTCTGGCGGCGGATGATGGCTTCACAAACCCGCCGAATCGTCTGCTTCCGCTGCTCAATGTTCTTGAGGAGCTGGAGTGCGGAGCTGAACCGTTCCTTGACGTAGTTGCGCACGTCGCGCGTGGTATCACTTTGATCCAGCAGGTTGCGGTAGCGGCGGCTCACGCGCAACCGCGGCAGGCCGTCCTCATCCATCATCACCTGGTACTCGTCGCCGACCTTGACGAAGGTAACCTCGGGCTCGATTAGGCGCGGCTCGACGCTGTTGTAGCGCTGGCCCGGGCGAGGATCAAGCGTCCGAATGAGGTCGAGACACCGCTCGATGTTGTGAATGGGGCGATCGAGCGCCTTGGCGATTTCCTTGTATTGTTTGTTTTCCAGCTCGCCCATGTGGTCGGAAATAATCTGTGCCGCCAGGTGGTTCTCAGGCGCGAGCGCCCGGAGCTGAATCAGCAGGCACTCCTTCAAGTCGCGCGCCGCCGCGCCCAGCGGGTCAAACTCGCGCACCAGCTTTAGCGCCTCTTCGATGTCCTGCAGTTGATGCCCGCCGGTCTGGGCGATTTCTTCCGAGGTCGCCGTCAGATAGCCGTCCTCGTTGAGGTTTCCGATAATCGAAATGGCTGCCTGTCGCACCGGATCCGAGCAAACCGACAGATTGAGCTGCCATTCCAAATGGTCGGCAAGTGACGGCGGCTTGGAAAGAAAGCTCTCAAACGACGGTTTCTCCACATCCTCCCGCATGCCGCGGTCCGGCGGCAGGGAGTTCTCATAAAGGAAACTATCGAGCGCCCGTTTATCGACGTCCTCGGTAGCCGGTGACTTGAACCCGGGGTCAAGATAGTTGTTGAAGAAGGTGTCCATGTCCGTCTGCTCAAAAGCCTCCGCCCTGCCCTCGGCGATGGACCCATCGCCGTTCGAATCGAGAGCGGGACCCTCGGCGTCGGCGGACTCGGCTTTCTCGCGAACCTCCTCGACCGACGGAGCGATGTCAGTAACCTCCTCCAGCAGCGGATTGGCCACCATTTCCTCATTGATCATCTCGCACAGCTCGAGTTTATTGAGCGCGAGCACCGTGACCATCTGGACGAGGCCCGGCGTCAGGATCTGCCTCTGCGCCACCTTGAGGTTCAGCCCGAGTTTGGGTTGCTGCCTGTCCATTCAGATCGCCAGCCGGAAGCTATCTCCCAGATAGATTCGCTTCACCTCCGAGTCGTTCCCCAGCTCTTCCGGCGTTCCAGCGCGAAAGATTCTTCCATCATTAATGATATACGCCCGGTCGGTAACTTGCAAAGTCGAGGCCACGTTGTGGTCCGTGAGCAGAATCCCGATCCCGGAGGCCTTCAGTTGCAGGATGATTTCCTGGATGTCTCGCACGGTGAGAGGGTCAATACCGGAAAAGGGCTCGTCGAGAAGAATGAACGACGGCGAAATCACCAGCGCCCGCGCGATTTCCACCCGCCGCCGCTCGCCGCCCGAGAGCATGTATCCGAAACTCCGCCGTACCGGTTGCAGACTGAGCTCCTCAAGCAGCTCTTCTAACCGCTCGCGCCGCCGTGCGGAGGTGAGCGGTAGCGTCTCGAGCACTGCCATAATGTTCTCTTCCACCGTAAGCTTGCGGAAAACGGAGGGTTCTTGTGGAAGGTAGCTGATGCCGTTTCGCGCCCGGACGTACATCGGAAAGTGGGTGATGTCGACGCCGTTCAGAAGCACCTGGCCGGAGTCGGGGCCAGCGAGGCCGACGATGATGTAGAAAGTCGTCGTCTTTCCCGCTCCGTTCGGGCCGAGAAGCCCGACTACTTCGCCCTGCTCGATGCTAAGGCTAATGTCGTCAACAACTTTACGGCCTTTGAAGGACTTCGTGAGATCGACCGTGGAGAGAGTCTGCATGCTCTGGTCACTGCGCGATGCGATGCCTGGCGAGCGCCGGCGATTGTGCACCCCCGTCAACGATGAGGCTACCATCGTGAACAAACAAAGTCAAACGCTGGCCGGTAGCGAAGCCATTGGCGGCGTCGTAAATCGCGGGCGGCCCTCCGGTAAGCACCACCTTGCCGAGGGCTGCAAAATACTCCGCCCGCCCAGCCGTCGCTCGGCGTTGCGGTTCCGTAACCACGACGTGCCCGGCCGCCACCGCTCGTTTGATTCTGGCGTCCGTCCCGGCCGTTGCAGACGAGAAAAACACATCCAGCGTGTCAGCCTCGAGCGTGGCATCCTCTGCTTGCATCCGGACGTGACCCTGGTAACGGGCCTCGCGTCCGGCATCGAAATACTCCAAGCGGTCGGCGCGGATGGTGACCGGTTTCGCCGCTGCGCGCGGGTCGGATGATGTGGCTCTGCCGGCCTTGGCCGAAGCCGGCTGCAGGTCCGACGTGACGACCCCGGCCCCGGAACGGATGCGGCGCGCGCGGCCGTCTATGTCGAGCGACGGCGACTCCACCACATCGTCGCCATGCCAGGCGCGCACGTGACCTTCGTAGTGGACCGACTGGCTCGAGCGGCTCACCAGCATCCGGTCCGCCAACACGTGCGTCGCGTCATCGGCGAGAAGCGCGCCCGGTGCATGCCCGTCCCCGCCTGCTTGCGCGTGCGCGCCGATGTGGCCCTCGGCCGGGCCAAAGTGAGTCGAGCTCACATTGCCGAGGGCTTCCGCCGTGTTGTTCTCCAGGTGAATCACGAAACGGCTGGCCCGAGCCCGCGTATCGGTATTCCAGACCCGGGGGTCGCCCGTCAGGGCCAGGGTCTGCGCGGCTGCAGAGTACTGTGCCCGCTCCGCCGTCGCTTGACCATCTTGTCCCACAAAATGCACGTTTCCCGTCTGGTCGAGCGTCTGCACGCTCTCCGTGGCGGAATCCAGCTTTGCCTCCAGCAGGTCCGACGAGCTCTCGACGGGACTGCGCCCATTCGGCGAGGTCGGCGAACCGCGTCCAGGCTCAAAGAGAATGTGGGTCGGCTGCAGGCCCTTGAAAGTTTTGAGGCGGCCATCGCTGCCAAACCCCATCACAAACTGTCCCGCCGTCACAACGCGCTCGCCGGCCCGCGGATCGGCCGGAACGAGCACCAGCTTTCCAGCGCCGACCGTGTGGGCTTCGCGCAGATTCAATCCCGCGCCCCCAAACTGGAACCGCAATACGGAGGCGGTCAGGGTCTCGCACTGTGCCCCAGCAGAAGCCCGGTTCTCGAGCGGTTCCCGCCCCATGGGCGCGGCAGGCGACGCCGGCCGCAGGCGAAGTTTGACGTTACCCGTGGCAATCCCGTCTTGGGGAGCTTCGGGGGAACCCTGACCGCCCGAAAAGCTGATTCTGAGTTGGTCCGCCGAAAGATATCCCAGGCTCCCAGACTCACCTTCGCTTTTGGACTCGACCTGCACGGTCCCGGCGGCCACCAGAGTCCGAAGTGTGTCGCTCGCAGGATCGAGCTCGGCCCGGATCTGGCCGGCACTCAACTGCATGGTCTGTCCGGGCGCCGCGTCCGTACCGCGAACGTTGCCTAGAAGCGCAGCCTGCGTGGCGCGATTGCGTCCGTCAAGGAGAATCCAGCCGCGGTCCGCCGATATCTTTCGCGCGCCGGCGGTAATCTCAACCGGGGCGCGAAGTTGCACCTGGCCACTATCCTTGGTGTAGCGCAAACCGCCCGCCGTCAAACGCCACGGTGGTCCACCGTCGGACGACGGCACGTCAAGCACCACGTTGCTCTTGAGATCGAGCAATCCGTCGTTAGTTGCGTACTCCAAGCCGATGCCCTGTCCGGACACCGCCCCGTAACGGAATGCCACCGGCGCGTCGGTCAAGAGAACGGCGCCTTGCGGTTGAAACGAAAGATTCGCGGTTTCGAGATACACGGTCTGCTGCCCGCGCTGCCACGAGTCGGCAGGCTGCGCCGGCGCCGACAACGAATGGTCGGAACTGGAAGAGGTTGCCGCGTTCAACTCCACTTCGACTTTGCCGGCGCACCGGAATCCGCCCATCGAGGAATTGTACTGGCAGCTTGCGGTGCGCAGGACGTCGTGGTGGCGCCCGGTGCGGCCGAAAATGTCCACGCTGACGTCTTCGAGGCGCGTCTCAGCCCCACCCTTGAATGAGACCGTGCGGGCGGCATGAACCGTGAAAACCTGGCGGCCGCCCTCAGAACGGGTGAACGTATACCCGGAGAGTTGTTGATGAACTCCCGCCGGCAAGGCAGCCGGCGCCGATGGAGCCTTGCCGGCGTGGCGGCTCTTCAGCCAGTACGCCGCTCCGACCGCAAGCAGCGCCGTCCCGAGAGCCGCGCCTGTGATCGACGAGATTCGCTTTGTGTTTATCGTTTGCAAGCTGGCTTTGGGACGGTTCACAGCCCCGCCCCTACAATGTCCTTCAACACCAATTGCAGCGACGATGTTCCCTGATACGTGTTCTCATCCAGGGCGAAGGCTAGGTCGAGAGTTTGGCCCGGCACGAGGCCGGCGCCGTGCGCCGCCCACCCCCAGCCGATAGCCTCAAACGACCGCCGCCCCTGCCCCGACTTAGTCGGGGCCTGCGTCACCCTCAATTTTAGATGCCGTTCCTTGAGGATGTGCGGCGGACCCATCAGGCACACGCCCCGCGCTGCGAACACCGGCGCGGGATTTCCCATTCCGTGAGGACCCAGTTGCCGCAGGGCCTCATACACTCCGAGGTCCAGCTCACCGAGGCTGACCTCGCTATCCACGCGCAGCACGGGCTCCAGGTCTTGGGGCTGCAGCACGGCGCGAGCGTGATCCTCAAACCGGCGCTCGAGCTCCGGAATGCGCTCCGCCGGAAGGGTGAAGCCGGCAGCCTGAGCGTGACCACCATAACGCTCGAAAAGATCGCGCCCCTGATCGAGGGCTTCGAGCAGATGGAATCCCGCGATGGACCTCCCCGATCCCACACCGGTGCCTCCCTCGACGCCGATCACCAGCGCCGGGCGATGATACCGTTCCGCCACACGCTGCGCCACGATGCCGATGACGCCCCGATGCCAGCCTTCTCCGGCCAACACCAGGGAGTAGCGGCCAGTCTCAACGGGCCGGGGAAGCCGCATCGTCCGGCCACGCGCGCCCGGCGCCTCCGCGCCTTCCGGCGGCGCGCCTTCGATGCGGGTGATGACCTCTTTCAGGATTTGATCTTCCACCAACTGCCGCTCACGATTCAAACCGTCCAGTCGCTCCGCGATGCCGCGAGCGCTTTCGGCCTCCGTCGCCATGAAAAGGTCAACCACGTCCCGCGCGTTCTCCATACGGCCGGCAGCGTTCAGTCGCGGCGCGAGGCGAAAGCCGACGTCGCCCGCCGTCACCGCCTCGGCGGCAAGCCCCGAAACCTCGAGTAACGCCTGCAGGCCCGGCGCCGACGGCCGCCGCAGGCCGTCGAGACCGAAGCGGGCAATGACGCGGTTTTCCCCCACCAGCGGCACCACGTCGGCGATGGTACCGATGGCGACGATCTTGAGGAACGATTGCAGCAGACGGTAGGACGCTGCCCCGCCTGCGGCCGGCATACCCAGCAGCGCCTGCGCCAGCTTGAACGCCACACCGACGCCCGAGAGATCCTTGTTGGGATACAGGCAGTCCCGGCGGTGCGGGTTGAGGACGGCCACCGCCGGAGGCAGGCTTCCCTCGGGCAGGTGGTGGTCGGTGACGATTGTCTCTACGCCCAACTCGTGCGCCCGTCCGATGACCGCGTGAGCCCGAATGCCGGTGTCCACGCTCAGAACCAGCTTGTACCCGTCGTGCGCCGCGCGCTCCACCACGGCCGTCTGCATGCCGTAGCCCTCGGCAAACCGGTCCGGGATGTGGGCTTCCACCAGCGCACCGCAGCGGCGCAGTGCTGTGAAGAGCACCACGACGGCCATCGTCCCATCCACGTCATAGTCGCCGTAGATGAGGATTTTCTCCCGTTGCGCGATCGCTCGCCGGACGCGTTCGACCGCCGCGGCCATGCCGGCCATAAGGAAGGGGTCATGGAGCTGGTCCAGTGTGGGGTGCAGGAAGCGCCGGGCTGCATCCGGGTCATCGAGCTGGCGCTCGACGAGCAGCCGGGCGACGACTGGCGGCACCTCCAGTTCGCGTACGAGACGCGCCACCGGCGCATGGTCAGCGGTTTGGATCGCCCAACGCATGAGATGGAGCCTATGGTGACAGAGCGCGGCGAGCGGGGGCAAGGTAAAACGGGGCTGGCCGGATGGCCCCCCCTCGCTCAGCAACAGTCGTAACTTATTAACCTCGGCAGGCGTATCGTTTTGTGGGTCACACCGCCGAAAACTTGACCCCTCGTGTGCCAAGCCGGGGTATGGGTGTGCGGTTTTTCGATTGACCTGAGTCGCTGTCCGGCGATAGCATTCAAGACGCTTTTGAGCCGCGTGGGGCCATGAGAGGGGCCGCCACGTAACGCGTCCAATAGGGCGACTGAGGCGGAGCAGACTTCTTGACCGACAGTCATATCCTCGGTTCCCTGAGCTTTTCCGCAGCACTGGCAAGGGGCCAAGATAGTCAATCCGCATCAGGTTCCAGTTCAACACAGATCCGTCGGTGAATCGGGGGCTTCGCCGACAAAGAAGGGATAGTTCATCCTCTGGAGGATTCATGTACCCGCCCCAAAATCATTCCCATCTCACAAGTCGCGCCTCATGGTTGGAACGGCGACATCGCCGCCAGCGGACGGTCGAATCGGGCGTAGTCCTGCTCCTGGCGCTGCTGTTCTCCGCCGCCGCGGGCGTCGGCCAGAATCACCGTCAACAGGCGCCGGCGGTTAGCCTGTCGCCGCTGATCGTGGCGTTCCCCACCCAGGTCGTGGGTACCTCGAGCCTTCCGAAATCGGTGACCCTTATCAACACAGGCAACGCCGTGCTTAACATCAGCAGCATCAACATCAGGGGCGCCGACCCCGGGGATTTCACCGAGGTGAACAACTGCGGCTCGAGCGTGGTGGCAGGAGCCAGTTGCCTGATCAAGGTAACGTTCATGCCCACGAAAACGGGCACCCGAACCGCCGTGGTTGACGTCACCGATAACGCCAAGGGCAGCCCGCAGCACAGCAATCTGACGGGCATGGGCAGCGTACCGGTGCCGGCAGTGAGGCTGTTTCCCTCGACCGTGGTCTTCGCGGCCCAGGCCCTCGGAACCACCAGCCCGGCCCAGACCGTAACCCTCACCAACACTGGCACTCTGTCGCTTACCATCACCGGTATTACGATCACCGGCGCTGACTCCGGCGACTTCTCCGAGACCAACACCTGTCCTGGGAGCCTGGCGGCTGGAGGCAGTTGCACGGCGAGCGTCACCTTCAGGCCCGCCAACGCCGGGGCGTTGACTGCAAGCCTCACCGTCGCTGACAACGCGGTGGGCAGCCCTCAGAACGCCGTCTTGACGGGGACGGGAGGCGCCGCCCCACCGCCTGATCCGCTGGGGTCCGTAACTGGCTCGCAGTCGATCCAGTGCCCGCCCGGAGGCCTTGCGGGGACGTGCACCGACCTCACCATTTCCTGCCCCAACATCGCGGATTCGGTAAGCACGATCAAAGTAACCAGTCCAGTTGGAACGCCCGTGGGCACGGTCATCTTCATCGGCGGAGGCGGCGGTAGTGACGGCTACGAGCGCGAATACACTTTTGGCAAGCAGGAAATCAGCACGGTCGTGCAGGCGGGTTATACCGCCGTGCAGGTGATGTTCAACCAGAGCACGGCCGGCTGGCTGCAAGGGCCGGCCGCCGACGGCCCGCGCGCAGCGGCCTGCCGTCCGGCCACCGCCTTCCAATGGATCTATCAGAACGTCCATCAGGGCGGCACCACCAAGCCCCTCTGCGGCACCGGCAACAGCGGCGGGGGCGGTGCGCTAGCCTACTCGCTCGCCCACTACGGCCTGGGTTCCATCTTTTCGCTCGTCGAACCCACCAGCGCTCCCCCCTTCGGGCGCATCGACATCGGCTGCCTCTGTGCTGCGCCACTGCTGGAATCCATCTGCCTGACCGGGGTGAACAACCCATGCTACGGCAGCCAGGCCGCACTGTACATTGACCCGGCTTATGGCGACTCGGACTGCTCGAATCGGGTGGCGTCCGACGCTGCGCTTTGGGTGACCGACAGCGTGGGTTCCCCGGATGCCACCTACAGTTACCCCACAACTTTCGTTCACGCCCTCTACGGTGGCCAGGACTTGGGACCTTCTCCGCCGCTCGGCCTGGACTGGGTGAACCTCATCAGCACCCAGACTTCCGTCGAGTGCGTCCTCGACGCACCGCATGACATGCCCAACGTACTCGACGCCGCGACCAAGATCGCGAGCGACATCACCACCGGGTGCGTGTTGCAGTCAAAGCGCCCGGCTGGGCTGCATTAGCTGGTATCTCGATCCAGTTGTTCGTTGAATCAGTAAGTCTCCAGTTTGCGCGCGCAATGTCGTAGCCTTGGGGCGCGAGCGGTGGTCTACGTCCTGTCGTCCCTGGACGGCCTGGCTTTTCAAGCGAATTTCTGAGACATGATATCCCCTCGCAGCGAAAAAGTGTGGAGAAACTCCACACTCTGTTGGCCGTATCTCATGAGCATGGGACTGGCCTCGGACAACGGCGCACTGTAAGCCTATGCAAAGCGGCAGGTTGGAACCGGGACAGAGAGAATGGAAACAATCGTGCTCCAATAGGGCCGTGGGAGAGTGTTTGTGAGCGCGACGAAAGTACTGGTAGTTGACGACGATGCCGAAAGCCGGGAGCTGCTGAGCGAGGTTCTAGGTTCGAACGGCTACACGGTGGCCTCGGTTGGGGACGGAGCTGCGGCGCGCGAAGCGTTGGATCGTGACGACGGTTACGCCATTGTGATTGCCGACCTGCGGATGCCGAACGGCACCGGGCTGGACCTGCTGCAGTATTTGCGGGAGCGGAAATCGAAGCAGGAGATCATTCTGATGTCGTCGTTCATGAGCGGGGCAGAGAGGAAGATGGCGCTCGATCTGGGGGCGCGGGCGCTGCTCGAAAAGCCGTTTCGGCTTTCGCAGTTGCTGCAGGTGGTCGGTGATCTGGCCGCGAAGAGCGCCTTGGGCGTCGCGCCGTGAGCCGGCGTCGCTCGGGACGCGCACGATATCGGACCAAGAGAGGAATGAGAGATGACGGCAGAGCAAAACGTTGAACAAAAGGTGGTTGAGATCATCACCCGGGAGCAGCACCTGGAGCCGGGCACCGTGAAGCCGGATTCGACCTTTGCCGAATTGGGGATCGATTCCCTCGATGGCGTCAATATCCTCTTCGCGCTGGAAGAGGAGTTTAAGATCGACATCCCCGACACCATCGCGCAGAACATGAAGAGCGTGCGCCAGGTGGTGGACAGCCTCACCCGTGTAATCGAGGGCAAGGACGTCTCGGATCTGGTGGCGATGGCCAAGGGCGGGGCGCCCGCCGCCACGCCTTAGGGAGTGGAGGGCGATCCGGGTGGCCGCGCCGGGCGCGCAGCCGCCGCGGCGACGGGGACTTTTCACGCCAACGCCCAGCGTCGCAATCGTGTTCCGAGGCTCAACGTGCGAAGAGTCGTGATCACCGGTTTGGGAGTGGTGGCGCCGACCGGCAAGGATTCCAAGACATTTTTCGCCAACCTGATCGCTGGACGGTCCGCTGTCCGCCGCATTACGCAATTTGATCCTTCCGAACTCAGCGTTCAGATCGCCGCCGAAGTTCCCGACTACCGGTCTCTGGATCATTTTCCGCAGAAGCGGCTCGACCTGCTGGATCGCTTCACGGAGTTTGCGTTGCTCGCGGCGCGCGAAGCCGTGCAGTCGGGCGGTCTCGAAATCCGCGATGAGGGCCGCCCGCGCTTCGGCGTGGCGATGGGTTCCGGTATGGGCGGCGCCCAGACCTACGAGACCGGGTACTACAGTCTCTTCGCCAAGCACGCCGAGCGCGTGCACCCGTTCACTATTCCGCGGGCCATGCATAACGCCGCCACCTCGCAGATTTGCATGGAGTATGGCGCGCAGGGTCCCTCGCTCGCTACGTCGACGGCGTGTTCCTCGGCGGGCCACGCCATCGGCGAAGCGTTCCACTTCATCAAGCATGGCATGGCGGACGTGATGCTGGCCGGAGGCAGCGACTCGCCCATTACCTTCGGCATCATGCGCTTTTGGGAGTCGGTGCGGGTGCTGGCGAGCGGCAACGGCGACCCCAGCCGCGCCTGCCGGCCGTTTTCGGCCGACCGCGAGGGCCTGGTGCTGGGCGAGGGCGCGGCGGTGCTGGTGCTCGAAGAGCTCGAACAGGCCCGAGGGCGCGGCGCGAAGATTTACGCCGAGCTTGCCGGTTACGGCTTGAGCTCCGACGCCGGCCACATTACCCAGCCTTCCGTGGACGGCCCCGCGCGCGCCATCCGCATGGCGCTCGACGAGGCCGCGATGAACCCGGAGCAGATTGACTACGTGAACGCGCACGGCACCGGCACCCGGCTGAACGACGTGACGGAAACCCAGGTCATCAAGGAAGTGTTCAAGGGCCACGCGCGGCGATTGCCCATCAGCTCGACGAAATCCATGCACGGGCATGCCATGGGGGCGACAGCGGCGCTGGAGCTGGCGGCGACGGTGATGGCGATTGACGAGGGCGTCATTCCGCCCACCGCCAATTACACGGCGCCTGACCCCGGGTGCGACCTCGACTACGTCCCTAACCATGCGCGCGAGACACCGGTGCGGGCCGCGATTTCCAATTCCTTTGCCTTCGGCGGATTGAACGCCGTGCTGCTGGTGCGCAAGCTGGAATAAACCGCGAATATGAAACCACCGCGCAAAATCGCCATCCTGACGCTCGGCGTCGGCTCGGGCCACCTCCAGGCTTCGGTGGTCATCCAGCGCGCCCTCTACGACGGCGGGGAAGACGTTGAGACGCGCCTCATCGACGCGCTCGACCTGGCGGAGGAGTGGTTTCTGTGGCTCTATGTGCGCACCTATTGGCTGATGCTGCGGCACGCGCGACCGGCGTGGCGCCTGCTTTTTAAGCGGCGCGACCGCAAGGGACACCGGGCCACGGCACCGCACTGGTTTTTCCGGCGCGGCTGCGTCCGGGTGCTGCGCGAGTTGAAGGCTTATGCGCCGGACCTGGTGATCGCCACCGAAATCGGCGCGGCTGAAATCGCCGCCCTGGGCCGGCGCGAAGACTGGTTTCGTGCACCGATCCTGGTGGCGCAGACGGATTTCCACGCTGAGCCTCCCTGGGTGCAGCCCGAAATCGACTTCTACTGTGTCGGCAGCGACCGGGCGAAGTTACAACTGATCGGCTGGGGCGTTTCTCCTCACCGCATTTTGGTCTCGGGCGTTCCGATTGATTCCGCTTTCGTGCTCGGCCTCGAGAAGCGGGAAGTGCGGAGATCGCTCGGCCTCGACCCGGACCGTCCTGTCGTGCTGGTGATGGGTGGCGGCATGGGTCCTGCTCCGCTCGACCAGATTGTGATGAGCCTGGAGCGTTGCGGCCTGCCGCTGCAAGTGCTCGCGGTCGCCGGGCATGACCGCGCCCTGCAGGTGGAACTCGAGCGGCTACGGGGCAGGATTCCGCTCGACCTCCACTCCTTCGGCTGGACCAGCAATATTCGCGAGCTGATGGCGGCAGCCGACCTGTTGATTTCAAAGCCCGGCGGGGTGACGGTTTCCGAGGCCCTGGCGGCGGGACTGCCCCTCATCGTCACCCACCCCATCCCCGGCCCGGAGGAGCGGCACGTGCGCTACCTCGTGGAAAGCGGCGTGGCGGTTCATGCCGCGACGCTGGAGGAGATTCCGCACCTGGTTTCGTTGCTGATCGGCAGCCCCGCGCGGCACGCCGAGATGTCGAGAAAGGCGCGGGAGCTGGCGCGTCCCGAAGCGGCACACTCCGTCGTGCAGGTGGGATTCGCCTTGATGGAGAAGACGACGTACATCGACCTGCTGGCCGCGCCGCCGGAGCGCCGCGGCGAGTCGGCGTACCTCATGTGATGGGATCAGGGGTCGGGGGGGCAGGGGACAGCGAAAAAACACTGCACCTGCAACCGCGAACCCCGAATCCCGAGACCCGAACCCCCGAGCTTCTATGTTGAACACCCTTCGCAAACCCTTCGAGCGTGTTTTCATCGGCGAGTCGGTGCCGGCCCTCGTCCGCTGGGGACGCGCCGTGCCGCCGCGGCTGGTGCGCGGGATGCAGGATGACGCCTTCCGCGCGAGCGTCCGCTACGCCGCCCAACACCAGCGATTTTTCGCGCGCCAGCTCAAAGAACGCGGCATTGACGCGTCGAGCGTCCGGCGCCCGGAAGACCTGGGCGATATCTTTACCACCGCCGATGACCTTTTGAGCTTGCCGCCGGAGGACTTTCTCTGCCGGCCGCCGGAGTCCGTGTTTGAGACCACGGGCACCTCGGGCGAGCCGAAGCGCGTCTACTTCGGCTACGACGAGCTCGACGCCTCGGCACGGCATGAGGCGGGCGCGTTGTATGAGAACGGCGTGCGGCCGGGTGACCGTGTGGTGTGCACCTTTGACGCCGCGTATTGGATTTCGAGCTGGGTCACGTTCCTCGCCTGCAAGCGCCTGGGCGTTTTCTGCTCCGCCATTGGCAAGCCGGCGCCGCGCGATTTCTACAGCCGCCTGCGTTTGTACGGTTACAACGTCATCATCGCCGACCCCACGTGGCTGGTGAGTCTCGGGGAGATCGCCGAAAAGGAAGGCGCGCCGCCGGTGAAGTTGATCCTCGCCGCCGGCGACCGCATGACAGACGTCTACCGCGATTATGTTCGAGACGTCTTTCAGGCGCCGGTGTTCCTCGGCTACGGTTTCACCGAGGCCGGCGGCGGAATCGGCATGGAGTGCCGCGAGCATCAAGGCTACCACATTGACGACTACGACTTCCATTTTGAGATCCTCAACCCCGACGCGGAAGGCTACGGCGAGCTGGTGATGACCACGCTTTCGCGCTGCACCGAACCCCTCATCCGCTACCGCGTGCGTGACATCACCCGCTTCATTGAGGAGCCGTGTCCGTGCGGCGTGCGCCTGCGCCGCATCGCCAGGATTCGTGGCCGTCGCGACGAGATGGTGGTGATGGGGGCCGGCAACATGCATCCGGAGATTTTCGAACGCGTGCTCGGGGGCGTGGAGGGCGTTTCGGAGCGCTGGCAGGTGGCGGTGCGGCAAGAAGGCCTGCGCGACATCCTGGAGTTTCGCATCGAGCTCGCGAACGGCGCCGGTGCTGAAGCGGTGGAGACCGCCGTGCGCCACAATCTCGAGACGCGCTATCCCGACGTGTGGGCGAATCAATTGTGTGACATGTATCGCCTGGCTTTCCGCTTTCTGCCACCTGGAACGCTTGGGCAGGGACGAAAACCAAAGAGGTTGGTGGACGAAAGAAGTGAGTAGGGAATAGCACAGTGGGGATAATGGTGAACCGGCCGCGAGTTGACTCTTATCGGGACTTGCTGGTGTGGCAACGAAACATGGCACTGGCCGAGGGCTGCTACCACCTAACCCGAGACTTTCCCAGAGAAGAAGTTTATGGAATGACCTCGCAAGTACGTCGCTCGGCGGTCTCGATACCCGCAAACATCGCGGAAGGGTACGGGCGTGAGAGTCGAGGAGAATACGTCCAGTTTTTGCGCGTGGCCCAAGGGTCACTGAAAGAGCTCGAAACGCATTTACTGTTGGCACAGCGTGTTGGGATTGCATCTCCCACCGCCTTGACCCTATCCTGAATCAATGCGACGAGCTCGGCAAAATGCTTCGAGCTCTGATCCGCGCAATCCAGGGCAAGGCTTGAGATAAATTCAATGAGTCCTGTCGAAAACCAACGCAAGATAAACACTCCCTACTCCCTACTCCCTACTCCCTACTCCCCCATCGTCTTCTCCGACTTCGACGGCACGATCACTGAGGGCGACGCCGTCGACGAGATCCTGACGCGGTTCGCCGATCCTTCCTGGCGCGAGCTGGAGCAGGAATGGGCGCACGGCGCGATCGGGTCGCGCGAGTGCCTGGCGCGGCAGATGGCCCTGGTCGACGCCTCGGAGCCGGAGCTCGAGGCCTTGATCGACTCGGTCACAGTGGACCCGCATTTCCCCGCCTTCCTGCGTTTTACCCGCGCAGCGGGCGTCGCGTTCCATGTCGTGAGCGACGGGTTTGATTACATTATCAGTCGCGTGCTCGAACGCGCTGGCGTGGCGGGCGAGTTGACGCACAACGGGCAGCACCTCTTTTCGAGCGTGCTGCGCGTCGAGGGCCGTCGCTGCGTCGCAACGTTTCCGCGTCCGGCCTGCGAGCACGGCTGCGCCACGTGCAAGCCGGAGGTGATCCGCGATGTGGTGCGCCAGGTGACGCGGCAAGTCATACCCCGGCGTGGCGGCGCGCGCCCGCCGGTGGTGTTTATCGGCGACGGCCTCTCCGACCGCTTTGCGGTGGAGCAGGCGGACGTGGTCTTTGCCAAGCGCCGGTTGCTGGACTATTGTCGCGAGTGCGGCATCGGCTGCCACGCCTTCGAGACCTTTGCTGACATTGAGCGGGAACTGCGCCGGATGACCGGCGCGCCGACCGGTGAAATCAAACGACGTGAGGCGAACGGCAAAAAGCGGACGCGGCGTGCGCTCGCCCTCACGAATCGAGATTGACAGAAAGGTGCCAATCCATTGACTGAATCCCCGACCCGAACCTCGGAGCTCCTAGAGCTCGAACGCAAGTACTGTTCGTTTGGCGACACGGTGCATTACCTGGAGCCGCCCAAGGTGTTTGTGAATTGCGAGGGCAGCTACCTGTATGACGAAGAGGGCACGCCGTATCTCGACCTGCAGATGTGGTATTCGGCTGCCAGTTTCGGTTACAAGAACCGGCGCCTGGGCGAGGCGCTGAAGCGCCAGATCGACCGCCTGCCGCAGCTTGCCTGCCAATACTTGCACGCCGAAAAGATCGAGGTGGCCGCGCGCATCGCGCAGTACTGCGAGAAGCGGTTCGGCGTGAAGGGCCGCGTGCACTTCAACGTGGGCGGGTCGCAGGCCATCGAGGACTCGCTCAAGATCGTCCGCAACGTGACCGGCAAGAACCTGATGTTCGCCTTCCAAGGGGGATACCACGGCCGCACGCTCGGCGCCTCCGCCATTACCTCCAGCTACCGCTATCGTCGCCGCTACGGACACTTCAGCGACCGCGCCCAGTTCGTTTTTTATCCTTACTGCTTCCGTTGCATCTACGGCCTCGAACGCGAAACCTGTAACCTCTATTGCCATGACCAGTTCGCGAAACAATTTGAAACAGAGTATTACGGCGTGTGGGACGCCAAAGCGCAGTCCGCCGAGTACGGCGCCTTTTACATCGAGGCGATCCAGGGCACCGGCGGCTATGTGATTCCGCCCCGCGAATACTTCACCCGGTTGCAGGAGACCTGCCGACGGCACAACATCCTGATTGTGGACGACGAGATCCAGATGGGGTTTTACCGCACCGGCAAGTTCTGGGCGGTGGAGAATCTGGGCATTACGCCCGACATTATCGTATTCGGAAAGGCTCTTACCAATGGTCTCAACCCCATTTCCGGACTGTGGGCCCGCGAGGAGCTCATCACCCCTGAACTGTTTCCGCCCGGCTCGACCCATTCCACGTTTTCATCGAACACGCTCGGCACCGCTGTCGCGCTCGAAACCCTGAAGATGCTGGAAGAGGACGATTACGAAACCCTGGTGAACGAGAAAGGCGCGTACTTCCTGGCCGGTCTCCGCGAACTGCAAGCGCGTCACCCGGGGGCGATCGGCCAGGTGGACGGCCTTGGACTGGCGCTGCGCGTCGAGGTCTGCAAGGAAGATGGCCGGACGCCCGACCGCGAGCTCACCGACCGCATCTTTGCCGAGGGCCTGAAGGGCGACTTAGTGGCGGCGGGGCGAAAGCACGGCTTGGTACTCGACGTGGGCGGCTATTATAAGAATGTTTTTACCCTCGCCCCGGCGTTCATCATCACGCACCAGGAGATTGACCTCGCCATTGAGCTGCTCGACCAGCTTTTCCGCCGCTGCGCTACTGCACCGTCAGCGTGACCGGCGCCGACTGCACTAGTGAGCCCGCCGTTCCCATCACCGTCACGTTGTAGGTTCCTGCCGGAGTTCCCGGGTTTGAGACCGGTGGCGACGTGCTCGATCCGCCGCCGCAAGCGACGTACAAAAGCAGCGCGGCGAGGGTGGCTCCGAACAGCAACGGACCAAACCACGTTTCGGATTTCGGGTTTCGGATTTCGTCTAACAAGAATTTTCCCTTTCCGAACCCCGAACCCCGAATCCCGAATCCCGCGAGGCCGACAAAAATGCCGAGAAGAGCCAACACTAGTCCCAGCCAGGCGGGCGGGCGGAACGCGGCAAATGCGCCGGCAGCGGCAGTCGAAAGCGTCAACTGTGAGGTGACGGCGCTCGCGCCCGGAGTGACGGTGGCGGGAGAAAAGGAACAGGTGGCGCGGCTCGGCAGGCCGGAGCAGCCGAGCGTGATGGCGCTCGGGAAGGCGCCGATCTTGGGCGTGACGGTGACGGTGTAGGTGGCGGATTGACCGGGCGAGACCGACGCGGTGGCAGGCGTGGCGCTCAAGGCGAAGTTGGTGACGGTAATCGTGACTTTCGCTGACGCAGTGAGCGTGACGCCGTTGTTTGACGCCGTCAGGGTGACGGCGCTCGTGCCGAAGGGACAATTGATGCTCGCGCCGGAGCCCGAACCGCAAGCGCCGGAGAAGTTGTAGGTGAGCGGGCAACTGTGCGGGTCAGAAAACGCCAGGCCGGCGAGCGCGACGCTCGCGCCGGTGGGGGTGTTGCCGCTCGCCGTTTCGGTAGCGACGCCGTTCGCGGTGGGAATCGTCTTCAGGGCGGCGGTGAGCGCGTCGATGCGTCCGGCGCCGAACGTGTTATTGGGAATCGGGCTGCCGAGCGGGTCAGCGTTATTGAGAAGCAGACCATGCAGCGTGGTGCGTGCGGTAACCGCGTCCACCGCGCCACTGGAGCCCGCCCGCAAGCATGGCGCGAGCTGCAGGAGGAGGGCGTCAACGCCGGCGGCGTGCGGGGCGGCGGCGGAGCTGCCGAAGAAGGGGTTTTCAAAGCTGCCGGCGCCAGTGACCGAAACGCCGTCAATGGCGCTCACGTCGGGCTTGACGCGGCCGTCGGCGGTGGGTCCGATGCTGCTGTAGAACTCGATGGTCGAGTTGGTGGAATCGAGACACGAGGCGTCACCCGGGAAGGCGGTTGCGGCCACCGTGGCGGCGGAGCAGATGGCGCCGACGGAGATGACGCTGGCGGGCGACCCGCCGGCGTCGCCCTCGGCGGCGACGCTCCCGGTCGCGGTGTCGTAGTTCTGGCGCTGGAAGCTGGGCGGCGCGAGAGGGCGAAGCGCGGCCTGGGCGCACTCCGGCGTGAACACGAATAGGTCGAGCGTTTTCGGCGCCGATTGGTTCTTGGGGTTCTGGATGACGATGTCAAAGAAGCTCTGTGCGCCGGTGGAGTTGGTGTAGTCAAGGCAGGCCACGGGATTCGCGGTCCCTTCGCAGCTTTTGCCCACGCTGCTCGCGGCGACTTTGCCGGTGCTTTCGTCCACGAGATACAGGTCGTAATCGTTTGTCGAAGAACCGAAACTGTCATTCCAGTTGAGGATGATGGCCGCCTCGCCTTGGGGCGGAAGCAGGATCTTATCGGTCACCGTCGAGCCGAGCCCGAGAACGTCCGTGGTGCCGGCGCTGGGCTGGAACAGATGCAGATCGCCCGATGCGCCGACCATCGCCGCGCCATCAATCTTCGAGTCCACGTAAAGCCCTGCGTAGTGCGCCTCGGCCTCGTTGCCGACGGCGGTGAGCCAGGCGTGCAACGGATTCGAATTGTTGTTGAGCGCGCTCGCAGTGTTGGCGGAGACGGCGCTGGTGCCGTCGTAGGGGAGGCCGAAGAATCCGATGTCATCCGCGCCCACATCGGCGTTCGCGGCGATGTAGTTCACGGCCTGCTCAAAGGCCATGCTGGTGTCAAAGTTAGCGAAGAAAAGCTGCGCGCCGGGCGCGAGGTCGTGCACGATTTCGAGGAGTGCCGTGCCCTCGGCGCCCGCGCCGGGGAATCCGCAGCCCGCTGGCGGCAGACCTTCGAGGTCGTGATTGGCGCTGAACGATTGCGCCGTGATGCCGCCGCTCGCCGAGGTCAGCGTGCCCGAGGCGTTGCGCGTGCCGGTCGCGCCCGGCAAATCGCCGGTGGAAATGGGTCCGCCGGCGACGCCCGAGCATGTGGTGCAGCCAGTGGCAAAGATGCCCTTCAATCCATCCGAGATAGCGCCGACGCGGACCCCGGTGCCGTCCACGTGAAACATCGAGCGGACGAGGGTCGCTTTCAGAATCGCGTCGCCCTGCGATTCCACCGCGCCGGTGTGGACGCGACCGTAATTGGGCAAGCTGACGAACTGGACGAACGGCAAGGCGGCTAGCTCGTCAAGCCGCGCGACCGGCACGCGCGCCTGTAAGAGCCGGTGCGCTTGGTCGCTGATTTCGATCGTCGCGCTAGCAGCGCGCAACTGCTGCAAACTCTTCTCCGTCGCCGCCGCGACCTGCACGTAGACCTGAACCTCACCGCTCGAATTGATGCGCATGTGGCGGGCCTCGACGGCATCACGCGCGGTCTTGGGCATGGTCTCGATGGAGAAGCCGAGCGGCGGGGAGAGGCGGGCTCTGACGGCGAGCGGCCCCCGCACCTGTGGGATTGAAGCGGCGAGCGAGGCGAGAGGGGTAGCGAGTTTCGGATTTCGCTCGGGCGCTGCGGCGTACGTCAAGGTGGGGGACAACACTGCGAGTACCGACAGCAAGAGGAGACCTGCGGCGGCAGAGCTCGGGCGACGTTTCATCGCGGTGACCTCATGCGTCGCGCCGGGAGCAGATCCGGCGCGGGGCATGGCTCATTTTATCCGTTTCCGGAAGGAAAAAAGAAATCAATGATTGGGCGGCCCGGAAAGGCGAAGCCTTTCCGCACAGCAGGGCGGCAAAGCCGCCGGCGCGACCGTTAGCCGCGCTGCCCATCACGCTGGACGTCGCGAAAGGCAGCCGCCGCTTCGCGCAATTCCACATCGGTAACGATGCGCACCTTGCCGATGCGCTCCGGAATCACCCAATGAATCCTGCCGGCCACGGTCTTCTTGTCCTGCGGAAGCAGCCGCGCGACGCCTGCCGGAGCCAGATCCCGAATCGGCGGCAGCGGACCCACGGCGCGCACCAAGCGAACGATTCGTGCGGCATCGGAGTCGGTTGCACCGGCGGCGGGCTTGAGGACGCCCAGCCGCTCGGCGAGCCGCGTGACCACGAGCAGGCCCCACCCGACGGCTTCGCCGTGCGTGAAGCGGCGGTACGCGGTGGCTTCTTCGAGCGCGTGCGCGAAGGTGTGGCCGAGGTTCAGCACGTGGCGCAGGCTACGCTCGCGCTCGTCGCGGTTCACGATGTCCACCTTGACTTTCACGGCGGCAGCGATGATCGAGTCGAGTTGGTTCACATCGGTTGCCTGCACTGAGAGGAGTCTCGATTCGAGCTGTTCAAACAGCGGCGCGCCGGCCAGGATGCCGTGCTTCACCACTTCGTAGAGTCCAGAGCGAAACGCGCGAGGGCTGAGCGACGCGAGCACGCGAGGGTCGGAGGCGACGAGCCGCGGCGGGTAGAATGTGCCCACCAGGTTTTTCATCGCGCCGACGTTCACCGCCGTCTTGCCGCCAACGGAGCTATCCACCTGCGCCAGCAGCGTGGTGGGCGCTTGAACGCAGTCGATGCCGCGCATATAGGTGGAAGCGATAAAGCCGCCGAGGTCGCCGATGACGCCGCCCCCGAAGAGCACCACGAGCGACCGGCGGTCGGCGTGGAGAGCGAGCAGCCGCGCGGCCACGGCCTCGACCTGCGCCAGCGACTTCGAGCCTTCTCCTTCCGGTACAAGGATGGCGCCGGCGCGGCGAAGCCCGCTCTCGGTACGAAACAGGCGTGCCCAGCGGCGCCACGGCCGGAGCTCGGAGAGAATGAAGATGGACGAATAGCGCTCGGGCCGGAGATCACGAAGCGCCCGCCACGCGCCGCGGCCGACGATGACGTCATAGCGAGAGCTTGCGGCGTGGACATGAAATCGCTGCATGGGAAAGCTAAGAGCTGGGAGTTCGCTAGCGCACGTGCGGCGAGTTGCCGAGTTCTTGGAGCATGGCGAGCACCACGCGGCCCACAACCTCGAGGCTTTGCGGGCTGCAATGCTCGACGGTGTCCTGGGCCGTGTGCCAGTAAATGTTCCAATCCGGATCACCGGGGCTGGATCGGGCGTTGGGGCCGTAATCAAAGTCGATGAGGTCAACCGAAGCCACGCCGGCGGCGAGCCAGGGGTCGTAGTCGTCACCACCTACCGTCACAGATTGCCGATCGAGGAAGTAGCGGCTGTAGCCTAGACGCCGCGCCGTGCTGAATTCCAACTCGGTAAGCCAGGACGTTGAGCCGGGATCCCGCCGGATATCAAGCTTGGCGTCGCCAATCATGTCCACCAGGATCATGGCTTTCACGCGGTTCAATTCGCCTTCGGAGGTGAGGCGCGCCACCAGATGCTTGCTGCCGTACGTGTTGTCGGGGTCCTGCCACTGCTCCCGCACCGACTCTTCCCCGTCAAACCAGACCAGCCACAGGGTGTCGGGGCCGCGCCGCTTGGCCAGCACGCGCGCCAGTTCCAGCACCAGCGCCGCGCTCGACCCGCCGTCATTGGCGCCGACGAATCTGAACTGATCGAAGCGCTTGGTGTCGTAGTGGCCCGCCACCATCACCACGTCCGGCTTGGCGCCGGGAATCTTTACGATGAGGTTGGTCATGGGGATGTTGCCGGCCGGAGTCGAAGCGGTGAACGAGTCCTCTTCCACCTCGCAGCCGCTCTGCTTCAACTCGCGAATCATCCAAGCGCGCGCTTCGTCAAGAGCTTTGGAGCCCGACGGCCGCGGCCCAAAGGCGACGAGCCTCTTCAAATCGTTGAAGGCGCGCCCGCCGTCAAAGGCCGGAATTTCAGAGGCGGCCGAAATCTTTGCGGACACGCTGCGGGGAGTGTCGGCAGAGCGGCTAACGGCCGGCTGCGGCGCGCGCAAGCTGGCGACAGCCATCACGGGCACGGCCGCCGCCACAAGCACAAATCTCAGATTCCAAATTTGAGATTTCAACTTCATCATCCGATCACCCAATCACTCAATGACTCAACCACTCAATCGCTTAGTCACTCAATCGCCCGATGACTCAATCGCTCTCGCCCGCTTGCGCCTCGCCACCAGCCACGAAAGCCCAATGCTGAGCACATAAAGCCCGACCAGCGGAATCCACACGATAAACATGGTGGCGAGATCGTTCGTGGGCACGATGCCCGCCGCCAGCACCGCCGTAATCAAGATGGCGTAACGCACGTGCTTCCACAGGAAGCGCGGCGTAACGATGCCGATGAAGGAGAGAATCAGGATGGCCACGGGCAGCTCAAACACCAGTCCCACGCCCACCATAATCGTCATGGTGAGGTCCATGTACTCGTTGATCGTGACCATGGGGGTGAAGTTGTGTCCGTAGCCCACCAGGAATCGCAGCGCGGCGGGAAACGCCAGACGGTAGGCGAAAAATCCGCCCGACATAAAGAGGCCGCTGGTGAGAATCACAAACGGCCAGACGTATTTTTTTTCGTTCCGGTAAAGGCCGGGTGAAATGAACTGCCAGATTTGGAAAAGCACGAACGGCGAGGCCAGAAACAAGCCGCCCATCAGTGCCAGCTTCACGTACAGATTAAAGGGGTCAACCGGATTCGTGTAAACCAGCTTGTCGGGCAGGTGGAGCGCGATCAGGGTTTGGGTGAGCGGGCGCGCCAGGTAGTTGTAAATGTTCTGAGCGAAATAGAAGCAGATTCCCGCCGCCGCCACAATCGCGATGATCGAGCGCACCAGCCGCTTGCGCAGTTCCTCGAGGTGCTCGAGGAACGACATCTGCTTGCCGCTCAGTTGATCTTCTTCGGGATCAGGATTCAAGCTTGGGCGGGGCGGGTTCGGGATCGTGGTGGACATAGGTGGCCTCGGTCGGGCCGTTCGATTCGCTCGTTGAGCTCATCAAGCTCTTCGGGCCCTTCGTGCTCTCGGGGCGCTCCAGGTTTCGGATCTCGTCCTCCAGCGTGCTCATCAGCTCGCGCGACGTGTGGCGCAACTCCTCCAGCGGGCTCAGCGCCTTCTGCTCGGTTGCCTCGCCGCCCGGCCGGTCGAGGTTGCGGATCTCGTCTTCCAGCGAAAACCGCAGCTCCGATGACGCCCGCCGCAACTCGCCCAGGCCCTTCCCCAGCACGCGGGCAATCTCCGGCAGCTTCTTGGGCCCGAATAGCAGAAAGGCGATAAACAGAACGAAAGCGATCTCTTCAAATCCGCCCGTAAACAATCCTCAACCTCTCGTGTTTATGATAGGAGGGGGGTGGGATGTTGTCAAGGTTATGTAAGATTCGGTAGTGTCTCAGTTTGATTTCTCAGCGCAGTCCGTGGGGCGCGTCGCGCGATTAAGCAGGAACGTATGTCAACCGAATCAAGTCATCGGCGATTAAATCGCTGGCCACCAGATGGAGCGGCGGCCGGGGGCCGGCGAAGAATGGCTTGCCACCACCAAGCACGACGGGGCGGAGGTAGAGTCGATACTCATCGATAAGACCGGCATCGGTCAGGCTTTGCGCCAGGACTGGGCCGCCAACGTGAATCTCGCCAGCCAATTCAGCCTTCAGCCTGCGTATCACCTTTTCAAGGTCATCCGCGACAAGCGTGGCGTTGGGGCCGGCTGACTTGAGGGAATGCGACACAACCCACTTCGGCTGGCTCCGCCACGCCACCGCGAAGGCTCGGTCGTCCGCGTCCCAATCAGGAAGATCTTCGTCCCAATAACGCATGATCTCGTACATGCGGCGACCGTAGATGAGGCCCGTCAGGCCACGCACCTGCTCGATGAAGTGACCGAAGGCCGCGGGTACAGGCGACCCAAGCTTCATGTGGTCGACGTAGCCATCGAGGGACTGGCTCAATCCGTAGACAAGTTTTGCCATGCCGCTAATCTCCTCCCAGGTGCTTCAGAGTAGCATGAGCCGACTGTCGCGCACGAGGTGAGGTTGAACACTATCTGCGCGCCGCATTGTCGGTGTGACCAATAACCAGAGGTCCGTTTCCCAATCCCGAGATTCAAACTGAGACACCACCCATCGCGCGCTGCTGTTCTAATTTATCTCGTGGCGCCGGCCTAAAGGCCGGCTCTACACTTAAATTTAGGACAATACCCATGGCCTGGTCGTGACTGAGTTTGAGGTTTCCTGAACGGACTTCCTAATCCAGGACACGATGGTCTGCCTGAAGGAAACAAAAAACACTTGACAGGCTAGTAACTCATGATAGACTATGAGCAGATTGGAGGACCCCGCTGCTGTTATGCCCTTGAACTGCCGCAATGCGTCCTGGCGCGAGCCCCCGATACAAATGGCTCCCCGACGGCTGCGTGTCCGCGCTGGATTTGATGAAGACGCAAGACTTAAACGAACTGTCAAGCTATCTCCCATGTTTTCTATAGCTTGCTCAAACGAACTGTTTCGTATTAAGCACTGTGTTTTCTTGAAGATAAGACGTTATTTCTCGAAAACATTCGTTCGCCCAAAGGCCAGGGCGGACCCGGGCGGTGCCCGGGATGAAAGCGGAACCGAGGGAGGAATGACGGTCAAACCGGGAATGTTACTAAAAGTAAGTAAGTTGAATCCGAACGCAGCAGGCCCGATTTGCCACCGGCGGGGGGCGAGTGGGTTTGAGCCATGACCGCAAGCCCGTCTTCACACCCGCACGATCATTTACCCAGGCTTAGCGGCAGCGCCGGAGCTAACCCGATAATCACAAACCGTCAACGTAATTCACTATCCACCGCCTTGCTCGTCTCCAGCCTTGATCCGGCAGGTGTCGGCGGGCAATCGGCGGGGCAACGAACGGCGGCCAGCGGACATCCGTATGCTATACTGGGCTTGAAGACTCAGGTCCGGGGACAAACAGGAGAGCACATGAAGCCGAGGCGACGCCTTTTGTGGTTTGTGGTTTCGACGGTGGTACTGGGGGCGCTGCTGGGCGGCGTTTACGGCCAGCGCGTCGAGGCTACCACCGATACCGGTGACGACAGCGACGTGCAGTCCAACATGAAGGCTTTTACCCAGGTCTACGACCTGGTGGAAAGCAACTACGCCGACCCCATCGCGGCCGACAAAGCCATCTACGGACCGCCCAATTCCAGCGTGGGCGCCATCCCCGGCATGTTGCGCACCCTCGACCCGCACTCCAATTTCTTTGACCCGCGCTCCTTCGACCAGCTCCGCGAAGAACAGGAAGGCAAGTACTACGGCGTGGGCATGACCATCGAGACGCGGCTCAACCGCATGGGCAAGCTGATGACCTATGTGGTGCTGCCGATTCCGGGGTCGCCGGCGTTCAAAGTGGGATTGCGCCCGGGCGACGCGATTATCCAGGTCAACGGCAAATCCACTGAGGGCCTGCAGGTAAGCCAGGTGGCGGACATGCTGAAGGGTCCCAAGGGGACCGTGGCGCGCGTCAGCGTCACTCGCGAAGGCTCCGACCAGCCGCTCCAGTTCACCATCACGCGCGATCAGATCAACCGGCCGACGGTGGACGACGCTTTTCTGATCCGCCCCGGCGTGGCCTACATCCACATCAATGGCGAGGATGAGACCACCAATGACGAGCTGACCGCGGCGCTCAAGAGGCTGGACGCCAAGGATCTGCGCGGCATGGTTCTCGACCTGCGCAACAATCCGGGCGGACTGCTGAACGAGGCGGTGGACGTTTCCGACCACTTTCTCCAAAAGGACCAGTTGATCGTGTACCACTACGGCCGCCGTTCTCGCGAGCAGCGTTACTACGCCCAGCACGGCGAGCAGGGGAACGAATACCCCATGGTGGTGCTCATCAATCGCAACACGGCCAGCGCCGCCGAGATCATCTCCGGCGCTCTGCAGGACCACGACCGCGCCCTGATCATGGGCGAGCCGAGCTTCGGCAAGGGCCTGGTGCAGACCGTCTACCCGCTCTCCGAACACGCTGGCCTGGCGCTGACCACGGCGCACTACTACACGCCCAGCGGCAGGCTGATCCAGCGCGACTATGACAACGTGTCGCTTTACGACTACTATTACCGGCCCGAGGACAGCCCCACGCCCAAGACCCAGGTGCGCCTCACCGACGGCGGGCGCGAGGTTTACGGCGGCGGCGGAATCACGCCGGACGTCGAAGTGGCGCCGGAAAAGCTGAATCCCGTGCGGGAAAAGCTCGAAGACCGCAACGCCTGGTTCAGCTTCGGCGAGTACTACCTCGGCAACCACTCTTCGGTCCCCAAGGATTTCCAGCCCGACGAAACGACCCTTCAGGAGTTCGAGCAGTTCCTCGCCAAGAACAACATTCCCGTCACCCACCAGGAAATCGAGGACAACCTCGACTACATCAAGAGCCGCATCCGGCTGCAGATCATCGGCGTGCTTTATGGCACCGACGAAGCGTCGCGCATCAGTGCCGAGAACGATCCGCTGGTGATGAAGGCGATCGACAGCCTGCCGCAGGCGGCCGAGCTCATCAACCACGCGAAGAAATACATGGCGGCGAAGGAGCAGCAGCGCGAGCGAGCGAGCCAATAGCCATGGACGTTGGAGCTACCAGACTGAAGAGAATCTCAACGGGCTGATTGAGGTTGTCGGGGCGTAATGGCGGTAAGGCATGAGACCGTCGACCACCGCGTCAACCGCTCTTCCGCATCTGATCGTGGAAGTGCTTCAGCAGCGACAGTCCGCCGGTCACTGGCAGCAGGACGAGTTGCCGGATGAGCATGGCCCGGCTCCGGTGACGGTTTCGCTCGGCTTCGGCCGCCCCGGCCAGTTGCATCTCCAGCACCAGGGCATACTTCGCAAAGTCGGTCCCGCAGGAGTCGCAGGCGCCGCCGTGGGTCTGCGCGTGCTTGCAGGTCGGGCAGGTGAACCGCAGCGTGGCGTGGCAGCGAATGCAGAACCAGGCCGTCGAGGGCGTCTCTCGTCCGCACTTGGGGCAGAGCATGGTCACATTGTAGTTATCGGCAGTCGGGGGTGGAAACTGGAAGCTGGAAACTCGAAATTCGAAACTCGAAATTCGGAACCGAGAAGTCAACTCTGGCTCCGACTCAGACCAAAATGCGCGAAGCGACGCGCGAGTTTCGATTTTCGAATTTCCAGTTTCGAAAATGGTGGACGCGAAGGGATTCGAACCCTCGACCTCAGCGTTGCGAACGCCGCGCTCTCCCAACTGAGCTACGCGCCCACTGGTTAGGTTACAGCTGACAAGTTACAGGGGAACAGGCAAGGACGCTCGGCGCCCCGTTCCTCGTACCTGCTTTGAAAATATAGCATGACCTCCACACTCAGTGCCGGCTGTTCTTGCTGTAACCAGTCACCTGTAACCGGTAACCTGGCCGACCGCCTTCTCCAGCGCCTCGACATACTTGTATCCGCTGCCGGTGAGGAACAGCACCACGGTCTCATAACCGGCCAGGAAGCCGTCGGCGAGCAGGCGCTTCAGAGCCACGAGGGTCGCGCCGCCTTCGGGCGAAGTTACGATTCCTTCCATTGCCGCGATCTCGCGCACGGCATCGAGCATGGCGCGGTCCTCGACGGCGAGCGCGTGGCCGCGGCTCTCGCGCAGAGCCCGCAGGATCAGAAAGTCGCCGACCGCCGAGGGTACGCGAAGTCCCGACGCGATGGTCTGCGGGTTCAGCCATTCTTCAGCGCGCTCCGCCTGGGCCGCGAAGGCGCGGACCATGGGTGCGCAGCCCGTAGCCTGCACGGCAAACATGCGCGGGCGCCGTCCCGAGGTCCAGCCAAGCCGCTCCATTTCCTCGAAAGCCTTCCACATGCCGATGAGGCCCGTGCCGCCGCCGGTGGGATAAATGCAAGCGCCTGGCACTTGCCCGTCAAGCTGCTCAACGACCTCGTAGGCCATCGTCTTCTTCCCTTCCACACGGTAGGGCTCCTTCAGCGTCGAAACATCGAACCAGGTTTCTCCGGTCTCGCGGGCGTCGCGCTCCATACGCTCGCGCAACATTCGCCCGCAATCCTTGATGCTGCCCTCGACCAGCACCACTTCGGCGCCGAGCGCGGCGCATTCCAGGCGATTCATCACCGGCGTCCCTTGCGGCATGTAGACGAGCGCCTTCATGCCGGCGCGCGCCGCGTACGCCGCCATGGCCCCGCCGGCGTTACCCGCCGACGGAATGGCAACCCTGGCGATTCCCAGTTCGCGCGCCATGCTGATGGCGACCGCCTGCCCGCGCGCCTTGAACGAGCCGGTAGGATTCACTCCTTCATCTTTCAGGTAGAGATTGGGCAGGCCAAGCGCAGCCCCGAGTCGCGTGGCGCGCAAGAGCGGCGTGTAACCTTCACCGAGCGAAACAATTGAGGCGTCGTGCGCCACCGGCAGGACTTCGCGGTATCGCCAAAGGGTGGGGGCGCGACCCCTGAGCGAGTCGCGCGGCATGGTCTGGCGGTCGAGATGGTAGTGGACGAGCAGCGGCGAGCCACACTCGCACAGGTTATACACTTTGCCGGATTCGAGCCGCTTGCCGCAGCGCGCGCACTCAAGATGTGAGACGAAAGACATCGCCAGCGGTCCGTTGTTCGTGGCTCGTTGTCCGTTGCCGGTTTCAGACGACCGTGATACAAGAGACCAACGAAGTATAGCAATAGACGTTTGTGGACGGTGAGTGAGATTGAAGAACGAACGACGAACGACGGACTACGAGCACCCTGTCGCGGACGGCCCCAAGGCCGGAACTATTCGTCTGCTGGCCATCGACCTCGACGGCACGCTGCTGAACAGCAAGTCTGAAATTTCGCCCGCCAACCGTGAGGCGCTGGCCGCCGCGGCCGCGCGTGGCGTGCAGGTGGTCGTGGTCACAGGCCGCAGGTTCCATTCCGCGCGCCCGTTCGTCGCGCAGATCCCGTGCCCGGTCACGGTGATTTCGTCCAATGGCGCAAGAATCGGGACGGTGTCGGGCGAAGCGTATTTCCGGGACTTTCTTCCTGCTGAGCTCGCGCGGGAGGCGCTGCAAGTGGCGCGCGAGTACCGTCCTTACGCCGTGGTGCTGTTTGACAAGCCGCAGCGTGGCCAGGTGGTCATGCAGCGCGGCGCGTCACCCGAAGGGCCGATCGCGTGGTACCTGCGAACGGCGGCCGACGTCCTGCTGGAAGTCGACGACCTCGAGGCCGCCGCCGCTCCCGACCCTATCCAGGTGCTGTTCGGCGGCCCGCCGGAGCGCCTCGCGCCGCTCGAAGGAATCCTCGCAGGTTCCCCCGCCGGACCTCGCGTGCATCTCACCTGGACGAAATACCTCTACCGAAACGTTTCCATTCTGGACGTCATGAACCGCCGGTGCTCAAAGGGAAGCGCGCTCGCGCGCTGGGCCGGGCAGTGCGGAATCGAGCCGAACGAGGTCATGGCGATTGGCGACAATCACAACGACCTTGAGATGCTCCAGTTCGCCGGAATGCCGGTCCTGATGGCGAATCGCGCTCCCGGGTTTGACGGCGACGGCTGGCCCGTAACGCTTTCGAACGACGAAGACGGAGTTGCAGCCGCGATTCGGCGCTACATACTCGGGTAGAACTCCCTCGCCGGCAATCGCCGGAACCACAGCTCACTGTTGAATGATCTCCGTGCCGGCGGGAGGCGTGAACTCGAAGAGCGACGGCGCGAGCGGTGCGTTACGCTCAATGCGGTTGAAGGCGAACTGCATCGTGCTGCCGTCCGGGTAGAGAATCACCAGCCGGCGGATGTCGAAGTTGGGCATGAGCTCGATCAGCACGCTGCGGTATTCCTCTTGGTACCCGTGCCTGGGGTACGCCCGCAGCACCCGGTCGCCGGGGTCGGGTTCAAGCGCCTGGTCGGCGAACTCGAGTTTCGAAAATATGCGATGCAAGTTGAGGCGCGAGAGCAGCAGGCCCAGCGGAACGCGCAAATCCTCGCTTGCTTTCAAGGGCGTCCGGGTCAACTGCTTTTCCGCCGGCACGTAGAGCAGAAGCTCTTTGCCGTCGGAAACGAAAAGCTTGGTTTCGGGCTCGCGATACTCCCAGCGCATTCTGCTGCCTCGTGCGAGGTACACGGTGCCCGATTCCTGCCGCGTCCGGCCCCAGGAGAAAGAGGTCTGCGTGAACTCGGCCCGCAGAGTCCGCACGCCGTGGTAACTCGATTCGAAGGAACGAACGTACTGGTCGAGCGCCGTCGCGCCCGAAAGCGCAGGAAGGCAGGCCAGCAGCAAACCTGCAGCGCCAACGGCCAGCTGGCCATTTAAGACCCCTCGAGATCGGTGATCCATCCGTTTCATCGTTAGGGTTTAGGAGCCTGCGACTCCCATTTCTTGAAGGCGGACTGCGCCTCGGTGACATACAGAGCGCCCAGATTGTTGTGTGGATCGATTTTGAGGCCCGCATCATACTCGCGCCTGGCTTCGACAACCCGCCCCGTCGTCCCATAAAGCAGGGCCAGCATGAAATGTGCGCGGGCGTCCGAGGGATCAAGCGCCTCGGCGGCCTTGAAATTATTCTCGGCCTGCGACTGCTCTCCCAACCGCCAATAGAGCAGCCCGAGACCGAAGTAGGCCCGGAGGGTGGGCTCCGAATCCAACGACGCGTGGAACTCCGCCGATGACTCCGCCCACCGTCCCTCATCGAAATACATCTCGCCCAGCTCGTTGTGAACTCTTACTTCGTAAGGTGAAAGGGCCAGCGCCGCCTTGAACTCCCGCTCCGCCGCCTCCCGCTGCCCGAGCTGCCGGTAGAGCATCCCGAGCTCGCGAAGGGCGTCGGAATCAGTGGGGACCGTGCCCAGAGATTGGTTCAATACGGCCCGAGCTTCGTCGTATCGCTTCTCACTGACGTACAGAGCGCCCAGATTGTCAAGAATGTAGGCCGCGCCCGGCGCCAGAGCCTCGGCCTTCAACCATTCCTGTTCGGCCATTTGCGCATTGCCCTGCTTCCAGTAATCCATGCCCAGATTGTTGAGGATCGGGTAGGCGCCAGGCGAACTAGCCAGCGTTGTCCTGCAAAACGCCACATCATCATGCCAGTCAGGGCCGCGCGTCACAATGCGCCCGGCGGCGAGCGCAGCAAGCACTCCGGCCGTGGAGGCCAGGGCAACCTTCCAGCCGGAACCGCGCCGGGAAGCAAGCCGCCAGAGTGCGGTCCCGAGGCCGGCCAGCAGCCAGCAGAATCCCACCGACGGCAGGTAGAGATACCGCTCGGCGAAAGCATTCGCGGCCATCCAGCGCACGTCCAGCACCGGCACGAGCGTCAGCAGAATCCAGGTAAGCGCAAAACAGAGAACTCTGGATCTTTTCCAGAATAAGAAGAACAGAATGGCGCTCAGCAACAGAGCAAGGAGGCCGGCCCCCATCCAGGGAAAGAGCGCGGCCCAACCTTCTGGGAACACGTAGAAGGCGCAAAGCCGGACGGGCCACAGGAGCTTCCATGCGTATTGCCCAACCAACGCCAGCGCGGAAACAGTCCGATCGTCGAGCGCCAGGTTTGCCCTCGACGGCGGAGCAGGCGTGAAGCGGCCGAAAAGGTGAACGCGAAGAAGGAAGTAACCGGCCGCGAGCACCCAGAGGACGCCATACCGCGAGAGCTTCCGCATCCAGTTGGTTCGAGCGCGATCGCTTCGGAACAAATGTTCGTACACCATCGCGAGCACAGGGAAGGTCGCCGCTGGCTCCTTGGACATCAGGGCCAGGGCAAATGAGATCGCCATTCCGATCTCCGCTGGAATCGATAGCTTCCCATCGGGCTTGGCTGCGTTCAGGAAGAACCAGAAGGCCAACAGAAAGAAAAACGTGAGCTGCAGGTCGGTGACGCCCGCGATCCAATCCACCGACTCGGTGTGAATGGGGTGAAGAGCAAACGCTGCCGCGGCCACGAAGGCCAGGGACCGATCCTGGAACAACAGGGCGGTGACGGCGAAAAGCAGGAGGACCACGGCGACGTGGAGGAGCACGTTGGCCAGGTGAAACATCGAAGCGCGGAAGCCGAAGAGCTGGTAGCACGTGAGGTACTGCAGCGTCATCAGGGGCCGGTAGTAGTTGGTGAGGCCCTGGGCGCCGCCGAGGTACGACCAGACAGTGGTGGTCAGAATTTCACGCAGGTGATGGAAGTTGCGAAGGTAAGGGTTATTGAGCACCTGGATCGAGTCGTCATACACGAAGGAATTGAGCAGGGTGTTGGCGTAGGGCAAACCGGCGGCGAGCGCCAGGATTGCAGCGAGCGCGATGCTCGGCCAGCGCGAGCGATCGTGTCCGGACAGATTGACCGGCTGCAAAGGCAAGGCTTGAGGCGAGGAAACGGGCGCCTCCAGGTCTTGCCCCCCAGGGCTTGAAGCAGGGCTTGGGACTCCGGCTGTGTTCATTTCCTGTCCCCGCTGGGCCCCGCCGAGTTTGCTCCCGGATTCTTCAGCTTCCGAACAGCCGCGAGCGCCTCGGAGTTGGCCGGGTCTGTCTGCAAGCCCTGGTTATACTCGTCGAGCGCCTGTGCCGCGCGACCCGCCGCCGCGTCGATCGCTCCCAAGGCGAAGTGCGCGTGGCTGTCGAACGGTCCAAGCACGAGCGCACGGCTGAAAGACCCCTTGGCTTTGCCGGTCTCGCCCCGACGCATCTCGATATCCCCGAGCGCATCGTAAGCGACGGGGTTGGGCTCGCTCTCAACGGAGCGCTGGAACTGCTCTGCGGCATCGAGCAAACGGCCGGAGTTGAGATACAACTGGCCGAGCTCGTTTCGGGCATGAGCATTGAGCGGCGAAAGCGCCACCGCGGCCCGCAACTGGAGTTCGGCCCCGCTGTTCGGTCCCGTCTCCTCGCCCAATTGCCGCAAGACCGACCCGAGGTTGAGATGCGGATCGGTGTAATTGGGCTTACGCCGCATGGCGCGGCGGAAGAACTCGACTGCTTCCGGGAATCTCTTCTCTTTGCTCATCACCAGACCGAGATTGTTGAGCACGATGGCATTGCCGGGGTTGGCTTCGAGCGCCCGCTGCCACTCGCGCTCCGCCCCGGCAACGTTGCCCTGCATCCAGTAGACCGTGCCCAGGTTGTTCCGAATCGGGTAGGCGTCCGGGTAAACGGCCAGAGTTCGAGTATAAAGCACGACATCGTTTCGCCAGTCGCGATTCCGCAGCACGATGCGCGCCGCGCATAGCGCCGCAACCATACCGAAGCCAGCCGCGCACACCCACCGCCAGCGCGCCGGTCGCTTCGAGATCGCCGCCCACAGGCGGGCGCACCCGAAGCCTAGGACCCAGCAGAAACCCACCGAGGGCAGGTAGAGATAACGTTCGGCGAAAACGTTCGCGGCCATCCATTGCGCGTTCAAGACGGGTGCGAGCGTAGCAAAAAACCAGATGATCCCGAAAGAGACAAGCCGCTCCCACCGCGCCAGCGCGACGAACAGTATCGCGACCAAAATCAAGGCACCGGCGCCAGCCAGGACTCGAGGGTCAAGCGGCGTGGTGCTGCGGCGAAAGACATAGAAAGCGCAAAGGTGAACCGGCCAGAGAAGCTTGCCGCAGTACTGTCCGATGAGGGCGAGGGCGGAAAGCAGCGCTTCCCGGCGCGTGAGATTTGAGATCTGCTTCACCGGCGCGAGCGCCCCGAAGGCGCGCACCCGGAACAGCAAGTAAGCCACGACCAGAAGCCAAAGCACGCCGTAACGCGAGAACTTTTGCGACCAGCGCGTCTCAGCCCGATCTTCGCGATAGAAGTGTTCGTAAACAACCGCCAGCGCCGGAAAGGTGAGCGCCTGTTCCTTGGAAAGAAGCGCCAGTAGGAATGCCACGACCATGCCCGCAAGCGCCAGTTCCGACCGGCCGCCGCCGGGTTGCGCCACCTTCAGAAACAACCAGAACGCGAGTAGATAGAAAAGGGTCACCTCAAGATCGGTGACGGCCGCGATCCAGGCCACCGACTCGGTGTGAATCGGGTGCAGGGCGAACAGGGCCGCCGCCGCGAACGCCCAGGTTCTGTCCTTCACCATCAGCTCGGTCACCTTGAACAGAACGCAGACTACGGCGGCATGAAGGAGAACGTTTGCCAGGTGGAAGCCATAGGCCACCTCCCCGCCGAAGAACTTGTAGCAGAGGAGATATCCGAGAGTCATCATCGGCCGGTAATAGTTGGTGACTCCCTGCGCGCCCACGTACGACCAGACGGTGGTTGAGAAGATCGCTCTCAGGTGATGGAAGCTCTGAATGTAGGGATTGTTCATCACCTGCGTGTTGTCGTCGTAGACGAAGGCGTTGAACAGGGTGTTGGCGTAGGGCACGACGGAGGCGAGAATGAGCAGGCTGATCAGAGCCCGGTCGGGCCAGTGCATGGCCTCAGCGGCAGTCGAAATCCGAGCGGTAGCGGGAGGAGCCGGTGAAGACGGGTGGGCGGTGAATAGTGCGGCGTCGTTGGTTTCGAGCGGCTGCGGCTTTTCCATCAGATTGCATTTCCGGGGAAGTCTACGCACCGGAATGGAACTCGATCAATGTTATCAATACGTTGACAGCTTTAGCCCTTCTTCATAAAATTACTATGCTTTATTTTCAATAGCTTGACGGCTTTGTTCGTAGCATCTCGCGCTTTTCGACCTACCGCAGTTGGCGCCACAGAAAAGCAGCCATCGCCGACTCCTAATGCTACGTACGGCGATTGTGTAAGTAAATTAAACATTTTGCTATCAACAAGATGACGGATTTGATTAAATAAGCGTCTTACTTTCAAATAGTTGACGGCTTTCGCTGGTTTTATAAAATCACGATGCTTTGTTTTCAATATGTTGACGGCTTCGTTCGTATAATTCTTTAGGTTCACTTCCCCCTCGGACTATTCATTCTACCCACCTCCCCGACGACCCACGGCAGCGGGTTTCCCCCCCACCTGTTGTGGGCACGAGTGAAGTCTGTGATTCGCCTTCGCGGCAAATAAATGCAGCACTCAAAACAGGACGTATTTTGACATATAGTAAACTACACGTCAAGCCGAACCCTCCCGTGAATCCGATTCGCCCACGCGGCCGGCAGCGGAAGGGAAACTCGAACTTCTCCGAAGCGCCGGAAAAGGAAATTAGCCAGCCAGAAACTCAGAGGGGCAAGCAGCAGTCCGGCCAGGCAGTCCACCAGGTAATGATAGCGAAGATAGATGGTGGATACCCAGAGACTCAGAATAAGCGGCGACAGAATCCAGGCCAACCTCTTGGAGTTCCGCCAGGCATAGAGCCAGACGACAAACGAAATGCCGACGTGCAGGCTGGGAAAGACGTCGCGACGAATACGGGCGAAGTCCATGAATTGCATCTCGCGATTGAACGCCTCGACCGGCGTGCTGAGTCCCACGGTGTATTGGCTGTGCAGCGTGTACATCGGCCCGATGGCCGGGACGGCAACGTAGCCGACGAGACCCAGAAAACTCACCACGAGCAGGCCGCACATCATTTCGCGGAACCGCGCCCGCGGCCGGCGCAGATAAATGAAACAGGCCACGATCGGAATATTGAAGAGGTGGAAGGCGTAAGCGAACTGCATCCAGACGGTCAGCGATGGGCTGATGAGACGCTGGATGGCGACGCTCGCCTGGAATCCGAACAAGCGTTGATCCCAGGCGACGAGCGCCGCGTCGCGGTCATGGGTGACCAGCAGATGCGTCGCGTCACCCCAGAGCGAATAGTACATGAGCAGAATGATCAAAAAAGGTGTCCAGTCGCGCACGATTTCCCAATAGGGCCGGGCAAAGTTCACCAGGTCGCCGCCGGACTCGAGATGCTGGCCGCGGCTCGTGATGAAATAATGCACGAGTTCCTTACCGAGCAGCACGGCGACAGCCGGCACGATAATCAGAACGTCAGCAGGGCTCAGGTTTTGGCCGCGCAGTTCGCTGAAAGCAATCTGCATGGCGAGGTTGATGAGGAAGAACGCGAGCGCCACCACGTCTTCGAGCCGCAACGGGATCGTCAGCCGGCGATTATTGTCCATAGAGGTCTTCGAGAGCCGCGAAGCGTTTCCGCGCCTTGGGCGGGAACGGATATTTGGCCGTGGCCTCGAGCACGGCGCGAGCCTTGCCCGTCTCGCCGGTGAGGAAGTAAACCTGCGCCAGCCCCTCCACCGCATCCGCCTGGCTGGGATAAAGCTGTAGCGCATTGAGAAAGTCCTTCTCGGCTTGGGGATACTTCTTGAGCGCCGTATAGGTGAGTCCCTCGAGGACGTACGGCTCGGTGTAAACCGGACTCGCGCGAATCAGTTCCTGAGTCATTGGAATCACCTGGCCGTATTGCTGCAGGGAGTAGCGGCAGAGCGCGAAGCGAAGCAGGTCATCCTCGTCGAGCGGCCCGCGAGCCAGTTGCAAGAACGCTGGCTGGTCTTCGACTAACGACTGGAACTGGCGTCCCGAGAGCTTGGCGCGAGCCAGCGCTTGCCAGTAATGGAGATTCGCCGGACGCCGCTCCACCGCTCGCAGGGCGCTGAGATACGCCTGAGGCACGTCCGAGCGATTCAGGCTCCGGATGCTCGTCCAGTAAGCCACCTCGGCCGCTATGTCTAGGCCCAGTCCACGAGCGCCCAGCGCCGCCAGGGCCAAGACCAAGGCGTAAAGTCCTGCTCGCGCCAGGGTTTTCAGTCGCAGCCCCGAGGCGGCTTTAATGGCCAGCAGACCCAGGACCGCTAGGGCCAGCGCTTTAATCGCTTCCCAGAAGATGAATTGAACGGCTTCCATAAAGAGTTGATCAGTTGGTCAGTTTATCAGTTGTCAGTTTGTCCTTTACCGTGGACTCCCGCTTGCGCGGGAACAGGCAGTTTCACTTCAATAGCCTCATATCAACCTTGCTGGCTGGCGCCAGTGCCGCGCGCCCGTCAGTCCCAACGACGTACGGCGCCCCGGAGGGGTCCAGCGGCTCGGAGCGCAGCAACCCCGCGGCCACAAGATCGCGCAACCACTTCGCAGGTTCGCCCGTTCGCTGTTTATACTGAGCGAGGAGCGCATCCAGCTTGTTCATTTCGTCCTGTGCTTTGAGCGCCGCGAGATGCGCCAGCGCACTGCGGCGAATGGAGTCGTTCCCCGCCTGGCGATAGATTTCGGACCACAGCAACCGCGAAGTTTGTGTTTCCCCGCCCTTGGCCGCGATCGTCGCCGCCATGGCCTTCATCCACATCGCGGCGCCGGGCCGCTCGCTGCCCGCTTGAAACGCCCGGGCAGCGCGGTCGTAGTCCTTCAAGTCCCAGTAGTAAATGAAACCCAAGTCCTGCCATAGGCGCCAGTAATCCGGATTAGCCACGATGCCTCGACGGAGCAGTGCCAACGCCTCCTGCGGTTGTCCGGCGCCGTCCGGGGGATTGTCGGCCAGGAAGATCGCTCCGAACCGGTAAGCGATAAGCAAATGCGGGTCGAGCGTGGTGGTGATGCGAAGCAACGGGCCCAGCAGCTCGTAGCGATTCGCGCCGGTCGTGCCGCCCGTGCCCGTCAGGCGCTCCCGCCCGTAGTACTGCACCACGCGGGTCCAGTAAACGTCCGCCAGCAACCCGTCGTAGCCGAGCGCCAGCCGCCGCGCCGTTGCGCCGGAAGAAACGTACAGCGGACTTCCGGCTGCCTCGGCGATGCCGCCCGCCGCGTCCATCGTCTGGCGGAGTGGAACCGTGGCGATGAAGGCCAGAATCAGAATCGTCACCGCCTGCCATTTTGGATTTTGAATTTTGGATTTTGGATTGAGGCTGGCCATGTTTATCCGACGATTCGATCCGTTTGTTCTCAGATTCATTCAGCGGCCCTGTTCCTTAATCGAAAATCTAAAATCGGTTCACCGGAACTCGCGCTCTTCGAAAATCAGGATCGCCGCTGAGACCAGGATGACAATGTAGAGCAGCGCGTACAGGGAGTTCGAGAGTACAAGATATCCCGGCGCCGTCTCTCCGTGTGCGGCGCG